>JAJZWY010000008.1 GCA_021846445.1 bacterium
AAGAATCTACTTACTAAGCTAGCATACTTCAGATAAAATTGCTATACCTTTATCCACAGCTTATATTTTTAGTTATTTTTAGTAACCTTTTTTCTCATTATGAAGTTATGGATTACTGCACCCAAAATTGTAACCCCTACAAATAGCCCTATAAAACTTCCAGGACCCGTATTAACTAATTGTTTAGGTGGAGTAGGAGTAGGTGGAGTAGGAGTAGGTGGACGACTTATCACTTGAGCAGTAAGTGTACCCGTACATCCTGGGCTAGTTACATTTCCTAGACTAGACACTACATAGACCTTGAATGTATATGTATTCCCTGAAGTCATATTATAACTAAATGGTAGCTGATTAGTTGTTAAATTATCTGCCACTACATTAGACCCGTTTACTATATCAACAATGTAACCAGTTACTGTTGCACTATTTGCAGTATAAGAAATTGAGTCAATTCTAGCTACCCCATTATCATTTTCTAGACTTATCAAATTACATGTAGGCATTAGAACTGCTGGTTGATAGGTGTTAACCTCAACCTGATAAACTATTACAATTCTATAATTCCAACATCCCCACACATTGCCCGAACCCATACTTGCCAATCCAGCATTAGTACTTCCTAAAGGAGTTGAGCTATTTAAACTGTTGTTTGGAAGATTTTGCCAACCACCATAAGGTTCACTATAAATATGGATTGATCCAGGTACCAAACTTAATTTAACCTGTTTATTGCCACAATTTAATACTGCACTGTCTGTTACACTAGTTGCATTTGAAGCACTAACCGTTGCACCAAAATTGAATGAATTAGACACAGTACCAATTGGCGCAGTCATATTTATAGCAGTATTTAGAGCAACAGCCGATCCACTTCCTACATCAGGATTATCATTTTGAGATGCATTGTTGTGGACATAGTTCCAAATATCGTATTTTGAACCACCATTACATACAGAAGTTAGAGTACCTATTGTATAATTTGGATTATTTTGATTATTTTCGTCATTACCACTAACATCTGGTCTAATTCTGACAAAATTATTCTCGTTACCTATTCCCTCTGGTACCCCACATATCGAGTTAAAAACAGGAGTTGAGGAAGTATTAAAACCATTTGAACTATATTGATATAAACAAGCAGCACTAACATTGCCTGTCGATCCAATTAGGCTAATTAAGGAAAACAATAATGTTCCACTTATAATTGTTATAATCTTATTAAATAAATTCATATATTCTCCTTATTTTAAGTTCCTTGACACGTAGGATCAAAGGGATCTGTACATCCCCCTGGATTAGGATCTGGGTTCTTTTTGGTTGGTGATGTTGTAGTAGTTGTCGGAGGTATTGTGGTAGTTGGCGGAGACTTAGGTACGGTAGTTGTTGGGGGTTTAGTTGTAGTAGTAGTTCTACCACCACTTGGTGTTGAGCCTGTTCCAGTTGTTGACTCCTTTTGGTTTCCTGTATTAGAAGTACCGGTGCTATTTCCCGATGAATTGCCTGGTAGATTTTCTTGGACTGGACCGTTACTCGTAACACCTCCTCCTCCACTAATTGGTTCAGGTGATTGATGATTAGATTTTGATTTATTGAGTTTTGATTTGTTAGTTGTACTAGAACCACCTGCAGTAGGCTGAATACCAGTAACCAATATATTCCCTTGTTTATCTATAACTACTGTAATAAATCCATTGTCCGTGTTCTTGTTTTTTATCTTAAAAACAATACCAGAAACATCTTCTTTTGCATTAAATGATTTTAGACTAATATTGTCTATCTTCCCATTTTTGGTCAAAGCATCAATTTGAGTTATTAAGGTACCTCTAGCAATAGCAACATCTTCATAATCAAAAGTTTGACTCATAACCTTTTCGTTTATTTTACAAAACTTATTAGCAGAAAGATTATTAAATTGATCGTTATTTGTGGTCATTTGGTTGTATGAAGACCTAAACGTGCCCAAAATTCTTTCTTTTGTTTGATAACCATCTGAAGTAGCAGGATAACCTATTAAGGCCCAAAAGGTGGACATAACCGCGGGATCATAATTTTCTCCCATTGGACCTTTTTTGGAGAAAAGACCTTCTAAATATTTAGCAGCACTATTATTATCGCTTAGATTATTCAATTGCTGATCATTAGCTTTTTGAGGTATTATTTCGGTTGGATTACCAGGATATTGGACACTGGTTTCGGTAGAGTTATCACAGCCCTCAGCTCCGTTAAAAAAATGAGCAGGAACTTCCTTAGGGTGCGAATTTCCGTTATTACTATTACAATTAGTTATTCCAATACCAGCACCAATAGCACCCAATAATGCAATACCGGCCAGAAAACCACGTAGTTTTCTAGAATGGGGTAAAGCATCTGCCTTTTCTGCATCTTGATTAGCTTGTTCAAGTATTATAGGTTCGCTATAAGACTCACCTTTTTCCATAATATGTACTTGCTCCCTTACTCTTAACTGATAATTCTCACCAATAGAACTATTGTGCTTTAGTATACTATACTATTTTTTAAAAGTCAATATTATTATATTGTTTATTTAAGTTTTTGGAGATTTTTATTCTTATTTTAATAATACTACTTTTGGGGTAGTATTAATATATTCAAATGGAACAGAAAATAAAAATAGCGATTATTGAAGACGAACAGAGTATTAGAGACCTATACAGTTTTAAGTTGGAATTGAATGGATATAAGGTAAAAACAGCTGAAAATGGTCAGAAAGGATTAGAGCTTATCCAACAATTTATGCCAGACTTAATTTTACTTGATCTCCGGATGCCTGTATTATCTGGCGAGGAGATGCTTGAAGCTCTCAGAGAAAATGATTGGGCAAAAAACATTAAAGTTATTGTTTTAACTAATATAAGTAAAGATGAAGCTCCCGCCAAATTAAGACTTCTTGACGTAGATCAATATATAGTGAAGGCTCACCACACCCCTGCACAAATAGTAGATATTGTTCAGAAGGTATTGAATTAAATTATGAAAGACTATAACCGCGAATCACTTAAAATTCACCGAAAATTAAGTGGTAAGATAAATATTGATTTAAGGGCTAAAATTAATAATCTAGATGATTTAAGTATTTATTATACTCCTGGAGTAGGAGCCGTCAGTAATTACCTGCACCGTAATCCGGAAAAGACCAATAAATATACCTGGATCAATAATCTTATAGCCGTTATAAGTGATGGATCGGCCGTGCTTGGGCTAGGAAATATTGGACCAAAGGCAGCTTTACCAGTTATGGAGGGGAAGACTATGCTTTTTAAACAACTTGCCGGAATTGACGCTATTCCTCTTGTTTTAGATGTTCACCAGCCTAAAAAAATTGTTGAGGTAATTAAAGCTGTTGCGCCTAGTTTTGGAGGAATCAATCTGGAGGATATTGCAGCACCAACCTGTTTTGAAGTAGAAGAGATTCTAAAAAAAGAACTTTCTATTCCAATAATGCATGACGACCAGCATGGAACAGCCATTGTGACTTTAGCGGGGTTAATAAATGCCACCAAACTTCGCAAAATATCAATGGATCAATCCAAGATAGTCATTGTGGGCACTGGAGCTGCCGGAACTGCAATTATTAAATTAATCCATTTATATGCTCCGAAAGCTAGTATCGTAGCCGTTGATTCATCAGGGATTATTTCAAAATCAAGATCTGATCTAAATAAGTATAAGAAAAAATTGCTTAAAATAACTAATTTAAATAATCAGGATGGATTACTTGAGGATGCCCTAAAAGAGGCAGATATCTTTATAGGAGTATCAAAACCTAAATTACTGAACGAGTCATTAATTAAGTCAATGAACAAAAACCCAATTATTTTTGCTATGGCTAATCCTGAACCAGAAATTTACCCTAACCTTGCAATTAAAGCCGGTGCTTTTATTGTTGCAAGTGGCAGAAGTGATTTTAAGAATCAAGTTAATAATGCATTAGCGTTCCCCGGAATATTTAGGGGTGCTCTCGATAACAAAGTTAATCAAATTACTGATGAACATAAAATAGCTGCCGCTATTCAAATTGCTAAATTAGTCAAAAAACCATCTCAAGATCAAATCGTTCCTAGTATTTTTAACAAAGACTTAGTTAAAAATATTGCAAAAGTTATTACCTAACTACTCCATTTTTGATTAAAGTAGCTATCTGACGATCTACCCCCTTAGCGTCAAAACCTATTTCGGTATTAGTAGTTCTAATTAATGCAACTCTTCCATATTTAGCTTGTTGCTCTTTCAGTAAACTCTGCTTTTGTTCGTCAAGATACTTATTAAATTCATCTACTTCCTTTCGCCTGTTCGTATTAATTTCAGCCCCTCTTCCTAAAGAGATAGTGCCGACATTAGGTGGAAGTTCTAAGTCTAAAGAATGAGCTATAATAATATTTATCGCCTTTTTATGTTTTAGTATCCTTAAATTAGCATCAGCTTGATCTAAAAAACTCTCATATTTACCAATAATGAAATCAATATCTGCAACGGGGATAATTTTACTTTGTTTAGGAGATATTTCAAAAGTTTGATGATTGTCACTAAATGACAGAGCACGCTTTAAGATACTTAAAAGATTAGTCATGGCTCGATTTTTTTCTGCAGATACTGGAGCTAAGAAATTTGGTAATTCTCCCGAATCATCACTATAAATGATGGAATTTGCGAATAATTTTTTATTTGGTAATACTATATTAGCCTGATCAATTCCGATTAGCTCTACTGCTAGAGGATCAATCATACCTAGGTCATGTTTATCCGGGCTAAATGTTTCTTTAGTAATCACGAGTCCAGCTGGATTATTGCACTGTTCAAGACTTAAATGAACTCCACCAAAAGTATTTGGCGTCCTAGATTCTTCATTCCACAAAGCACGGGTTGTTTCTTGAAACCTTAAATTAGACATTTCAACTTAATTTTCCTTAATTATTTAAATTTTAGCTATAATATCTCTTGCAGTAGAGCTTGGATCTCCTCCTTCTCCAATACCCAATGCACCAAGTTTAGCAACAAGATTATAATAGGTTGCCCATTTGATATCCTGCTCATTAACTTCAGTATGGTTATTAATAAGTGACAAGATCCTAGATACTCTTTTTATTTGAGCAGCGGTTCTTGTGTCTCCATTATTATAACCAATCTTTTTTAAGGATTCGGTACAGGCACGAGTAGCCTCTTTACCTAGCTCTATAATTGTTGCTGACATAGGAATGATATCGATACTCTCCCTAATTTCATTAATACCCTCACTAACATTAAGTGGCCTAATTTCATTTTCTTGATCGGTTCTATTAATGTCCCCCCATATAGACTGGGCTGCAGATGACAGTTCCCCGCTAGCCTTTTTTCCCATCACTACACCCATCGATAATCTCGAGATCAAGGCTGGATCAAGATCACTAGTAAATAGGGTCCCATAATTGTTCATAGCAAATAGGATTAAATCGAAGCCATTTACCTTTATTAAATTATTATCGTCGTCATACACCTCAATATATCCGTCTTGGAGTATTCCTAGTGCAGCATTCAAAGCTGCCGGACTTGTTCTATTAACTTCATCAAAGAAAAGCATTTTCGTATTTTCGTTAATGTAGGCTTGATACTTAGCGACTATTTTTTCAGCTAACTTTACTCCTCTCTCCCAACGATTTTTTGACACTGCCTCTTCTTTACCAACTAATTGAGCTGGGCTTAAATCAAGATTATGGGGTACTCTAGCAACCTGATTACGATCAAGTCCAAACATTTTTGGTAATATTTTTTTAAGCTCAGATTTTCCAGTTCCAGGAGGACCATATAAAATACCACTCATGGCATTTTCTGCTCCACTTATCGCCAAACAAAGAAGCATCAATTTGGCCTCTTCCTCTCCAATAATTGCTTTATCTAGTTCTCCCATAAATTTTTGTTTAATCTCTTGTGTCGTACTCCGAAGCGCCCCTAGATGTTCTTCAAGACTAGAAGGTACCAATAATCTATCGTTTGGTTTATCAATTCCTCTTTCCATATAATCTCCTTATTTTCCTATTCCATAAATAGTTTCATCTTTTCGACTCTCATATATTGAATATGTCATAAACATTAATGCTGCTGAACCGATCCTAAAAAACCATAAATCGTTATTAGGTTTTTTCTCATTATTATTCGATTTATCCAAAATAGAATTAAGACTATTCGTATCTTGTTTAATGTTTGAAGTAGTCAAATTAAAATATTGGCCATCAGTTTGAAGGGCTAAGTCTTGTCCTTCTTTATTATTAATAATCCTTTGACCATTAGGTACTACATTTACATAATAGATAGGTATATTACCATCTTTCTTCGATAAATTTTCTAGAGCTGAGCTATTTGATAATAAAGCATTTTGATCATTAACAACTATTTCTGCTCCACTTTTAAAATTAATTGTCCTAAGTAAATTAGTTTTCGCACTAGGGGCATTACCAAAACTAAATTTTAGGACGTTCTCAGTTGCTTGATCGACACTGTTTGCACCATATGGAACTTGTTTATCTAGCTGATTAGAGTTAATAACGTTTTGAGTATTATTAATTGCAATAGTTACTTTGCTAGAATTTGGAAGATCTAATTTACTGATAAGTTGTTCTTCTAAATTATAGCTACCTGTTGACCCTGCGTTATAACTACCGTCTATAACAGTTTGGACTAGTGGTGGACTATTATTGGCTCTTGGAGTGTTCCCCTCAAAACTATAATGAAGTGTTCCACCCAATAGTGCACCGGTCAGAGCAAGTGGACCAACCCATTTGCTTAATTTATGTCTAAATGGTTGTTTTTTGTCTTTTTCTACTGATTTATATGTCGGTAATAGGGCTTCTCGTTGCTTAACTACTCTTCGACGGGCAAGCTCTTCTAGTCCTAGTCCCAAAAAATAACCACCACCAACTGCAGTATATACAGAGTTCATCAAACCTTCCATCATTAACATATTTTATCGTGTTTATGTAGTTTTGTCAATTCGGTTATGTTATATGCTTTTTACTTTGAGGTTGTCATCTTTTGTTATCTTTAACTTTTGTTTGGCAAATACAAAACCAAATGTTGATCCCTCTCCTTCTTTTGAATCAAATAAGATAGATCCACCTTCTGCAATAATAATCTTTTTTACCATAAATAAACCTAAACCAGTACCATCTGGACGATTTTTCCGGGCATTGCTTGCTCTATAGAACTTAGTAAATAAGTGATGTGCTTCTGTCCTAGGAACTCCTATTCCGTTGTCTATGACCTTAAATTCAATAGTTTGGGCTTTTTCTTCTAAGACTATGTTTATCTTTCCACCAGTCTGAGTGTAATATATGGCATTATCTATATAGTTCATTACTACTTGTCTAATCTTAGTGTTATCTAGATATAGTTTCGGAAAATTGTCTGGTTTTTGGTAAATTAAACTAATTTGTTTATTTTTGGCTGTTTCAATAAGTTGAGCCACTTCTTCTTCTACTAGATCAGCTAGATTAACTTCACTTGGCTCAATAGCAAACTTACCTGTTTTTAGTCTAGATAGGTTCAGTAAGTCTGCTATTAGGTAAACCATCTTTTGGGATGATGAAAAGGCTTGAGCTAGCATCTTTCTTTGCAAGGAGGATATTTTACCAGCGTCTCCATCTAGAATAAGAGATATGTATCCCTTCACACTAGTTAGTGGGGTTCTTAGTTGGTGTGAGGCCATACTTATGAAGTCATCCTTAGCTTCATCAAGTGTACGGAGTTTTTCATTTGTTTTTCGAAGCTTAGAAGTAGCCTGGTTAACTCTATCCTGAAGAGTAACGTTAAACTGTTCAATCTCTTCATAGTGAAGAGAGTTTTGGATAGCAACAACTAGTTCTTTAGAAAATGTATCTAGAACTTGAATATCTAGAGAGCTATATTGATTACCACTCTTCTTTGGTCCTAAGAGGAGATATCCAATACCATCTACTGACTTATTAACATTATTGGTTAATCTTACTAGAACTGAGACATCGTTCTGATTTAATAGATTCTTTAATTCACTTTGGTCATCATCAAGGTCATCGGTAACTATAACACTCTTATGAATATATGGTGTTAGGCTTCTTGTCCTAGCCACATCTTCATCTTTGAAGTTAAGATGTTCAGTTCCGAATACCCTATAGTCTGGGCCATCTTTTGATCCTAACCCAATGATACAGAACTGAGTTTTCATAACCTTTTCTATTAAACTAGCTACCTGTCTAGAGAGTCTAGATATTTCAGGAGTTGAGATTAAGATTTTATTGAGGCTATCATAGAACTCCTGAGGATCATAAGCGTCTCTATAGAAGAGCCTATTAGCAATTTTATTAAAGGCTTTTTTAATGCTAGCAAATGATAGACTAGCAATACCTGTAGCTATTGATAACAATAGCTCCACATTAAAACTAAAATTTAACTTAAGAACAAGTTTAACAAAACTAAATATTATAAATCCATACAAAGCAGATAGTACGACTAATGATCCAAGATAAGCTAAGGATCGAACTATAGCTAAACGTATGTCAAACATTTTATGTCTTATAATGCTAACCCCTAAGGAGATCAATAATATATTAGTAAATAATGGACCTAGCCAAATGATTTGGTAATTTCCTAATCCAGGTAGTAACAAATTAAAAATTACTCCCATAATCGAAGCAAGCATAACTCCGTAAAAAGAATATTTGGATTGGGCTGCATATATACTAGTGAGATCTTTGTTTCCTCTATGCAGTACAAAAAGAGCATATGAAAAATATATTGCTATATAAGCACTATAGAAAATGTATCCTGGTTCACTGAGTAAAATTTGTTTACCCCAACTAAAGTAAACAATTCTATTAATAATGAACGAAGGATATAAAACCAGTAGAGAACTAAAAATAAGAAGTGGTGTGCACAAGAGAATTGTTATATTCCTCTTTAAATTTTTATTTGGAAAACTTTGAGCAAAAAATAGTAAAAACAAACCTATTATCAAAGGGAAAAAATAATATACTTTAGCCCAAATTAGCGCATAATAACTATTTGTTGACCCTAAGAACCCTGCAATACCGACTGCCCAACCGGCTAATCCAATAGCTAATCCGGAAAACATTAAATTATTAGTTTTTCGAGTATTTCTTAGCAAAATTATTAGACCAAATAATAGATTTACTAAGCCTGTAATAATTAACGCTACGATTTTTAGAGTTAACACATTATAAGTTTAACAATATTATTAAAAACATAATACATCGTTTTTACTTATTTTCTAGTATTCTTGTAGCGCACTTAATCCTAATTCTTCTACTACAGACCCAAAGTGCACCTTACTCTCTTCTACTAAATTTGGAACCTTGATGGCATATACACCATAAACACCTTCTGATGGAACTCGAATTTTTAAATTATCCAAATCAAACCCAGATAATTTAATCATATCTATTACATCTGAAATTCTTCTTTGTTGAAGTGTTGGCCACTTTACAACATTACTAAAAAATTTTTGTTGAGGTCTTTTGTCTAACATGTTTCCAAATAATATTAGGCCCCCTGGTTTAACAATATCTTTAGTTTTTCTTAATAACTCTAAACCGTATTCAGTAGGTAAGTATTCGAATAAACCTAACAGATCAATTATATCTACGCTGTTTGGCTCTATAAAACTGGTTAATGGATCTAGTAGTAGATTCTTTAATTTTGGATCTATCTTATTTTCTAGGTTTTGTCCCCTACCAAGACAAATAGCTGTTGCAAGAGCCATTGGATCAGAGTCAACTAAGATTACTTTTGAAAAATCATGTCCGCGCGCACTTAATTGATTCACGAGATTATATACTGGACCTGCTGCACCACAAGCTAGACTTGCACTAATTAGATCATTTTTATTATTTATGCTAGGGTCATTTTCAATATGGTCATAGGCTAATTCCATAGCAACTATTGCTCTAGTTCTAACGGATCTGCAGTCTATTACACCTGTTAAAAAATCTCTAGTTCCGACGGCTTTATTTGTTCCTCTATCGTTTTTTGCAGTAATAAAACTTTTATAAGCATTTAATATTCTCTGAGAGGACTCATCTCCTTTAGCTTCTGCAAGAATATCAGTAGCAGATTTTCCGTCAAATATTTTTTTTTCATAAATATCTGGGTCAATGCCTTGTCCCAAGAATTGATCATTTGGATTATAAATGCTGTGTAAGGCAATGGCCCGTTTTGTTAGTGGCGCCCATTTGCTAACTCCTGAATATTTTCTAAATTCATTATAGCCGTTTGGACTATTCTCTAGTTCTTCGACTTTTTTATCAATTAACATTTGTCTGTGATCATTTGGTCTTTCATGGTCATAAACATTTATGATCTCCACGTCAAGTGAAGAAGCCTTTAAAATCTCTACTTCATCAATTACTTCGGGCTTAATGTACCTAAAGTCGATATCAATATTTAGATTTTCGTAACCTATTTTTTCTGCATTTACCATATATTACCTATTACACTCTCTTTAAAATAAAAAAACACCCCTCTTTTGATGTAATCAATTTGGGTGCATTTTTTACTGATAACGATCATCCTTAAAAAAACATTGTTGTTTCAAGGACACTGCTTGCTATATTACTATATTTTAAGATAAAAGTCAATCCCAGTTTTTGAGATTCAGGTCAGCTGGTGTTAAACTATTTAAAGTAGTTCACCACTTTCAATAGTCACTTCTTTGTCTATATAATCTTGAATTAGATCAGAATCATGAGTAACAGTAACTATAGTAGTTCCTGTTGTATCAACTATATCTCGTAAGGTTTTAAATACATTTTTTGTACCCATACTATCAATTGCACTTGTCGGCTCATCTAACAACAATAATTGAGGTTTTGAGGCTAATGCGCGAACTAAAGCTACCTTCATTTGTTCACCACCAGACAATGAAGCTGCAGGTTGGTCTAACTTCTTTTTGTTATCCAAACCAAACTTAAATAGCAAATCTAATATGGTGGGGAAATTTGGTTCAACCCCCTTTCCTTTTAGATAAAGTTGGATATTATCCAAAACAGAATGATTACCCATAAGCATTGGGGATTGGAAACCAATACCGACATTTTGATTGATTAAATTTTTGAGACCTATACTCGGAGAAGAATAATCAATTTTTTGATTAAATATCGTAACTTCCCCTTTATCTGGTTTTTCTATACCTTGAATAATTCTTAACAAAGTTGATTTACCCGATCCACTATGACCAGTTATAGAAGTAATAGATGATTTGTCTATATCTAAAGATATTCCTTTCAATGCCATGGACCCCATATAAGACTTATGGACATCATTTATTTCTACTGCTTTATTTGTCCAAATATTGTATTTTCTAAAATGTTGCGGTAGCGGATTTCTTTTCATATTTAGCTTACCCTCGTATTCTCTGCAACATCTATGTTCTTCTTAATTCTTATTAATGGCTTTATTACACCACCAATGCATCCAATTGTTCCAACTGCTGCACCCACGGCCAGTTCTTCTAAACCAATCCCCGCTTTAAATCCAGCTTCCAAACTATTGACTATAAATGGAGTTACTAAGGATATTGATCCTCCAACTATCGTTGCAATAACACTATCTTTTGCAGCTCTTAAAATTTCGCTTGCTCTAATTACACCGTTATTAATACCTGAAGCAGACATTGCCGCAAGTTCTCTTTTGTTTCTGGTTAATCTTCCGGCCATAGATGCTCCCATAGCTACAAAAGCAAACAAACCAGAGAATAGTGCCAATGTGTTAGTAATTGGCTTAACATTCCCTTCCCAAAATTTTACACTATTCTTTAAATATTGAGACTTTGTTATAACAGTAGCCGCTTCATGATTTGTATTTGACTCATCTAAAATCTGCTTAGCCTCATTGGGGGAAGTATTAAGGACGACAGCATAATCAGGTGCCTTGATATTTTTCTGAATACAATCTTTCATAACCTGATCAGACATTTCAACACCTTCTCTTCCAATTGCCGAAAATCCATTGATCTCACCTGTGGCAATTGCACTAACACCGTCGATACTTATATTGCTATTCAGTGGTATTCTAGCTGAACGATCAACATAAACTGGGATATTCTTACATCCTTCAGTCACTGTCCAATAAATCTTCGACGTTTTTGGTGTTTCAAACCCGAACTCTAGAGTATTATAGGTTTCACCATTTTTTAGGGTAATCTCTCCAAGATTTTTGGTAAACGCAACTGCATTTACTCCTTTCGATTGAGCATTTTCTTCTATGTGACCTACGAGAGAAGAACTTAATTGCCCATCAAGCATAGGTTGTGCTTGAGCTGATTCAGTAATTAAAGTATCCCCTGGAATTTTATCCATTAAGGCTATTATTGGCCGTTCGGGGCCGTTCGTAACTTCATTACCCACCGATACAGAAAATGAAGCTAAAGTTACTCCAATTGCAGCAAGTATTGCTGCTCTTCCAGCGAAACTTTTTTGAAGTATTTTTTTTAAAAAAGACTCTTTATGGACTGAGTCGGAAACCATTTCTTTTGACGAAATCTTGTCAATGAAATCTAGTTTTGAATTTTTGTTAGCAAATATTTTAGTTAAGCCTATTCCTGCTAGCACAGTAGGGAAACTTACTTCCCCAAACTTTGCTAAATAACTATCTAGACTATTCATAAATTGTTGAGCCATCGGATTAAATGGCATGCTTTTTGTAATTTCAAAATGTGATGCATCTCCCGTAAATATTGAGCCTGCCACAGCTGTTGCCCCGATAGCCATGGCAACACCTATTGCTAGTCTCTCTCTATTAGATTTACGTTGTTCACTCTCAATTGATGTACCCAATTCATCCAAGATAGGTTTATTCAAATTTGGACCATTATTGTTAATCTCATTCATAGAAATTTTCTCTTAAATTAAAAACATCCTTAAGAAACATCATAAATCTTGTTCAAATAACTACAATCGATGACTTTTTTCGGATGTTTGACTATAAAAGTTTTAGAACCGCTATATTGTACATTATTACTTCAATCTTGTCAATAGTCTCAATCTCAAGTCGAGGCCGAAAAATAAGACCAGATTTCTCTAAGGTACGATAAAGACAAAATGCATGAGTAATTTCATCTATTAGAAAGTTAATCCGTAAAGATATAAAAAATCGAGAAGCAGTACCTCCAAAAAACTAAAGCTCAGACTGAAAAAGTTCAGAGACGGGATTAAAACCTGGGTTTATACTAGCTAAGTTTGATAATAAACTTTTGTATTTAGGATAAAATCTACACCATTTTACACGATACCACTAAATCCGGTATTAAAAACGAAATAATATGAATCAGATTTTCGACATTTAGGTACTAAAGTCTATGCTACAATTAATTCTATAAAACATATGAAAAACACATTGCCAAAGAAAATTGTTATTATTGAAGATGATCCTTCCATCAGTCAGATGTATAAATTCAAGCTGGATTTAGAAGGTTACAACGTTACCTTAGCCCATAACAGCTGGGAGGGTCTGGAGCTTATCAAGAAAATAAAACCAGATCTCGTGTTGCTAGATGTTTTAATGCCTTATGAGAGAGGCGAAGATATGCTCATAAAACTTAGAACAACACCCTATGGTAAGAATCTTAGGGTAATGATGCTGACTAATACTGAATACCAGGACGCTTCACCCATTATTACGAAACTTGGCGTCCGGAATTATATAATTAAGGCAAATACCACCCCAAAACAGTTGGTAAGATTGGCTAGGAAAGAATTGAACGATAAACCAGAAAAGTCTATAGCTAGAACTTAATACTCAAACCTCCGACTACTTAAGTAGATTTATGATTATGCTCAGAAAGTACTACTAATTTTGTCTTACAAATGTAAAACCAGCTATTAAGCTCCACTCCCTCCAATAAACCTAAACCACTACCATCTGGACGATTTCTTCTAGAGATGTCCAAAGCACCTTATCAAAAGCACAAAAGTCGTTCCTTAATCTCTAATAATAATTTTTTGTTCCTTGTAAGAATGCGTTAATTGTCTTAGTATAATAATATTATGCCCAAAATAGCGATCATTGAGGATGATCAGGCAATAAGTCAAATGTATCGGTTTAAGTTTGAAGCCGTTGGTTACGAGGTTGGGACAGCTAATAATGGGGAGGAAGGGCTTAAACTTATTAAGACTTTGAAGCCAGATATTATTTTACTTGACTTAATGATGCCTATTATGACCGGTGAAGAGATGCTTAAGAAGCTTAGAAATGAATCTTGGGGTAAAGATCGTAAAGTCGTAATCCTAACTAACATGGGTGAACAGGAAGTACCTGAGATTGTCCGTAATTTAGGTGTTTCTGGTATTATTATTAAGGCAGATATGACTCCTAATCAAGTTAAAAATGCAGTTCAGAAATACTTAAAGTAGTTTACTAAAGTTCGCTTTCAATGAGATAATAGGTGTTATGAATATTGCAATTATTGGATTTGGATCTCAAGGTAGATCTGTTTATGAGTTCTATAGATCTAGAGATAATCAGATAACTATTTGTGATAAGTCTACTCCTGACGACCTACCAAGTGATGTACAAACTCAGTTGGGCGATAATTATCTAGATAGACTAGATAGGTTTGAATTAATCTTTAGATCACCTAGTGTCCATCCTGATCAAATAGTTAAGTATAATGATAAAAATATTTTGGCTAAAGTGACCACTAATACCAATGAATTTATGCGTTTAGTCCCTACTAAAAATATTATCGGTGTTACAGGAACTAAAGGTAAGGGAACAACTTCGGTACTTATCTATAAGATGCTTCAAGCAATGAATAAGCGTGTTTATTTAGGAGGAAATTTTGGAGTCCCACCATTGGATCTGCTTCGAGAAAATATTGGTCCTGATGACTATGTAGTTTTAGAATTAGCTAATTTTCAATTAATTGACCTTAAATATAGTCCTCATATTGGAATTTGTTTATTGTTTGAGCCCGAACATTTAGATTGGCACGGAGATGTTAATGAATATTTTTATGCAAAAACTAATTTATTTAGACACCAAATGAGTCAAGATATAGCCATTTATTATGCATTGAATGAAAGTTCAAAAAGAATTGCTTCAACTGGTGGAGGTAGGTTGATCCCTTATTACAAATCTCCTGGAGCTTTCGAAGCCGGGAATCATATTGTTATGGATGGGCTACCTATTGTTGATATATCTGAAATTAAATTACTAGGTAAACATAACTGGCAGAACATTTGTGCAGCCATAACTGCTGTCTGGCAAATAGATAAAGATACTAACGCAATTGCTTCAGTTTTGAGAGAATTTGGAGGACTTCCGTTTAGAATTGAGTTTAAAAAAGAAATTAATAATGTGAAATACTACAATGATTCATTCTCAACTGCTCCTACTGCTACGATTGCAGCCATGAATGCTATTGAGGGAGAAAAACTCTTGATAATAGGTGGGCATGATAGAGGTCTAGATTTAAGTACTTTAGCATTAGAAATCAAGAAAAAAGAACCTGAACTCAGAAAAGTTATTATCATTGGAGAAGCAAGAAATAGAGTAGCTAAAAACCTTGATCAAGTTCAGTTTTCGAATTATTTAATTAGTGATTCATCCGATTTAACCGAAATTGTTTTTAAAGCATCTGAAATTGCTAAAAGTGGGGATAGTCTTATTTTCTCCCCTGGATTTGCTAGCTTTGATATGTTTAAAAATTTTGAAGATAGAGGAAATAAATTTAACCAAGCTCTTCTAAGTCTATGAGTAAATATACTTCTTTTATATTTAAAGATTTTGTTTTTGACCCCAAATCAAAGAGATTAGATCTATTTTATTCTTTTGATAACATCCTTAATTTTAAAGAAAGTTTTGTTTTTAATTTTCCTTTCTGGGACCATGATGCTCAAGTTTTAGATCAAGCTCTATTTAATTTATTTATAATGGCGGGTATATCTTATTTCAAAGCTTACCAAGTTGATCGTATTCTTATTTTAAAAAAAGGATTAACCAAAAATAAAGCTGACTTTTTTGAAAAGATCTATCGGAAAGGTTTAGGTGAATATTTTTACATTAACAAGCTTGACCCTAATAAGCATATTCCCTTTAGTGCTGAGCTGAAGGAGGAGGTTGTTCTAAACTATTCTGGTGATGGTCTAATGATTGGTCTGGGAGGAGGCAAAGATTCATTAGTTGTTGCCGAGGCTTTAAAAGAATCTGCCAAGAAAATAAAAACATGGTCTCTTGGACATAATGAGTTACTTAAGCCATTGGTTAATCAAGTTGGCCTGGAGCATTGTTTTGTTCAGAGAACCATTGATCCATTAATTTTTGAACTTAATTCTAAAGACGCCCTCAATGGACATATCCCACTTTCAGCAATCTTAAGTTTTGTTGGTGTGGTAGTTGCTATTTTGAATGGTTATTCAGATGTTGTTGTTGGCAATGAAGCATCAGCATCAGAGAATAACTTAGAATATCAAGGAGTTTTAATAAATCACCAGTATTCTAAAAGTATTCAATATGAAAAAGATTTCCAAGAATTTTTAAAACTAGACTTCAATTCTAATTTGAAATATTATTCCTTCCTCAGACCCTTAAGTGAGCTAAGGATTGGTAAACTATTTGCTAAAAAATATTTTGATAAATATAAAGAATTCTTTAGTTCTTGTAACAGAAGTTACGTTCATGGAAATAATCGTTTGTTTTGGTGTGGAGAATGTCCAAAATGTGCTTTTATGTTTTTAATTTTGACTCCTTTTATTGACAAGCATAAACTAACCTCTCTTTGGGGTGACAAGAACTTACTTGAAGACCCAACCTTGATACCAACCTATAAAGAGCTTCTGGGTATTTCTGGCCATAAACCACTTGATTGTGTAGGCGAAATTAGAGAGGCTAGATTAGCAATGGATTTAGCTTTTAAAAAATATCCAAATTTAAAAAATATTTATAAGTTTGATTTAGATCCTTCCTATGATTATATGAAAATAGGCCCCGACTTAATGCCAGAGAATATTCATCAATTTTTCTTGGATTATGTTTCTAGGGTTTAAATAATTTTCTTATTGCTCAAGTTTATTCTGTTTTCTAGTAGCCTTGAGAACGTTTTCAAACAGGGCACAGACCGTTAATGGTCCTACCCCTCCTTTTTTGGGTGTTATTATTAGATCATCTCTTAGATAAACAGACTCATCTAGATCTCCGATTAATTTCCCTTCTTCAGATGCAACTCCAGCATCAACCACAACTGCATTTGGCTTAAAATATGATCCTTTTAAAATTCCCGGTGATCCTGTTGCTGTTATGATAATATCTGAAGCTAAAACTTCCTTGATTAAATCTTTGGTTTTTCGATCAGCAACCATAACGTCAACCCCGCTATCTTTTAAGGTTTTAAACAATGGATTCCCCACTAATTTCCCCCTGCCAATGATTAAAACTTTTTTACCTTCAAAATTAATATTATATCCAGCAAGTAGCCAAAGAATTGCCATTGGAGTGGCTGGAGAGAAATCTGTATTTTGAGATAAGGCATCAACATCTTTGATGGGGCTAACAAGATTAACTATTTGCTCAGTTTGGGTAATATCAAAGATTGGAAGTTGAACAATAATTCCATTGATTAAGGGATTATTATTTAAATCTTCAATAGTTTGGGCTATATTTTCTTTCTGGGCCCTATATACTGTCACTTTTATCCCAAGATCAGCTCCATATTTTAGTTTTAGGGAAACATACAGATTAATAACTGGATTATCGATAGTTACAATAATAGCCAGGCTGGGTTTAAGTTTATAATTTAAAATTAAGGTTTGAGCTTCTTTTCTTTGTCTTTCTTTGATATATCCAGCAAGCTCAGATCCATTCAATAATTTCATTTTAGTATTGTACCAAATATTTTAAAGTACTTTTCAAATTGATATAATTTGATTAAATAATTAGTAATTTGTTAAAGTAAAATATGTATGGGCCATTAGCTCAGCTGGTTAGAGCACCTGCCTCTTAAGCAGGTTGTCCTGGGTTCGATCCCCAGATGGCCCTCCAATTTGGTAAGATATTACCACAATGACATCTTAGGTCTAGAGGTATCCACAGCCAAGAACCATAACCGGCTCTTTTTGTTTAGTTTTTTGACCAGATCAATCTGTAGGTAATAAAACCAAAATCTAGGCTATACCTAAGAACTGTAAAGCGTTATTTGGATGAATAACTTCCCATTCGGCCTCATTGCCATATGTTTCAAACCACTCTTTCGGGGCAGTAGTCGTTTTATCTTTCCACTTTAATTCGTAACCGAATAACTTACCGCTGCGCTCCTCGACTAGATCTACTTCATTTTGTTTCCATGTTCGCCAAAAGTACTGGTTAGCATACAGCTTAGTATAAGTACGAAACTTTAGACGTTCTACGACCATAAAGTTCTCCCATAGCTTGCCAATGTCATCGCGTATCTCAAGCGAATTAAAATTGTTAATAACAGCATTTCGTACTCCGACGTCATAGAAGTAGTATTTAGCTGTTTTGGTTACCTCACTGCGCAAGTTTCGACTAAATCCTCCAAGTCGAAAGATAATATAAGACTTTTCTAGCAAATCCAAATAGCGGGCAGCGGTATTTTTATCAATATTAAGTGAAGAACCAAGCTCTTGATGAGATACTTCATCACCAACCTGATAGGCGAGGAGCACAAGCAGCTGTAGTAATACCCGAGACCCTTTAACTTCTTGGTAAGTCAGGATATCTCGTAGGAGATACGAGTCCACCAGCTCGCGTAGGAAACCAGCTCGCGTCTGGTCGTCTTCAGCCGTAATAACGTCAGGATACATACCATATACGAGGTACGACGGAAGTTTTGACTGGAACGATCTCGCTGGAACTGAATCGTTAGCTAAAAGCTCTGTGAGTGCAATAGGGAATAAATAACGTGTTGCTTTACGCCCGGTAAGTGGTTCACCTACTTGCCCCGCAAGCTCAAAGGATGAAGAGCCGGTAACAATAACTGAAACATCCGGCATGGTATCGTTAATAATCTTGAGGCTTTGCCCAATCCCAGGAATTGCCTGAGCCTCGTCAATTGCCAGGATCTTTGCCGATCCTATATGTGGTTTCAGCAGTGCACTGTCTGCCACCTCAAAAGCGTGTTTAGTACTGAGCTCGTCGCCTCGATACACTATTACATTCTCCTTTGTGGTAGCGATAAAGTCATTTAATAGTGTGGTTTTGCCAACTCTGCGTGGCCCAAAGAGAATCAAGGTTTTACCTGTCTTGAGCTCATCTATAATTGATAGATATCTTGGTATATTCATACCATAAGCATATAGTACATTAACCATATTGTCAATATTACAGTGAGTGTATCTCACTGTAATTGCAGTATTGCGGTACAGTGGTCGGTTAGAGCATTGCACATCGGAGTAAATTAATATTGTCTCCCTCCTAGTAGCAAACTGTAGCGTCTACATAGATAAGTCCGAACTCATTAAACTTTTCATACATCAAGAGCAAATCGGCATAGAGGTTGTTCCACATTTGGGCATACTGACCCTCAAGTTGTATTGCCAAATGGCGGTAAGGTTAAGATAAATACAACCGAGAAGAAAATAGTCTTTAGTTATTAGATAGTATCTACAACCCCTACTAGGAATATATTGCGTTCAACCTATTCTTACTTAGTCGTTCTTGTCTATATAGATTGTCTTGAAGTACTCTCCATCTAAGGAGTTCTTGTGTGAAAATATATAACTTATTTCTTTGGTGGCCCTCCAGACATTATTCACAACACTTTCCTTAATAAGAAAGTCAGATTATTAGTTACATACCTAATGCTTTTACTTCCAAGTTAGTATTGTTATGCATAATTCTTGTGTTTATTTATAAGTAGTAGTAATATAATTGTATTATGGTTGGGGACTGCGGATGCGGTCCTAATTTTATTTCATAAGGCATTGATTAAGGGTTTTTTATTGATAAAATATGATTATGAATAATGACCAATTTGATGACTTAAAACAATTTATTGATTCTAGAATATCTCAATCTGAGTTTCATTTTGACGAAAAACTAAATGAGTTAAAAAAAGAAATGCTAGATGGTTTTAGTGGTATAGGTGAAGTCATTGATGATACCCACTCTTTAACTAGATGAAACTAAAAATGAGTTTAATAAACGTTTGACTAAATTAGAACAAGAATCTGCGACATGAATTTAGAAAATACTTTAGTAGACGTTTTTTGTTGCTTAGTAATATAATTACGCTATGGTAAAACCAACTATAACTTCAAGTAGTCTTTTACTAGATATGGAAGGTATTGATAAAATCTGGTCTCTAAAAAGCCATCTTGAAATATCTCTAAGGCACATTACTGATGTTAAACTTAGTTCAGATGTAGTTAAGAAAATATATCATGGACTTAAAGCTCCCGGCACCAGCATTCCACACGTCATAACAGCAGGCACTTTCTACCAAAAAGGACAGAGAATATTTTGGGATATTCATCATCCCAAAAAAGCCGTAGTAATCTCTCTTAATGACGAAACCTATAATGAACTAGTTATTGAAGTAGAAAAACCTGAAATTTTTGTCTCTAGACTTAAGAAAGTTATCAATAATCGTTAACTTTCTTATACTCTAATCGTATAAACATCTGCAATATAAATATCATTATTACTATAAATTTTAGTTGCAATAGTTTCAGAGTAACCATCCAAATGTCCTTCTAGGCACTTTTCTTGATTAGAATATTAGCTCATTAGTTACATACCTATGCTCTTTATCTAAACTCTAGCTTTTCTATGTCTATAGAATAGTTCTAATCCTACTAGCTATTAGTTATTTAATTAATAGTACCTAAAATCTATTTATAATTAACTACTCAGCAGTCCAATATGTTATGGAAGGATACATAGTATTGTCAAGACTATCCTACAGAGTATATACTTTGTAGTATGAATAGTACGGTTATAAGTGTAAAATTAGACAAAGATGTGAAGACTTCTGCTCAGGAAGTTGCTAAAAGTGCTGGCTTAACTCTCAGCACGCTTGTTAATTCTTACTTGCGTCAGGTTGCATCAACTCGACGTATTGAGCTTTATGCACCTGAACCTATGACACCTAAGCTAGAAAAGCTTATAGCAAAAATAGAAGCAGATTTAAAGGCAGGTAAAGTTAGCAAAAAGTTCGATAACGTAGATGATTTCTTGGCTGACCTTAAGCAGTAGAAGCTATGACAATTCAATATATGCCGAAATTTAAAAAGCAGTATAAAAAACTGCCGAAGGAATTTCAACTACAATTCGATGAACGTATTCACCTATTTGCGATAGACCCAACTAACCCAAAGCTTAGAGTTCATCCGCTAAAAGGCAAATTCGTTGGATATTGGAGCATGGACGTTAGCGGAGATATACGAGCTTTATATATAAAACAAGGTGAAGAGTTGATAATCTTTGGGCTAATTGGTACTCATAGTCAACTGTACGGTTAAATTAGTTGGAGGTCGATAATAAAAACAACTAAATTAAGACTTATTTCAGTTGCAATAGGTTCACTGTAGGCTCTCCATAAACCGTAAATCAATCATTATTCAATTAATTAACTAAAAGGATCCAGCCAATTCATAGTTTTAGATGAGACAAAACCCCTAGAAACACCAGAACGAACATAAGGTAATGGGTATGAGGAATATAGAATATAAAAATGTGTTATATTTATCAATATGCACAATAATTATATTCTACATTTAGGTCATTTAAGTGTATGGTTAACGTTCTTCGTCATTTGGTTGCCACTTATTGGCCTATTTTTTTTAGCTTTAGCAGCCTTTCAAATATGGATGTTCGTTGATGTAGCCATCAATAAAAAGATTAGTGATAAAACTAAAACATGGTGGATTATTGGAATGTTTTTGGTTTATCCCATTGTGGCAATTGTTTATTTTTTCACTGATCATCAAAAACACTAGTTAAGATATTACCTTTTAGCTATAGGAGAATTTGATTACTTAATAGGCCCTAATACATTATTACTTAAATAATTAATAAGCTATTTTTTCACTAATCAAACCTCGGAATAATCAAAATCTTATTAGAAATTTTTAAATGCTCTGCATTTAATCGTGTTATTATTAGCTCATGCATAGATTAAATATTAATTGGAATTTTGGAAATTGGCTAATTCCTATTATTATTGTTATTTTAGTTATTTTGGCTTTCGAGGTATGGATGTTTGTTGATGTAGCCATCAATGAAAAAATTAGCAACAAAGCAAAAGCTTGGTGGATTATTGGGATGTTTTTAATTCACCCCATAGTTGCAATCTTTTATTTTTTTACTGATCATCGAAAAAGAATGACGTCTAAATAAGCTCCTTTAACCCTTAAAGAACCTGTCAAATTCTTCTTGAGAGCCTATTTTTAATGTTTCTTCGTTTTGTTTTTGAATATCTACCTTAGTAAAATCTTCATATAAATCATATAGTTCTACCGGAAATTCTGGATATTTAACTAGTTCAGATCTTATACTTTCTTTTTTAACAATCAGATATTTTGGATAAGTACTACTTGTTTCTTTTTTTAGAAACTGTTGATAAGTTGGATCTACAATATATTTTATCCCTTTATTTATAATTGTCAGAAAATCATGATAAATCAAATGTTCAGTTTGGTGCCTTTCAATTTCTGATTCAATTTCAAATTTATTCAACTCATTTTTTAATCTTCTAGATATTAGGGCACAATGAGCATGTTTATATACTTTAGGGAAATAGCCCTCCTGGTAAAGTTCATCATAGATATTCTCAATCAGCTGTTCAAATAGAGGAAATCGATCTTGATTATTGTAATATTCAGGACTAGACATATATTTATTGGCACATTATATAATCCTCTCGTCTATTTTACAATATATTGCATAGTTGTATTTTATTTGCTATATTATTTATTTTAGAAAAGGGGAATAAATATGGAATTAGATCCTACAAAAAGAAACCAATACTCAATAATACCTAATAAACAGGCAAGTATTGCCGGCGTTGACCCAAATGGGAATAAAATAATCATATCCACCATAAGAAGAACCATTGATCAACAATATTGTGATTTGTGCGAAGAGGAATTATCTCATAACGATAAACTGCGTCTTACTACTTTTTATGATAATCCTAATTCTAGCGAAAGATTAAAGACTGATCATCAAATTATAGATACTCAATGCCTTATAAAGATTATTACATGGCTAAATGATCTTTTTATTATCAATAAAAAAGAAGTACTCATTTATGAACAAGAAAAAACACCTAAGTATAATTTCTAACTTTAAAAATATTAATTAATAGGCTATAATTTCAGCTTAGAAGACGTTTTGTTTAACCAAAAAAAACAATGAAGTGGCTATCAACCACAAGGTCTTTGGGAAGAAAGAGTTAATACTCAACTAGAACCCAACGGAATATACCCGTAAGTATGAATTAAGTGCTAATAAGGAGAATTCTCTTTTTAGAAACTGGATGGTACCGTCCCTTAACTTGGGATTCCAGTGAATCTAAAAGGAGATTTTTTGTTTTTTTAAACTATGAGTAAACATTTTTTAGCAGAAATCGAAGAACAAGTTATCCAGAAATGGGATGAGGAACAAACTTTTTTGGAAAGTTTGAAACAGAATAAAAATAAACCATTATTCAGCTTTTATGATGGTCCTCCTTTTGCTAACGGTATTCCTCATTATGGACATCTCGTCCAAACTACTATCAAAGACACAATCACAAGATATAAAACAATGGCTGGTTATTATGTGCCAAGGAGAGTTGGATGGGACACCCATGGTTTGCCGGTTGAGTATGCTATTGAGAAAGAACATGATTTTAGGGGAAAACAAGACATTATTGATTATGGGATAGATAAATTTAATAAAGAATGTAGAGAATCTGTATTTAAATATAAAAGTATATGGGAGGATATGTTTAAGAGAGTTGGTAGGTGGGCAGATTATTCAAAAACATATACAACTTTAGATGAATCATATATTGAAAGTGTTTGGTGGGTATTTAAAGAATTATTCAAAAAAGGATTAATTTATAAAGATTTTAGATCAAGTCCATATTGCCCTAGGTGTGCAACACCATTATCTAATTTCGAGCTTAACCAGGGTTACCAAGATGGTATAGAAGATCCGTCATTATACATTAAATTTAAACTGAAAGATGAAAATGCTTATTTACTCGGTTGGACTACTACCCCATGGAGTCTTCCCGGTAATGGGGCTATTGCTGTTAATCCTGAGGCATCGTATGTTTACGTTAAGCTTGAGGATGACAATAAACGGAAAGAGGTTCTAATTTTAGCCAGGAATAGATTAGAGGCACTATCGTCAGATAACTATCATATTTTAAAAGAGATAAAAGGCTCCGAGTTAATTGGTAAAGAATACTTCCCCCTCTTTCGATTAGACATTCTTGATAGTTACCCAAACAAAGCTAATTTGTATAAAGTCTGGGGAGCTGACTTTGTAAGTATAGAGGACGGCTCTGGAGTACTACATGTAGCACCAGCTTTTGGAGAAGATGACCTCATTTTAGGTAAACAAAAAGATATCCCAGTATTGCTTACTATAGATGAATTTGGAAAAGTAAAAGAAAATATTGGTCTAGATAAATCTATTGAAGGATTGTTCTTTAAAAAAGCTGATCAAAAAATTATAGAATTACTCACTAAAAAAGATTTGGTTTACGCTGCTCAAATTTTCAAACATACTTATCCATTTTGCTGGAGATGTGATACACCACTTCTCTATTACGCCACAGATTCATGGATGATAAATGTCACCAAAGTAAAAGAGCAATTAATTTTAAATAATCAAAAGATTAATTGGATACCAGAACATATTAGAGATGGTCGATTTGGAAAATGGCTTGAGAATGTCAAAGATTGGGCAATCAGTCGAAATCGATTTTGGGGAGCACCTATTCCTATCTGGATAACTGAGGATGGAGAGATTGAAGTTATTGGAAGCATAGAGGAATTAAGGGAAAAAGCAATAAACGGACAAAATATTTCTGATTTACACCGTCCTTATATTGATCAAATAAAAATTAAGACTATTTCGGGTAAAATAGCTAGTCGGATTGATGAAGTTTTTGATTGTTGGTTCGAATCTGGATCAATGCCTTATGCCCAGAATCACTATCCCTTTGAAGATAACAATTGGTCTGATCAGTTCCCTGCTCAATTTATTGCCGAAGCAATTGATCAAACAAGGGGATGGTTTTATACATTACACGTATTGGCTACTGCCCTCTTTGATAAACCAGCTTTTTTAAATGTTATCTGTTCAGGATGGGTTACAGCAGCTGATGGTGAAAAACTAAGTAAAAGAAAGAAAAACTATGCCCCCATGGACCAACTTTTTGATCTCTTTGGTGTAGATAGTTTACGTTTTTTCCTTATATCATCACCAATTGTTAACGGCGAAGATATTCGTTTTAAAACAGAGTCATTAAGAGATATTCAGCGGAAAGTATTTATGAGTTTAAACAATATTTACACCTTCTACAAGATGTATGCTGATCTAGATAAATTCGTTCCGGATCAAGAATTAACTGAGCCAATATCAGATAATCTTTTAGATCAATGGATTATATCAAGAGTTAATCAGACTATTGCTGAAGTTCAAAAAAACTTAGATAACTATAAACTAGATAAAGCATCAAAACCGATTGTTGATTTAATTGACGACAGCTCAAATTGGTTTGTCAGAAGATCAAGAAGAAGATTTTGGAAAAGCGAGAATAACCTAGATAAACAAAAGGCATATCAGACATTATATTTTGTAATCATTAGAATTTGTCAGTTGATTGCTCCATTTAGCCCATTTTTAAGTGATTATATCTATTCTAATATAACCAAAGGAACCAACAATCCAAGATCAGTTCACCTAAGTTCTTGGCCTAGTGTAGGAAAAATTAATGAAGAATTATTGGACGAGATGAAAAATATTCGAGAAGCTATTAATGAAGGATTAATGCTTCGAGCAAAGGCAGGAATTAAGGTTCGCCAACCTTTGGCAAGTTTCAGCCTACCTAAAATTAAGAATGATTTCAAAGAAATTATTGCTGACGAACTTAATGTTAAGAAAGTAAACTTTGATAAATCTATTAAACTTGACACTAAGTTAACGGCTACACTCAAGAACGAGGGTATAGTCCGAGATTTAATTAGATATATTCAAAATGGTAGGAAAAAAGCAGGAAAAGAAGTTAGCGATCGAATCAATTTAAACCTAATTATTGACAAAGACAATAATCTACTACTAAATGCCATCAACGAATTTAGGAGTCTAATTGAACAAGAAACTTTGTCTAAAGTAGAACTCAATGGTAAAAGCGGTGCTGAATATAAAGAAGAAATCAAAATAGAAGGATATACGTTAGAGATTAATATAACTAAATCCTAAAAATAGATACTTCTCTATTCAGGTTCTCCATTTATTTTAATTTTATTCTTAAGAATTGAGGGATCATAAAATAATTCTATTCTTGGTTTTGGTTTAACGAGTTTTGGAGATTTAGATGGAAATATTAGAGTATTTGCTAAATCTAAGTTATCTTGGACATATTTATTAAATCCAGCATAGATATCTCCGGCAAATAGTTTTTCCTGTTCATCTAATTTATAACTATCTCTAAGATCTACAGATTGAGCTACACCGTTCTCTTCATGCAAAAAACTCATTCTGGTAATTTTTCTTAATTGTTGATTGATAGACGATGGAGAAGCTTCTATCTCTAAATTAAAATCAGACCCAAAATAGGCCCAATATATTGATATTTCTGATTTTAAGGTTATTTTCCGAAAATCGTAATAACACTTTAATATTTTATTTCCTAAATCTAAAAATTGAGTAGTCAAGACTTCACTGCTTTGATTTATTGTCTCCATATCTAACTACTATAAAATGAATTAAAATAAATGCAAGGAGATTATCTAGTGCGACTAGCACTATGTCCTCTATAAAGCCACTCACCTAATATATTTAGAAAGAATTGTTACCAATCAATTATAGCATTGGCTGACGAGGTAGATATGGCTAGAGAATATCAAGGTAGCGGTTTAATAGATAAATTATTAAATAATCCTTTAATGGTTTAACTTAAGTTATAGTTTATTAATCAAATATGATGTTACACAAAAATTTGGATATCCATATTCTGTTATGGTGATCCCAAGGAATTGTATTTATAAAGTTTTAGTCAATGAAATCACTAAATAGAAACAGTTAGTGTAATATTGTAATGATAAGAAACTCTAGTCACACTTCATAGCATCTACTTAGATACTCACTTCTTCTTGACTGTAAATATTCTAAGTCCAAGGTTTAAGAGGAACGAAGCACCTGTTAATATACCGAACGAACTTTCTATCTTTCCAAAAATATCGCCCGAATCATTGCCAAAAATACCCCAAATGTCAAAAATACCAAATATAGCCAGTAAAACTAAGCTTACAATAAAAACTATAAGAGATATTTTTGCCATCTTACGTATAGGATCATCCTTAGTGGCTATTGGCTGGAGCGAACTATAATTACCAACATTTTGATTATCTGTTTCATTGTTCATTCTAACTAGATAATATCAGAAATTCTATTAATTACAAAATAAATATAAGCATCTTGGTGAACCATATTCTGTTATGGTGATCCCAAGGAATTGTATTTATAAAGTTTTAGTCAATGAAATCACTAAATAGAAACAGTTAGTGTAATATTGTAATGATAAGAAACTCTAGTCACACTTCATAGCATCTACTTAGATACTCACTTCTTCTTGACTGTAAATATTCTAAGTCCAAGGTTTAAGAGGAACGAAGCACCTGTTAATATACCGAACGAACTTTCTATCTTTCCAAAAATATCGCCCGAATCATTGCCAAAAATACCCCAAATGTCAAAAATACCAAATATAGCCAGTAAAACTAAGCTTACAATAAAAACTATAAGAGATATTTTTGCCATCTTACGTATAGGATCATCCTTAGTGGCTATTGGCTGGAGCGAACTATAATTACCAACATTTTGATTATCTGTTTCATTGTTCATTCTAACTAGATAATATCAGAAATTCTATTAATTACAAAATAAATATAAGCATCTTGGTGAACCATTTACTAACAAACTATAAGGAAATTGTCAGTGAGATTATTGGACGAAACGAGATTTTGAAGACAATTTACTCCGCTCCACAGACAACTTAGTAATCTCTAAATTAGAGCTTTTATATTCTTTGCACCAAGCTTCACATTTCGTAGTAGTCACCCTGTTTTCGTAATGAGATCCGCGTTCTTTGCATTTAAATAACTGCTTTGCTGTCATTCGTATATTTTACTCTTTTGACCACCAGAATAGATTAATTGTTCTTGACAACCAAAAAGTTAATGATTACTATATGAATGTATGTTCATATATATTAAATAATTAATAAAGAAAGAGTAGTTATGAATTCAACAGATAAAAATTCATGTGGTTGCGAGAATAAGAGGGTTGAGAAGAAACCTTGTGATTGCGGTGGTAAATGCGGTGCTTCAGGTTCTAAGTTTACTGAAAGTCTAGAAGCACGTAAAGAGCACCTAGAAAAAGAGCTGAAAGAAGTTAATCAAGAACTTAACGCTTAGACTAGGTACCAGATAGTAAACATCAATAAAATAAATTGACTAGGGTTATAATTTAAATATGGTCAAAGTAGTTTTTGCCTGTACTGAAAATAAAAAGCGAAGTCAATTAGCTGAAGCTATATTTAATCATTTAGCTAGGCAATCGCAGTCTGTAAGTGGCGGACCATTCCCTGCAAATAAAATTGATCCTTTAACTATTAAGTCTCTAAGGGAAATAGGCTTGCCCACCAAAAACCTACACCCTAAACAATTAAACAACTCAGATCTCAATAGTGCTGATATAATTGTATCTTTTGGTTGTCTAAACCCCTCCCTATTTCCAAAAGGTAAATTTCAGGAATGGCAAATAAAGGACCCAGAAACTATCAAAGAATTTCGCCAAGCTCGCAATGATATTACTGATCGGATTAAGAAGCTATTAAAACAAATAGAAAATAATTAGCTACTTTGTTAATCACTGACAAGTAGTTTAATTCCCTTGCCTTTTATATACTTAGCAGGGTCTCAATTATTTTCTTACCATAATCAGTTAGAGAATAATATACCCGTTGACTTTGTTTATTATCTATAGCCAAGCCCGCATCTTTGATATCTTTAAGATGGTGAGATACTAAGCTTTGGGATAATTTGGTATGTTCTTCAAGCTCACAGACGCAATGACTTTCATATTGCAGAGCGCAGAGAATCTTAAGACGACTATCATCACTGATAACCTTGATTAAAGGGCCAAGCTTCTCAATCTGCTTGGTAGTCTCAGAGTTTGGCGTGCAACAATTACATGAACTCATGCTCATATAATAACATCCTCGGAAGAGATAGTTAAACAGAACTAAAGCGGTACAAGAAATGTCAAAAACTCAGAACTGGTGCAGATGGGCCCTTCTTTATCTACCAGCTTACCACCACAGTGATGACAGGCATTAATGAAATAATACTCCTCTTCAGTAACCGATCATTACTTGGCAACTTTCTTTTGAATGAATCTTTATCCCTACGTTGCTTACCTAGAATCCAATCGATCAAGAAAGTCGAGTAGATTAGCTTGAACTCCATTTAGAACACCTAAGAGAACAATATGGAATATTCACTTTGAGTTTTCATATAACCTAACTTATAAACAACTCATTCAAATAAGTTGATTGAGAAAAAACTACTCTGCATAATTATTAAGGGCTCTAATTTGAGAGATTAAATAAAGTGATCCGGTAACTATTTTTAGATTATTAGGATCATTCAATAATTCCTGGAATGCTCTTTTTTGGTCCATCTGAATTGAATAGTTACTAAACTGTCTTTTTATTAGGAATTTTTGAATAGTTCTAGGATCAACTGATAAAATATGATAATCCCACTTAAAATTAAACTGAGTAATTATTATCTTAGACGCATAAGGTATCATTTGGTTAATTATTTTTTTAAAATCTTTATCTTTTTTAAAAGCAACTAAAAATACTGCCTTTTGGTTAGGATATAATTTTTTAAAACTGTTCAGGAGAGCTCTGATTTTTTGATTATTGTGGGCCCCATCCAAAAGAATTTTTTTATTTTTTAGTTCAATTAGATCCATTCTTCCACTTATCTGATATTTTAAACTTTTAGAGATTATTTCTTTGTTTTGAATTTTAAATGCATCTCTTTTAGCTAAATAATTAAAGACGTTATAGGCTAACATCCAATTTTTTTGTTGATAGTAAGCCAATCTACTATATAAAGTTTTATCTTTTCTGTTCAATCTAAAATATTTTGCGTAATGAATATACCCACCCTGTTGTTTTGAATAACTCTCAATAACTTGCATCACAATATTACTTTGTTTAAACATTATTAGGTGATTGTCGTGATGCATTATCCCCACCTTTTGATAAGCAATTTTAGAGATAGTGTTTCCTAATAGGTTAGTATGATCTAGCCCAATATCTGTAATTGTGACTACTTTATCTGCATTAGTTATAACGTTAGTTGAATCCAATAATCCACCTACCCCAGTTTCTACAATTACATAATCTACTTTTATTTTATGAAAATAGTAAAGTGCAAAAGCGAAAAGAATTTCAAAATATCCATATTCATCTTTACTTTTTTTAATAAGACCTAAAAAGATTGAGAATTCTTTTAGAAACGTTTTAGTAGGAAGTGGAATGTTATTGATTTGAACTCGTTCAGTAAGAATATCCAGATGTGGAGATATGGTTAATCCAACACTTAAATTGTTTAAGCTCAGTAATTTAGATAAATATGTCGATGTAGAAGTTTTTCCAGAAGTTCCAGCAACATGAATAATCCTTAATTTCTTTTGAGGATTCTCAACTAACTTCATTAATCTTTTTGTCTTGTTTAATTTATTTGGACCACTTCGTAATCTCTGATTATTAGAATACGTAGTTAAATAATCTTCTACTTCTTCAAGGGTTTTGAATTCAGTCATTTATAACCTTTTATAATTTTGTTAAGGACAGTATACTAATCTTTAGATAAGATTACGAGCACCCTTAGCTCAGCGGATTAGAGTGCCTGTCTTCGGAACAGGAGGTCGTAGGTTCGAATCCTACAGGGTGTACCACACAGGAATTTAGTCTCTAATACAGATTATGGATTAATTCTGATACCTCCATAGTTATTTGATACTTCAATAGTTAACAGATTGAAATCGTTTCTAATCCTGTTTGGGTGAACTATATGCTTTTTAACCCCTGTTATCGGTATTTATGATATTATTAGTCTATGAAATCCGTTGGAGTAATCGGTGGTCTAGGACCAGAGACAACTTCTGAGTTTTATTTGGAGGTTATTTTCCAATGCCAAAAGTTAAACAGCGAACAGCGTCCTCTGATAGTTATTTCAAGTGTTCCATTACTGTTTGAAATTGAGAGAGACTTAATTGCTACTAACACAGGCAAAGAACGCTACATACCGTTTTTAGTTAGTGAAGCTAAAAGACTGGAGAAAACTGGTGTAGATTTTATAGTAATGCCATGTAACTCATTGCACGTTTTTATTGATGAAATAAGAAAGGCTGTTAATATACCTGTTCTTAGTATTGTCGAGGAGACTATTAATTATTTGAAGAAGAATGACTTTAATAAGGTAGGGCTTATTTCTACCTCCGCTACAGTCGCTAATAATGTCTATGAGACAAAATTTAAAGAACGTGGGATTTCCTTTATATCTCCGGATGACTTACAAAGAGCAAAGATGGATAAGATTATTCAAAGGCTTATTGATGGTCAACATCTAAATCAAGATAGAGAATTAGTTATGGCCGTAGTTAATGAACTAACTACCCATAATGTTGATTGCGTGGCTTTAGCCTGTACAGACTTACAGCTACTTCTACCTAAAAGTGATGATATACCTATTTTCGATACCATGAAAGTTTTAGCTGAAAGCACTGTAAACAAAATTCTTTCGTGAAACTGCAAGTGTAAGGTGTAAAGCTTATAACAGAGACATGGTCATCATTGGCTATTCAACAGCAAATAATATAGGCTACTCTTAATATTAGTTAACAATATAGAGAGAACGACTAGGGGGTAGTAGTAAAATACCTAGCTAACAGATACAGCAAGGCCCGAATCATTAATAATAGAGTTTCTGACTTCTCGGACTACGGTGTACCATATGGGAATTTAGTTTCTAATACAGATTCATACACGTTCTGACATTTTTGGTATTCTTACAGACCGTGGTTATTGACAGATGAGAATTGGTTCTAATCCTGCTAATGCAAGCAGGCGCTTTGTAGTAATACATGAATTAATACTCATTACCTATTGTATTTAGTAACAAACTTTGCTATAGTAATGAATATGAAAGATATGATTACTATTACTAGCAAGGGCCAGACTACTATACCGGCACCAGTTAGACGTAAACTAGGACTAGATAAGGGTGGTGTGCTTCATATAAATTTTAACGAAAATAAAAATGAACTAGTAATATCTAAGCCTATAAACGTAGACGAGCTTAGCAAAAAGTTGACTGGGTATATTAAATCTGGTGTAAAACCTCTCGTCGACGCAGATACATTTTACCAAGCTAATAGGTCGAGATAAATTATGGCAAACTATACCGGCTCATTCGATACTAATGCTTTACTACGTTTATTGCTTAATGACATAGTTGAGCAACACACTGCCATAAAGGAACTATTGAACCAAACCACCAATCAATTCGCCGTTGCTGACACGGCGATAATCGAGTTGGTGTTTGTGCTAGACCGTTATTACGGGTTTAGTCGTTTACAAACTATCGAAGCAGTGGAAGGTCTCATGAAATTAAAAGAAATAAACTGTAATCGGGTTCTTTTTGATAGAGCTATGCCTTTGTATGTTAAGCATAGTGGATTGTCTTTCGAGGATTGTTGCTTATCTGTGTACGCGCTGCTCAACGATGCTGAACCTTTATGGACGTTCGATAAGAAACTAGCTAATCAAGCCCCAAATGCAAAGTTGGTTTCAGTATAGCTTTCTGCTATTAAGTCTCTGACTTCTCGGACT
>JAJZWY010000004.1 GCA_021846445.1 bacterium
CATCTAGCCCACAATACTTGGGGAAGATATTTGTAATCCTTTCCCAAAAATATGGAAAGGATTTTTTTATGCAAACTCAACAAAATATATTTACTTCTGAATCTGTCTGTGCTGGTCATCCAGACAAAATATGTGACCGTATCAGTGATACCATTCTCGATGCTTTAATTGCTCAAGATCCTGATTCCAAAAGCGGTATTGAATGTGTGGTTGGGAATAATCAGATTAGCCTATTTGGAGAAATTAAATCTCGGGCTAACGTAGATTTTAAAAGCTTAACCCTAAAAACAATTGAAGAGCTTGGATATACTAACCCAGATTGGGGATTTAGTTCTAAATCTCATTTTTCAAATTATCTTCACCAACAATCCCCAGATATATCTTTAGGAGTAGATGAAGGGGGTGCTGGAGATCAGGGTATGATGTTTGGATATGCAATCTCTCAAACAGACTCATTAATGCCTCTTCCTATCGTTCTTGCCCATCAGCTTGTTCAAAAAATTGATCAGCTTCGTATAAATAAAACCATCAAATGGTTAAGACCAGACGGCAAAGCCCAAGTAACTCTAGGACTAGCTAAAAATAAGGTTGAGGTTCTAAAATTAGTGGCAGCTGTTGCTCATAGCGAAGATGTTGATCATCAGCTAGTTCGTCGGACTGTCATTAAGGAAGTGTTTGAACCAGTTTTGGCTAAATTTAGGTTAAAGTTACCCCAACAAGACAAAGACATGGTTGTTAATGGAACAGGTGTTTGGCATATACCTGGTCCAACAAGTGATGCTGGGCTTACTGGTCGTAAAATTGTTGTTGATGGTTATGGTGGATATGCTCGTGTGGGGGGAGGGGCTTTTAGCGGAAAAGATCCAAGTAAAGTTGATCGTTCGGGGGCATATGCGGCTAGATATATTGCCAAAAATATTGTAGCCAGTGGCTTAGCCAAGCAATGCGAAGTAGGATTAGCTTATGTAATTGGTCAAAGCCGACCATTGATGTTAAGTTTTAATACCTTTGATCAAAAAGTTGATCTAAATAAATTAAAAAAATTTAGTGAAAACCTAATAGACACTTCCGTTAATGGAATTATTAGGGAATTAAATCTTAAAAGACCAATTTATCACTTAACTTCTTGCTATGGACATTTTGGGAAAAATAATTTACCTTGGGAAAAAGTAATTTGATTGAATTATTGTTATGTTTTTGCTAAAATGAGATCAAGAAATCATTGTTAATAACTGTTTTTGAAGAATGATTTCCGACTAGCGTAAGATCAATGAATAAAATATTCGCTTCGAGTATTAAATCGGTAGAGTTAAAGACCCCAAAGCTTTTACAATCTAAAGGCTTGAGGTTTATGCTTGGGGATAAAGAGATACTTCAAGAGGCTAAAGAAAGGCTTAATAAAGCTAAAACTAGAAGAAAAATTAATCATTTAAGTATAATTCTAATAAATGTTCTAATTATTGTATTTCTAGCAATTTTTATCATAGCTAATCAATTTAATAAGAGCGTTTCTAGTTCTTTTTCGTCCCCAGGATCCCTGATAGGAAACCCTCTTGACCAGCTTGCGTCTGCCAATATTGCCCTAACTGTTGCTCAAGTGTCAAACTTGCCTGAAACAACCGCTATTTCTAACCAGGCTGAATCCCAAAATGCCCAAGTGTCAATGGATGAAGTATCCAATAATATTATCAGTAAAAACCAAGTTATTGAAACCTCTCTAAAGTCGAACAAGAACATTACTACTTATCGAGTTCAACCAGGTGATACTCTAGCTTCTTTAGCAATAAAGTTTGGTGTTAATTCTCAGAGCATTGCAGGATCGAATGGATTAACCATATTTAGCTCATTAACTCCTGGACAGACACTAAATATTCCCCCAATGAATGGACTAGTTTATATTGTTAAAAGTGGTGATACTATTGCTTCAATTGCTTCAAAGTTTAATATTTCACAAAGTAATTTAATTGCCTATAACGATGCGCAACTAAAGGGTATATATGTTGGAGAAAAATTATTAATCCCTAATGGATCTTTACCGAGTGCTACTCAATTAAACTATGGCTGGGGTGGTCCAAGCTACGGATTTAATGGGTATGATTGGGGATATTGTACATGGTACGTTGCTACCCAAATAGCAGTTCCAGATAATTGGGGTAATGCAGGTACCTGGGCCTATTATGCGCAACTTTCTGGATGGAAAGTAAGCCAAACCACTCCTACCGTAGGAGCTATAGCTCAAGATGATTGGGTCCCAGGTTATTATGGTAACCAAGGTCATGTGGCTATAGTTACGGCCGTAAGCGGAAATATGATTAAATATAAGGATATGAACGGATTAAGAGGTTTTGACAAGGTTGGGTATAGTGGTTGGGTACCTGCAAGTACTTTCCAAAATTATATTACTCATTAATTATATCAATAGCTTAGGGGATGACTGGGTATGAATTTTATAGATAAAGTCGAGATTAAATTAATTGCTGGAAATGGTGGAAATGGTCATAAAAGCTTTCGACATGAAAAGTTTGTTAATAAGGGGGGGCCTGATGGTGGAGATGGTGGTAATGGTGGAAATATAATATTTGAGGTTAGCTCAAATATTGATACCCTAATGAACTTTAGGTTTCAAAAGGAACTTAGGGCAGGTAATGGTCAGGAAGGTGGCAAGAACAAAAGACATGGTAAGAATGGTCAAGATCTAGTCGTTAAGGTACCCCAGGGCACTTTAGTATTAGATTCAAATCATCAACAAATTGCCGACCTAACTAAGTTAGGACAAACAGAAATTATTGGATTAGGTGGTAGGGGTGGTTTTGGCAATGCTCATTTTGTGTCATCAACGAGACAAGCTCCAAACTTTGCCGAAAAAGGTGAGCCTGGCCAAGAAATAGATGCTATTTTAGAACTTAAACTGATTGCAGATATTGGGTTAATTGGCCTTCCAAATGCTGGCAAATCTACTCTCCTTTCCAGACTAAGTAATGCTCGCCCATTGATCGCAGATTATCCTTTTACGACCATAACTCCGAATTTAGGTGTTCTTGACCTAGACAATAAAAAGAGTGTTTTGTTGGCAGACATTCCAGGACTAATTGAAGGTGCCTCACATGGCAAGGGATTAGGAATAGATTTTTTAAAACACATCGAACGGACTAATTCATTACTTCACTTAATCGATATTTATAGCAATAATCTAGTTAATGATTATAAGGTTATCCGGAATGAGCTTATTTCCTATAGTAAAAAACTAGCTAAATTAAAAGAGATAATCGTCCTAAATAAAGTAGAAGGATTTTCGGAAGAAGAGATAGATTATATTATTGCTAATCTAAAAAAAGAAATAGGAAACAATCCCAAAATTGTCCCAATATCTGCAAAATCTGGATTTAACCTAGACCTTTTAAAACGAGAGATTGCTCAATTAGAAAATAAACGAGTTGAACAAACAAAAATAATTAAAAACAAAATCCCAGTTATAACGCATCGAACTAATCAGGATAATAGCTTTAAAATACTTAAGAAAAAAGATAGATTTATAATCACTGGAAATAAAATAAATAAATTCGGATACAGGACAGATTTTAATGATTCTGAAGCAGTAATAAGATTAAAAAACATCCTCTTAAAACAGGGGATTATAGGGGCCTTAAAAACTAAGAAAGTAAAAGCTGGAGACATTATCCAGATTGGTCCAGAAGTGGACCAGATTATTAAGTTCTAGTTAGTTGATTTTTTTATGTAAGAGTTTAGCATCTAAAATTACTCTGATTGGTTTTTGGCTATTAGCTGTAGATTCTCTATTTATTTTCTTAAGATAAAGACTGAACAAGGTCAAGATAAATAGAAGAAACATTACCAGAACAGCATCAAAATTTATTTGAATGTTTGTCCCTGGTATTAGACCTAATACGAAAAATGTTTGCATGATCCCCCAATCCTCCAATAAATGAACAATAAAGATAATACTATAAAATAGCAACTGAGTCAATATGGTGACAAAATACAATAATTATAGTGGCCCTATATTAGACCTAATACTCTCTCTTACTTTCGATGGGTTTATATTGATACTAGCCAAAACAGCTATTTTGGAGTATACTTTATAAACTTAAAATTTATGAAAGGTATGTTTTGGCAGATCAAATTGTAATTCGCGGTGCTAGAGAACATAATCTTAAAAATATTGATTTAGTAATTCCTAGAAACAAGTTGGTGGTAATTACGGGATTAAGTGGTTCAGGAAAGTCTTCATTAGCCTTTGATACTGTTTACGCTGAAGGCCAAAGGAGATACGTTGAAAGTTTAAGTTCGTATGCCCGCCAGTTTTTGGGAATTATGGAAAAACCGGATGTTGATCAAATTGATGGACTTAGTCCGGCAATAAGTATTGATCAAAAATCTAGCTCCAGAAACCCACGTTCTACAGTTGCAACCGTTACAGAGATTTATGACTATTTACGTCTTTTATTTGCTCGGATCGGAGTGCCCCATTGTCCAATTGACCAGAGTCCTGTATTTAAAAAAAGCAAAGAAGACATTATTTCAGAAATTTCTGTATCGTATCTTGACAAAAAAATTCTAATTTTAGCCCCAATAGTTGAAGACAAAAAGGGCGCTTTTGAACATATTCCTAGCCAATACAGTAAGGCAGGATACGGAAGAGCATTAGTTGATGGTACTATTTATGAATTAGATGAGTTTCCTGACTTAGATAAAAATATTAGGCACAATATTTTTATAGTTATAGATCGGATTGTAGTTTTGGAAAATGACAGTTTAAGATTATCCCAAGCTATCGAACAAGCACTTAGTTTCTCGGAAAACCAAATTGCTATCATGGATTATGATCAAAATAAAATTGAAAAGTTTTCATTACTCTATGGTTGTTTAAAACATCCAGAAATTAAAATTCCGGAACTTGAACCTCGATCATTTAGCTTTAATTCTCCTCAGGGAGCATGTCCGGTATGTACTGGTCTAGGATATCGACAAGAAATTGATCCAGAACTTGTAATCCCAAACGGAAATTTAACTTTAGCTGAGGGTGCAATTAGACCATATAATAGAATTAGACCAGATTTATGGTATCTTAAAAAACTTGAAGCCTTAGCCAATAAATATAAATTTAGTCTTCATCAAGAATTATCCGAAATATCTCCAGAAAATATTAAAAGAATTCTTTTTGGGACTGCCGAAGAAAAATATCCAATTAGTATCGGCCGAGATAGAGTAGTTGAAGTTAAATATAACGGGGTAATCAATGATCTCCAAAAAAGATACAATGAAACAGAGAGTGATTTTATCCGCAAAGATATTGAAAAATATATGCATCAAAAACCTTGTCACGCATGTTTGGGTTTAAGGTTAAGACCAGAAGTTTTGGCGGTTAAAATAAACCAAAAATCTATTATGGATATTTGTCAGATGGATATTGAAGAGGCTTTAGACTGGTTTGTAAATCTAAAATTATCCGACAAAGAACTAAATATTGGTAGTCAAATCTTAAAAGAGATAGACGCCAGACTTAATTTTTTAATAGATGTTGGGCTTAATTATTTAACACTACTCCGAAGTGCCAATACTCTAAGTGGTGGTGAAGCACAAAGGATTAGGCTAGCAACTCAAATTGGATCAGGACTGATGGGAGTTTTATATGTTTTAGATGAACCATCAATTGGGCTACATCAAAGAGATAACCAGAAATTAATAAAAACTTTAAAACATTTAAGAGATCTAGGTAATAGCGTGATTGTGGTTGAACACGACGAGGATACTATAAGAACCGCAGATTATCTTATAGATATTGGTCCAGGAGCTGGAATTCATGGTGGACATGTAGTTGCTTTTGGTACTCCCCAAGAAGTTGAAAAAGAAAACAAAAGTATAACAGCAAAATATTTAACCAAGGAAAAAAAGATTCCCGTACCCCAAAAAAGAAGAACTGGGAATAATAAAACAATTCAGATTATTGGGGCTTCCCAAAACAATCTAAAAAATATTAATGTTAGTATACCTCTCAATGAGTTAGTTGTTGTGACTGGTGTTTCTGGATCTGGAAAGTCTAGCCTTATTAACGACATTTTAGCTAGAGAATTATTAGTTCAATTACATAGAGCTTCCTTAGTTCCAGGTAAATTTAAAGATATATTGGGTGTCAAAAACTTGGATAAGGCTATTATTATTGATCAAGAGGCAATTGGCCGAACTCCCCGGTCTAATCCTGCAACATATACTGGACTATTTACCCCGATCCGAGAATTGTTTGCCTCTGTACCTGAGGCTAAAATACGAGGCTACAATCCTGGTAGATTTAGTTTTAATGTAGTTGGAGGGAGATGTGAAAATTGTAAGGGAGATGGAATTATTAAAATAGAAATGCATTTTTTGCCAGATGTTTATGTGAGTTGCGAAGTTTGCCATGGTAGAAGATATAACAAAGAAGCCTTAGAGATTTTATATAAAGCTAAAAATATTAGCCAAATTTTAGATATGACAATTGAACAAGCTCTAGCATTTTTTGAAAATATTCCGATTATTAGCCGAAAACTTCAGACCTTACAAGACGTCGGCCTAGGATACATTAAATTGGGACAACCCGCTACAACTCTAAGTGGCGGTGAAGCTCAAAGGGTAAAGCTTTCTACTGAACTTTCACGCCGACCTACTGGTAGGACTTTATATATTTTGGATGAGCCAACAACTGGACTCCACTTTGAAGATGTATCCAGGTTGATTAGAATACTTCATCAATTAGTCGATGCCGGAAACAGTGTAATTGTTATTGAACATAATTTAGATGTTATTAAAAATGCTGATCATATTATAGATATTGGACCCGATGGGGGAAACTCTGGAGGTCAAATTGTAGCCCAGGGAACTCCGGAACAGATAATTAACCAAAATTCATATACTGCCCAATTTCTAAAAAGCCATTTAATTTGAATCTATCTTTTTATTTTTGTTCCTTATCTTGATATGTCTTAGGGTCAAATGAATAATAGTTGGACCTGCGGAAAGGGCTACAACTAGTGCGACAACGATCAAAATATAATGGTCAACATTTGGGATTCTACTTCCAATATAATATCCAACCAATGTAATTACGATTGCCCAGGCACTATCACCAATTAAGTCAAGTACTAAATACTTTTTATATTTTAACTTAGCTACTCCTGCGACTAATGGATTAAATGTTCGTATAATAGGCAAGAAATGGGCAATTAAAATAGTCTTATTCCCGTATTTTTCGTAGAATTGATCGGCTCTTTTGATATGTTTAGGATCAAACAAAATATTGTCTTCTTTTTGAAATATTTTTCTCCCTATTTTCCTTCCAATCCAAAATGAAGTACTATCTCCAGCACTAGCTGCTATCGCTCCGACAATAATGACGGCAATTAAATTCATTTTTCCTTGCATCGCATAGATTCCTGCCGCAATCAATAAAGTATCTCCCGGGAGAAAGAATCCTAGAAATAATCCAACCTCTGCAAATAAAAACAAAGCTAGAATATACAAACCTCCAGATTGGATCAGGTGGGTGACGTTAAACATTCAATTTATTATATATGATTCAAGTATGACTTAACTAATTGAAATTAATCTGATATAATCCAAGTTAAAGAAAATTAAACTTTATCTAAGGAGAATTATTTAATGTCATCTGATCAGATCGTCCTAGAATTAGAGAAAAGAGATATTTTGGGCAAAAAAGTTAAACATTTACGGAAAAAAGGGTTAATTCCAGCCGTTATCCATAACCATGGACTAGACTCTATTATTGTCCAAGGCGAAGCCAAAGAGGTCAATAGAGTTTACGGACTAGCCGGAAAACATCACCCCATTATTGTTAAAGTGGGTAGTAATCAATATACTGCTCTAATTAAGGATGTTCATATTGAAAATAAGCATCAAGCAATCACCCATTTAGTACTAAATTCTGTTAGGGAAGATCAGACTGTTGAAGCAGAAGTACCAATACACCCCAAATATGATCAGGGGAATGAATCGTCTCCAGCAGAAAGAGCGGGCTTGCTGGTTCTTAATCAGGCAGAAAGCGTTAAGGTTGAAGCAATTCCTAAAAACATACCGGACGTTATCTATTATGATGCCGAAAAATTGGTTAATATCGGTGATCATATTAAAGCTTCAGAATTAATTCTACCTGAGGGAGTTAGTCTGATCGAGGACCAAGATTTTCAGGTTGCAGCTGTATTTGAACCTAGTGCTGTGGCAGCATCTAATGATGCAGTGGGAGGAGAGACAGAAGAAGAGCAAGCACCAGCTGAAAACCAAGATGAGGCTGTATCAACTGAGAGTGAAAACCAAACCGAAGAAAATAAATAAGTTTATTGGTTTTCTAATAAAGGTTTAGTGCAAGGATAATTGATGGAGAATGATCCGAGATTCAAGAACGAAGAAGATGAGGATGAGGAAGATCAGGATTTTCCTAAAGTAGCCGTATTTGTAAAGGAAACCCCAAACAAAGACCAAATCCAAATTGAAAAAAATGAGCATTCATTTTTAGATCAACTTTTTAGGGCAGATAAAGCACCTGAACTGGAAGAACAAGCCATACTGGAGGAATTAAACGAAGCAGAAGTTAATGATCTTTCTAAGGTTATAGCCCAAGATAGAATTAGGGAAATAGACCGGAGCTCAAATAGTCAGCTTTTAATTGAAGATTTAGCTGCTCAAAGCTATTTAGAAAGTGTTGTTATATCGGGGGAAGCCAATGAAGCTTTTTTAAAAACAATTGATATTTTGGACATTGACAAAAAGCATCAGCAAGATGTCCAATCATTAATTACTCAATCGTCTTTCAGTGATAGTTATACTCAATCTAAAAAATATGCCCCTAAGTTACAAGACAAAGGCAATTTTTCAAAACAGTCAAATCCATCTATTTATCCAAGAGAGTCAATAGATAATCCCTCAACTACTGTTACCAATAAGGATCAGAAGCCAAATTCAAAATCTAAAAGTTTAACTTTGTCTACACTGCTAGTTGAAAGTTTATTTCAAAGGAGAGAACCACGGCTTAAAAATAAATCAATAGACCATCAATTAAAAGAAAGGCTTAATCAACGAGTTTTTAAGCTAACAGAAAATATTTTAACTAATGAACAAAAAATACGTCAATTATCTAAAGATATGAATGTGGTTAAGAAGGCTGAAATGCCAATAATTTATCAAAAGCTAAAAACAGAACATCTAGCCCAGAAAGAAATAGAAAAATCAAAAAAAGTAAGCCCAGAGTCTGTTCCAGAAGATAAGATTGATACCAAGAAAAAAATTATTCAAAAACTAGGTACTAAAGAAATACTTAATGTTGCTTCTAAGATAGAGATCGACAAAATATCGATAAAAAAGTTATATTTAAAACGTTTAATTTCCGAAAAAGGTTTAAGGAGAATAGTGGAAGCCTATTTTAGGGGAATGGACATAAAAGCAGTTTTAAAAAAAGAATTGATTCAAAAGGAAATAGATTTCGAAAGAGACCCTTTGTTGCGAGATAGAGGAGTTGATTTAGGAGATTATCGGCCAGAAAAGATCAACATAGACAAACTTATAAAAATAAAGGGTATATCTTGGGATGACCAAAAAGTTGTCAAAACAAGCTCAAGTTCAATTCTAAAACAAGAATCAAGAACGTCACCAAGAACAACCAAGGGGGCGGTTCCTAAATTAATTGATTTTATTGTAATTAGTTTATTATTAATTTTATCTGTAATTGTGCTATTAATATTGATCGAAAAAGGATAGAGATTAGTTATCCAAATGAATTCCTTATCAAAAGACGAAATTAAAAATCTCCCATCAGAACCGGGTATTTATTTTTTTTTAGATAATAATCGAAAAATAATCTATATTGGGAAGGCAGCTAATTTAAAAAGAAGAGTAAATCAGTACTTTTATTCATCGTTAAAAGATTTAAAAACCAAACAGTTAGTTAAAAATATAAGTTCTTTGAGTTTTATTGTCTTAGATTCTGAAATAGATGCTCTTTTCTTAGAATCGGAGATGATTAAACGATATAAGCCAAAATATAATATTTTACTTCGAGACAATAAATCTTTATGTTATATTCGAATAAATCTTTACTCCGCATATCCTAGTGTTAGTATAGTTCGCCAAGTTCTTGATGATAAGGCTAACTATTTCGGCCCCTATTTAAGTGTTCTTCCGATTCGAAAAGCACTTCGAAGTTTGCGTCAGATTATCCCATTCTATGATTCTTCTAAAAATAGAAATCGAAAAAGGGTTAGTTTGGATTATCATTTGGGTCTTGAACCCGGACTTGAAGAGGGTAAGACCACTGAGGAAGAGTACCGCAAAAACCTAAGATATTTAATTAAAATCATCCGAGGCAACAAAAAAGCAGTTATTGATTTATTTACTAAAAAAATGGATCAAGCTACCAAAAATCAAAATTATGAAGAAGCAATAATCTATCGAAATAAGTTATTTTCCCTAAAAGCCTTGGACCAAAAGATTATTTTTAGCGACAAGGAGTACATTGACATTTCCAAAGACTATGCTTTAGATGAACTAAGGCAATTATTTAGTTTTAAAAAAATACCAAAAAGAATCGAGGGAATTGATGTTTCGCATATGTCCGGTACCAATGTGGTTGCCTCAATGGTTGTTTTTATTAATGGTGTTTCAACTCCCAAAGAATATAGAAGGTTCAAAATCAAAATTGATCAAAATAACGATTTTTATAATATTTACCAAACCCTCAAAAGACGCTTAACTAAAACACATCTTATAGATTTTGGCTGGCCAGATTTAATTATTATAGATGGTGGCAAAGGTCAGCTTGAATCGGCTATAAAGGCAAGGGATAGTTTCAATTTGACTATACCTATGATTGGAATTGCTAAGAAGAGAGAACAAATTGTTGTTTCTAAATATGGTTCGAATCTAAATCTTAATTTAAAATATTTATCGTTCCTTAATGGTTACATGACTGAGACAGAAAAATTTATAGTTATTGATTTGGACTTAAATACTAATTTGATTAAATTAATTCAGAGAATTCGTGACGAGTCGCATCGTTTTGCGATAACCTACCATAGTTTATTAAAAAACAAAATCTAATTTCTCTTTAAGCTCCTAGAGAGTGGGCCACTAATTTCGGTATATATTTTAATCAATTCTTGATGAAGAACATGACTATGTAGTTTGTCTCTAAATCTGTAGATGACTAATCCTAAGAGAATTATTGAAAATCCGATTAAAACATTTAAAAAGGGCATGAACAAAAATTGAATTATTCCAAAAATTGATCCTCCTATGGGGATAAGTGCCTTTAATTTTTGTTTTGCATCTAAATAGAGTTTAAGAGCTGCAATATTTACTATTATTAGTCCAAATATAGCAGTTATATTGGCAAGACCGATAACGGCATCAGTCTTTTTGGTTAGGATTAAAATGGTATATAAAACACCCCCAAAAAGAACACTATAGATGGGGTGTCCTTTATGTTGTTTGGCAAATGAAGTAGGTACTTCTTTATCTAAAGCCATCCTTACCATTATTTCGGATGAACCCAATATGTTTGCGTTTGCTGAAGATAAAGTACTGATAAGAGCAGCTAGAACGATCAGAAATTCTCCTATTGGACCAATTAAGTTTTTGGCCGCTACACCAACGCTTGCTTCGTTATAAGTATGGATATGGGCAGATATTAGAGCAATGATTACCCCAACGTAGATAACAGTTACAATAAACATACTTGAGATAATGGCAAGAGGAATAGTTTTGGTTGGTTTTTTTATTTCTGATGCAATATTGGTTATTACGTTAAATCCCAAAAAAGCAATAAACAAGAATGCACTTGTTGTTAAAATCTGGGTTTGTCCATGTACGGCAAATGGGTGAAGATAAGCTAAGTGAAAATTAGCAAATCCAAATCCAATCAGCAAGATTAAGACAGCTACTTTTAGGCTTACTAATAATGTTTCAATCCGTCCAATCTCACTAGCAGGGCCTAAGTTTACAAAAGTTAAAATTAGACCAGCCAAAATGGCCCAAATAATGGTTTGGTTATTATGAAATAGAAAATTGCTTAAATATAGCCCAAAAGCATTAAGCACAAAGGCCGCTCCAATAATTCCAGCCAGATAAAAACTCCAAGAGACCAAAAAAGTCCAAATATGACTTTTTAGGACTTTTCCAACAATAGCATATCCCGAATAATGTTGATCACCTTTTTGAGAAGATATTTTAGCAAAAGAAATGGCTGAGAATAAAACCATAATGCCAGCTATTAGAAACGACAGAATAGCTGATGCACCAGTTTGTTTCAGGGCAAGTCCACTTAACACGAATACTCCACCACCAATCATTGCACCGACAGCAAAAGAAATGCTTGTTATTAAGCCTATTTTTTTATTTTTTAGCTCTTTAGATTGATTGAATCGCATATAGAGTATATTTTAATAAGATGGAAGCTTTATTGAAAGCAGATTTTTTTGAAAAAAACCGTCATCGTCTTCTTGACCTATATCCAGATCATATAATTATACTTTCAGGGAATAGTCATGTTCAAAAGAGTCTTGATCAAAATTATCCATTCCACCAGGACAATAATTTCTGGTATTTTTGTGGCCTAGATTTAGCCGATCTAATTCTAGTTTTTAGTAAAACTACTCAATTTATCATTTTGCCAAAACAAAACAAATATCAACAAATTTTTGATGGTTTTTTGGATAAAGAACAAATTCAAAGAGTAAGCGGGATTTTCGATGTACTCGATCAATCCAAAGCAGTAGAACGATTAAAGCAGATTTTTAGTAAAAATCCTAAAGTGGGAACTGTCATATATCCAAAACTAAAATATTTGACCAGATTAAATCAACAGAACCATCTTACTCTAATAAGCTATTTAAAACGAATTAAACCAGATATTTCTATTAATAACCTGTCCCAAGGAGTTGCTAGGCTGAGAATGGTTAAATCACCCAAAGAAATTAAATTAATTAATAAAGCCTCAAAAATAACTATAGATAGTATTGCTAAAATTGAACAGAACCTTCAGAAATATGTTAGTTCGGATCAAATATCGAAAGATCTTAGAATCAATCTCTTGAAGGATGGGTCAGATGGATATAGTTTTGATCCCATCATTGCCTCAGGAAGAGATAGTACGATAATCCATTTTAATAAATCAAATAGTGATATTTTAAAAAACAAACTTCTCTTGTTGGACGTTGGCTGTTTTTATCATAAATATGCTTCGGACATATCCAGGACTATTCCAGTAGGTAGAGTAACTAAAAGAGAAAAAGAAGTTCAGGCAGCTGTCTTAAGAGTTCAGGCTCAGTTGATTAATTTTTTAGAGCCTGGGAAAAGTTTTAAAGATATTGAAGCATTTAGTAGAAAGCTTATTTTTAGGGAACTTATTAATTTAAAAATATTAACTAATAAGCAATTTAGTTTAGTCAATAAGTATTATCCACATGCAGTTACTCATTCATTGGGTTTAGATGTTCACGATTTTGCAGATTACTCTATTAATTTAACTCCTAATATGGTGATAACAATTGAACCAGGTATCTATCTCCCCACCGAAGGAATAGGGGTAAGATTTGAAGACGATATCTTAATCACTAAAAAAGGTTCAAAAATTTTAAGATAAACTACTTACTTTTTATGTTAGAATTTATGCTAGATGAAGAATCCTTTAGTTCGTTTCTTAGTTCGTTGGCTTGTTTGTTCATTGGGTTTATTTATAACTTCTGGATTTTTAGCTAACTCAATTACATTTCAGGATAGGACCATTGATATTATTATTGGAGGTCTAGTTCTGGCAATTATTAATACATTCTTGAAACCAATTCTGGTACTTTTATCTTTGCCTGCTATAGTTTTTAGCCTTGGTTTGTTTATGATTATAGTTAATGGAATAACTGTATTTTTAGCTTCAAAATTGTATACACCACTTCATTTAGCAAATTTTTGGGTAGCAATATTTGCAGGTATGGTCATTGGCCTGGTAAACTATTTAGTAGTAACTATATTGGAGAGATAAGCTATGAATGTTTTTAATTATATAACTATCGGATCAGTTATCTTGATGACACTATTAATATTGGTTCAGACAAGGGGTGCTTCCCTGGGTGCAGGTTTAGGTAGTTCGGGGGAAGTGAATACAACTAGAAGAGGGACAGATAAGACTATTTTCCAGTTTACAATAATTACTGCAATAATTTTTTGTATGTCCTTAGTTTTAGGTGTAATTCAAAAATAATCTAAAAAGCTAATGAAGATAAATCGACTTTTAAAAAAGTTGGATAGAAAACTGAATAGTCAACTAAGTAATCTTTATGCGCTTAATCCTATTATTGAGAGAGCTTTAGATAAATATTTTTTCAAAAAAATTGGGAAGCTATTTACTGGATCGAGACTAATTAGTAGTTGGCTATTTTTGGTTATTATTATGATTGTTGTTTTATCAACCCAAACCTATTTATTAAGAGATTATTATCAGACACTTAGTTATTTGCCGGGGGGAAGTTATAGTGTCGGTATTTTAGGAACATTTTCGACGGTAAATCCAATTTATGCTAGTTCAGAATTTGATAGTGCAATTTCTAGATTAATTTTTGCTCCTCTATTTAGCTACAATGATAAAAATCAATTAATACCTGCACTTGCTTCTAGTTATTCTGTTAATAATTTAGGCAATGTTTACACAGTTCATTTAAAGAAAGGATTGATTTGGCAGGATAATTATCCAATAACATCCCAGGATGTAGTTTTTACTTATACAACAATTCAAAACCCAAATGCTCAATCTCCCCTATTTTCAAGTTGGTGGGGGATCAAAATTAAAGCTCTTGGGAAATATACGGTCCAGTTTAGTCTACCCGATGCCTTAGCCTCCTTTCCGGAACAATTAACGACAGGTATTTTGCCTTATCATTTATTAGCCAATGTGTCCCCTTCAGAACTTCGATCAGCTTCTTTTAATACCACTAATCCGATTGGTTCTGGACCCTTTAGGTGGCAAACAATTTCCATTATTGGCAATTCTCCAACTAATGCAATCGTAAATATTAGATTGAGTCCATTTAGCCATTATTGGCAGGGAGATCCTAAATTGGGGAGTTTTAGTATAATTGCCTATGCAAATAAACAGGATTTGATTAATGATTTTGTTGGAGGTAACTTAAATGCCGTAATTGGGTTAAATAGTATACCGCAAAGTATTCAAAAGGTCTCTAACCTAAAAATATATAATTTCATTTTAACTTCAGGAGTTTATTTGTTTTTTAAAACATCTTCCGGTATTTTGGCTGATCAACAAGTCCGTTCGGCACTTTTACAAAGTATAGATGTTAATAAGATAATTCAGAGCTTGGGTTATACAACTCATGCCGTTAACGAACCACTTTTAGAAGGACAGTTAGCCTATAATTATGCTTATCATCAAGCATCATATAATTTAAAAAATGCGCAAAGTATTCTATCTTCAGATGGTTGGGTCTTAAATAAAAAAGGTATTAGAGAAAAAAATAATCAAGAGCTTAGCTTTAATTTGGTTGTTCCAAGCTATAACTCAGAATATCTGAAAGTTGCGTCAGAAATTAAGAAAGATTTCTCAAAATTAGGGGTAGTTTTAATTCTAGATCCTCTAGATTCTACTGAATTTAATAACGTTCTTAATTCTCATCAATACAATTCGATACTTTATGGAATATCAATAGGTATTGATCCAGATGTTTTTGTCTACTGGGATTCATCTCAAGCATCAATTCAGTCAACAACTCATTTAAATTTATCTGAATATAGTAATCCAAACGCTGATTTATCTCTCGAGGAAGGTCGAACAAGATTAAACCCAAAACTCCGAGTTATTGAATACAAAGGACTTTTAGAGGCTTGGCAAAAAGATGTTCCGGCAGTTGGTCTTTACCAACCTAGAGTCCTATTTATTAGTCATGGGCATGTAAGGGGGATGGATAACATGCTTATTAATAGTAGTAGTGGGATATTCAACGATGTATCTAAATGGGAGATATTGAAGGGCTATGTTAGCGATTAAAGACAGTCTAGGAAATTATGCGGGTATGGTGGAATTGGTAGACACACTAGCTTCAGGGGCTAGCGACATTTTTGTCATGGAGGTTCAAATCCTCTTACCCGCACCACTACTAAATATAAAAATAAGCTATTATGATGGTTTAGGATTAGACAATCTGTTACTATAATAATTGTGCAACACGAAGAACCACACAAAAAAAATAATAGATTGGCTGACGTTATCCTTGGTGGTCAAGATGGTTTAGTTAGTATACTTGGTCTTTTACTTGGATTGGCTGCTTCAACCAAATCTACTCGTATTATAGTGGCGGGTGGTTTGGCCACAATTTTGGCTGAAACACTGTCTATGGCTGCAGTGGCCTATACATCAAAAATGGCAGATCGGGAACATTACGAAGCCGAGCGACTTCGCGAAATTCAAGAGGTTAAAGAAGTACCTGAAATAGAGCGCCAAGAGATAGTAGATATTTATTCAGCTAAAGGTTTTAGTGGTAAGTTACTTGACGACATTGTTAACCATATAACGTCAGACCATGAACTTTGGATAGATACTATGATGAAAGAAGAGCTTGATCTATTGCCAGTAATTAAACGGGATGTTTATGTTTACAGTTTAACTGTAGGTATCTCAACTTTTAGCGGTGCTATGTTACCACTTATACCATTCTTTTTCCTCGGAGTTCAAGTCGCCCTAATAGCGGCTTTAATTCTTGCAATCATTGTTCTAGCAACTGTTGGTGTTTACAAAGCTAGAATGACATTAGGTAACCCATTAAAAGGTATCCTACAGATGGTAACAATTGGTATGGGAGCAGCGATAGCAGGTTATTTAATTGGGCTGTTATTTAGAGCTTAGTAAAACGAGCTGAGTCGTACTTCCTCAAATTGTCCAACAGATTAGAGATAGTTTAGTTATTTTTTGGATGATCGTCAAAAGAACTTTGGGATAGGCCTCTATTGTAGGTTAACAGATTTAATGTTTTTAGGGCTTATATGCTAACTTTTTGAGGTCAGAAAAAATAAAAACAAACCTTAGCTTTCTTATAAGGTTATGCTATTATTAAATTATCTTCTAAACAAAGGACATTTTGAGTATGAGTAAAATTGCCCATTATCTACAGGAGCATCTAACTGGGGAAGTTATGTTTTCTGCCGATGCGAGGGATTATTTTTCGAAGGATTCTTCTATCTTCAATATCCCCCCCGCGGTAATAGTTTACCCAAGAAACGAAAATGATATAAGAAAGGTAGCAAGATTTTCTTGGCAACTTGCGCAGAGGAATAGGATATTTCCAATTACGGCAAGAGGTTCGGGCACTGATACTACCGGTGGGGCTTTAGGGACAGGAATTATAATTGTTTTCCCGGCACATTTACATCAAATTTTAGAATTAGATTCCAAAAGCGGTGATTTATCTGTTGAGGCAGGCACTAACTTTGGTAAACTTCAACAGGCTCTTCAAACACATGGACTATTTATTCCAGCCTATCCATCTTCAATAGAATACTCAACAGTTGGTGGGGCAATTGCCAATAATGTAAGTGGTCCAAAATCTCATAAATATGGCCCAATTGTTAATTTCGTGAAAGGACTAAGAGTTGTGTTGGCGAACGGAGAAATTATTGATACTCAGAGATTAAGTAAAAAAGAACTTAATAAAAAATTAGGGCTTTCTTCGTTCGAAGGTGAAATCTATAGGCTACTTGACACTTTAATAGAAGAAAACAGGGAATTAATAAAAAGATCGAAACTAAATTTAACACGTAATAATTCTGGATATAATATTTATGACGTTAAAAAAGACGATGGGTCCTTTGATCTAACTCCCCTAATCGTAGGTAGTCAGGCAACTCTAGGTATAGTTACTGAAGTGAATTTTAGTAGCGAAAAATACACCCCAGACTCTACTTTGATGATGATCTCAGTTGATGATTTAGATAATCTTCAGCATATTATTAACGAATTAAACAAATCAAAGAATTGGCCCTGCTCCATTGAAGTTGTTAACCGGGGATTATTGGAGGCTGTCGGGAAAATTAATCCAAACCAACTAAAAAACAGTTTAGCCACCCCTTATCCAGAATATCTCCTTTTTGTAGAGTATGATATTTCAAATGACCATCACCAAAAGAAAGCTGTTAAGGCCCTACTTAAACTAGTTTCTCGTCTTGGTCTTGAAGCTAGAGTTGAGACTGAGCCGGAATTAAAACAAGAGCTAGTAAAAATCTTGGAATGTTCATCAACCTACTTAGGGAATAATGATGGTCTTAGAAAGGCGCTACCAATTATTGACGATAGTGTCGTTCCTCCCAACCAACTAGCTACCTTGATTACAGAAGTTACCGAGATTTTTAAAAAAGTTAGTCTGGGTGATATTGCCATATGGGGACATGCTGGTGATGGCAATATCCATATTCAACCTCATCTAGATTTATCACAAGTTGGTGATCGTCAGAAAGCATTTAAACTTCTTAATGAATATTACGATCTAGTGATTAATTTAGGTGGCTCAATTTCCGGAGAGCACAACGATGGAAGACTAAAAACCCCTTATCTAAAAAAACTTTATGGTGATGAAATATATGAATTGATGACTAAAGTTAAACAAATTTTTGATCCATTAAATATCCTAAACCCAGGTGTAAAATTTGGAACATCAGAAGAAGAGGTTAAAAACTTGATCGGTAAAGACTATAACTTAGCTAACCTCTATACTTATTTACCTAGAACATAAAAACTTAGTATTTTTAAGTCTATGGTAAGCATAAAAAGGTTGGCTTTAATCAATGTGCTCTATAGCTAAAAACAATTACCTACGGAGTGAATCATCCAGGTTCTTAATTACGGTTATTTGAAATTATGCTGGTGCGCGGGAGAGGACTTGAACCTCCACGCTCTTTAAGGAGCACAGCCACCTCAAGGCTGCGTGTCTACCAATTCCACCACTCGCGCTTGTTTAATACCTATTAATTATATATTATTTCTTTAATTTAGGTGAATATTCTAATACATTTTTTAGTACAAATATGCTATTATTCTAGGGTGTTTTTTAAATTATGGGTGATTAGCTCAGTTGGCTAGAGCGTCTCGTTTACACCGAGAGGGTCGGGGGTTCGAGTCCCTCATCACCCACCAACCAAAATCTATATGGCGCTTTAGCTCAGTTGGTAGAGCAGAGGCTTGAAGAGCCTTGTGTCCCCAGTTCGAGTCTGGGAGGCGCCACCACTATGACAGCTATGGGTGTTTTTGAGAACTCCTCTATCGGAATATTTCTTGCTTATTAGTCTCGGGATCATCCATTTTAATTAAATTAGCAATTTGAGGGGTAGTACTATTATCAGTATTAGTAAAACTAATTTCATCCCAATCGACATAATCTATGACCGAAGGTTTTACTTGACCTAAAATGTCGACTCGTCGCGATGCTCTCGTATCTGATGGAGGAAAGTAATAATATTCGCTTAAAGTATTTTTGTTAAATTCCGGAAAAATATTTTTTTGCCATATTAATTCTACTAATTTGCTATCTAAATTACCAAATTCTAAATCAATTAATTTAGCCTTCTTGAAATCTAGTTCTTTTTCTTTAATAATATATGCCTTTAAGATCCAATCGACTCTGTCTTTTAAATACGAAGGGTCCTTTCGGTAATCATTTATAGCTTTTCCCCATTGTTCTAAAACTTCAAGTTCACTAGGAGGTAATTCAATGTGCTGGCTCATTTTATGAGATTGAGTATATAAAATTTCTTGGATATCAATAGCTCTAAACTTTTTATTGTTATTCATAGTAGCTAAAGTATCTGGATTATTGGCAAAATCTCGAGAAGTCATTACCGGGTCATGAATACTTAGTTCATTTAAGAAGTTTGTCATATTATTTTCGTGGAGTTTTAAGACTAGTGATGTACTTCCTTTGTTCCACCAAGTTGCCCAAGGTGAAATATTCGAATCTCCAGAAACATCGTGAATTCGCCCCCAAAATTGAACTTGGGCTAAGGCTTGGTCTCTAAGATTAATAATAGGTTTTTCCTTTACTGTACCTGGACTTACTTTTCTTTCAATGGTTTGTAATTTTTGGCCAGCTAGAATTGTGAATCTCTTTGGTGAGTTAGGTTTTTGGCGAACCATTCCAGCACCATTAAAGACTACTCTAGAGGTAAAATGATTTAATAATAAATTTATTAAAGTATTAGACCTATTCGAGGATTCTTTGAGATTAAAATCTTCTCTTTTGACTAAAAAATTATTGTGGTATCCCCAAGTATTTAAGGAATCGTCGATTACACGATCAATAATTCTAAAATCTTTTATTTGGTTTTCTTCTCTCATTCTTCTTAGGGAATCTAAGACTATTTTTTTAGATATTATTTCGGTATAGGTAGCTTCTTCGGCTCCACGAGATTCTGGAGAACAGCTTTCTAAAAACTCCCTGTCTTTGTAGATCTTTCCCCCAGTAGATAAAAAGTAATCGTTCGTAAAACCTCTACCAGGATAAGTTTTTATTACTGTTGGTAGATGACCGATAATAGATGCAACAAGGTTTGGTGGTGACGACTGACCCTGAAACGGTATTATGTCAATTGCAAGTTCTGACTCACTCCCAATAATACGTTCATTAATAATAGACATAATATAAACCTATAATACAATAATATACAGATAATGTCCAATATATATTTTTATTAAAAAATATAGAGCATAGCTAAAGTATTTATTTTTATTTAAGCTAAAACTAAGTAAGCATACTTAGAATTGGGGAAAATAACTAACATGTTAGAAAAGGCTATAATATAAAGTATGAATTTTTTATCTAGAGGTATCAGGAATGTATTCCGAAATCTAGTACGATCTGTAGCGATTGTTTTTATACTTGGACTTAGTATTGGACTCAGCTTAGTGATGCTAATCGCTAGAAATACTGTTCAAACTCAGATTAACAAAACTCTTAGTTCAATTGGAAATACAATCACTATTCAGCCTGCGGGGTTCAGTAGTGTTAGTGAGGTTAATAATTCTCTAACTACTTCTCAACTGAGTAAACTGAATAATCAAGCTCATATTGTTGGCATTGATGAAATATTAACCGATCATTTGGTTAATCAAAATTCTAGCTCTTCCTTACTAAATAGATTTTTAAATACTAGTGGCAATAATAGCACTAACTTAATCTCGCCAATCACAATTAAAAAAGTTAAACGAAACTTCAACAATCAATCTGGCGGGAACGGACTTTTCATTTCTGGTGGCGGAAGTCTAAATTTTACTAATTTTAGTCCTCCAATTCAGATAATTGGTTCGAGTAATCCTTCAAACTTAAATACCTTAAGTGGCAACAGTTTTTCGTTAACTAGCGGTAGTCTTATTAACGGAACCTTAGACAATAATCAGGCATTAGTGGGTAGCAATTTAGCTTTGCGTAATAACCTTAAAGTGGGATCAACTTTTCAGGCCTATGGTGCAACACTGAAGGTAGCAGGAATCTATACATCCTCTACTTTAAGAGCAAATGCTGCAATTATTGTTTCTTTACCAACTTTGCAATCTCTTTCAGGTCAAAGCGGAGACGTAACTTCAGCTGTGGTGACCATAGATTCACTAACTAATTTGAATTTAGTGACTAATGAAATAAATAATACACTAGGAAGTTCTAATGTTGATCTAACTTCTTCCCAAGAACAAGCTAATCAAACGATTCAACCCCTAAATGGCGTAAAAAGTATTTCTTTGTATAGTCTGATAGGTGGTTTAATTGCATCGGGCGTGGTTCTCTTTATGACTACTCTGATGATAGTAAGAGAAAGAAAAAAAGAAATAGGGATTTTAAAGGCGATTGGTTTTAGTAATATTCGGATAATGCTTCAGTTTATTGTCGAATCTTTGTCTCTGACGGTGCTGGGAATAATTATAGCCCTGATATTAGGTATAATTGCTGCAAATCCAATCACCTCAACCCTAATTAGTAGTTCTTCTAATTCAAGTACTTCGGCTTCTTCAGGGCAAGGGGCTCGTGGACACTCTGGTGGTTTTGGCTTTAAGAAAATTGGATCATTCGAAAATTTTTCACTAGCTAAAAAAAGCTTCAGAAATATCCATGCAGAAATAGGTTACACAACTCTGTTGGTCGGTGTTTTGATAGCATTAGGGATAGCACTAATAACTAGCATATTAGGTTCTTATTTAATAAGTAAAATACGTCCAGCAGACGTGATCAGGTCAGAATAGAGGTTAAATATGATAGAAGTTCTTAATTTAAAGAAAAGATTTAAAACGGGAGATGAAGAGGTTGATGCTGTAGGTGATATTAGCTTTAAAATAGAACAAGGTGAACTGGTCTGCATAGTTGGACAAAGTGGAAGTGGTAAAACTACCTTAATGAATTTGTTGGGTGGATTAGATAAACCTACTGGAGGGCAGATTGAAATTGATGGTCAAGACATTGCTAAACTTAATGATCATCAATTAATAAAATATAGGGCAAATAAGATAGGTTTTATTTTCCAAAGCTATAATTTAATACCAAATTTAAGTGCCCTAGAAAATGTGATGATAGCTATGGAAACTACCCATAAGCCTAAATTGAATCGCAAGCAAAGAGCTGTTCAATTATTAAGAGAAGTAGGTATTGATGAGAGCCAAATGAAACGAAAACCATCTAAACTGAGTGGGGGACAGCAACAGAGAGTGGCGGTTGCAAGAGCCCTCGCTAACAAACCGAGGCTAATCTTAGCCGATGAACCAACTGGTAATTTAGACGGTGCTACTGGCGATAAAGTATTTGAATTACTAAAAAGTTTATCTTACAAAGAAAAAACAACAATTATTGTAGTTACTCATGATAATTCAATATCTGAAAAATCTGATCGAGTAATAAAAATAAAAGATGGAAAAATAATAAAATAAACCTTTAATAAAGTAGATTAATTATTTAGTATCTTTAATATATAATAGTACATAGTTAAGCGGGTGTAGCTCAGTTGTTTAGAGCGCATCCTTGCCAAGGATGAGGCCAGGGGTTAGAGTCCCCTCACCCGCACCACGTATTAATTAATTCAATCAATTTTTTATTAAATTTGCCATATACTTATTTGACTTTATTGTATGCAAAGTATAATATTTGTATGTGAATTAGGAGGGTAAATTATGAGCGTAGAAACTATCATAAGAGAACAAGAAGTTAGTGATAAAATAGATGACGATACAATAACAAGGCTTGGTATTACTGTTTTTGAGAAGTTAGCTCAAGAAAGTGAAGATGTAATCAACCCAATTGAATCGACTGCAACTTTTGAAATTAGAAATTCACTAACTCGTCTTCCTGATGGACAGACAGTACCAGATGAGCGGTAGATAAATATCTATCGACTTAAGTTAACGTAGATGTCAGAAATAGGGGTATTTTCTACTAGTATAGATTGTCCTACATATAAACCAGTAGTTGACAACCTAAACATCCGAGGCTATTCTACTTGGGTATATAATGCAGACAAAGTTGCAAGTGGTTCGGATAGTTTAGAGATTCAAATTAATGATAATGAGGATTTTAAAGTTGTCTATAATGGTGCAATTCACCGCTCAGAACATATACGTTCCGCTTGGTATAGACACCCATATTTATTAAGTTTGCAAATTTCCGATAAAGCTAAAGAGCTTTGTTTAGAAAGAGAAATAGATTTACTTCAAGAATCGATATGGTTACAAGTTTCGGACAATTCTTGGCTAAATCACCCATTGGTTATGGATAGGTGGCGAACTAAATTGGCTCAGCTCTCTTTGGCTAAAACATTAGGATTTAATATACCTAGGACTGTTGTAGCTAATAGTTGGCAGGTTATCGACCAATCCTTGCAAGATGAAAATATTATAATTAAGATGCCCAGAGGTCTAAGTTATGAAAATAACAAGTCCAAAATTTTATACACAACTAAACTTAATAAAAGCCTTAGAGAAAGTTTATCTAACCACAATCCATTTCCTGGAATTTATCAAGAGTTCCTAGGCAAAAAACGTGAATGGCGAATAACAGTAATCGGTGATGACGTTTTCGAAGCAGCTATATATACCACAGAAGATGCGAAAGATGATTGGAGAAAGCATCAATCAACAGATAAAGTTAAGTTCAAAAAAGAATCACTACAACAAAGTGAAGTAAGTAAATGCGTAGCTTATTTGGGGCGTTTAGGTTTAAATTATGGAGCTTTCGATTTAGTAGAAAACTTTGAAGGTAAAGTTACTTTTTTGGAATGTAATACAAATGGCCAATATAGGTGGTTGGAAGATATTCTTGGGTTACCCATTTCTAACGCTATTGCCGACCAGCTTATCAAGATATATAACCGATAATTAGGGCAAATACTTATCTAAAGATTGAACCATAGTATCCTGCTTTGGATTTAAGATTAGTTTATTAAACATATCATTATCAACAAAATATATACTTACATTCTCTCTAATTAGTTCTTTAATTACATAATCATAATCTTCTTCACCTAATGGAATAATAGAATCCTTGCTGACCATTTCATATTCATTTAATCCTTTTTGGGGAGTTTGGTGGAATAAATTATCTGGCAGTATATACAAAGCACCACCTTTATCGCTTTGAAGGATTTTTTCTACGTTAGCACAGATAACTATGTAAGGATTTTTTGACTTCACATTCATTAATATAGGAAAACCTTTAGGTAACATGTACATTAGCGCTAACTTTCTATATTTAGTAGCGAAAACAAAATCACCAATATATTTATTGTGGCTAATAGTCCTTTGTGGCTTAATTAACTTAAGATTTTTAATAGGCGAAGCATGATACAATTTCATATCTTTAGTATGACATATTCTTAATAAGATATAGTTATATGCCAAGAAACACAACACCAAGTACCGGCCTATGATTAATGGTGTACTAAGCTCTTATGCAGATAGGTTCTTGAATAAGTAAGAGCTTTGCTATCCAGAATAATCAACAAGTGTAACTCCCGCCTCTTACTTAGAGTATAGATATTCCTGATACGGTATCTCCAAAATCTTTTTCCATTTAACTATCTCATCTCCAATAAGGTGTAAACTTTTACCCACCCGTTGCACCAAATGTTTGTATTTGAGCCCGAAAGGGCTTTTTCTTTGTTTCAACGATGGTTCTAAAGGGGTCGTTGAGTATATAAGACAACTTTTTGTCTTTCAGCTCAATGTTTGAAAGCACGTATTCCGATAATTTCTGGTGTAGGTCGTCATCGCTCTCATTGAACAGCTGTTCGGCTCGTTGAGCCAAGTCTAACAGATAGGATGCGGTTACTTGAAAGTCTTTGTTATCATTTGTTAGCAACTTTAGGCGGTCATTCAATTCTTGTTGTCGCTTTTCTAGGTCAGTTGCAATTTCGTCGTGTAATGTCGGTGTAATACTCTTTCCAATACTAGCAGTTAGTGGTATGAGGCAGGCCCTATCCAAATCAAGGGCCCTTGTCGTTTCAGTTGTCAACCTGGTTACAAAACCCGGACAAACTGATGGTTGATATGTAGTCGATTTTGTTAAAAAGTTTGAACAATATATAGGTAAAAACCAGATTGATATTGTCCTCTTTAATAATAAAGTACCGTCCAAATACTTACTTTGGAAATATGTAGCAGAAGGTGAATTCCCGGTTAGCCACAGTAAGCTAAGATTTAACGAAATTAATTCCAAAACAATTGAAGCCAATTTAGTTGCCAAAAAGATGGCCACTCAGGACCCTAACGACCACATTATTAAAAGAACTTTGATCAGACATGATGCCAAAATCGTTGCCAAAAAACTTCAAGAAATATTAGACCAATAAGTGCCCCTGTCGATGACCCATATAAGAGAGGTAACTTAGGGTAATTGTTGGGTATTTTGGATTACTAACAAGCTAACAATTGTATCTAAATGCTATTACTCATATAATTGATACAGTCATGAATAAAAGTTTTCCGTCAATCAAATCGTACTTTAAAAACAGAACTGCCGTTATCGCCAATAAACATGGCAAGGAACGCGTCATAGCCCCTATTCTTGAGAAAGCTCTAGGATTAAAAATTATCGTTCCTGAAGAAATTGATACAGACCAATTTGGTACCTTTACGCTAGATATCCCAAGAAAAGGCAGCCAGCTTGAGGTGGCTAGGAATAAGGCTCTAGAAGGGATAAGACTTACAGGGCTTGATATTGGAATAGCTAGTGAAGGTACTTTTTCTCCCTATGGTCTCACTAATGCTGATACTGAAATTGTGCTACTTTATGATCTGAAAAATAATTGGGAATTTGTTGGGGGCAGTAAATCGCTCTTGACTAATATAGCTGAGACCTACGTGAACACTGTTAACGAAGCCCTCTTATTTGCTAAGCAAGTAGGGTTTCCAAAACACGGACTAGTAGTTCGAAAAAATAAAAATGATACAAAATATATGAAGAAAGGTATTACTAATAAGGCAGAACTCAAAGAAACTGTTGGGAAAATACTGCAACTTCCATTTAACAATAAGGCCTTTCTAGAAACTGACATGCGAGCACATCTAAACCCGACTCGCATGGATGTCATTCAGGCAGCTACCCTAGATCTAGTTCAAACCATCAAAAGAAGATGCATGGAATGTGGGACACCGGGAATGCAATATATTAGGAGTAATCCTGGATTAGTGTGCTCTTCATGTGGGCTAAAAACAGATAATACACTCTCTATCACATATGAGTGTCAAAGCTGTCAAGCCACAAAGGATGAACTATATCCATATGGCATTAAAGTATGCGATCCAGCCAATTGTCAATGGTGTAATCCCTAAGATTAATTGCTCTACCTCTAAAAACAGCTAGCTATTTATCGGCCAGTATTTCTCTTAAGACGTATTTTGCCCTTAACGTTCAAGTAATATTTAAGGTAGCAAAGTAATCTTCTGGAGTTTCAGCTCTTCTTATCAGCTCAACCGAATGATCAGTATGGAGCAAAAGTTCTGCGGACCTGAGTTTGCCATTGTAGTTAAATCCCATAGCATGTCCATGAGCTCCGACGTCGTGAATAACAAGATAATCACCTATTTTGACCTCTGGAAGATCACGATCTATGGCGAACTTGTCATTGTTCTCGCACAGTGCGCCCGTTACGTCATATCTTTGTGTATTTGTAGTATTTTTGCCTAATACTGTTATATGGTGATAAGCACCATACATACCAGGTCTCATTAGATTGTTCATTGAGGCATCAAGTCCAATAAATGTTTTATAGGTACGTTTAATGTGAATGACTTTACTAACTAAATAGCCATGTGGACCGGTTACATATCGTCCACATTCCATAAATAGTTTCGGCCTATAGTCAAGTCTGGTCTCCACTATGCTTTTTACTGACTTCCCAAATGCTATTATGTCAAACTCCCTATCCTCTGGCCTGTAGGGTATTCCTATACCTCCTCCGATGTCTATAAAATCTAACTTTATTCCTTCCTGATCAAATATAATCTTGGCAAGTTCAGTAATAAGGTCTACAGTTCTTTGGGCCTTATTTTGGTCAAGATTATTACTAATCACCATAGTATGTAAACCAAATTTTTTAATACCCAGCTTTTTAGACATCTTAATTGCCTCTAGAATTTGATCTTTTGTCATACCAAACTTAGCTTCAGTTGGAGCTCCTATTATCTCATTGCCCCCATCACCCAACCTGCCTGGGTTATATCTAAATCCTATGATACTTGGGAGTGATGCTGATTCTTTAAGAAACTTTAAGTGTGATATATCATCAAGATTAATAATTGCACCCAGTTTAGTGGCTAATACAAATTCTTCTGCCGGTGTATCGTTAGAAGTAAACATAATATCTAAACCTGTAGTAACTACTCGTTGTGCTAACATAAGCTCCGTTAAGGAACTACAGTCTAACTTCATCCCTTTTTTATATAAGAGCATAAGAATCGATGGATTAGGTAAAGCTTTTACCGCAAAATAGTTCTTAAAACCCTTGTTCCAGGCAAAGGCCTTATATAATCTATCTGCCGTATTGTTAATCCCTGCCTCATCATAAATATAAAAAGGAGTAGGGTATTTCTTGGCAATTTCTTCTATAAAACTATGATCAAACGGTAGCGATTTTAGCATAATAATATCTTACCATCAAATGAGTATAATCTAGAATTTTTGTCTTTTTCTTTTAATAGGATCGAGTTCTTTTTTACGTAGTCTGAGAGCTTTGCGATACTGTATGCTCTTCAATATTGAACGTTTCAGCAGAACCCTTCATAGCGTCGTAAAGCTGGGGCAACTCTTCAGCATCGCCATGAAATGTGTATTGCAAAAAGGCGACTCTCTGTCCCACTCCCCATTGGACTTTTTACTTCCCATTTCGTGCCGTCAACATCAAGGTCGAGTGTTCTAAAAGTTGCTGGACGTATAATGACCACGTCTGACCGAAAATGTTCTGCAATCACAATTGCTACAGAAAACTCATGGTTCTTTGGAGGGTCACTTATGTTAGTATCAACGATTATTTTATATTTTATCGGAACTTTAGTTTATCAGCTTTCACCAAACTTACTGACGGTACTGTCGGTATAAATAGTATCGTGAAGTTATATGCGTGTTTAACATTCATATTGCGCTATATACTGCGGTTTCGTTAGCTTGACACAGTAGTGTAAGTATGTATCGCTGTAGTCTTCGCATATACGCGCGTTATGTGCGCTGATTGGTATCCATGAATAGTTCCATAACCTTTCATACGGCCACACATACTACAAGTTCAGCATCATTTTGCGTTAGAAACCGAACCCCAGTTCAGCATCATTTTGCGTTGGACAAGAGTTTTGCTTGACAAGCTACTTTACATAATCGTAATATAGGCATAAGAATTAATAAAATTCAAAAGAAAATAAATAAAATAAATAAAAATAAGGTTAATAAGATGAAAATTAAAAGACTGATGCAATTAGGTTCAGCTTTCATGTTGAGCATATCTTCGTTGCTCTTTATATCAGCTCCATTGGTTCATGCTGCAGGTGGACAAACACTCACTTGGTGTGGAGCAAATGGTGCTGATTTTAACACAGCTTCTAACTGGGCTGTAGGTGATGTGAGCTGTAGTGGTAATAGTAATACAACAGCTTATCCAGGGTCAGACGGCAATGGGGACACTTTGGTATTTAATTTATCAAATATACCGTCTGGTGATTCTTTTACAGTTAATGATGATGCTAGTTCTCTGTCATTAGCGACTATTGAATTTACGGGAGGTAATGGCTCAAGCGATGGCTACGGCTATGATATTACAGGTAGCAACTCCATTACAGTAACAGGCGGTGTTAAAGATAACAGTATTCCGTATACAGGTGGTGATGCTGTAGGTGGTAACGTCATTAACTCCAACATTAATGTTGGCAGTAGTGGCGGCCCTATAATCTTTAATATAAGCACAGGCAGTACCACTACTTTTGCAAGTGTGAGTGATTCTAACGACATAACCGTTCAGGGAGGCGGTACGGCAGCTTTTTCTACTACAGGTTCAGCAAGTAGTCTAGCTAATTATACCGGCACTATATCTTCATCCGATGGTTCCATGATTCAAATACAAAACGATTTAAGTGGTACTTTTTCTTCTAGTGGTACAGTAGCAGTCAGTGGAACTTCAGTCTTAGATATGCAAGGTGGTAGCTGTAAAACTTCATGTACTTATACATATGATTTCCCAATATCATTGGGGGGTAGCGGTACAGGTAAAGACTCGGCTCTAAACCTTGATGGTTACCAAGATATTAATATTACTAATGACTTCTCTGGGCCAGTAACCCTTACGTCAAACGTAGCTGTAAGTGAAACAACTGGCATTGGTGATACAACACTAGACATTACTGGTCCTATAAACTTCGGCAGGTACTACATAAAAACACCAGTAGGACCTAACGTAGTAACCGTTAATGTACCCAAGGGCACGAATGATTCTAGTGAAACTCCAAATATTGGTGAGGATATAACTTACACAGATGATGGTACCGTAGGCAGTACAACCGTAGAAAGCGGAGGAACATTAAAAGGTTCTGGTACAGCTAATGGGGTTACCGTAAATAGCGGAGGAACGGTTGCTCCTGGTGATGCGCCCACCTGTTTAACCGTTAATGGTAATTTTACCGAGAATGGTACTTATTCGCCCGAAATACAAAGTCCAGGTAACACTGCTTGTACTGACTATGACCAAACAATTGTAACTGGTAATGGTAACACAATTAATTTGACAGGCGGAACACTGGACGTTAACCTACTTAACGGCTTTAGCCCTTCTGTTGGTCAAACCTTTGATATTATTGAAAATCAGACTGGTGACCCTGTAACAGGTACCTTTAGTAATTTAGCAGAAGGAGCAATATTTGAAGTTGGCAGTACTAAGTTTCAGATTACATACAAAGGCGGTACGAGCGGTGAAGATGTAGTTTTAACGGTTGTAAGTCCCAGTACACCGGTAACGTCTTCTGCTAAAGTTCCCGGTACACCAGACACAGGATCTGCGCTCACTAGTGCTTCGGTAGCATTGCCACTATTATCTAGTATTGCTACCGCAACTGGCCTATACCTAATATCCAGAAGAGTCAGAAAGCACGTTGCTAAATAACTATAGATGATTATGGAATGACTGACGGAGCAAACCTTGCACTCGACGATTTCGTAGACAGATTTAGAAAAGATTTTGGAGAGCGCACTTATATTAAGCGTCAACTAATAAGACCCGAACCTAGGTTTATATCAGATAGCAAAAATAGTTATTATTTCTGCAATTTACTGAGTTAAGTGCCATTTTGATAGTCTTAATCAGCTATAGCATTCTTTAGTGCCACTTTAAATAGTGAAAGTTGTGTATATAACATGTTAAGTTCATTTTGACCTGGTTGCCCATTATTTGCTTGTGTTGCCTGACAGTTGGATTGAGCACCCTGCCAATATAAATAGTAACCATTAACATGGGAGTATAATGTACCAACTTGACCGTCATATGGTCCAACTTCAGATGCTGGATAAGGAGTAGTTGAGACACTTACTCTTCCGAAGGGCATAGGCGAGTAAACAGAGGCGGTAATTGTACAAGATGGGCTGATATCGTCAAGCGAAGTAGTAGAAAAGAACAATATTGGACCACCACTGGTGGTGTAAGTATAAATCAAGTCGCTTATGCCAGTACTTAGTGGCAATTTGATACCTAGCTGAGTTATTGTAAGGTAGTGCTGCGAGACAACCGGCTTCGTGATTGATGTTTTAGTTGAAGCTGTAGTCTTAGTACTTGATGTCGCCGTACTGCTCGGTAACGTAGCAGATTTGGATGATTTGACATTGTGTTGGCTATGCCATACATAATATCCTCCAAAGCATATAACAGCAAGTGTGAGTACAATAAGAGTAGCTTCAAGAAGAGTGAAACCTTTTTGGTTTTTAGATTTTTTGTTCATAATACTTTAAGCATAAACAACATTTGTACTAAATACAATAAAAAAGATCTGGGATAAATGATAGTAACTTATTCTTGGGGGGGTATATCAGCTTGGTTGAATAGGCGATTGGCGTTTTGGACTAACTAACGGTTCAATTTAGAATCTGCCGGGCTTAATATGGCTTAGATACAGCAACTCATCTTTGAAACATCTCTAGTGAATGACATAGCAGCTAGCTTTATAGCCTCAGACAGTGTTGGAAATACGGGTAGCATATCCTCAAGGTCATCTATCGTGTTCTTGTTCTTAATCAGTACCATCGCCTGTGCTATTAAGTCTCCTGCATTAGGAGCTAAGATATGAACGCCCATAATTATTTTAGTCTCTGGGTGTATAGCTATTTTAATAACACCTTCAGTTCGCTTGGTTATCAAGGCTTTTGGCAATTTGTCAAAGGTTATATTGCGACAGGCACATACTTTTAGCTCAGCCATTTGTTCATCTTCAGTGTAACCAACGCTAGCTAACTGTGGGTCGGTAAACACTGTCCAAGGAACACTATGGTAGTCAATGGACTTATTAGTGCCATTTAAGGCATTTTCAGCTGAATAAGTACCTTCACGTCCAGCCGTAGTCTCAAGTCGTAGTGGTAAATTGTTTACATCTCCAATGGCGTAGATGTGGATTTGTGAAGTTTGTAGATTAGGTTGTACAACAATAGCTTGTTTGTCATTTATCTCGACACCTGCTGCCATAAGGTTTAGTTTCTCCGTATTGGGGGATTTACCAGCAGCAAGCAGTATTTCATCAACTTCAACAGTTTCTTCACCAGCCTCGCTTGAATAAAAGACTGTTTTTACACCGTTTTCAGCGGTTACTTTAGTTAATTGAACGTTAGTTTTAATACTAACGCCCTCGTCAGTTAGTATCTTTTGCAGACGCTCAGTTAATATAGGTTCAGCACTTGGCATAATACTGGCTGCACGTTGCAAAATAGTTACTTGACTACCAAATCTGGCATATAGCTGACCTAGCTCTAAGCCGACAGGACCGGCGCCAATAATCGCCAGTCGTTTCGGCACTGTTTTCAGTTGCATGGCCTCAATGTGTGTTATGTAGCCAGCCTCAGCTAGCCCTTCTACGTTTGGCACAATAGCGGTAGAACCAGTAGCAATAATGAACTTAGCTGCTTCTATCTGTTGTTCTCCTACTTTAACCATATTATTAGATACAAAAACTGCCCTACCTTCTATAAAGGTTACATTGTCTAAGCCTTTAAGCACTTGCTCATATTTTTCGTTTCTCAACTTTCCAACCAATTCCAGTTCATCAGCTACTACGGTGGCATAGTCAACTTTATTTACAGCTAGTTCAATGCCTGGCACGTTATGATGCTTGGCGGTATGCAATAACTCGGCAGCGTGTAGCAATGTTTTAGACGGCACACAACCAACGTTGACGCACGTACCTCCAAGCGGTAAGCCTGAGTTAATAAGCGCCGTTCTAGCTCCAAGCTCATTGGCTTTGATAGCGGCAGCAAATGCACCTGCTCCACCACCAACAATAATTAAATCGTACTGTCCCATAATATTTTATCCTTTCATTTATTTGCAATCTGGACACATAGTTTAAGTACCTTCTTTCTTATATAATTGGTTATTTATCTTCTGAATTTATCATAATTAACAGCAATTTAGTATATACTTAATTGAATTTAAGAGTAGTTGGTCGCCATGTTTCAAATCGTTAAGAATAAGATTAGAAGAAGATCGGGAGACGATAATCTGTGAGGAGTTACACAACTTTACAGCTGACTGATAATATGTTTGAGCTTGACTCCAATATTCTTGAGCGATTTGATTCGGAATTATCGGTGCTTTTTTTGCAGCTAACAAACTATTTTTTAGTTGTTGGCATGATGCACTCAGTGAAATAAAGTTGTCATTCTCAAGACTTGTTTGAGCTATTCCAGACTGTTTTATGATAGCGTTTTGAAGTTGTTGGTATTTAGCGTACCAATCATTAACACTCACAGCACTGTTTGCAACTATAATGGCTTTATTTTCCGAAATATTTTTACTATAGGCAATATTATTAGCTAATTTGGCTGTATTATATCTGTTAATTTTAAAATGATTCCAATAAAGCAACGATAAAGCAATAAGCAATAGAGGCAACATTAACCAAAGTAGGTGTTCAGAATAAAAAGGGTTACTTTTATATGAGTTTAGTGTTCTTGTTCTATCTTGCTTTCTCATAGTTATTGACTTACTGTTGCTTCTTAATTTGGCAATTCGGGCAGTGGACTATTTGACGTACACTAATCAAGAAGGCATAAATTAAAATAAGTAATGAAAATAGCAGAATCAGTGGTTCGTGCGTGGCTATAAAACCCTGAACGCCTGTTAAGAAAGTTACATTAGGCAGTATAACGCCAATGAAAGCGATTATTGAAGGTAGAACAAAACTGCAGCAAAGAAGAGAGCCGAGCAATCCACTTATTCCACCTATGATTGTTCCTGCAGAATGAGTTCGTTGACCACTAGCCTTAAGTTTAAAGTTCATCGGTACTATTAAAGACAGCAGACCTGCCATAACAAAAGCAAATGCTGCTAATTGTGGAGATAGGTAGCTAAGGTTTGTAAGACTAATTTGGCCCCCCGTACTACTAGCGGGCAATACTATTAGATAAAGAAAAAACACTAAAATAAAAGTAATTATTCCGATTAGATAATATTTTCTAACATCGAAGGTAAAACAGACGGCTGATTGAATTCTAGTTAACCAGTTCATTTTATGTACTCTTAGCAAACTGTAAAATTGAACCCATTGTTGCTGACGGAGTCGAATTAACGGTTTGGATAACGCCGTTGGGATTAATTAGGTAATAAATGTCAGGGGTATTGTCGGGATTATAGCTAGAAGTTAATGATTGACTTGCTTCCCCAAAATAAAAGTTTGATGGTAAGGAGTTGGCATTAGTAGTGCCAGAAATAAATTGTTGCATTGATGGACCCGAGTACCCAGCATCTCCGTACGTCTCAAGTGCAACTATATTCAGACCGTCTTTTTGAAGAGTAGGAGCATTACTAATTAGTGTTTGTAAGCTTGCCTGACATGATGAGCACCATGTAGCCAGTAGGTAAACCATTAGTTTCTTGCCATGATAACTAGTTAACGAAATAGATTTACCTTGGATGTTTGTAAAGACAGCCGGAACTAAGGGTTTATTAACGGTAGCAGTTTGAAGTACTTTAGTCGACTTGGGTTTTTGATGATTATTAGCTATGCCAATTGCAAATAATCCACCTACCAATAAAATTATAATTATTATAAAAACTTTCTTATTCATTAATCATTTTTCGCTTTCCCTTGAATGCCATTATTAGTAGATAATCCATTTCTTACTAATTCTTAACAAGAACCCTTAATCTTATGCCTATGTTTAATCAAAAAATAAATAATTGATGCCAGTAATATTACAAAAATCAATAGACTAACTTTGTTCTTATTTAAATAAGCAACTATGGTTCCAGTAGTTATGAGTAAAAATATAGCGGAACCTAAACAACACAGTATTAACGCCACTGGAGCGATTAACATTATTCTAGGTAACTTTTCATCAGGTTTATTCATATTAGTTACCTATAAGACTGATGATATTATCAAAGGCATTATTTGCTAACGAATAATAAACTGTTTGAGCATCTTTTCTAGAAGTAACCATATTAACTGCTCGTAATTTATTCAGGCTATGTGAAGCATTGGACACAGTTGTGCCAACTAATTCAGCTATATTAGTAACGCTCAGCTCTGAATGATACCGTAGTAAATAGCAAATCTTGAGTTTAGTGGCATCTCCTATAACTCCACATTGACGGGCGCATAACTCAAGGGCCTTGTTATTTTGTAGTTCTTGTTTTAATAATTGAGTATTTGAACGCATACTCATATATTATACATATTGGAATTATTTAGTCAATAACCTCAACTCGGTTAATAATTGCGAATTGCATGAAATACTTAAAATATAAGTCCTGGAATTTAAGGTATATTATTAGCAAATTAAATTTATGATCTATAAGATCCCATTGGAAATACTGGTTGCCAGTCAACACACTGATTTGGTCTAAAAATCATCACAATTTTTCACGTTGTTTTTGTTCTAATAACATGCTTAAACCTAAGGAATGTTTTATTTGTTGACATAATACCCCCTAGGGGTATACATTAGAAACATGATTATAGATATTAAGCGTAGAGCATTGCATCGTACTAAAATTCTTCAAGGACAATTGAACGGTATAAAGAAAATGATTGACAATGAAGATTACTGTATGGACATTATCACTCAAACTCTTGCTATCCAAAAGTCACTTAGTTCACTAAATAAGCTAATTGTCGAGAATCATCTAAGGACTCATGTTAAGGAGAAATTTACTTCTAGACAAACTAATCGGCAATCCGATGCCATTGATGAGCTACTTCAAATTTATGAACTAACAAATGTTCGAGGTAAGTAGGGGTAAGGGGGCTTATTTATGAATCTTGGCATGCTCCTTATAATTATCGAGGTAGTTGTTGGGACCTATTATTTTAGAACCCATCTCTTAGACGGTAATCAACGACGAGAAATAGGTTTTGAGCCATCCAAGAAATTGGGTCAATTCAATTGTGTCCTTTTTCGTCCAGAAGGAGTAATCGCTAAAGAGTTCCAAGCTTGGTCCTATGCCCAACCCAAGAGTTCTAATAACACAGCTACTCTCAAGACGTCTGTGAGGAGGTCAAAACAAATATGATAATTAATGCAATAGCCCATGCTTTATATATATCGTTTTCAATGGGGTGGGAAATACTCTGGGCATTAATACTTGGTTTTAGTTTATCTGGCGTGATTCAGGCAGTTGTATCCCATCGCCAGATGACTAAGTTACTTCCCAACGATAAACCCAAGTCTTTAATGATTGCCAGTGGTCTTGGTGTAGCCTCATCATCTTGTTCCTATGCAGCCGTGGCAATAGCTCGTTCATTATTTAAAAAAGGAGCTAACTTTACAGCTGCCATGGCCTTTGAGATTGCGTCAACCAACTTAGTTGTGGAATTGGGTATTATTATGATTGTTCTTTTGGGTTGGCGGTTTACTGTAGCCGAGTTCATTGGTGGTCCCTTAATGATAATCATGGTAGCAATTTTATTTAGGTTGTTTCTAACACCAAAATTAGTTAACGTTGCGAGAAAACAGGCTCAGAAGGGGGCTGTTGGAAGAATGGAGGGTCATGCATCTATGGACGATATGTCGGTTCAAGGCAACGGTTCAATCTGGCAAAAGTTAAGGTCAAACAAAGGAAGGACGGCTACTAGCCATTACTTTGTTATGGATTGGGTTAGTATTTGGACGGATATAGTATTGGGTCTTCTTGTTGCAGGGGCTCTTGCGGCTTGGGTACCCAAGTCCTGGTGGAGAATTCTATTTTTTACCCATAACCATGTTTTAGCCTTGATCTGGGGACCTCTAGTTGGTCCATTAATAGCCGTTATTTCATTTGTGTGTAGTGTTGGCAACGTTCCGCTGGCTGCAGTGCTTTGGAATGGTGGAATTAGTTTTGGTGGAGTAGTTAGTTTTATTTTTGCTGATCTGATTGTTTTTCCTATACTAAGGATTTATAAGAAATATTATGGGTTTAAGATGGCTACCTTCATTTTTGGTATGTTTTATATTGCTATGGCGGTTGGGGGCTATTTGGTTGAGGGTATTTTGACGATTTTCCGACTTAATCCAACTATCAGAAACGCTACTGTACTGACCACTCATGTTAGTTTTAATTATACTACCATACTAAACATCATCTTTATATTATTGGCCGGTGCTTTAGTTTACAGATTTCTGAAAACTGGTGGAGTAATGATGCTTAAAATGATGAAGTCACCTCAGGAAGAGGATCATTGCCATGCCCACCAATAAAGAACAAATAGTTAATTTCTCTCGAAACATTGCAATTTTAAGGATTGTTTTTGGACTAATGTGGGCAGTAGATGCTTTTTTTAAGTGGAGCTCATCATTTAGGAATAGTTATATTAATCAAATACAGTCTGCTAGTCAAGGTCAGCCTAGTTGGCTTCATCCTTGGTTTAGTTTTTGGATAGGATTGAACAGGATTGACCCTCATTTATTCGCTACATTAGTTGCAATTATTGAAACCTTTATTGCCCTGGCTCTGGTACTAGGTTTTGCAAGACGGTTCATTTACATAGCTGGTACTGCCTTTAGTTTACTTATCTGGAGCGTAGCGGAGGGGTTTGGTGGACCATATACCAGCGCCTCGGTTGACATTGGAACGGCCATAATTTATGCAATAGTGTTTATTGCCTTATATCAACTGGATAAGCTTTCAACCCCTTCAAGCTGGGCAATAGATAAATTTTTAGACGTGAGATTATCATGGTGGTCGACATTCTCTAATCCTAAGATTTCTAAAAAGAAGGGGGAGTAGAGTTTATTATAACTTGAGGTACTCAACTTCTTTAGGCCTTATCAAGTACTAAATTATCTAACAGTGGTTGAATTATGTGGTACACTAGGCTTAATTATCTTTCGAAATAAGAGTCCCAAGATGTAGTGGGTAAGTACAAACCTAACTTTTATACTAGGTCGATGTCAAGGAGGATCGAACCTATGGAACAAGAAGATATCAATAAACCAACAGCTAAAAATGTGCTTAAGTTTTTATTTGGGCTATCTAAATTATCGCCAATTGGTGTAGCCTTAATGATTCTTATGCAACTTTTGTTTGCAGTTCTTACAACTACGATTGCTCCCATATTTGTTTCTAAACTATTAGCTCAAATTGCCCACGGGAGTAGTAATTTTCACGATAGTATTACTCTTCTGATAGGTTACATTATAACGCTGATTCTTGGTGACGTAGTTTCGGTTAGAATTACTATTGCCATTGCCTATAAAGTTGAAACCAAGATGCAGGAAATTACTAGTCAAAATATTCTCAAGAATCAGACAAATAAAAGCTACAATTTTCACGCAAATCATATGAGTGGTGGAATAGTCTCAGATAGTAATAAATTGATAAGTTCCATTGAAAGATTTTGGGACAACATAATATTCACCATTACTCCTATTATTGGATCAGTTATTGCGATAACAATTGCACTAAGCTTTATTTATTGGCAGTACGCTATGGTGCTTTTGTTTTTGTCGGTGAGCATATCCCTATTGATTATAAAATTACAAAGCTCAATTTTTAAATACAGCAAAGATGTAGCCATAAAATCAAGTATTGGCACAGCCTATTTTTCAGATGTTATAACTAATATTTCGGCCGTAAAGGCCTTTGCGCGCGAAGCTTATGAACTAAAGGCCTATAAGAAAAAAATAAATGATTGGAAAAAGGCGAGCCTTAAAGAAATGCGCTCGGTGGTTTTAATAACAGGTGGATTTGGGGCGATGATGGTTATTATGAATATTTCAGCCTTTGTTGCGGCAATCTTGGCTACAAAATATAAACTTGCCGACATAGCAACCATCTATTTGGTTATTAACTATACCTTAAACATTGTTGCTCAACTTTGGTCGATTTCTCAAATAACCCGAAACTATATAAGAATAGTAGGTGATGCTAGTCCTATGGTAAATATGCTCAATGAAGTTATTGAACTTAATGATCCTATCAAGCCTCAGAGATTGAAAATTAGTAGGGGTGAAATTAGGTTAAATAATGTCAATTTTGGTTATGAACGAGACAACTTGTTGTTCGCTAATCTTAATTTAACTATTAAACCCGGGGAAAAAATTGGTTTGGTGGGACATTCCGGATCAGGTAAAACTACTCTAACCAAGCTATTGTTACGTTTTAATGATATCACCAGTGGTTCAATTTTAATTGATAATCAGGATATAACTAAAATAAAACAAACAGATTTACGTTCCAAAATAGCCTACGTTCCCCAGGAATCAATGCTTTTCCATAGATCAATTAGTGAAAATATCGCTTATGGAAACATTGGCGCTAACAAAAAAACGATTAAAGCTGTTGCTAGATTAGCTAATGCTGATGATTTTATTAAAATATTGCCCGCTGGATACAATACTCTAGTGGGTGAACGAGGCATAAAATTAAGTGGCGGACAGCGACAACGTATTGTTATTGCTAGGGCTCTAATAAAAAATGCACCAATTATAATATTAGACGAAGCAACCTCGGCGCTAGATAGTGAAAGTGAAGTATTGATTCAAAATGCTCTTTGGAAACTAATGGATAATCGTACTGCACTAGTAGTGGCCCATCGTTTAAGTACGATTCAAAAGATGGACCGTATTCTAGTTATGGAGAATGGTAAAATTATTGAAGAAGGAAGTCACAAAGAGCTTATTAACAAAACTAATAGTGTTTACGCTAGACTTTGGGCGCATCAAACTGGTGGTTTTATTAAATAAAGGATATCTTTTGGCTGGTTTTTAGGGTAAGTAAATCAACTTGGCTTGGCCAGTCTTTTGCTAACAGATAAACAAAATAAAGTAAATTTACCAATAAGCTGACTGAGTTCAATCGTTCTGTCCTTAATAGGATTTATTGTTTTTGTAAAACCATATTTTGCTTCTCTAGTCCCGACGTGTTCAAGATCAAGAATAAATCTTTTTTGTTCCTGCCATTTAATTTTAAAACTTGTTTTGAACAAGCCTACGATAATATTCAGTTCTTTATTGGAACAATCAATATCTAATATTTTAAATAATTCTAAGGTATAGTCTTTAAGCTTACTTATTATAAACTTATTGTCTTGGCCCGATTCATTTAGATCTTGACCTTCAGTTAGGGAGATAATTTTGGTAATTGTTGAGCTAATATCTTTGACTATGCTTTCGTCAATAGCCACTATTTTTTCATACAATTCTCTAAATACCCTAGCTATTTGATCAGGTTTCTCTCTTTGATTATCTATCAAGGAGACATCAGCTTCTTCTTGGTTGTCTAAATCATTTTGATCTAGGTCTTGGGTTAAAAAATCTTCGACCATAGAATAGAGCGTCTTAATAAAGTTAGCTTGGTAGAAATCTGAAATGTTGGTTTCGGCTACAGTGGGCTTTATATTGTCACCCGATAATGATTCTTGATTGTCATTAATTTCTAAAGTAGTTTGAGGATCAAGAATGTTTTTATTGGGCAGTATTAAGCTATCAATTACAAAATTACTATTTTTTTTGAACTCTTGGGGTGGAGTATCCTCTTGGCTTAAATTTACTAAATCGTCACTTTTATTTGTTTTATTTTCTTCCTGTCTGCTTTTGTCGTTGGGTAAATTATTTGATTGGTCAACTGTTCCTATTCCAGTAATTTGAGTTTTGTTTATTTTTTTATTAGTAGCTATTGATTTCTTAATAATGGGCTTAGGCTGAGAAGTTGACTTTTTGACTTTATTATTAATAGAATCTAAGCCTATAACTAGACTGTCCTTCTTGGGGGGTTCTGGTCTAAATTGTTGATTTGGATTTGTTTTTAGAAGTACTTGTTCTTGGGTATTACTAACAAGTACCTCCGTTTCATTAGTCCTATTCGATAGATTATTTTCTGGTTTTTTGGGTAATGCTTGATGGTTAGTATTTAGGCTAGATTCAATAGATTCCTTATTTTTGACTATTTTGTTTTGGGACTCTTTTAAAATAGCTTTATTAGTCATTATTTCTTGACCCATTAATGAAAGTTCTAACATAGCCTTAACTTCGCTCAACGGTAGGCTTCCAAGAAAAGGACATCTTTCTCGAGCATCTAATATACTTGACGCTACTTCAATCGTTCCGTCCGATCGTTGATAAGTATAAACCTCACTTATCTCCTCGGAAACATTACTATCCCAAGAATTTACTCCATCTTGGTCTAAAGCGACATTTTGGGATGGCAGATCTTCGGTTAGTTGTTCTGTAACATTAGCCATAAACTATCATTCAGCTTTTTTCTGATTAACATATTTCTGAATGAATCCTCGAAGTATTTCTTTCGTTTTAGGATACCTAGGATCATCTGGCGAAAGATTACTAAATCCAATAAGTGCTGGTCTTGCTTCTTTTCCGCAAATATCTAAAAAGTCACGTATTCTTTTTGGGTTGCCGTTTTCGTCAACGTAGCCAGGTATGAACTGCTCACCTATATCGCCCAGACCTAAAAGTTCCAGAAACTGCTGTCCTTCTGCGGAATTATCAACTTCTTTATATTCTTCCATTATATTTGCTGGTTATCTATACTATCTATTTAAACAATACTTCCTAAATTAGTAAATAGATAAAATTCTAAAAGTTCGGTAGCTAATTTATATCAATAGAGTATAGCTTGGACGATTCGTAGTTAAAATAAAGAATAGTTAGATATAATAAAGGAATGAAAAATAAAAATATCGTAGTAATTGGAGGCGGTACTGGAACTTTTGGCTTACTTCAAGAATTTAAAAATTGGACTTCGAATATTTCAGTTATCGTTAATATGTGTGACGACGGAGGATCATCGGGTGATTTAAGGGATGAATTAGGAGTTTTGCCCCCGGGAGATATTCGCCAATGCCTTGTTGGTTTAAGCAATTATCCAGAAGCTCGGAATTTATTTAGCTATAGATTTGGAAAAGGAAAGTTAAATAATCATTCAGTTGGAAATATTGTTTTGGCTGCCCTAGAGCTATATTATGGAGATTTTTCCAAAGCAGTTGAAGTAGTCTCTAGTTTATTGAAGATTACGGGTAAGGTTATACCTATCTCAACTCAAAAATACCAACTTTGTTTGGTTGATAACAAGAAGACAATAATTGGTGAGTCGACTATTGCTAATCATCAGATACAATCCAAACATCCAAAACTATATTTAACTCCAGAAGTTAAAATTAATCCAGAAGCAAAAACAGCAATTTTAGAAGCAGATTTGGTAGTTATTGCTCCCGGAAACTTTTATGGATCTATCTTACCTATCTTGGTAGTAGATGGGATTAAGAATGCCTTAAGAATAACTAAGGCGAAAGTTGTAATGATTACTAATTTGGTTAATAAACCGAAACATACGCTGAATTGGACAGTAAAAAACTATCATAGTCGAGCGGAACGATATTTAGCAAAAAATAGTATAGATTATGTACTCTACAACAAACAGAAGATTGCAAAAAGAATGCTAGATAAATATGCCCAAGATAAGGAATTCCCGATTAAATATCATACTAAAGATTTTGAAAACCAGTTCACTAAATATATCGGTGCAGATTTAGTTGATCGTAGGCCCTATAAGCAAGATAATAACGATCGAAAAATCAAACGTACTCTAATAAGACATAATGCCAAAAATGTAATAAAAGAACTGGAGAAGATTTTAGAAAGTAAATAAGTAGTTTAAAAATACAAAAATAGTTTTAGATAAGTTTAAGGATATTCCTAATATCAGCAAAAAATTTGAGAAGATTTAGTTCGACTGGGGAGCGGTAGTTATTGATGGAGTAGCGGGATTCGAAGTTTGGCTTGCTGATGAAGTTAAACTTACGGTTAGTGGGCTGGAGGTAGTTGAGTAAAGTACACTATCGACAACAGTAGCAGTAATACTGTCGCCGGAATTAACTGGAATATTTGTAAAGTTAGTTAGGAATGTAGAAGTACTTGATGTTGGGATGTTAATGGTTTGAATAGTTTTACCATTATCTAGGAGAGAAATAGTACTTGCTGGGGCAGAAGTATATGCACCCCCAGATAGAGGATAGCTACCTTGGGTAACGCTAACCTGGTAACTACATAGCTTGGTTACGTTATCACAAGTAGTTTGTTGGACGGATATTTTTGGTGATTGATCATTGCATTGATGAATATTATCGGATTTTGTAGGAACATTGACGATTGAGCCAGTATAGAAACTATCGATTGAAAAGATATTTGGACCGTTTGCGTTAATAGTCTCTCTAGCTAATGGTGGGGTACAAGAAGTGGCTAATAAACCTGATACTCTGTCGATTGTTACTGTTCCATTATACTTTGGTGGATTATACCAAGATGGATAAATGTCTTCGCTTGGACTTGGATATTGCCAACCGTAATAAAAACCCATCACTTGTCCGGGTGGATGATTAACTACATAAGCTGGTAAAGTTTTAATTCCAGCAGGAGGTTGCCAATTTATTGGTTTTTGACCTTGGGTAAGATAAGTTATCATCCCACGTGTTAGTGGTTCAGTTAGTCCTTCTAGTCCTCCATAATGAGGAATTAAACTCTTGGTTGCCGTATAGTACCCAACCCAACTGCCAACTGCATATTGAGTTGTCATACCCATCATTAATCCGGTCTGGTCGGCGTGCGATGTACCAGTTTTAATAGCAACGTCCCAACCGTTAGTTCTTTGGAATTTCCAACCAAATTGAGCTTCAGTGGTACAATTTGTTGCCCAACAGTTGCCAGGCAAATAACTAGCTCTTGGATCACTTAGAATATTGTCTATAATATAGGCTGCATCAGGTTTGACTACTTGATTGGGTTTTGGTTGTTTCCATTGGTAAACTACCTTATTTTGACTATTAATTACCTTCAAAATATAGGTCTGAGGTACATAATTGCCCAATCTGGCATCAGTAGCAAAACCATTAACGCTCTCGTTAAGTCTTAAATATCCACCCTCACCAATTGCAGCCGAGCCATAACATGTTGTTAAAATAGTTCTTTGTGAATTAGCATAACAATTATAGCCACTCGTAAGGCCCATTTTTTTAGCTAAACTAATTGTATTAGACATTCCGTTAATTAAAGCAGATTTGACAGCTGGAACATTTCTTGATCCGGCTAGGGCATATCTTAACGTTAATGGTCCAGGGTATTGAAAATCATAATCCCACAAACAATTACCCCCTCTCAAGGGCAGTGCCTTATTCGTGCATGGATACCCTGGTAAGGGACCCTGGCTATCATAGAGGACTGACCCTGCGCCGGCGTTGTGATTATTAATTAGAGCAGTATAGTCGTATAACTTAAAAGTTGATCCTGGGTTAATTTGAATATTAGCATAATTAATTTGGCCGTGATTTGTGTTGAAGAAGTTTGTTCCTCCAACTTGAGCTGTAACTTGGCCGGTTGGTACATTTTCAACCACCAAAGCTTCTTCATCACCACCATCATTTCGAACATTAGATAAGTTACTAGCGACTAAATTTTGAGCTTCATTTTGTTGAGGTACGCTTAAAGTAGTAATTACCTTCCAGCCTACTTGACGACTATTTAAATTAGAGAATTGAGATTCTAATTGTTGTTTAGCGCTAAGTACAAAATAAGGAGCAAATATATTTGAATATTTACCTAACGGAGGTTGAACTTGAGCTAGAACATTGTCTTTAATAGCAGCTTGTTCTTGAGATTTGGTAATGTAGTGTTGAGTATACATTAAGGAAAGAATATAATTTTTTCTTCCAATAAGGGCTTGCTGATCAAATAGAGGACTTCTGGGAGAATAATAGGCTGGTGATTGTGGAATAGCTGCCAACATTGCCGATTGAGCTAAACTTAGATTTGCAGGAGAAGTTCTAAAGTAATCTTGAGCTGCTGCTTGGATTCCATAATCTACACCACCATAAGGCACAATATTCAAATACCCTGTTAAAATAGTAGCCTTAGAATATTCTTTGCTTAAATCGTAGGCCAAGAAAACTTCTTTAATTTTTCGGTAAATTGTCATTTGGCTGTTCCACCCCTCGTAAAGCTTAACGAGCTGTTGGGTAATAGTTGATCCACCCTCAAGTTGTCCGTTAGGGTTAAGGATATCATGAGCTGCAGATCTCAATATACCTCCTATATCCAATGCTCCTTCTGTATAAAAGTACTTATCTTCAATAGCAACGGTAGCATTACGAATATATGGAGACATCAATTTTCCGCTAATTGGCGTCCTATTGATGGCGTTATAGTCAGTCCAAAGCAAAACTTTTCCGGTTCGATCGTAATACTGGATGCTTCCACCTAAATTTTGGCCATATATACTTTTAATTTGAGGAATATTTTTTTGGATTAGGATTATCATAACCCCAATAAAGATAACACCTGCAAATATCGCGATACCCAATAATTTCAGGAACATCTTAAAGCCTCTTCGGCTTAACCAGTAGCTTTTAATTCTCGAAAGATTCATTGTACGGATTCTTTCAAAGAAACTGTTGTATTGAACAGGGGCTTTTTGTCTAGATCTCGAACTTAATTTTCGTCTCTGGTTATTAACATTCTGATAAACATTAAAAGCCTTTAATTTCTTGTTATGAGCCGATCTAGATTTGTTAGGGCGTGTTCTATTGAGCACAATAATCGTTCTTTCTATAAATTATTTATGGATATATTTTACCATTTTAGTGGATAATATAAATTATTTATTAAATTAAACTGAAAAAAATAATTCATTTTAGGATATGACATAGTGATTATATACTTAAATTGAGAAAAGTTATATACTATTTCTATAGTGATAAATATTTTTGGAAATGATAATTTTCAAGATGAAATTTAGTTATAATCTTAATCAGTCTAAATGAATGTGGATATGGAAGAGTTGTTTTATGATATTTTTCCCAAAAACAATCAATGAAATTAATGGATTATCGGGTAATAATAAGTGAAAAAGTCAAAGGTTGAATCGTATCTTGGTCTACCTATTATTAATGATCGAGATTATGGACGAATCCGATCTAAAATAGAAAAAAATTATCGAATAATATCATATCTTGGTCGAATTATTATAAAAAATTCTAGTTCGTTGGAAAAAATAATCAATACGAATATTGCTTTTTACGAGGAAATAACTAAAGATTCAGATATTGATTTTTTTGATTCATTTACCGGTGGCCTTAGAGATGGATATCAGGTAATATTTGGACTTTTCGATATAATTGCGAAAACAACTTCGGGAATGGAAGAGAATCTATTTAAGCAAGCTCAGATAGATGAAGCGACTTTGAATTCTAATACTGTCCAGAGGGTAACTGATTTTGTTAGTGGTAGATGTATTGTAGATAATGGTAGATATCGTTATTACCCCGATATTAATGATAGTGATGATGTTTGTGAACTAGATGCCATGGAGTATTTTGAAAGATCTGATAAAGTTTATGAACTAATCTCAGATTTGGAGGAACAAAGATTTTTAAATTATGCTGATTTTTCTGCGCCTTTCCAAGCAATCAAGATGGGTCAATTTGGTTTTAGTAGAGGTATTATTAATGGTATCCAAACATTCATCCAACTACGCGAAGAACAACTGATTAGTTCTGTAGAAAACAGTGATTAATGTTATTTGGATTCTTTCTGGATAAAATTTTTGACACTTTGAACTGTGTCCATGAATTGTGCCGGAAAAATAATGGTGCTATTTTTGTCTGATGAAATTTCGGTTAAAACTTGTAAATTACGTAGCTGGAGAGCAATTGGGTGTTTGTTGATAATGTCTGCAGCCTCAGCTAATTTACCGGCACTTAATTGTTCTCCTTCAGCAGCAATAATTTTTGCTCTTTTTTCTCTCTCGGCTACTGCTTCGGCTGCCATAGCAGATTGCATTTCGATGGGTAGTTGGATATCTTTTAATTCAACGGCACTTACGTAGACTCCCCACTGTTCTCCGACTTTATCTAATATTCCCTTAATTGAATTATTAATTTTGGTTGTGTTGCTGAGAACAACATCAAGTAAACTTTGCCCAATAACATTTCGAACTGTAGTTTGGGCAATTTGGTAAATTGCCGCTTCTGCGTTCTGAATCGCAATTACTGATTTTGTTGGATCCTGAATTTTATAGTAAGCAACTGCTGCTACATCAATAGAAACGTTATCTTTCGTAATGATTTTTTGACTTTCCACGGGGAGAGTAACAATTCTTAGACTAATTATTCTAATTCGGTCGATAAATGGAATAATAAATCTAATTCCTGGTTCTTTAATATTTTTCTGTGCCTTACCCAACCTAAAAATAACTCCTCTTTCGTACTGATTAATTATCCTTATTCCCTTAATTATTAAGACAATCAAAATAATGCTAATTATAATTATTAAGAATTCCATGCATCCTCCTCAATTACTGCTATCTATTTAGATTATATTCTTTTTTTAATAATACAATAAACCCAACTAGAGGAACTATGCTGAATATATAATTTTAAAAACCAGATAAATTATTTAATCTTTTTGTTCTAGTTTATCTATTAAATTCTAAACTATAGCTAATTATTTTATAAGATCAATACTTTTAATCGGATCAGTAGAACTACTTATAAATTTGTTTATTTTATATAAAGGTACTTGCATAAATAAAATATTGTACTAGAATATTCATTTGGTTTATTGAATAAAAAGAGGAATAATCCTTTGACAGAGACAGAAATCTGTGGTTTTGGTTATGATATGGACAGATCACCTAGTCTGGAGCCTCAGAGTAGTATTGTTGAGTCATTAGGAAATTACGTAGTTTCTATTTTAAAAGTAAAAGGAGTTAACGCGACATCGGTACCTGATGATTCAGACCCGGAAACACTAGCTAATATATTGTTAGGTCTTGATCCAGATTATATGAATTGGATAAATACCGAACCTCAAAATATAGTTAATATTTTTTTAAAATATGCCCAAGGAAATAATCAGTAGATAAATTATCTGTTGAAAAGTTGTGCTAATGTTAAGTCTTTAATTAAATCAACCTAAGATTAATACCCGTATAGAACTAGTTTAGAACAGATTCTTTCTTTTTTTCGATATATAAATATAATTTAATAAGCGCTAAATAAATTAAATTACAGTATAATGTTTTTAGATATTGGCGCCTTGGCGGAGTGGTTACGCAGAGGTCTGCAAAACCTTTTACGCCGGTTCAATTCCGGTAGGCGCCTCCAGAATCAATGGGCGAGTGGCGGAACTGGTATACGCGACGGACTTAAAATCCGTTGGTCCAAAAACCTTGAGGGTTCGAGTCCCTCCTCGCCCACCAAAATAATTTATGAGACAAAAGAATAGCTGTTTGAGTAGTTTTGAATGGAGCTAGAAAAGTTAAATAACATATTTTTGAATGAATTCTATATTGTTAATGTAGGTCTAGAGTAGTTAAAAAACAAGTTTGGGGTGGATTAATAGCCACCAAAGTGGTGGTTTTTTTATACTATTTTTTAAATAAAGACTTATTTGCTCTGACTGATTTAAGAAATTATTTTTTAGAGTTATTGATCCAACATTTAGGTTCTTAGGTTCATTTAGAGTAATATCAGCAATTTTTATATCTAGAGTTGTCTTTGAGTTGTTCCAAGTCATTAAAGGATTTAGTCGTTTGATTTCTATATAATCTTTTTGTTTGTTCCATGGTTGATAGTAATATCCGACGACAGCATCATTATTTAAGTTAAAAGACTGATTTACGTTGCTAAAATTATTTTGGATAGATTTAACTAAATTTAGGCTACCATTTAGGGCATACCATAAAGTTGGTGCGCCTAAGACAGCTGTAAAAAACTTTATGGGAGTGTTATTAATAACTTGATTTGATTCAGAAATAAATATGCCACCATCTTGATTATTGTTGCCCGTCTTGATTCCTTCGATTCCATTTTGACCTAGTAAAAAGTTAAGGTTATTAATTTCTCCAACTACCGGAAAATTGGGAACCGTTTTTAGGGAAACTAGCTGAGCGATAACAGGGTTTGAATAAGCCTTAATTCCCAGTAAGATCAGTCCAGAAGCACTAGCTACTGAACTAGGGTCATATCCAGATGCATCTATCCCAACATGAACACCGTAAATTTTATTATCTATAAGATATTGATTAGCTAGAGTAGAGTAATTGGCCAACGATCCATAGGCCCAAATTGCTAAACTGTCGGCAATATTGTCTGCTGATGGGAGCAACATAGCTTCGAGCATCTGATATTCGCTTAAACTTTCTCCTGCCACAACCTTAACAACTGACCCTTGTTTAGCGACGTAGTTATTGTATATATTGAGATCATTAGTAGTGATCGGAATCATCGGTCCTTGTTGGTTTATGGTTAGTGGATATTTTTTTAGAACCATTAAGGCGGTGACTAGTTTTGCGGTAGATGCCATCGGCAGTAAAGTAGAAGGTCCATGGCTAATTAATACTCCTAACTTATTTTCCCCTACGGCAGATTCACCAAAATTCGGGAAAACTAAATTCGAAGATACCAAATTAAGACTTTTATTCCGAATTAAATAAACAGGGCTAAGAGAGGGAATTGTGGCATTGAGAGCGAGCACAAAATAGATTGCAAATAGAATTAGTACTATGCCTATATAATATTTCAAATAACCTTTTTTATTTTGTTCCATAACCTAGATTAATAATAACATTTTTTGAGCATCTAAGGAGCATTTATTTTGATTTGATTAAGTTTTATATAAGCATATATAATTAAATTAATAAATAAGGAGAGAAACATGCTTGCATTAATAATCGTAATTGTGATTATCGTTATCCTTGGATTGATTATTGCCTCCATCTATAACAGTTTGGTTAAATTAAATCAGCAATCAGATGAAGCGTGGAGCGATATAACGGTTCAGCTTAAGAGAAGATATGACTTGATTCCAAATCTAGTAACTACTGTTTCAGGTTATGCTAAACACGAAAAGACTGTTTTTGAAGATGTTACTAAGGCCAGGACGAATGCACTGTCTGCGCAGGGTGTAGCTGAAACGGCTAAAACAGATAATATGTTTCAGCAAACTATGAAGAGTTTGTTTGCTGTTGCCGAAAATTATCCAGACCTAAAGGCAACTCAAAACTTTCAAGAGCTTCAAGCCGAACTTACTGATACGGAAGATAAAATCCAATCTTCCAGGAGGTTCTATAACTCTATAGTTCGAGATTTTAATACCAAACGAAAAACATTCCCTACCAATATTTTTGCCAGTATGCTTCACTTTAATCAGGATAAAGAATATTTCCAAGTTGATCAAAATGAACAAGCCGAGGTTGATCAACCGGTAGAAGTTAAGTTTTAGTTAAATTTCAGGGGTAATATGTACAAGGATATTGCAGCCAATAAACGAAAAACTTTTATAATTATGTTTTTTTTCTTTGTTTTTGTAATTGGAATAATCTATCTTTTCGTTAAATTTATGCACGGTAATTTAGATATATTTTATGGAGGAATTATTGGTGCTGGGATTTATACATACCTGAGCTATTATTTTGGTTCCAAAATGGCACTTGCCATTAACAGAGCAAAACCAATTACTAAAAGTGATAATCCTAGACTTTATAGAATAGTTGAAAATATATCGATAAGTGATGGTTTGCCAACTCCAGATATTTATATCATTAATGATCCTTCCCCAAATGCTTTCGCAACGGGTAGAGATCCTAAACATTCTGCGGTCTGCGTAACATCTGGGTTACTACTAGTTATGGATGACCAACAGCTCCAAGGTGTTATTGCGCATGAAGTGAGCCATATTAAAAATTTTGACATCAGAGTTAATATGATTGCTTTTGCTTTGACTGCAATCATCTCCCTTCTTGCCGACATAATTATTCAGATGGTTTGGCTGAACGGTGACGAAAGAGACAATGCTAATAATCAAATATTTTTAGTCTTAGGAATTGTGGCAGCCATCCTAGCTCCTATTGTCGCAATGTTTATTCAGTTAGCTATCTCCAGGCAGAGAGAGTATTTGGCAGATGCTTCTGGGGCTTTAACTACTAGATACCCCGAAGGGCTTGCTAGTGCTTTGAAGAAAATAAAACAAACGGGCTCGAAAATGAAAGTTCAAAATACAGCAACCGCTCATTTGTTTTTTGCTAATCCATTAGGTGGACACAGCATTGCTAATTTATTTAGCACACATCCTCCAATTGATGCCCGAATTGAAAGGTTAATGAAGATGGATCTAAATGGCTAAACTATCTAAAAAAGCTAAGCATAAAATAAAGTCAGTACCAAAAGCTAAAAAGGAATCTTTCTCGTCCAAATCTACCCCAAAACTAACTAATGGCCAAGCTAGGAAGTATTTACCCAAAGAGAGAAGAACCAAAATTAATAAAGATCGTAAATTAACTCCAGGATATAAGATACTCTATTTCTCATCAAAAATATTACTTAAGGATTGGTTCGTACTTCTTAGGATAATTTTAATCTATATTATTTTATATATTATTCTTGTTCTAGGTTTAAGCCTACCACAAGGAGTAAGCAGTTTGTCTAGTAATATTCCTAATATTTTTCATGGAACCTTAGGTAATCTTCAGAAAAATATTAATATCTTAGGTTTGTTATTTTCCTCATCAACCTCATCAACCTCCTCGGGGTATTCAGGGTTTAGTTCTATTTTATTTATTCTACTTAGTCTAGTGGCAATTTGGTCTATTCGAAATATCTACAATGACAAAAAATTTGGAGCGAAAGACGCCTACTATAATGCCGTTTATCCAGCAGTACCGTTTATTTTAATTTTAGCTTTAATTGGTATTGACTTCGTTCCATCGGCTTTAGGATTAAGTCTATATAGTTACTTAGTTTTGGGTGGTATTGCGATTAATACTTTTGAGAAATCAATTTCGATTTTAATTGTCGCTTTTTTGGTTTTAGTATCTTTTTATTTTTTTGGTTCATCAATTTTTGCTCTGATGATTTCAACACTTGAAGGTGTAACACCGATGAAGGCTCTTCGTTCAGCCAGAGAGTTGGTAAGAGGGATAAGATGGAAATTAATTCTAAAACTACTTTTTCTGTTCGTTGGTTTATTTATAGGGGTAGCTCTAATAATGCTTGTTGATTTATTTATTTTACCCGTAATAGCCCAATATCTTTTAGATATTTTATTAATTGTTGCGCTCTTCGTTGCTTATAGCTATATATATTATTTGTATAGAGAATTAATTAATGAATAAGACAAAAGCCCAAAAACGAATTGAAAAATTAAGAGTGCTAATTAATAAGTATAGATATAATTATCATGTTTTAGACAAATCAATAATGAGTGAGGCTTCGGCAGATAGCCTAAAAAAAGAGTTAGCTGATCTTGAAAATCTCTATCCAGAACTAATAACACCAGATAGTCCTACTCAGAGGGTATCTGGCGCAGTATTAAAACAATTTACTAGTGTCAAACACCAAACCCAAATGCTTAGTTTAAATGATGTTTTTTCGGTTTCTGAGATTAGTGATTGGATTACAAGATCCAAAAAATTATTAAATATAAGCAAAGATCCAGAACTTTTTCTAGACATAAAAATGGATGGTCTTGCCTGTTCATTGATTTATGTTGACGGTATTTTAGTCCAGGGTGTAACCAGGGGGGATGGTTATCAAGGGGAGGATGTTACTAACAATATTAAAACGATAGAAGCTATTCCTCTAAATATACGAGGTAATCAGAAATACTCATTTCAAAGTCAAGGTAGGGTAGAAATCCGTGGTGAGATTGTTATGTTTAAAAAGGATTTCATAGCTCTAAACGAAGAGCGTAAAAGGGAGGGCTTAAAATTATTCGCAAACCCTAGAAATACAGCCGCTGGAACTATCCGCCAACTTGACTCAAAACTTGTAGCAAAAAGAAAGCTCCATTTTATTGCTTATGATCTAATCGATCCACAAAAAATACTTAAGACTAATTTTGAGGTCTATAAGGCTTTGGCTGAAATAGGTTTTAGGGTAAATAATTTTTATCAAAAAGTAACTAAACTAGTCCAAGTTGAAGATTTTTTGAAAACTTGGGATAAAAAAAGAGAGCAACTTCCGTTTAATAGTGATGGGATTGTTCTAAAAATAAACAATAGGGAAGATTTCAGTTCTTTGGGTATAGTCGGTAAAGCTCCGAGAGGAGCAGTAGCATATAAGTTTAGTGCTGAACAAAGCACGACTCGAATATTAGACATTTTCGTATCAATCGGAAGAACGGGCCTAGCTACACCAGTTGCAATTTTAAAACCTGTTCAAATTGCTGGGAGTTTGGTTCAAATGGCTACGCTCCATAATGAACAAGAAATCCAAAAAAAGGATATTCGGATTAATGATACCGTAATAGTCCACAAGGCAGGAGACATTATTCCCGAAGTAGTGAAGCCCTTAAAGGAGTTAAGAGATGGATCTGAAAAAGTATTTAGGATGCCAAAGTTATGTCCAATTTGCCATAAGCCACTATCTAAGACAAATCTTAAGGATATTGGATTAAGGTGCCAAAATTCTAATTGTCCATCTCGGATATATAAACAAATTATTCATTTCGGTTCAAAGGAAGCTTTGGACATTGAGGGTCTGGGCGAAAAAAATGTTATAGCTTTGGTAGATAATGGTCTAATTAATGATCAAGCAGATTTATACAAAATTAAAAAAAAGGATCTGATTAAACTTGATCGTTTTGGGGAGATATCTTCGGAAAAATTGATCAATAATATAATCCAAAAAAAAGAACCATTACTTCGAGACTTTATTTATGGCCTAGGTATTTTGCATGTTGGATCAAAAACAGCATTAGATTTAGCCAGACATTTCAATACTTTAGATAATCTAAAAAAAGCGACAGAGCAGGAATTGGAAAATATCGAAGGGATTGGCAAAGTAGTGGCTGAATCGCTTATTGAGTGGTTCAATAATCCTGCCAACCAAGTATTACTTAAAAAGTTTGAAGATTTAGGCCTAAAACCCCAAGCTTATAGGGATGCTAATTTGAGTACTACCTCAAAAATAACCAACAAAAAGTTTGTAATCAGTGGGACCCTTAATTCAATGACTAGAGAAGAAGCTATCGATAAAATTATTGCACTAGGCGGAGAATTTGGGCAAAGCGTATCCAGATCAACAGATTATATTGTTCTTGGAAATAACCCAGGAAAAAGTAAAATAGCAAAGGCAAGACAGCTAGATATTAAAATAATTGATGAACAAAAATTCTTAAGTTTTTTAATCTAAAACGCTTATTTTAATCAAACATTTTAGATTTAGATAGTCTCTTAGTTATTAGCTATTATTTGAGCCACAATCTTCTTAGGATACTTGTTAGGTCCTTCTGTTCCTTGCAAAAAACTAAACGAAGACCACGCGATGTATGAAGTTAAGCATATTCTCTTAGGAGAATACCGGAAGCAACTTTAGGAAAATCCTGCCTATCGGTTTTAGTTGACTGATTTTGCATAAGTTGAGTCTATTTTTAACAAATTCTTATGTTCCTTTAAGTTTAGATAGATATTCTTTTTTATTACTAAGTGACTGATTTGTTTAAAATAAGATTTAGTTGTTTAATGGAACAGAACAATTAATTATGGAACATTTTTTAATACTAGAAATAAGTAAATATGGCTACCTAGCTATATTTGTTTTAATGATCTTGGAGTCAGCTTGCATACCTATCCCCAGTGAAGTGGTTATGCTATTTGGTGGAGCTTTATCTTCGGGTATCGTTATTGCTGGAGCTCGAGTACACCTAGCAGTTTTTGAAGTAGCCTTGATCGGTACTCTAGGTAATTTAGTGGGATCTCTGCTGGCTTATTGGGTAGGTCGAACTGGTGGACGAACTTTAGTAGAAAAATGGGGTAAGTATATACTGTTACGCCATAAAGACCTTGATAAGGCAGAATCGTTCTTTGATAAACGTGGAGAAAGTGCTGTTCTGGTAAGTCGAATTTTACCAGTTATTAGAACATTTATTAGTTTTCCTGCCGGTATCGCTGAAATGCCTATCTTTAAATTTAGTATATTTACTATTATCGGTAGTTTGCCATGGACCTTTGCCTTAGCATATTCGGGTAAAGCATTAGCTGGTAATTGGCAGAATGCTTCAAAATATTCAACACCTATCAGCATACTATTTGGAGTGATAATAGTTGCTATTATTGTTTGGTGGTACTTGAAAAGGAGAGCCGTCCAGGGCAAAGCAGACAGTTAAAACCAGCGAAAATATAAATTAATAAAATTCAACTATTTTCTAGAATCTTGGATGAGTTCTATCAATATTAAATAAGTTTACATAGATCACTTGACTAAGAATAGAAAAGGATTATGCTTAAGTGTAGATCGTGCGTCTAAGCGGCGAATCTAAATAAAAATTAAATAAAACAAAAAAGACACCCGCCGCTACGGGTGGGCACGCACGGAATAAGACGTCATAGCTAAAAATAAGGTTATGACGTTTTTTAGAGTGTATAATAAAAAAACAAACGGGGATATAGCTCAGTTGATTAGAGCGCAGCGCTGGCAGCGCTGAGGTCGAGGGTTTGAGTCCCTCTATCTCCACCAACAAAATTGAAGCTTTTTAAGTACTTCTAGGTATAATAGATTTAATGAATTTAATTGTAGACAAGCTTTTAATTAATTATGAATCTACCGGGAAAGGGAAAGATATACTCCTTATTCATGGTTGGGGGGATGATCATCAGAATCTACTAAATGTTTTTAAAAGTTTAGCTAAGAAATACAAACTAACTTCGCTTGATCTTCCTGGTTTCGGATTAAGTCAGTTGCCCAATCAACCATTTAATACCGAGAAATATGCAAAAATTATTGGTGATTTTATTCAAAAATTAAATCTTAAACCGGAGATTATTATTGCTCATAGTTTTGGTGGTCAAGTTGCAATTTATGGAATTGGAAATGGAATTATAAAGGCTAACAAATTAATTTTATTAGCTAGTGCGGGTATAAGAGAATATAAACAGGGCAAAAAACTATTTATTAAATTAATTGCTAAGAGTGGTAAGCTCTTTTTGGTTCCATTGCCCCAACACATAAGACGAAAAGTAACTAGAAGATTTTATCAAAAAATAGGGTCAGATCTTTATCTAAACTACAATCTAAAAGAAACTCTAGGGAATATTCTTAAAGAAGATGTTTCGTTGGATGCAGCTAAGATAAATATTCCTACCCTATTAATCTATGGTTCCGACGACAATGAGACACCACCACTTTTTGGTCAAAAATTTGCTCAACTGATAGAATACTCAACTTTAGAAATTATCGGTCATGCAGGACATTTTGTTTTTATTGATTGCCAAGAAAGGGTGCTAAAATTAGTGGAAGGTTTTATAAATGATTAGAAAAATAATTAATTCTTTTATAGTTTTTTATTCTCCAAAGTACCCAGAAATAATTAGTTATATGCTTCAGGCCTCGGAGTATAGAGGTTTAAATTATTTAGTTTGGTTCTGGAAAACAACAGATTTTTCCAAAGTGGAATATAGAAAAAAACTAGAAAAAACAAAAGTTGCAATAATTATTTATAACTTCTTAACATTAGCAATTCTTATCCAAATATTAATTGGTATATATTTAATTTATCTAAATATTGTCGGAAGATTAACGGGTGGATGGGCATTTGGATTAGGAATAATTGTGCTATATCCAGTGCTTTGGTCTCAGATCATAGTTATCCCAGTCTTTTTTGCTAGGATCTTAATTATTAATCCTTACCAAAAAAGATTATCTAAAAAAGCCAAAAAAATATTCGCTGATCATAAGGGGATTAAAATAGCTGTTGCCGGGAGTTACGGAAAAACTTCTCTAAAAGAATTTTTGTTTACTGTTCTTGGATCTCAGTTCAATGTTGCCATGACTCCTAAAAATAAAAATGTTGCTCTCTCGCATGCTCAATTTGCACTTGGTCTAAACAATAAGGAAGATATATTAATTGTTGAATTTGGTGAAGGAGAGCCAGGAGATATTAAAAGATTTTCTGAAATTTTTAAACCAGATAGCGGCATAATTACAGGGCTTTCTCCGGTTCATCAGGATAAGTATAAGAGTGTAGATGCAGCAGCTAAAGATCTATTTACGTTAGAAAAGTATGTAGCCGGGAATAAGCTATTTGTTAATAATCAATCTAAATATATCAAGAAATATATTAAAAAAAGTTATAGCTGTTTTAATGAAGACGGAATAGCAGATTATAGAGTTAAAAAGGTTAGTTCAACTGAAAAAGGAATAAGCTTTGATCTAGTTTCTAAAAAAGAAACCTTAAAGATTAAGTCAAAACTTCTGGGAAGACATCAAATAGGACCACTTTGTTTAGTTGCTTATCTTGGTTTAGATTTTGGAATGGAAAAAGAAGATATTCAAAAAGCTATTTTAAAGATTGAACCCTATGAACACCGTATGCAAGCTTATACATTAAATGGTGCTACTATCATTGACGATAGCTATAATGGCAATATTGAGGGTCTGAGGGCTGGGCTAGAACTTCTTAGGGAACTTAAATTCCGAAAAAAAATATATGTAACTCCAGGGTTAGTCGATCAAGGATCTTTAACTAAGGAGATTCACCAAGAAATAGGTCATTTAATTGCAGGGGCAAATCCCGACCAAGTAGTACTTATTAATAATTCCGTAACCCACTATATTCAAGAGGGATTAACTAAAGCTGGATTTAAAAATGATTTGGTTATAGAAAAAGATCCTTTATTTTATTATAACAACCTAGCTGACTTTGTTGCCAAGGGCGATCTGGTTCTAATTCAAAATGATTGGACAGATAATTATCTTTAACTGTATGGCTTAATTGTATAGACAAATTGTTAAGTTTTTAGTACATTAAAGAAATGGAAAATGTTGCAGTAATTTTTGGCGGAGTTTCTACTGAACATGATATTTCAATTATTACAGCAATTAGTTCAATTATTAGACCACTTCAACTTTTAAAGAAGTACAAGATTATACCTGTCTATATATCTAAGCAGGGGATTTGGTATTCTGATCCAAAACTAGCTAAGATAGAAACCTTTCAAGCTGATGATCTAGAAGATAATCTATCTAAATTAAAACCAATTTCACTAGAATTTGGTAAATATTTAAAAATTATTAAAAGTGGCGTAATTGGAGGACGAAAAAAATATATCAATATTGATTTAGTCTTTCCAGCTATGCATGGAACTAATGGTGAAGACGGTAGTTTATCTGGACTTTTGAACTTTGGATCTGTCCCAGTCGTCGGCTGTTCCTTAAGAGCCTCAGTTTTGGCCATGGATAAAGTCATTGCTAAAGAAATTGCAGTTGCTAACAAGATTGATGTTGCCGATTATATTGATAGCTCAAAATCTGAAATAGAAGAAAATTTAGAAGGTGTTTTAAGTAAAATAAATAAGAATCTAACTTTTCCTCTTTTTGTTAAGCCAGCTCATTTGGGATCAAGTATTGGGATATCTAGGGTAAGAGACCAAAAGGAATTGATTAATGGACTTGAAGTTGCCTCTCACTATGATGATAGAGTTTTAGTCGAGGAGGAGATTCCTGATTTAATAGAAGTAACTCTTCCTATTATTGGGAACCAGCATCCTATACCAGCTCTTTTAGAAAGACCTCTAAGTAAGGTTGAAGATTTTTTTGACTTTGATACTAAATATATGCGAGGAGGGAAAAAGGGTAAGGGGCAAAAAGGATCTCAGGGGTATAGTGAAATACCAGCAAAAATAGATAAAAAACTATATCAAGATGCTATTAGTCTAGCTTTAAGAATATATAAGATATTTGGGTTATCTGGTATTTCTAGAGTAGATATGTTAATAAATCAGAAATTGTCTAAAGTTTACTTTAACGAAATTAATCCATTGCCAGGTGGACTCTATTCGCATAATTTTAATCAGGCTGGGATCAGCAATGTTGAATTAGTTGAAAAATTAATATTTTATGCTAAAGAAAGATATAACTATCAGAAAAATATAACCAGTACTTTTAGTACTAATTACTTGAAACAATTTTAAGTCTATGTCTAATATCTATCCAAGAGTATATTTTAAAAATAAGTTTATTGACTTTAAGGAAGCTAATTTAAGTATAGGATCTGCCCCAGTGCTTTATGGTTTAAGTAGCTATACCGTTATACCAGTTTTTTTGAGTGAAGATAAAAAATCATTGAATATATTTAGATTAAGAGATCACTTTGAAAGACTAATAAACTCATCAAAAATTCTTAATTTTGGAGATTTTATCTCTGCCTATGATTACTCTAGATTTGAAAAAATTATTTTAAGGCTCTTAACTGAAAATGAAATTCAGAATGATAGTTTAATAAGAGTGACTGTATTTGTAGATGAACTGTTAAGTGGAGCTAAAAGTATTGGACTTAAAAATTCGTTGTCAGTATTTATTTACCCGATGACTAAATTGATTAATAAAAAGGGTGCAGATCTTATGATCAGTAGCTACAGAAGAACACCGGACAATTCTATACCAGCCAGAGCAAAAGTAAATGGGGGATATGTTAATTCAGCATTAGCTAAAAATGAAGCAATCCTCAATAACTATGACGATGCTATCTTTCTTGACCAAGATGGTCATCTGACCGAGAGTACCATCAGTAACATTTTTTTGGTTCGAAATAACTTTTTAATTACTCCACCCCAAAACTCCGATCTTTTAGAGGGGATAACCAGGAGTACAGTAATAGATATTGCCAAAGAAAATAAAATTAAGGTGATTCAAAGAACAATTGATCGAACAGAAATTTACCTTGCAGACGAATTATTTCTATCTGGAAGTAGCCTCTTTATTCAGCCAGTTTTTAGAGTTGACCATGTCAATATCAATAATAGAAATATGGGAAGTATAACCAATAAAATTAGTCATTTATTTCGTTCCTTGGTTAGAGAAAATAATTCTAAAAATAAATGGGTATTAAATAAGAGCATAAAATAAGGATAAGCTCCTTGTATTTAATTATTTTTATGTTAAATTGGAAAATAGATAGCATTTTAAAAAAGGATTATTTATGGCAAGTTATTCAGTGACAACAACGTATTCGAACCCGTTCACTAACAATTTTAACCAACAGGCACCCAAAATTGTCTCTAGTGCAAATAAAGATGTACTTATGATAATAATCGCGGTTACAGTCGCAGTAATAATTACCTATTTACTGACTAGTATAATAGCAGGAAAAATATTTCAAAAAGCAGGAAAGAAATTTAATCGTGGCTTTATACCAATTTACAATGAATGGCTGATGTTTGAAATAGCCGGTTTACCAGGAGCATTAGTGTTAGTTTATTTACTAGGTTTTATTCCAATCCTAGGGACCATTGTTGTTTTAGTGGTGTCACTTATTCTAGCAATCAATCTAGCTAAAAAATTCAACAAGAGTACCTTGTTTGCTGTTTTTGGATTATTTATTTTTTCTTTGATAGGATATCTAATTTTAGCTTTTGATAAAAGCACATATAACTTTAATAATTCGGTAGATAATAATCAATATGGAACTCCTCCGGATTCGAATGCCGGATTACCACCAATTCCTCCAATTAACCCCTCGTCAAACCCAACTTCACCAACCCCACAAGCTTCACCAACCCCACAAAATCCTGATCAAGAGCCCGGGAATAGCAATGGTCTACCGCCAACGAATATTCCCCCATCATCTCCGATTCCACCAGTTGTATAGGCAGTAGGTAGTCATTCTTTATCCAAAAGATCATTTTTGAAAGGTTATTGGTAGGTCGTCTGAGATCTTAATTATGAAAATTAATTAATATTTTTTAATTAAGTATTTGAAAACTATTTTAATGTTCAGTCCCAAGGAGTAGAATAGAAAAATATGGAGTTTTATAAACCATCAAAGATTGAGCCTAAGTGGCAAAAGATATGGTCTAAAAAAGAAATTTATAAAGCACAAGACTTTTCGTCAAAGCCAAAGTTTATAATGCTTACAGAGTTTCCTTATCCGTCTGGAGATGGGTTACATATGGGCCATATTAGAGAGTATACTCTTGGCGATATATATGCTCGATATATCAGGATGAATGGCTATAATGTATTGTTTCCAATGGGTTATGATGCTTTCGGTCTTCCTGCCGAAAATTATGCGATTAAACAGCATATTAGTCCACAACAGTCAACTTCAAAAAACATTTCTAATTTCAAGAAACAATTTGAAAAACTTGGTTTTAGTTTTGACCAATCAAGAGAAATAAATACATCAGATCCTAAGTATTACAAATGGACTCAATGGCTTTTTTTGCAATTCTTTAAAAAGGGATTAGCCTATCAGGAGGATACCCTAATAAATTGGTGTCCATTCTGTAAAACTGGACTTTCTAATGAAGAAGTCATTAATGGACGCCATGAACGATGTGATACATTGGTGACAAAGAAGAAGCTAAAACAGTGGGTTTTGAAAATTACCGATTATGCCGAAAAACTTTTAACTGGTCTTAAGACAGTAGACTACCCTAAAAACATTGCCGATCAGCAAATTAATTGGATTGGAAAAAGTGAAGGTGCTTTAATTGATTTTGAAATCAAAAACAGTAACCAAAAACTTACAATTTTTACAACTGCTCATGATACTATTTTCGGAGTAACTTTCATGGTGCTTGCTCCTGAGCATCCATTAATAGCCAAAATTACTAAAGATGAGCAAATAGCTAGTGTTCGATCTTATCAAAAGATGGCTGAATCAAAAAGTGACTTAGATCGACAGGATGACAATAATCCCAAAACGGGGGTATTTACCGGTGCTTATGCTATTAATCCATTAAATGGGTCACATATACCCATTTGGATTTCTGATTATGTTTTAATGAATTACGGTACAGGGGCAATAATGTCCGTACCAGGTAATGATTTAAGGGATTATCAGTTTGCTAAAAAATATGAGCTTCCAATAATCTACACATCGAAAGAAAATGAGTTTGTTTCATATCAAGACCAAATTAAAAAAGATCCGACTAAATATATTATGGCTCATTCGGAAGAATTTTCGGGTTTAACTTTTAAGGAGGGCAGAAAAAGGATTCTTAAATTAATTGAGGACAAAAAAATAGGGAAAAAACAAATTCAATACAGACTTAGAGACTGGATATTTTCCAGGCAAAGATATTGGGGAGAACCCATCCCAATTATTCATTGTCCCGACCATGGAGCTGTCCCAGTTCCGGAGAATGAATTGCCCGTATTATTACCGAAAATAGATGATTATTTACCTAGTGATGATGGGCTAAGCCCGTTAAGCAAAGTAGAACAATTTGTAAACACAACTTGTCCTATTTGCAATAAACCCTCAAAGAGAGAAACGAATACAATGCCTAATTGGGCGGGCAGTAGTTGGTACTATTTAAGATATTTTGACCCCAATAATGATCAACAATTTGCTTCGAAAGATAAATTAAAATACTGGGGTAAGGTAGATTTCTACTTAGGTGGAATGGAACATACTACTCTGCATCTGTTGTATTCTCGTTTTTGGCATAATTTTCTTTATGATATTGGACTAGTCCCATTCCAAGAACCATATGCTAAAAGAAGAGGTCAAGGAATTATTTTAGCTACCGATGGAACAAAAATGAGTAAAAGCAAGGGGAATGTAGTTAATCCTATTGATATTATTGACCAAGGTTACGGGGCTGATGGGCTACATCTAGCAATTGCTTTTCTAGCTCCATATGATCAGACAACTCCGTGGAGTCCTGAAAGTGTAGTAGGGGCCTATCGTTTTTTAGATCGAGTTTATAGGTTATTCCAGAAAACTAAACTAGACTTTAGCCTCAAAGAGCTTGATTTTGATTTAGAATATCAGATTAATTATGTCATTAAGACTGTAACTGAAGATATTGAAGGTCTTAATTTCAACACAGCCCTATCAAGTTTAATGGAATATACGAACAAACTTTATAAACTTAGTACTCAGCCATTAAATAAAGATCAGTGGCAAAGGGCTCTTGAGACTTTAATTCAATTACTTGCTCCGTTTAGTCCTTTTTTAAGCGAGGAGTTATGGTCGGGATTATCCCGAAAAGGGTCAATACATCTTAGTGCTTGGCCTAAATATAGGGCGGAATATTTAATTAAAAGCAGTAATTTAATAGTTATTCAGGTTAACGGGAAATTAAGATCTAAAATAGAAGTTAGCTCAAACATTAGTGATCAACAATTAAAAGAGATAGTTCGAAATGATCCAAGAATTAAATCGATTATCGGTAATTCTAAAATCAGCAGATTTATAATTGTTAAGAACAGATTGGTGAATATAGTTATATAGTATCTTGAGATAAAAATATATATTGAGTTAAGAAAGAATAAAATATATACTTTTACTTAGAGTATTAAGTAAAATAACAGCCAAAAGGAGTAAAAAGTAATTATGGGTAAGCCTAAAAAAAGGACTAGTCCGCGTAAGACTGGCTTGCGGAGAAGTCATCTGGTTGTTGACCTTGCGCGTAGGGTTAATGCTAGGTCTCCAGTTAAAGCCTTTACAACCAAGAAAGAATTTGGCAAAAAAAGCATCTAGTATTTTAAAATTTAATTAAAACAAAATGGCATCAAATAGACATTTAGGAAGAATAATTGCGTTTCAAACTCTCTATGAAGAAGAGTTTAGGCTTGAAGCTGATGATCAGTCTTTTGATCTCCGTCAAGTTTTAGACAGAAATGTATCAAGATACAAAGACGAAGTATCGGATGTAGATTTTATATCTAAGTTAGTTTTAGGGGTTAGTAAAGATCATTTAAAAATAGATAAAATTATTCAACCAATAGCACCAGAATGGCCGATTAACCAAATTGCTAGGATGGATAGAATCATCCTCCGGATGAGTATATTTGAACTTCGAAACGTTCCTGGTACGCCAGTAAAGGTAGTTATAAACGAGGCAATTGAGTTGGCAAAAGAATTTGGAGCGGAAAACTCCTCAAAATTCATTAACGGAGTACTAGGGACTTATTATAAGAATGAAATTGCCCCGAAGGAAAGCCAAAAAGAAAAAGCTACCAAAGCCAAAAAGAAAACTCCAAATATTCTTAAAAAGAAAGATTCTATTTAGATGAAAAAACCTTTCCCACTAAAAACAATTAAAGGAATAGGCAGACGGAAGCCAGGCTCTATTAATGAAGTAGTTCACGAAACTACATCAGGTGGGATAGTTTATCGGATCAATCCAAAAACTCAGCAAGTTGAACTTTTATTAATTAAAGACGTTAAGGGTAGATGGACTATCCCAAAAGGTCACGTTGAGCCGGGGGAAGAAACTGGTGCGACCGCTGAGCGTGAAATTCGTGAAGAAACCGGTCTTTTAGACATGGAGGTTTTGTGCTGGCTTGGTAAGGTAAACTTTAGGTATAAACGGGAGAAGTCACTAGTTCTCATGGTAATGCATATTTGGTTAGTAAAGGCATTGGGAGATACCAATAAACTTGATCCAGAGGAATGGTTAACAGATGTCAAATGGTTTAGTGCAAATGAGACAATTGATAAAATAGCTTATGAAGATATTTCTAAGATAATCCTCTTAGGGATGAAAAAAATAAGAGAAGGCGATTATTGATTTATGGATAAAATAGATTATTCAAACTTTGCAAGTAATGTTTTAAAGATTGATTTTAAAAATATCGATCTATTAATTACTGCTCTAACTCATCGTTCTTTTTTGAATGAGCATCGCGGAACTGTCAAGGCTCATAATGAACGACTAGAGTTTTTAGGAGATGCTGTTTTAGAACTAGTTGTTACTGAGTTTTTATATAAAAACTATAATAAACCAGAAGGAACATTAACAAATTGGAGAAGTTGTTTAGTTAAAACCGAAAGCTTAATTGAATCAGCTACAATTTTAAACGTTGAACCATTGCTTCGCTTAAGCAAGGGAGAAAGACGAGGAAGTCAAAGAGCTAGACAACAAATTATAGCAAATTGTTTTGAAGCTATTATAGGTGCTATTTATTTAGATCAAGGATATGATCAGACTAAACTATTTATAGACAAGTATATTATTTCAAAACTAGATAAAATAATAGAAGATGGTAGTTGGCTTGATCCTAAATCTCAACTTCAAGAAATTGTTCAAAGGGAGGAAGCTATTACTCCTAGCTATAAAGTAATTGATGAACACGGCCCAGATCATGACAAAAGTTTTAGCGTAGGGGTCTTTTTAAAAGATAAACAAATTGGTAGTGGAACAGGCGCATCTAAGCATATTGCTCAACAAAATGCAGCAAAAAATGCTTTAACTAATTATTTATAAGAGCTTTGATTAGCAAATGAGACTACCGGATAAGGAAATAAAAATATTTAGTTATAGGTAGTGGGTAAAGATCCGTCTTGTGTATATCCAGATTATTAACTTCGGCTACTGAGTTGTTTGTCTAGACGCTTTAAGTGGCTACCTTTGTTATAAAAAATTATTGAATTGACATAAGAGGTGATTTCTCCTAAAATAGGTCAAATAAGATTTATTAATTTAAGTTACAAAGAGAGACTTGAGATATTTAATGTTAGTTATTAGATTGCAAAGAACGGGGAGAAAAAAAATAGCTTATTTTAGGATAGTTGTCCAGGATTCCCGAAGAACGCCTACCAGTGGCAGAATCGTGGCTCAAGTAGGCCATTTTAACCCTCATACTAAAGAAATTAAAGTAGATAAAGATGCAGTAGTTAAATATTTAACCTATGGGGCCAAACCATCGGATCGAGTTATTATGCTTTTAAAAGGACAAAAAATTGAATTACCATCTTGGGTGAAGGAACCGATTAAACAAGCTAAAAAAGTTAGGTTCCCTCAAAAAAGAAGATCAACCAGAACGGAAGAAGAAATTTCGACTGAGCATAAAAAAACTACTCCGGAATCATCCGAAGAAACGCCTCAAGATGAACAGTCTATAGAATCCCCGGTTATCAACAATGAGTCTGATCAGCAAAAAACTGAAGAATCGTAAAAATACAGAAAATAAGAATCCAAAAATAGAATTTTTTAATTCTAAATCATTTTGGTATAATTAGGACTATAAATTAATGGGAGGATGTGCTAAATGAATAGTATTGACGAACAATTCTTGGTATTTGTTGTAAAATCCTTAGTCAGCAAACCGGATGAAGTAAAAGTAGCTAGAAGTATCGATGAAAGGGGTGTTTTATTAGAATTGACGGTTAATCCCGAGGACCTCGGGAGAGTTATTGGGAAAAGGGGTGCCACTGCTCAGAGTATTAGAACTTTGCTCCGTGCTCTTGGAACAAAAAATGATGCCCGCTATAATCTAAAGATTGTAGATAATGGAGAAAGTAGAGATTATTCTTCGTCTAACAGGGAACAGAACTCTAGTTCAGAGCAAAATGTATCAGATCAAGAGGTTGATCAAAGCTTAGATTCATCAAGTCAAGAAACTTCTGCCAAAAACGAAGAAGAAGAAAGTTCCTCGGACAGACTCACTAAAACACGTCAAGAGTTAAATGATTTAGATGATCTAGATATCTAAGTAGCTAAAATCTATTTGCAATTGTTGCTCGGATAAGCTAAAATCCTTTGCATAGTCTAGGACATAGACTAAAACCTTAAAAAACAAAAAAATTCAAAAAGCTCATTGCGAGCCATATGATTGTGGGAGCTTTATGTGAATAAGAAAACCATGTTTTTTGCATGGTTTTTTTATTATTTAACAATTAAAATGAACTAGTATGAAAAAGATTCAAATTATTTCCCTATTCCCTGAGGTTTTTGAACCAATTTTATCTACTAGTATGCTTAAAAAAGCGAAAGATAATCTTGCCCTAGAGGTTAGTTATCTTAATCTGAGAGAATTTGGTATTGGACCTCGTAAAAATGTTGACGATACTCCATATGGTGGTGGAGATGGAATGTTGCTTAGAGTTGAACCTATGTTAAGGGCAATCGAAAAAGCTAAAAAAGAAGTTCCTGATTCAAAAGTTATTTTATTGACTCCAAGAGGGAAGACATATAAACAATCAGATGCACTTAAATTAGCTAGGGAGAATTTTAATTTAATTCTCGTTTGTCCCAGGTATGAAGGATATGATGAACGAATTCTAAATTGGGTCGATTTATGCTATTCAATTGGAAACTATATCTTAACGGGCGGAGAGATTCCTGCAATGGTTTTGGTTGATTCAATCACTAGATTACTTCCTAATGTATTGGGTGGAGAAAAAAGCGTAATGATTGAATCTTTTTATGAAGATGATCAAACTCTAGAATTCCCACAGTATACACGCCCTAGGGAATTTTTGGGCTTAAAAGTACCCGAAGTTTTAATAAATGGTAATCACGCTCAAATAGATGCCTGGAGAAATAGTCACAAAAACATTAGTCATTAGAGTATAATATCCAAGTAGATGTAATTTTAAATATAAGGGAACAATTTAAAAATGATTAGATTTAATTTAATAAAACCAGTTTATGCTCATTGTGACTTGCCATGCGGAGTTTATGACCCTGCCCAAGCAATGATTGAAGCAAAAAGTTTGCAAGCTATATTATCTAAATATCCTGGCCTTGATGAACACAATAAACAGCGAGCCATAATAATCAAAGAAGAAAGAGCTGAACTTGTAAAGAAACATCTAATGATACTTTGGGCAGATTACTTTAAAGAGCAGCATATTCAAAAATATCCCGATTTACACAATCTATTTTGGTTAGCAATTAAACAAGCCTCTAAAGTTAAGCAGTCTCTAGATATCGAAAACGCTAATATTTTAATTCAAAAAATTAGCGAAATAGAGAAAATTTTCAATGAGACTAAGTCGAGCTAGAAATATCTTTTTTTTAAGGAAAGTAGTGGGGGGTAGTATGTATCCATTACTTACTCCTAATCAGCTTATTTTTGGATCGAGCTTATTAAAAAAGAGAGTAAATAGGGTAGTTGTTTTTAGAGATAATGAGATTGATAAAGTAAAACTTATTTTAAAAAAAGATAAAGATAAATATTTTGTTGTTGGATCAAATTTAAATTTATCGACAGACAGTAGACATTTTGGTTGGATTAAAGATTCTCAAGTTATAGGGGTAATGATTTGGCCTAGAATAAAAAATAAAAAAAGTATTGCATTTAACATTTAGTTCGATTATTATTAAAAATAACCACTGTGAGGTGGTTGTCGGAGATCCTGATCGACCTTCGGCAGGTGTTAGGGAAATTTATTTCATTAACACCTATAGCGATTTCCCCTATCTTTGGATGGGGGATTTTGCTTTTTGCCTAGGTTTGAATTCTTCTAAATTGCCAGACTCCATAAGCTATACAAACAACCAAAGTTATTAGAAGAGCAATAATATCCTTTTCTAGTCCAAATTTTGTTTGATTGATAAGAGCATAACGCATCGCATCAACTGTATATGAAATTGGATTGACTTCAGCTATTATCCGAAGCCAGGTAGGGACATTTGTTAGAGGATACAGTGCCCCACTTAAAAAATAAAGTGGAAAAATTATAAACTGGTTGATTGCTTGAAATCCTTGCATGTCTTGAACAAATGAACCCAATCCAGAACTAAATGTAGCAATTGCAGTTGCCAAAACAAACATAATTATTAGGGCAAAGAAGATCATATAGATATGAGAAACCCTAAAACCAATAATATAGGCAATTACTAAAACTAAAAAACCCTGTAATGTTGCCGTAGTTGCACCACCTAAGGCACCTCCAATCATTATTCTTAACCTTGATACTGGTGCAACCAAAGTTTCCTTTAAAAATCCAAATTGTCTATCAAAGATTAACATTGCTCCGTAAAACATTGCTGAGAATAAAACTGTTTGAGCCATAATTCCAGGTACCAGGAAGTGTAAATAGTTTCCATCTCCAGCTTTTTTATAGACAGAACCTAATCCATAACCTAAAGCAAGCAAGAAGAGCAATGGCTGACCAATTGCCCCAACTATTCTAGACTTACTTCTAAAATATTTTTTTATTTGCCTAAACCAAAGTATATAAATTTGATACATAATCTACCTTAATCTTGCTCTATGCCTTTCTTTCCAAGCAACGCCTGGCTCTAGTTTTTCATCTCTAATTTCTGTACCAGTCAGCTTGAGGTAGGCTTCTTCTAGGTTTTTAGATTTAGTTTTTAGAAGCAAATCTTTTAAGTTGCCTATTGATATTAAATTACCGTGATCGATCAAAGCGATCCGATCTGCGTTATTTTCTGCCTCTTCTAAATAATGGGTAGTAAATAAAATAGTCATATTTTTATCCTTAGCCAATTTATTAACATAGTTCCAAAGTAATACTCTAGTTTGAGGGTCAAGGCCTACAGTTGGTTCATCCAAAAATAAAATTTTCGGATGATGTAATAATCCTCTTGCAATTTCTAGCCTTCTACGCATTCCTCCCGAAAAATTTCTAACCAAGATATCTTTCTTATCCCATAATTCTACTAATTCAAGAAGTTGTTTTATGCGACTCTTTAAATCCCTTTTGGGAACATGGTATAAAACGGCATGAAGCTCCATATTTTCATAGGCAGTCATATCGTTGTCGACTGTTGGGTCTTGAAAAACTATCCCGAAACTTTTTCTAACTTTGTTCTGCTCCTTTAAAACGTTATATCCATTCATTATTAATTCCCCAGATGTTGGCTTTAAAAGAGTGGTTAACATTTTAATGGTAGTACTTTTTCCTGCTCCATTTGGACCTAACAGTGCAAACCTTTCACCAGCTTTTACTTTAAAGCTAATATTATCTACTGCCCTAAAATCACCAAATTTTTTAACTAAATTCTTTACTTCTATCATAGGCATTACTCGACAACCGGCTGATGTGAATGATGGGTCGTTTCTCTAAGCGGTTTTTCTTGTAAAATAAGTGCAAACAGAAATGCAACTACGGCAAATGGAAGAGCAGATATAAATACGTCATGGAAAGCCAAACTAAATGCCTGAAGGATTGGATTATAGAATTGTCGGGGAACAGAAACCGAAGATCCTCCAAATCCACTAATTACGCTACTTTTAATTTTAGTTGAAATTGATGGGGGAAATACTTTTTGTAGGTTTGCAGATAATCTAGCTATTAAAATTGCCCCGAAAATAGCGGTTCCTGCAGAACTTCCGAAGCTTCTAAAGAACGTAACTAATCCAGTGGCTGTACCCATATCTTTAGGATCAATTGAATTTTGAGTTGCTAAAATAACTACTTGCATAAACATCCCTATCCCTAATCCAGTAATTACCATCCAAAGAGATAGATTTAATTGAGATGTAGTTGTAGTAACGTGAGAAAAAAGCCAAAGACCAAGTCCAGTTAGAAGTGTTCCGATGATTGGATATATCTTATATTTACCTAATTTAGTGATTAATAAACCTGATGCAATGGATGAAATTAACATCCCGATCACCAAAGGGAGTAGATAAAGCCCACTTAGCGTGGGAGAATCACCCCGAACTAGCTGTTGATAAACGGGCAAAAATATTATTGTCCCAAACATAATTATTCCAATAAGCAACGACAGAATACTTGATACTGTAAAGATGCTATTTTTAAATAATTTTAGTGGAATGATTGGCTCTTTAACGCGTGATTCCCAATAAATCAAACAGAGTATAGCAATGGCACTTATTATGAAGGTTGAGATAATTTGAATTGATGACCATGGATAAGTTATTCCACCCCAAGTTAATCCCAGGATAGTCCCAGACATGCCGATTATTAAAAGTAAAGATCCGATATAATCTAGAGTATGTTTTTGTCGGGCAGCCGGAAGATGCAATCTTGAAGCAATTGCAATAAAAGCGATGATACCAATAGGAAGATTTATGTAAAAAATCCATCTCCAGCTCAAATGTTCGGTAAAAAATCCACCAAGTAATGGTCCGGCAATTGAAGCTAAGCCAAAAACTGCACCAAAATATCCTTGATATTTACCTCTTTGTCTGGGAGGTACCACATCTCCAATTGTTGCCATGGCAAGGCTAATCAATCCACCACCTCCTAATCCTTGTAATGCTCTAAAAATAACTAATTCGTTCATACTCTGGCTCATACCACTTAAGGCTGAACCTAATAAAAAGAGAACAATAGCAAATTGGAAAACTTTCTTCCTCCCTATTTGATCACTGATTTTACCATAAATAGGAGTAACAATAGCTGAAGTTAGGAGGTATGTAGTAGCTACCCAAGATATTTTATTAACACCCTTGAGATCGGTTGCTATTCGGGGTAGAGCAGTAGCCACAATGGTTTGATCTAGTGCAGCTAAAAGCATGGCTAACATTAGGGCGGTTATAATAACCATTATTTCTTTATGCGATCTTTCTTGAGCTTGTTCCATATTTATTCCTTATTATCAATTACTTGATTAACAAATTGATCAAGTAGTGAGATGAAATTAGATCTATCTTTCTGGTCCCACGTTTTAAATATCTTTTTGGTTATTTCTCGTTTATGGGCATGAATTTTTAAAACAATTTCTTTAGCTTTTGGAGTTGCACTCAAAAATATTTGACGTCTATCTTGGAGGGAACGTTTTCTTTTAATATATCCTAAATCTTGGAGTTCAATCGTTTTTCTACTTAAAAAAGGAGCTTCGACTTCTAAAATAGCAGATAATTCATTTAGCGTTAATTTATGGTTCGGAGAATTTAGAAGACAATTAATGATATAAAATGAAGAATGGTCAATTTGGCGATCAAATTTATTTATTATTTTTTGCCATGCTTGGCGATTTTTAAGATGTCTAAATAGTTTAGCCAAAATATCTTCTAACAGTTCGACGTCATTTAGTAGTGTTCCTGATTTAGCCATAATTTACGACTAGTATAATTGATTACTTAACCAAAGTAAATATTATTTTATTTCTAATCGATAGCCTTGTCCATGTACAGTGGATATTAGTTTATTTCCAAAAGGTTTATCTATCTTATCTCTTAAATATTTAATGTGGACATCAATTGAATTAGACCAAGGTACATTTTTATCATCCCAAATAAATTGAGTTATTTTTTGCCTACTTACAACATTTCCAATATTTTGAATAAGACATTCTAATATCTTAAACTCAATATTCCTTAGGGTTATTTCTTGACTATTGTCCCGAATTACACTTAATTTTTCTTTATTTAACTTAAAATTACTTCTGCTTCTATTACTAAGATCTAAAATATTTAAATTTTGTTCAAATATTTTTAATTTCGCTAGTATTTCTCCAACACTAAAAGGTTTGATGATATAGTCATAAGCACCTAACTTATAGAATTCTAATTTCAATTTTAAATCAGAATTAGAGCTTAAAATAAAAATCGGCGCCTTGACGCCGATTTGCTTTATTTTTTCCAAGACTCTTAATCCTGGAAGACCATTAATATTTAAATCTATAATTATAAATTGAGGGTTTACTAAGATGATTCTTTTAATTCCAGTAATTGCATCTGATTCGAAAAAAAGTTGGTATTTTGATGGGAGAGATAGACTGAGCGTTTTTTTGACGCTCGGATTTGATTCAAGCAAAACGACCTTTAGTTTACCCATTTATTTCTACCTACCCCTTATAGTAAAGATCTAATCTTAAGTAAATCATAATAGTAACAGATAGTCAATATTATTTAATAATTATTAAATAAAGTTATTTAGAGGGTCTACTGTTGATGTATCTAAAAATATTAATAGAAACGATAAAAGATATTATTGCAATCGGAAGCTCAATAATAAGAGCATCTAATATTGATCTTATTCTAGCTTGTCCGGGTCTCGACGTTAGAACGTCAAACCAGGCATCTATAAATACTATTACTGAAAGTGCTAGAGAACTTAAACTGACCCAGACTGATTTTTTGATAATTAAAATTAGGCTTAGGCCAAATAAAACAATTTCGAAAATATCAAAACCTATCCATGCTAGATCCCAATTATGGGATATATAGACTTTCGGTAACAGATAAGCCAGAAAAATCGTCCACGGGATTAAAACCCCACATGCTATTCCATATAAGATAGGTACCCAATTAGGTAGCGGAAGGGAGCTTTTATTTTTTTTCATATTTATATTGTAGCAATAAAAATATTATTGCAAAAAAGGTATTATAAATGCGACATAATTGCATTAAAGTTAGAATTAATGTATTAATAAGACTAATGAAAAAATTGAAATATGTTATCCCAGTTTTTATTTTGTTGATTTTAATTTTTCTGGGTTGGTTTGCAGTCACTCAGTTAGGTATCAATAAACCTCATAAAATTGAAGTCGTTGCTGCTGAGAATTTCTGGGGTAGTTTGGTAAAACAGATTGGTGGAAATAAAGTTAGTGTATTTAGCGTAATAACTAACCCCAATATTGATCCACACGAGTACGAATCAAATGTTGCTGACTCAATTGCAATAACCAAAGCAAATTTATTAATCGTAAATGGCGAGGGCTATGATGACTGGGCTATTAAAGATTATCAGGCTTCTAATAATAAGAAGACTATTTATTTAAATATTTCAAAAGATTTAAATTTAAGTTCAGGACAAAATCCTCATCTTTGGTATAATCCAAATTATGTAAATGTTGCTATTAATTCTATGGCTAATGATTTATCGCGGATTGCCCCAAAAGATAGAAAATATTTTCAGAAAAATCTAGCTACTTTAAAAAATAGTTTAGCCAAGTATCAGGATATTATGAATTATATAAAACTCCATTATTCTGGGACAAAAATAGGTTCAACTGAATCAATTTTTGATTATCCTGCAGCCTATATGGGGCTTAATTTAATATCGCCTAATCCTTTTATGAATGCAGTTTCAGAAGGTATCGATCCACCAACTTCTAGTCTTTTGACCTTTGAAGAACAAATAAATTCTAAAGAAATTAAACTCTTAATTTATAATACTCAAACTATAACGCCCTTAACTTTTAACTTAAAACAGTTAGCCCTAAAAAACAAGATACCGGTTATTGGCATTTCTGAGACAATGAGTCCGACAACTACTACTTTCCAAAATTGGATGTATACGGAATTTAATAAAATTTCAAAAACACTTCAAAATGAGCAATGATCCGATAATTAAAGCCGATAGAATTAGCATTTCCTATAATCAAAAAAATATAATTAGAGATGCGAGTTTTAGTGTGGCTAGAAATACTTTTAATGTAATTCTTGGACCTAATGGCTCCGGTAAATCAACCTTATTTAAAGTACTCTTAGGTTTAAAAAAAATTGACTCCGGACAGATTAAATTATTTGGAGATGATCCCAAAAAAGGTAATAAGCTAATTGGCTATATACCTCAAAGCAGAGATTTAGAGGGGATTAATCTGCGGGTGAGTGATTTTATACTTTTAGGCTATGATGGGATTAAGTTTGGTTTTAGATTGAGTAGAAGTAAATCTAACCATATTTTAAAAAAAGTATTAAATATGGTTGACGGACAGTACCTAATGACCAAGAATATTAATCAATTATCTGGGGGAGAGTTGCAAAAGGTCTATTTAGCCCAAAGTTTGGTTGGTAGTCCAGATTTATTGTTACTAGATGAACCTTTATCTAATTTAGATATTAAGAGAGAAAATGAATTACTTAATTTAATAGCTGGTCTAGTTCAAAAAAATAATTTAACTGTTATTCTAATTACTCATGACTTAAATCCAATTTACGATATTGTGGATAAAATTATTTATATAGCAAACAAGAAGTTAGCCTCAGGAACAAAAGATCAGGTTCTAAATTCCAAGATATTATCTGAACTTTATGATTCTAAAGTTGAGGTAATCAAGGACAATCAATCTCATAAATTAATCATTGGAATCGAAGATAGTGGAGAGCACCATGTTTAGTAATACATTTTCCCCAACGTTTTCAATTAATCTTGTCCAAGATTTTTTGTCAATGTGGCAGTTTAATTTTATGCGTAATGCTTTTATTGCTGGATCAATTATAGCTTTAATCGCAGGAATTGTTGGGTATTTCGTAGTTATTAGAAAATTATCGTTCGCAGCTCACGCTCTTTCTCACGCTGGTTTTACTGGTGCAGCAGGCGCTGTTTTATTCGGAATAAATCCACTTATTGGTTTATTATTATTTACATCGTTGGGAGGAATAACAATAGGTTCTCTTGGTAAAAAAATGGTTAATAGGGATATTCAGACTGGTTCGGTCTTAGCTTTTATGCTGGGATTAGCGGTATTATTTATTAGTTTATATAAAGGTTATGCAACAGAAACATACTCAATATTATTTGGCCAAATATTAGGTATTAGTACATCATCAGTAATTATTAGTATCATTGCAAGTATTTTTGTCTTTTTAGCCATTATTCTAATATATCGGAAATTGTTATTTAGTTCATTTGATGAATCAGTAGCTGAAGCTAAGGGTATCAATATCTATCTTTTAGGGATAGTCTTCATGATAATTTTAGCAATAACAACTTCGATAGCTGTTCAAATAGTAGGAGTTCTATTAATTTTTGCACTATTGGTAACTCCAGCTGCGGTTGCAACCAAATTAAGTAATCGGCCTATTTTTGGGATCATCATCTCGGCTTTAATTAGTTTAAGTGCGACAATAATTGGACTATTTATTTCCTTCTATATTCCATATCCAGTTAGTTTCTTTATTATCTCAATTGTATTTATAGAATATGTCGTAGTAAATATCTTTAAAACTATTAAAAATTAATATTTACATCCTCTAAATAAAGGATATAATCTAAATGAGATAAACAAAAACAAAAATGCAAATTAGAGAACCTCACAGAATAAATCGAACTGTATCTAGAACAGTTTCTAAAAAGAACTATTCGAGATATATTATCTTATTCATATTCTTATTAATTGTTTTCGTGGGATGGAAAACGCATGGCACTACTAGTGCAATAGCAAATTTTAATGAAGTTAAATCTGGATGGAGTGGATATTGTCTAGATGATTACCATGATAAATTAATCCCTGGGTCTAGTGTTGATATATGGAGTTGCAATAAGTCTGAAGCTCAGAATTTTGAGTTAACTCTAACTTCGATTAGACATGACTCGTTATGTCTTAGTGCCAATAGTCCAAGCTCTATTGATTTAGAATCATGTAATTCGACTTCGCCCAATCAGGTATGGCTTAGAGATCAAAGTGGGTACTATAACCCTAACTTGAGATTATGCTTAAGTGCACAAAATAGTCAATCTGGTCAAAAATTAAGCTTGAATAACTGTTCTAATTTAGCTAATCCAAGTGATCAATGGTATAGTTCATTTGATTATACAAATTATAGTTGTAATGGTAGCCAAGGACAGGTAGTAGCCTGTAATGCAATAAAACAGTGGATGATCTGGAACGATCACCCCTATAATCATGAAAGCCTGCTAGTGGGCTATACCGGTGGTGCACCGTACGAAGAATGGTGCGCTGACTTTGTAAGTTATATATTTAAAATTTCTAATTATCCATTCTCAAATGGCAACTATGATGGATGGGACGAAAATAACGCGAATGACATATATAGTCAAGGATTTGTTGTCCATAGCGCCAAGGGATCTTACCTACCACAACCTGGAGATGTCGGGTATTTTAGTTATTACGGAGGTCATGTCGAGATAGTTATTGTTGGTGGCAAGGAGCCTACATTTATTTATGGTGATTCGGCTACGATAGATCCAACGACTGGGAATGGTCAAATGGAAGCTAATACAATTTTATCTGTAAAAAATTTAGGTCAAATAAAATATTATTATAGCCCAACTTCTAAAACTTAGAATCGGGTAGTGATTTATTATTGTCCCAAAAACTGCTATTATTTTTTTATATAAACTTAAACAAAATAATATGATTATTTATTTCTTATTAATTCCACTAATCATATTAATGGTTGGCATTTTAATTTTATTAAATAAATTTTTTAGTAAAAAGCAGGATCAATTATCAATATTAAAGATTTTAATTAATGAAAAGAGTAATTTCGGCCAAGAAGATATAAAAAACATTTTAAATAATATATATCAAGACTCAAACCAATCGAAATTGGAATTTATTATTAATTATCAATCTTCTGGAATTGCTTTCCTAATACTCACCAAAGCAGATAGAATAAGTGATCTTATCAATATTTTTAACTCTTATGATCGAACTTTAGACTTTGAAGCAATTTCAATAAATCAAGATGAAATATTTAGTTCCAATTTAAATTATTCTAAAATATTTAAACTTTATTTTAAAAAACATTTTTGTTTCCCTTTTGACATCAAAAACCAAAAAGCTGATCCTTTGGCTACGCTCACCCTAAACTTTTCTAAATTAGCTCCAAATGATTCAGCTCAAATAATTCTTAAAATTAATAAGTATCAAAGTCCAAGAATAAAATATTTAAAGAAATATCTTCTTTCTGGAAGAAAAGTTAATAAGTTTGATTATCCTATCCCATTTATGATAATTGTTATTCTGAAAATGATCTTTAGGTTGATTTTGGATATTCTAATCGCCCTATTAAAAATTATTGAGTTATTTTCGACTTATCAACCGAAGAATTATCAAAGGAAATATAACTCAATAAATTATGACCAAAAGACAGCAAGAAGTTTAGATAAATTATATGATGGTCTATTTAAGGTTGATTTTTCTGTAATACTTAGATCCAATTATTTATATCGTGTTAATGAAATGAGTCATGATCTAAATAGTTTCATAGCTACTATAAATAATGATAGTTTCCAAAAACTTAAATTGAAAGATTATTCTGGTCGATCTGTCGTAAAAATCTTAACTACTCATAAAATAAACGTTTGGTCTTCTGAAGAAATAGGAATATTTTATCGTTTACCTAAAATTGATAATTTGAACAAATACTTTGAGTTGTCTAGTTATAAAAAACTTTATTTAACTGCTAATCATAAGAAAGAATTAAAGAAAAATGGCAACTCGCTTATTTTAGGAATAAGCCATGATCAATCCAATGATCTAAAGGTTGGATTGAGTGAAAATGACAGGGAAAGACATTTGTTAATAGTTGGTACAACAGGTTCGGGAAAATCTAGCTTATTATATAATCTAATAACACAAGATATTAAGAATAATCGAGGAGTTTGTTTGATTGATCCACATGGTGATTTGGCTGTTCGGATACTTAATAATCTTAATACCGACGAAGCTAAAAAAGTAATTGAGTTGTCTTCCAAAAGTCTAAGTAACGTTAAAATAAATTTATTGGAGAACAATTTTAAACCTGGAACTAAACAATTTAATACCTATAATGAATTAATTGTCGAACAAGTTAGTGCTATTTTTAGAAAATTATTCAATGATAAAAATATAAATTCATCAAGAATTGATTATATCCTTAGAAATGCTATTTACAGTCTTTTAGTTACTTCAAACAACAACTTATTTAAAGTATTTGATTTATTTACCGATAAACATTTTCTAGATCAAACTATAAAAAAAATAAAAGATCAAAGATTAAAAAAATTTTGGGAAGAGGAATATAAAAAGGCAGGTGACTTCCAGAAAATAAAAATGACTTTTGGGGTTAGTTCGAAAATTGGTAGATTATTGTTCTCTTCTAATTTTAGAGCCGTTTTTGATTGTACTAAATCTAGTATTAACTTTTCGGATATTATTAACAATGGTCGAATAGTTATTGCTAATTTGGCAAAAGGAGAATTTGGTGAAGATGAGTCTAATTTAATTGGTTTATTTATTGTAGCTAAAATAGAAATAGATGTTATATCAAAATCATCGATTCATTATAGTTTAAGACCAAACTTTTATTTATATATTGACGAGTTCCAGAATTACATTAACAATAGTTTTTGTCAATTGCTAGCTGAAGTAAGAAAGTATGGATTATATGTAACCATGGCTGAACAATCTACAGCTATGCAAGATTATCAATTAACTTCGAAGCTACTAGCAAATATAAGTAATTATGCAGTCTTTAAATTAATTAATCGGGATGACATTAGATTATTTAAAGATTACTTCAGTCCTTATTTGAGTGAAAATGATTTTCTGAATATAGCTAATTTTAATTTTTATTTTAGTTCTTTTAGTAAAGGTGATAGAACACCAGTAAGCTTAAGATTAACTTAAATCTAAGTATAAATTTTTAAACAAATAATTTGCTATAATCCAAGTTTAATCGATAATGTATATATGCAAATAAATAAAAAGAGTAAGCCTAAAAAAGAATATGGATCAAAACTTTTTAGGATAATTGCCGAGATATCGATCAAATTTAAGTGGTTTGTTTTACTTATCTGGATAATTGGAAGTATTCTAATTATTAAAAATTTACCTAATTTAAGTAATCATACTATTTCAAATAACGGAGATTTCCTACCAACTAATTCTCCATCCCAGAAAGCTATTTCATTAGATAAAGTATTTGGAGTCTCTAATATTGGACCTACAATTCCAGTTATTATTGCAACAACAAATGGAGGGTCAATAACGAATTCTGCCGATCAATCAGTCATTAGTAATTTATTCAATAATTTAAAAAAAGTTCAAGGCGTTACAAAGGTTGTTAATTCAGGTATTTCTTCGGATAATCGGGCGGAAGAATTAGTGGTTAGTGCTAGCCCTAACCCGGGAGGGGATAATGTTAGTCTAGTTACAAATTTAAGGAATCTAATATCTAGGGTAAATAATTCAACTACTTTAGAAATTCATTTGGCTGGTACAGTAGCATCTACTGTAGACAGCCAGAAGGGGTCAGGGAAAACAAATAGTCAGATACAATTGTATTCCGTCTTATTTATCGTTATATTGTTGCTCTTAATTTTCCGAGCCCCACTAGCTCCATTGATTACCTTGGTACCTCCAGTTATAGTTGTTTTCATCGCAGGACCTATTATTGGATTATTGTCTAAACATGGGCTTAAGGTATCCTCTATTGCTCAGTTACTTTTGACAGTTTTGGTTTTGGGTGCTGGGACTGACTATGGTTTATTTTTGATATTTAGGGTCAGAGAAGAAATTAGAAAAGGTTTAACTAAGAACGAGGCGATCATTAAAGCTTTAAGTAGGGTGGGTGAGTCGATTACATTTTCGGCAATTACTGTAATCGTAGCCCTACTTTCACTCTTGTTCGCTACATTTGAATTGTACTCAACTCTAGGAATTCCATTAGCTATAGGAATAGCTTTAATGTTAATCGCAGGATTGACTTTACTGCCCGCTCTGCTATCTATATTTGGGAAGACTGTTTTTTGGCCAATGAATCTAGAAAAGAGAAAAAATAGGGCAGGACTGTGGAGTAGTATTAGTTCTAAAATTGTTAAAAAACCCGTCTTGGTGTTAGTTATTGGTCTAGTTATATTTATTTCTCTTGCTAGCTTTATATCTGGATATAAAGGTGGTTTTTTTGCAGGCAATAGTACACCTCCTTCAGGTAGTGATTCTGCACTTGGAAATGCCCTTTTAGCAAAATATTTTCCAACGAATAGCTCCAACCCTACTCAAGTTTTGTTTGTATTTAAACAATCCGTTTGGGGTAATTTAGCTGTTCTAACTACTATTTATCGTCAGTTAGAAGAAACTAAGCTATTTAGAACGATTGAAGGACCGTTAAATATCAATGGGATAAATATTAACCCCCAGTCATTGCTTAATATTAAGAAACAGCCATCATCCTTTTCAAAAACTATAAATTCAAATGTAACTAGAAAAATTAGCTTGATTTCCAAACTAGAAGCTAATTTTATAAGTTCCAATGGTAAAACAGTAGCTTATGTAACTTCACTTAGAGCAGGTAATCCAGAATCGACTGGAGCAATGAACGAAGTTCCCTTAATTAGGTCAGTTATTTCGAGAATTGCTGCTCAAAATGGTGCAGTTAATAATGGTCTAGTAGGAGAAGCACCTGCATTATATGATATTAATTCTATTTCAGAATCTGATCTTATTAAGATTATACCAATAGCTATAGTTATTATTGGTTTAATCTTGGCAATTCTGATTAGATCTTTAGTCGCACCAATATATTTAATATTATCAGTTGGTTTGTCTTACTTAGCTAGTTTAGGATTATCTGTTCTCTTGTTTATAGATATTAATAAAGTATCAGGTCTCGTATTTATTCTTCCATTTTTGATGTTTATTTTTCTCTTAGCACTCGGGGAAGACTATAATATTTTGGTAATGACTCGGATTAAAGAAGAAGCCAACTCTAAACACCTCAAAGAAGCTGTCCCTAGAGCATTAATAAATACCGGAACTACGGTCACATCCGCAGGGTTAGTCTTAGCCGGAACATTTGCTGTTTTTGCTCTTATAGCAGGATCTGGATCTGGTGGGAGCGAATTCCAGGATATTGGATTCGGTTTATCGGCTGGGATAATCCTAGACACTTTTTTTGTCAGAACATTATTAGTTCCATCAATTGTTCTTTTGCTAGGGAAATGGAATTGGTGGCCATCAAAACATGGCCAGTGGATTAAGGATTCTTAGGGAGATAGCTTAATTTAGGTACCAAACCTTCTTTTCCTAGAAGCGTAATCTTTTAGGGCATCGTCTAGGTCGGTTACCGTAAATGCAGGCCAATTCTTTAAAACAAATTTTAATTCGGCATAGGCAGCTTGCCAAAGCATAAAACCACTTAAACGTTGTTCACCTGATGTTCGAATAATTAAATCTAACGGTGGTAAATCAGGTCCATATAGGTATTTATTGATTAGTTTAGGGTTAATATCCTTGGTATCAATTTTATCTTTTATAATTTTTGAAAACGCATCAGATAATTCTTGTTGTCCTCCATAGTTTAGGCATAATGCCAAAGTTCCTGATTTATTATTTTTTGTTAACTCTTCCGCTTTTTTTATACTTTTAATAATCTTCTGGCTTAAACCTACTTTAGTTCCAAGAAAAATCACCTTAATATCCTTTTTGTCGAGCTTCTTTATTTCTGACGTAGCTACCCAATTAAGGAGGTCCATTAAATAAGTTACTTCTTTAGTGCTTCTATTCCAGTTCTCTGTCGAAAAAACAAATGCAGAAACATATTTAATCTTATGATCAAAGGCTGCTAAAGCAATTTCTCTGAGCCTTAGATACCCTCTCCTGTGCCCCTCAAAAGGCTTTAACCCTCTTTCTTTTGCCCATCTTCTATTACCATCAAGGATTAGCCCTAAGTGTGTTGGAAGGTTGGTTTCGGTGGTAGTCATTTATAAATTTTTTCTTCCTTTAATTTGGCGACTAGATCTTGATCTGATGGCTCTACAATTTTAGAATTATCGCTAAAAATAATTGTTGGGATTTTCTTCATCCCGTTATTTAATTTAACTAGAGTATCTGCTGCAACTTTATCAGTATCGATATCTATATAGTCATATTTAATTTTCAAAGAATCTAATAAAGTTCTAGAACGTTTACAATCGGGGCACCAATTGGCACCATATAGAGTGATATTGGACATATCGTTATTATACAACTATTTAAAGTTTTAAACTTCTTTTTCTTTTGACAGGATCTAACTCCTTTTTGCGGAGTCTTAGTGAGGAGGGGGTTATTTCTAGAAGTTCATCTTCTTCAATAAAATCAAGACATTGTTCTAAACTTAGTATCAAGGGAGGAACTAATTGGACGGTTCCATCGCTACTACTCGAGCGCATATTGGTTAAATGTTTTGCCTTGCAAACATTTATTTCTAGATCATCTTGTTTATTGCCCAGTCCTATAATTTGACCCTTATAAACTTGCACAGCTGGTCCAATAAATAGGACTCCTCTATTTTGAGCATTTTCTAGGGAGTATGCGGTAGAAATACCAGTATCAAAACTAATTAATACTCCATTTCGTATCTTCTTTAACGGTGGGCTGGCGGGTAAATATTCTTTAACAAAACTGTGCATAATAATTTGACCTTTTGTTTTAGTTAATAGATCATTTTTTAGGCCAATCATATTTCTAGTAGATATTTTATAAACAAATTTAGTTTTGTTTTTAGCAGGGACATTAAATTGTTGTTCCAATAAGCCCTTTCTTTTTCCCAGCTCCGTTGACAGGACACCCTCGAATTCAGAACTAATTTCAATCATTAATTCTTCGATAGGCTCCAAAATAATACCCTTATCCACTTTATTAATTACTTGAGGTCTTCCGACTTCGAATTCATATCCTTCTCTTCTTAGGCTTTCTAGTAATACCCCGAGATGGAGCTCCCCTCTACCTGATACTTTAAATCCTATACCTTCAGGTTCTATTTTTATCCCTATATTTGTTTCAGTTTCTTTTTTGAGTCTTTGAGCAATTTGTCGAGAACTATTTAATTTTCCTTCTCTTGCTTTGAATGGGGATGTGTTTGGCCCTAAATAGATGCTAAGAGTTGGTTCTTCCAGTTTAATTGGCTGAAGTGGTTCAACATGATCAAAATCTGTTAAACTATCGCCAATAGCTCCATCTATTCCAGTTATTTGAACTATTTCACCACATTTCGCTTCGCTTACTTCAGTCTTATTTAATCCGCTCAAAACAAAAATTTGGGTTGCTTTAACAGCTAGAATAGTTTTATCTATTTTAACTAATTTCAGGGGTTGATTGGTTTTTAGACTCCCACGACTTATTCTACCTATAACGTATTTTCCCTTAAAATTATCAAAATCTAAAGAACTAATCAGTAACTGAAAAGGTTCAGCTGGATCTCCGGGGGGTGGTGGACAAATCCTAATAATTCCCTCTATTAATTTTTCTAAAGTAGCTTCTTGATTAATATTACTTGGGTAATGATCCCAAGATTTACCTTCTCTTGATATGGCATAGAATGTTTCATAATGGAGCTGATCTTCGTTAATTACTAATTCTAAGAACAGATCAGCGATTTTATCTTCAACAATTTTAATATCTAAGCCACTTTTATCTATTTTGTTGATAACTACAATGACTTTTAGGTTGTTTTCTAGTGCTTTTTGAAGAACAAATTTAGTCTGAGGCATAGGACCTTCAGCTGCGTCAACTAACAATAAACAACCTTGAGCCATATTGATTGTTCGTTCAACTTCACCACTAAAATCGGCATGTCCTGGAGTATCAATTATGTTTATTTTATAATCTTTATAAAAAATGGAAGCGTTTTTAGCATTAATCGTAATTCCACGTTCCTTTTCTTGATCGATATTATCCATAATTAAACTTTGGCTCATCTCTATTTGGTTTTCTCTAAATAAGCCTGATTGTTTGAGTAAACCATCAACTAGCGTAGTTTTACCGTGGTCAACATGCGCAATAATAGCAATATTTCGTATTTTAGGTGTCTCGTACATATAAATAAACGACCTCTTTGGTCGCCTCCATGGTTATCATTCTATCATAGGTTATAATAATAGGGTGGGTAAAAATATAAAACGACTAAGAAATAGAAATATTTTTTATTATTTGCTGATTGTTGCAGTTGCTTGTCTTGTTATTGATTTTGTTTTTTTTCACCACAGCCCTAAATATAATAATCCTTCATCTAGTCTAGGTAATAACTATGCAATTTGGTTGAATCAGAACAGAACTAACCTGATCCACTATCAAACACTGGCTAACCAAATCATTAATGATGCATCTAGTGTTTCATATTCACAGATGGGTGCTACTTGTAACAGCTTGAACGCATATATAAACTCAAATCAAATTAATTTTGGGGGCGTAGCAATTCAAAATATTTACAATCAAGCTATGTCAGATTATCGATTAGCCACCTCCGATTGTCTCTCGGGAATTCGTCTTTATGATAGCGGTGATTCTAGTGGTAGTGCAACTACCTTTGATCAATCTGCAACAGATATTGTTAGAACCACTAATTTGCTCAAAAGTGCTAATGGATTAATCAACCAAATACTTTAGGGGCGTGCTAAATAAAACCCAGCTATCCCATTACCAGTAGCACGATCAGGTCCTTCTGATTTAAAAGTATATAATGGATGACCTTTATAGGAATACTGAAGTTTACCATTATCCGATCGTTTAAATACAGAAAAATTGATTGGTAAACCAGAAACTTGTTTAGAAGCATAATAGCCTGGCCACAGGCTTAGACAAGAGCCAAGACAATTACTCTTATTGAATCCATCTAAATTGTATGTATAGAGTGCTTGGCCATCAGGTTCTGCCAGATAATTTCCCAAAGTATTATTGTAAATGGTTTTTGCGATAAAATTATCCACTACTGCAGAGTTAGTATTAGTTTTATTTTTAGTTCCCACAACCACTATAAGCGTTGTGATCCCTATGATAACAACGATACCTAAAACAATAAAAAGAGATTTATATTTACCCAAAATCTAAATCCTCCATTTAGTCTTCCTATTATACTACGTTAATTCAAAAAACAATATTCTAATAAGAGTGTACCGGATTTATTTAATTTTTTAACGTTCAATAATTTAAGATTATAATCTTTTTCCAAATTACCAAATAATTGAATACCTTTCGAAAATAGTTTTGGCTCAATTGTTAAGTAAATATAATTTATTAGGCCTCTATTTAAGAACAAATCGAATATAGTGGCTCCTCCTATAACTAAAGCTTCTTGGTAACCTCTTTTTTCTAATTGCTGAATAATTTGATCAGGAGGTAGGTCACTGAATTCTAGCTGGTTTTTTAAAAAATTGCTTTGGTATTTGGTTTTATTCTTAGTAAGAACGATTACTAATTTATTTGGATTAGCCCCTAAATTCATTGCTTGGTAAGTATTACTTCCGATAATGACTAAATTCGCATTTTGAAACATATCTTGGTAGTGATCATGATCTGCTCTAGAGGTCCAGTTCGATATATCGCTATTTTCCCCTTTAGTAATTTTATTATTTAAGCTACTAACTACTATCATACTTATCTTCATTAGTTTCATTATATACACTCTCAAACTGAGCGGTAAAATTATACCAAAATAAAAACCAAAAGATAATTTAAGCCTATTCTAATTTTAAAACAGAATTTTGAGAATATTAGAGTTGTTCGGTAATTATTTAACTTTGAGTTAGAGTAAAGCCATTGCCAGATGAATTGATCGAAGAAGGTTTAACAATTGGTTGACCTGCAGAACTTACCATTGTAATTGAAGACGGTGAAGAATTTAATAGATCTACAGACGTGTTATTGGCGGTTGTTGAAGCTTGGCTGAAGGTAACACTACCAAAGTTATCTAGAGCGACAACATTACCATTTATGGCAGGGTCCTCTTCTATCCACTCAGCAGAGGAATTTGAGGAGTCATACGACACATTTGTTTGGAAAACTTGACCAGTAGTAGTATCTGTTAGGGTGATATCCCAATAGTTAGTGGATGTTTCGTTTATAGAGGCGCTTAAATTATCTCCTGCGCTAATCTTAAATCCAGATACTAAATAGGCGGCTGAAGGTATCAATTCATAAAAAATAGCTCTACTTACTACTCCAGAAGAGGAAACCGTATCTTCAGAGCCAAGCTGTATTAAATCAGTGCTTGGTGAAACCCCTCCAATTCCAATCCAACTTGCATCGGAAGAAGTTTGCCCTGATACTCCACTGACGCTGGGTACGACCCAAGAACCAGAAATTGTCGTATATTCCTCCCCAGAACTCATGTATCCTGCCCAATTTGTAGACGTGTAACTAATATTTGATCCAGTGCTAAAAGAATTAGAAGATGAAGTTGTTGAACTAGAAGTAGAAGGTGAGGTCGTTACTAAATTAGAAACATTACTACCGGGTACAGGAGCATTAACTGGTACAGGGGTACTTACTATGTTTTGGCTTACGGGAGGTGCTGAGTTACTAATGACTTCTAGGGGAACTATTGGTTTTGGGGAAGGTGGTGGTGGGATTTTAGGCACAATTAGGTTAGGAGAAAAAATAGGCGCTGGATTAACTAAAATATTGTTTAAACTACTCCCTATATTGGGGCTAATTTCATTAAATAGGACTAAACAAAACAAAGCAACACACAAGAATATAGTTGTATTGATAAATTGAAGGATTTTTAATTGCACTTTGTTTATTTTTTTAAACTTCTTTCCCCTAAGACTATATTAAAACGAATAGGACTGGATAATCAAGAGTGTACTTTAGTATGGGCAAGTCTTAGTGATTGATTTAGTTTGAATCGAGATAGCATCTTGGACTAATGCATGTGAATCCCAGAAATCCTTACTCTTTTTAGTTGTATCTCGGCCACTAGGAAGAGCAGGATAATTATTTCCTATCCAGACATCATATACTTCATAATTCCCTGACTTGTCTTTTCGAATAATCATAGTTAATATATTACTTTTTTGGGGGAATCTATTTTTAGCAAAACGATAAAATACGGTAGATTTTATGGCTTTAGCGTAATATATATTATCTGTTGGTGTTGTTGGTATAATATCTGTTGTCCCGATGTCTTTTTTAAATTTCGTTTCAATAACAATATTCTTCCCATTAAGTTCATAATCTACGAGTACTTCCTCGATAATTTTATAAAGATGGGGGTGTCTACTTAGATATTGCCCTGCAGGTGAAAAAATTTGATCTATATAGATAGAGTAGTTAGTGGCAGGTTTTAATTTTAATAAGTACATCTACCCTTGATTATACTCTATATTCAATAAAAGTCCTATTTGAGACAACTTGAACTTAAGTTAAAATTTATTGCCGTTGGACTATAATTCAAAATAGAACCACTACAACTATAGTAGATGTTATTAGAAACATTTAACTGGGTGCAGTTATATGAAAAAGTTATGGTTGAAGAAGGCGATGATGAGTTCAATGGACCAATGCAAGCTAGTTGAGCTGAAGGTGAATAATTATTTGGCGGATAACAGTTTATACTAACTTGATAAGAAAAAATAGTTCCGTTACATTCTAAAACTTGTTTTTGGTTTGTTGAACCTGATGGAACACAACTCATTGCATTAATCGTAAAATCCCCTGAAAGAGGTACCAATGATAAATGCGAACTACAGCTAATTGGTATATTGGGCAACGAACCAATTTGTTCTGGGGTAGAATCTGAACTTTTATTTAAGGTAGTTACTCGAGACTTAGAATAATGGATTAGTTGTGAACTTTGCCTATTATTTTTTATCAAAACCAAACTAAGAAGCAGAACTATTATTAGAACTATAGGTATAATAAGAAACTTTTTGGGTCGTTTATAATAATTTTTTAAACTAAGCATTAATTTAATTATAATTTAAAACAGATAAATCACTTAATGTCTTTATTGATTGGGTGGAAGGCTATAACAAGGGAGTTTGAACTGGTCCACTCAATCCTCCCCCCATAGATGACATTAGAGACATAAGATTAGTTATTGGCTCCGAACTTGAAGGAGCGACAATGTTGACGGGCTGATAGCTGAAATCGATCAAGTAGCTATAACTATTAGATGATGAAGGACTAGAAGAACCACTTATCTGATCTATCTGTTTTGATGCAGTATTGATCCAGACAGACAATTCGGTTGTACCTGAAATTTTAGAAGAAACACTATTTACGGAACTCTGATTTAGGGATCCATTTGAGCATCCTTTAATTGTCTTGAATATAGAAAGTTGTTCTAATCCACTCAAAAAACTAGTAATCTTTGAGTCATTAATTAGCAAATTCATCTTTTGAACACTAACACCGTTTAACTGAGTATTGGAAGTTGAGACGATCTTAACAAATTTATTCTGGGAGTATATGTTTTGCAGGGGTTGGAGATTTTGGGGGGTTAATCTTAAATTACTGTTTAATATGCATTTGGCTTGAGGTATCTCGTTTATTATAGTGCTATCAACATAGAACCATTGATTGGAGATTTTAGAAGATAACGCGTTAATGGTTTTTGTCATTTGAGGATTTACTGAACCTAATAGATTAGCAATATTGGCTATATTTCCAATTTTGAAATAGGCGCTATCATTCAAGAATCTTATTTCTACAGGTAAGTTAATGCCTGATATAGTTAAGTTTAAGTTTAGGTCAGCACTTTTATTAGCTATATTAGCTTGGTTGTTAAATAATAGCTTTCCGTCAATAGAGTGTGCTGATACTTGTATATCACCCTTACTACTAATTTGAGTTTGTTCTAACGAATTAAATAGAGCAGTTTTTAAAATATTTTGAGGTTCATTTGGTAGTATTGCGCTAACATAGGCAATAGCTCCACCGCCACCTATGATTACTATAAGAGCTATAACGATCAATATAATTTTTGGTATAAATTTATTTGAAGTTTTACCATTTGATTGAGTAACTGGGTTTGAATTTGTAGGCTGATTGTCATCACTAACCTTAATGCCATTCTCACTTGATGCCGGTTGTACATTGTCTTGATTTAGATTAAGTTCATTAGCATTATTTAATGGTGGTTGTAGATTGTCATCACTAACCTTAATGCCATTCTCACTTGATGCCGGTTGTACATTGTCTTGATTTAGATTAAGTTCATTAGCATTATTTAATGGTGGTTGTAGATTGTCATCACTAAGCTTAATGCCATTCTCACTTGATGCCGGTTGTACATTGTCTTGATTTAGATTAAGTTCATTAGCATTATTTAATGGTGGTTGTAGATTGTCATCACTAAGCTTAATGCCATTGTCGCTTGATGCCGGTTGCACATTGTTTTGATTTAGATTAAGTTCATTAGCATTATTTAATGGTGGTTGTAGATTGTCATCACTAACCTTAATGCCGTTGTCGCTTGATGCCGGTTGCACATTGTTGTCATTCATGCTAAAACCTTTCTTATGCTTATTTTATATAATAGTACAATATATTCTATATATATAAAAATATTTTATCTCTCCAGAAATACCGGTAGGTTAGATAATTAATATACGGCAATCAAAACATGCATTAATGGTATTTCACAATAAGTACTTGTCTTGATAAACTATTAGGTATGTCAGAAATATTATTTTCGACCTCGAATCCTGAAAAGACGTTAATTGCTAAAACGATTTGTTCTGCAAAGGGTCTAAACGTTGAGCAAATAAGTTTAGATATTGACGAAATTCAAGGCGAAGATCCTAAAGTTATCGTTGAGGATAAAGTAAGAAAAGCATACCAAAAAATAAAAAAAGCCGTCGTTGTTAGCGATGATTCGTGGGATATACCTGCTCTAAATGGCTTTCCGGGCCCATACATGAAATCACTCAATCATTGGTTTAAGGCTGAAGATTTTTTACGACTTATGGATGGAATTAATGACAGAACTGTACTAATTCATCAATATTTGTCGTATTTTGATGGTAAAAATATATATACATTTAAAAATGATTTTTCAGGGAAGGTTACTCTTGAACCAAGAGGGAAAAATGATCGTTCACCTTCTACTATGATTACTGAATTGGATATAGATAATGGAAAAACGATAGCAGAACTATTCGAAGAAGTAGAACAGGGAGCACTTATTAATAGATATTTGACCAATAATGACGTATGGCATGAATTTGTTACTTGGTATTTGAAAACGAAAAGTGCCTAGCTAAGTAATATAGATATTTATTTAGAAGCTTTTATTAAATAATAAAATTGATCGTAATCTTCTATTGAGACAACCCTTAACCCTGCTTTTTCAATTAGTTTTTGCGCCTTTAGGGTTGAAAAACGTATATTTGGAGGTGGACCGATGATCATATCTTTTTTTTGCCAATCAAGATTAATTAATGTTCCATTATTTTTAAGCATGCTTTTGGCGTTTTTAAGAACTTTTAATGGATTTTTAAAATCATGCAGAACTGTCCCTAGAAATAGAATATCGGCTATACCTTGATCAAAACAAAATTCTTCGGCATTGGCGGTCATAGCTAAACAATTTTTAATATTCAGTTTATCAATTTTTTGGCTAAGTTTTGCAATAGCAACATCATCAATGTCTAGAGCATAAACATGACCCGTACTCCCGACTATTTGAGTGGCAGGTATCGTGAAAAACCCCTCATTACTACCTATATCAATAAAAACCATTCCACTTTTTAGGCCAATATCTTTCAATATTTTAAATGGATCTTGTCTTTTCTTTCTTTCTTGTTCGTTATATTGAAATCTATGTAGATGATCTTTCATAATAATTGTCAATTAATAAGTATACTCCTTGTGGCTAGGTTATTACTAATTGAAGTATTTGTCTGCAAAAGACTTTTGGTTATTATCTTCAAGAAATATTTAGAGTTATATTTATACTCTAATGCACTTTTTTGTTAAAATATAAATATGAGCGAACATGTAGAGAACGTAACTATTTTATTTCTCCGAAAGGATGATCAAATCTTGCTAGCAATGAAAAAACGTGGATTTGGTGATGGTTTATGGAATGGAGTGGGTGGCAAACAAAAAAATTCCGAGACTATCGAGGATACGGCTATACGCGAGTGCCAAGAAGAAATTGGAGTTAAACCCCTTGATTTAGAGCAAGTGGCAAAACTTAATTTTTATTTTGCCGAAAATAAAACAGGTAGCAGATTAATTCATTATGCAGCTGTTTATGTTTGCAGTAGGTGGGAAGGTGATCCAATAGAGACCGAAGAGATGCGCCCAAAATGGTTTAATATTAAAGATGTGCCATATAATAAAATGTGGCCCGATGACACTATCTGGTTACCCAAAATAATCAATAACCAGAAGATAGAAGCTGATTTTTATTTCGATGACAATAACTCTATCCTTAAACATCAAATTA
>JAJZWY010000009.1 GCA_021846445.1 bacterium
CTGTACTAGTGTTGATGGTAGTACCAGTACCTAAGATATTCCCAACTCCCTTAGGACAGGTTATGTTTGTATAATTAACTAAACCTACCCATGAAGCTCCATTGAAGTATCTTATGACGTTGGAGGTTGAAGCAAAATACATTTGTCCAGTTACTGGGTTTTGGGGAGTAGAAGATGGATTTAGAATTAAACTATTATGGACATCTAGGTTTCCATTGATGGCAACGTTATGGAACGAGCCATTATTTGGTAGAAGTGATCCTATGTTAGCTGTAGGCATAGCTTGTTTATAGATATTCTTAGGGCCAATACTAGAAGAAGAGCTATTACTACCTTTAGCAAAGTTAAATATTAGGATTGTTCCACCTCCAACAAGTAAGACGAAGAGTAGGGCTGCTAGGGCTAATCTTAGGACCCCACTATTTAGACCATTCTTAAATGGACTAAAGTTAGATAACTTATTATTACTTGGACTGAAGTTATTTGAGCCTAAGTTATTTGAAAGATTATTAGGTTGTTCATTGGTATTAATGATACGTGAGACACCAGTGGGATCAGAGTCTAGACTCATCTCTGAGGGATTATATCCTAGTTGATATGTGTTTCCTTTTTGATCCATCTTTATTTTGTTTTAATTTATTTTCTATTTTTAATCTGACATATCTCTATACCATATTATTAACTCTAAGTATAAATAAGGTTAATTAGCTTGTCAATTAAATAATCAGCCTATTTTAAGATAAAGATTAACTATCTTTTGAAGAAAAGTATCTACAATGTCTTGAGTACGTCCAATTTTTTTTGACCAAAAACAATAAAACTTGTATACTATCAATCTGTATTAAATATTATTAAAGATTGAAAAGAAAATTATGAAAAAGAACATACACCCAGATAACTACAGACCTGTTGCCTTTAGGGATTTGAATAATGACAAAATATTCTTAGTAAATTCTACGGCCCCAACAAACGAAAAGATTTCACTCGATGGCGCTGAATATCCTTTAGTTAATATTCACATTAGTAGTAGCTCACATCCCTTTTTTACAGGAGAAGAACGAATTGTTGATATAGAAGGAAGAGTAGATAAATTTAAGGCTCGAGTAGCAGCTGGAGAAATTGCAAGAGTCCAGCGAGCCAAAAAATTAAAAAATACTAAGCCAAGAAAAAAAGAATAGCTTTATAGGTTCCAAGATAGATGAGTTTCATCATAACTTTCGAGGAAACTACAACATTTTTGTTATAGAATATAACTACATATGGACATTGACTTAGATAAAATCCAACAAGAAATTTCAGAAATAGAAGCCAAATTTAAGGACTCAAGCTTTTTTAGTACCAAAGAATACCCTTCACTTGCCAAGAAACATATGGAATTAATGGAATTAATGGAATTAATGTCAAAAATTAAGGAAATCAAAAAAGGAATTGCCTCCAGCCAAAAAATTTTAGATGATCCAGTTAATACAGAATTACATCTATTGGCAAGCCAAGAAATAGATTCCTTAAATCAAGAACTAGAAAATATTAAACAAAAAGTACGTGAACTAACCATTCCCACAGATCCCAACGATAACAAAAATGTTATCTGTGAAATTAGAGCCGCTGCTGGAGGAGATGAATCAAGTATTTTTGCCGGGGAACTATTTAAAATGTATTCCAAATGGGCAGAAAACAATTATTTAAAAGAGGAAGTATTGTCTGAGAATGAGAATGAAGTTGGCGGATTTAAAGAGATTATATTCTCAATTAAAGGGTCTGGCGTCTACGGAAAACTAAAATATGAAGCTGGAGTACATAGGGTTCAACGAATTCCATCTACTGAAAGCCAAGGGAGAATCCACACGTCAACCGTCACCGTAGTAATCTTACCAGAAGCTGAAGAAGAAGATATAGAAATTGATCCTAAAGACTTAAAAATTGATGTCTATAGATCAAGTGGACATGGTGGACAATCTGTAAACACAACAGACTCAGCGGTAAGGATAACCCACCTTCCTACAGGAATAGTAGTGTCTAATCAAGACGAAAAATCACAAATTAAAAACAAGGCCAAAGCATTAAGCATATTGCGCTCTAGGTTACTTGCAATTCAAATAGCCAAAAACCAACAACAAATGTCTTCTAAAAGAAGGTCTCTTATTGGTACTGGTGATAGAAGCGAAAAAATCCGAACATATAATTTTCCACAAGATAGAATAACGGATCATAGAATAAATTACTCACGATCAAATATAACTCAATTCTTAAATGGTGATATTGACGGAATGATTAATAAACTTCACGAAGCAGACATAAATTTAATAGTTAATGAAAAAAAACATACTCCCAAATAATCTAGCAATAAATGATCTAATAAAAGAAGCAGTTACACTGTTATTGAACAATAATATTAAAACTGCCAGATTAGATGTCTTAATATTATTAGAAAACATCTTCCATGTAAGCCGTACACACATTTTACTCAACAATAACCTAAGGTTAGAAAATAAAGACCTTAAATTGTTTCAGAAATATTTAAACAAAAGAATAAAACACATCCCAATTTCACAGATCATTGGGTTCTCTTATTTTTATGGGTTAAAATTTTTGGTCAATAAGAATGTTCTACAGCCTAGGCCAGAGACTGAATTGCTTGTTGAAGAACTATTAAACATTGTAAAAACCGATAGTTTCCTAAATACTAAGAAACATATTAATATTTTAGACGTCGGAACAGGATCTGGAAATATTGGAATTGCTATATTAAAGAATTTAAAAAATTGTTCTGTAGACATGCTGGATATAAGTAAAAAAGCAACCAAAATTGCTAAAATAAATGCTGTGTTATATACTACGAATTATAATATCTTTCAAAGCAACTTACTTAAAAACGTATTTAGACAATACGATATTATAGTCGCAAACTTACCTTACGTTCCCCATAAACATAAGCTAAATAAGGACGCTACGTACGAGCCAAGGTCATCTATTTTTGCTAAAAATGATGGTTTATTTTTATATCAAAAATTATTTTCTCAAATTAATAATACATCTAAACCGTTGTATTTATTACTAGAGTCTTTGACCGATAGTCAACCAAAATTGTCTAAGATAGCAAAAAATAATGGATACATTTTATATAAAATAAAAAACACTATTTCTATATTTAAAGCTGTCTAGCTTTAATTTAGATTATACTGACGTACTTGATCCTAACACTACAGTTATAGTTAGATATTTATTATTCCGTAGTACACTCAGTTTAACACTCGTCCCAGGAGAATATTGATACAACAAACTATCTAAACTATTTTCTTGGTTAATGGGCATGCTATTTATAGCTGTAATTACATCCCCAGGCTCTAGACCTGCTTTCTGGGCAGGAGAATTTGGTACTATAGATGGACTAGTTGTGCTGTTCACAGGTGCTATAAAAGCTCCATTCGAAACACTTAAATTATACTGATTAGCTATCGAAGGTGTTAATGGGATATATCTAATACCAAGGTATGGTAAGCTAAATTTTCCAGTTGTTAATATTTGATTAATTATTCCCTTTAGATCATTTATGGGTATTGAAAAACCTATATTTTGAGCATTTCCAGCTATAGCAACATTAATCCCAATAACTTGACCATTAAGATTAACTAAAGGACCACCAGAGTTACCTTCGTTAATAGCTGCATCTGTTTGAAATAAGTCACTTAAATTTTCACTATTAGACGTACTGTTTCCAAATAAATTCAATCCTGAACCGGAAGACGATGATGCAACGATATTTCTTCCATAGCCCGATATTATCCCACTTGTTACTGTGTTCTGGAATTGACCTAAGGCATTTCCAATTGCTACCACTGGATCACCTACTTGCATGGCAGAAGAATTACCAAGTACAGCAGGAGTTAGCTTCTGACCATTAAGGTTATTAATTTTTAAAAATGCAATATCTAGACTAGGGTTATTACTCCTTCCAACAACAGAGACATTTTTAAATGTATGGCCATTACTTAGAGTTATACTAATATTTGTCGTTCCGACAGGAACAACATGTCTATTGGTAATAACTAGTCCCGAGGAGGTTAATATTATGCCTGTTCCAGCAGCTTGTGTTGTAGTCTGGGGCTGAACAAAACCAAATAAGCCAAAATTATTAAGGCTATTAGCGTTCGTTGTGCTTGAACCACTACTGTTTATGGTATCATTTATACTAACAACGCTTGGTCCAACCGTTTTAGCAATTTCACTGATCAATTGGCTATCACTAGTTATAATTTGTTTTTGATTAGATAAACTTCCATTTAGTACAGCCTGGGATTGACTTAAAGTATGTTCTTCTAGCCAGGCTCCCGAAAAACCACTCAGGACAGCTACTAAAATAAAAACTATAAATATCAGGACATACTTTTTAATTAATCTTATCTTACTTAATTTAAATTTAGATAATAGTTTAGGAACCGAAATATAAGAGTACTTACTGCTCTTAATGGATGATACGCTCTTTTGTGACTCAGAAGAATCATCTTTATTTGCCATAAATTACCTCCTTCTTAAATAACTTTGTTACCCCAATTAGAAAATAAGATCACAATTCCAATTATAATAATTAGGGTAAAAATTATTTCATTTTTATAAATCCTTTTTAGTTTATTTCTATGATCCAAGTAATAGATCATAGAAAGGCCATAGCCTAATATACTTAATATCAAAACTGGCTGAGATAAAACTTTATAATATATCAACCAATGACCAAGTAGCCATCCCAAACTTGCCCCAAAATAAGCCCAAGAATATGATAAAAGCTTAGCGTATGGCTCATTATAATTATCAAAGAAATGATGAGCAGCCAAATAACAGATAACACCTGTTAAAAAGACCAACACGTATAATGGTCCATTTACCCATATTAAATAGATAGCAGATAATCCCACTAGTTGAGACATAAACGCCTGTAAAGATACCATTAATAAATCGGTCGAGGGTTTAATAAAAATAAGCCAGGTTGCATAAATTAAAACCCAACCTGCCTGGTAATAAATATTTGCCGATTGTGCCATAAAAATCACCATAGATAGCCCAAATATTAAATCTATGGAATTTGCTCTAATATTTGCAGCCCAGAATCTAGGTTTTAGAGCCACCATCCGCCATTTGCTTAATATAACAAGAACAACAGCCAACTGAAAAAAATTTAATCTAATCAATATAAGTAAAACAATAGGTAATAAAAAATTTAGTAATAGATGCAAAATTTTTGAATAACCATACGTTGGCTTAACTTTTTCAAGCGATAAACTCATTTAATAATATAATACCAGAAAAAGTAACATTTTTTATCAAATTTAATGTTATAATTGTAACCTATGAGCAACAAAGAAGTAGAACAGAAAACTTCCCCAAAAAATCCAGAGCAAAATCCCCAAAATCCGCCCAAAAGAAACAATAATTTCATAAAAATATTTAAAAATGACATATTTTCGACTATTGGCATATTTATATTAGCTGGGTTGTTTTCTTTTCTAATTATTAGTTTCGTGTTCAGGTCATATCAGGTTGATGGGCCCAGTATGGAAAATACCCTGCAAAACAATGATAAGTTAATTGTCTGGAAACTTCCGAAAACCTGGTCTGAAATAACTGGTCATCCATGGATTCCAAAACGTGGAGACATTATAGTATTTAGAGAAACAGGCTTAGCAGCCTTCGGGCAAGCCAATACCAAAGACCTAATAAAAAGAGTTATTGGTCTTCCGGGTGACAAATTAGTTCTAAGTAACGGAAAGTATATGATCTATAATAAAAAACATCCTAAGGGATTTGATCCAGATCTAACTTTAGGTTATGGCAAAAAAGAAAAGATCCCATACACGTCTGGTAATGAAACCATTGTACTAGGCAAAAATCAGCTTTTTGTATCTGGAGATAACAGGCCTGATTCCCTAGATTCGAGAGATTTTGGCCCTATTAATGCCAACCAAATCATTGGTCAATTAATTATAAGATTTTATCCTTTTTCTAAATTTGAACTTTTTTAATATATAGCTCTACTTCGTCTGTTAAGTTGTCTTTATTCGTGTTATATTTAAAAGGAATATGAAAGTCAAAATAGGATTAGGTAGAGGATTTGAATCATTGATACCCAGTGATTTTAACAAAGACCTGCTTTTATCCCAAAACGATGTTATTAGGAATCTAGACATAAAAAGTCTTAAGCCAAACCCTAATCAGCCAAGGAAAAAATTTGATCAAAATTCTCTTGATGAATTAGCTAGTTCAATCCAAAAATATGGTGTAATACAACCTATTTTAGTAACACCAAAAGACAAAAATAGCTATTATATTGTTGCCGGAGAAAGACGCTGGAGAGCATCAATAATCGCAGGATTAAAAATTATTCCAGCAATTATAAAACACCGTAAGGAATTAGAACAATTGGAGGTAGCTATAATCGAAAATGTTCAACGTGTTAATTTGAGTCCAATGGAACAATCTATTAGTATTGCCAAACTTAAACAACAATTTAATTTAACTTTTGAAGAAATTGCCCAAAAACTAGGTAAAGCGAACACTACGATAATAAATACATATAGACTCATAAATCTCCCTGAAATGGCTAAAAAAGCACTCATAGACAATAAAATAACAGAAGGTCACGCTAGACAAATTTTGGCAATTAAAGATCCCGGGAAACAGCATTATTTACTAAACTCGATTATAAAAAATGGTTGGACAGTTCGAAAAGCAGAACAATTTGTGATTGGCTTAAAATCAAGTCCAGGAGAAGTGTCTAAAGCAAAAGCCCATACTAATATCGAGAATAAAAAAACCAAACTTCTTTCAAAAAAACTATCCACAAGGGTCAGTATCAGAAGAATGGCTCACGGAGGAAAATTGGAGATAAATTTCTTTAACGAAGATGATTTAGATAGAATTCTAAAATTATTTATTGAGGTGGTCTAATCTTTGTTCTATTTCTTTGGATAAGGCTTTATATGCCCTTGCTCCCTTGCTCCATTTATCGTGTTCATATATAGATAAACCAAAACTAGGTGCTTCTGCCAATCGAATATTTCTAGGGATTTTAGTATTAAAGGTCAGATCACCAAAATACTTATTAATTTCATCTAGTATCTGATTACCAAGGGTAGTCCTTTTGTCATACATAGTTAATATTACTCCTAAAATAGATAGATCAGGATTTATACTATTTTTTACTGCCTTAAATGTTTCAAGCAATTGACTTAACCCCTCCAGGGCATAGTATTCTGCTTGAACAGGAATAATTATATAATTTGAGGCCGTTAGAGCGTTTACAGTTAGTAGTCCAAGTGATGGAGGACAATCAATAAGTATATAATCATAATTTAAGTTTTCTAGTCGTTCTTTTAGAAAAAATTCTCTGTTTTTGCTATTAACTAATTCGATTTCTGCTCCAGAAAGGTTAGAAGAGGCATATATAATTGATAAGCCTTCCTTTCTAGTTGAATAGATGCATTTATTAACATCTACACTTCCCATAATAAAATCATAGCTAGAATATTCTATATCTTGTTTAGTTACGCCTATTCCGCTTGAGGCATTACCCTGAGCATCAAGGTCAATGATCAAAACTTTGTGCCTAAGAGAGGCAAGAGAAAAACCAATATTTATGACCGAAGTAGTTTTGCCCACTCCACCTTTTTGATTTACTAAAGAAATTATTTTTTTATTCAACATCTACGATAAGTATATCAAATTGTGGTGATTAAATAAAAAAGAATCCCTGGATTATAACAGAGATTCTTTCAGGTATATATTTGTGTGTTTGTAACTTTTTTATTAAATACAGAGATAAAACATTTTCATATTTATTCCCTGTAATTTACAGTATGCTCGGATCTCAACCATAATTCAAGTAGTTTTTGAATAATTTTTATATCCAAATATTTATTTAAATAAAGTAAATTTTTCAGATAATTTTGTTGTTATATATACATTTATTATCTTCATTATCTGTTACCAAAATATTAAATCAATAAAAATTAAAAAATTACTTATTTTATTAATGTATCAAGAACAACATAGTAAATTCACGGATTATCTTATCCACAATCTTTATTTTTAGGAAATTTTAATTACTTTTAAAGTAGTTAATTTCTGTCGATGTCCCTTGATTGTTTTAACTCGTTTTTTTGCTTTGTATCTTATAGACCTTACTTTATCGGCTAATTTTGAAGCTACTACTACTTCACAGACTACTTTCCTCTCAGATAATTCTGGGGTTCCTATTTCTACTTTTTTATCGTCGAATATTAGGAATGGATTGACCTCTATCTTTGGAAGACCATCTTTTATAAAATTAACATCAAATTGTAGTCCCTCATGAACTAAATACTGATTACTACCAATTTTTATTACAGCTTTTTGCATAATATAAGTATATAGCCTACCAAACATTTCCCTATCTGTAAAGGATTAAATAAAACTATGCCAGTGCATAGCCCTTAATTTCGTCTATTGCTGGGAAATCTGGGCCTTCCCATAGATTTTGAACGCTTCCATCATCTCTAAGTACTAAAATTGCAGGAAACGAAAATATATCATAGATACTAGCTATTGCATTTCCCTCTCTTGTTTCTGCAGATGAGACCTCAACACTAACACTACTCCCTTCCAGTCCTTGCCTAAGTTTACTAATAAACTCTTCTAAGGAAGAATAGTGCTCTGAATTTTTCTTGTAAAGAACTACTACTTTCATCTATATGTCTAACAGACTACTAGAATAACCATAATCATGTCAAGAAAATTACCATCAAAAAGTTATTTATTTTTATTGCTAACTACATCCAGTAGTTGAACCACAAGACATACAAACGTAACACGAGCCAGATCTTTGGGTTTGATTACCACAATTAAAGCATAACGGTGCTGTACTATCACCGGTATTTAGTTTAGGCTCTAAATCAATAGTTATATTATTCTCAGTCTTTTGTGACTTACTTTCTGGTTCACTATCATTAGTAAATTTAACTTCTTTGCTCCCTACAACCCAATTATTTAACAAATCCAATTGTTTATCGTTATCATTTATGTCCATTAAACCAAGCTCTAGTTTATCTTCAAAATCTAAATAATCAGCACCCAATCTACGTACAATATAATCTGTGATAGAGCTGGCATTTGGTATTTCTGGATCATTAGTTATCCCAAATGGAGCAAAAGCTGTTCCTCTGAAAGCCTTAACATACATTTTTAGAGGAACACCAAATTGTAATCCATGGCTCATACTCATAGCAAAAGAATCCATCAATCCAGAAAGAGTTGAACCTTGCTTGGAAACATTAATAAATACCTCTCCTGGAGTACCGTCTTCATATTCACCAACAGTAAAGTATCCTTCCAAGTCAGAAATCTGGAATTTATAAGTTTTCGAATTTCTAACTCTAGGTAATTTATGCCTAACTGCTCCTTTTAATATAATTTTATCCTTTAGATCATCGTTACTTTCTGGCGCTAGTGAAACAACTGAAGAACTTTCCTTTTTAGCCATACTAAGGGGCTGAGCAACCTTACAATTGTCCCTATAAATAGCAATGGCCTTTAGACCCATCTTCCATGCATCAATATGTAGCTTTTCAATATCTTCAACACTTACGCTTTCTGGCATATTGACGGTTTTACTTATAGCACCAGACAAGAAAGGTTGTACAGCAGCCATCATTTTTACATGACCTTGATAGGATATTGAATTATCTCCCATTGAACATCCAAACACACTCTGATGTTCTTCTTTTAGATGGGGTGCTCCTAATATTGTTTTCTCAACATCAATATACTTAACAATATCATCAATCTGTTGGGAATCATACCCTAAAGCTTTCAATGCCCTTGGAACTGTCTGATTAACAATATTCATATATCCTCCCCCGACTAATTTTTTAACCTTAACAAGGCCAAGATCAGGTTCTATACCAGTAGTATCACAGTCCATCATTAAGGCAATTGTACCAGTAGGAGCTAATAAACTTGCTTGACTATTTCTAACACCATATAGCCCAGCTAAACTCAAGGCTTCATCCCAAGTACTTAATGCCGAATCAAGTAATTCTTCGCTAACAAAACTAGCATCAATCTTTAGTACTTCATTTCGATGCATTTTCAAAACATTCAACATAGCTTTTTGGTCCTTAGCATAATCCTTAAATGGACCGACCTTTTTAGCTATTTTGGCGCTAGTTAAATAAGCGTGACCGGTCATGAGTGCTGTAATTACTGCAGCCTGTGCTCTACCTTCGTCGCTATCATATGGAATTCCTTGAGCCATCAATAAAGCACCTAAATTAGCATACCCTATCCCAAGTTCTCTAAATGCTTTGGCGTTTTTAGCAATCTTTTCTGTAGGATAATCGCTATATCCCACCAATATCTCTTGGGCCGTAAAAAGCACTTCAATTGTATGCTTAAACTCTTCAATAGCAAAACTAAAATCATCATTTAGATACTTTAATAAATTAATTGAAGCTAGGTTACAGGCAGAATTATCTAGATGCATATATTCACTACATGGATTACTGGCGTTTATTCTACCTGCACTAGGTGTTGTATGCCATTTATTAATAGTTGTATCAAATTGCATACCAGGGTCAGCACATTCCCATGCAGCTTCAGCAAATTGCCTGAAAATGTCTCGTGCCTTAAGAGATTTAATAATCTTTCCATCTTTAACTGCCCTCAAATCCCAATTATCACCAGATTCTACTGCCCTCATAAAATCATCGGTTACTCTAACGGAAATATTGGCATTTTGGTATTGAACGCTAAAAGAATCTTTACCATTAAGACTCATATCCCATCCTAGAGATTGAAGATCTCGGGCTTTTCTTTCTTCGATAGCTTTACTCCAAATAAATTCTTCAATATCTGGATGATCAACATTCAAAATAACCATTTTGGCAGCTCTTCTAGTCTTCCCACCACTTTTAATAGCCCCAGCTGATGCATCAGCACCTCGCATAAAACTTAGTGGTCCACTAGCAGTTCCGGCACTTTTTCCGAGACTTTCGAATGATGAGCGTATCGGACTAATATTCAGTCCTGATCCACTTCCACCCTTAAAAATCAATCCTTCTTCAACATACCAATTCAAGATAGAGGGCATAGTATCTTCAATAGATAATATAAAACAAGCACTCGCTTGTTGAGGTCTCCCATTAGCCCCTATATTAAACCAAACAGGGGAATTAAAGGCAGCTCTTTGAGTCACTAATATGTATTTCAATTCTTCCCTAAAAATATCTGCTTCTTGATCATTTAAAAAATATCCTTCGGCTAAACCATGCCTAGTTATTGTATCAACAACTCTATCAATCAGATCTTTTAGCGATTTCTCCCTTTCGGGTGATCCCGGAGTTCCGTTAAAATATTTTTGAGAGACTATATTTATTGCATTTTGAGACCAAAAATCTGGAAACTCAACATCCTTTTGCTCAAATACAGGTTTTTTATTAGATGGATTAGTAATTAGGGCATCTTTTTTTTGCCACTTTAACAAATCATACGCTTTCTTATCTTTTGTTGTGAATAATCTGTTAATTTTTAAATTATTAATGGTTTGTTTCATTTTTTGCTCCTTTTATATTAATTTTTTGATTGCCGATTTTTAAAATAATTTAGTTCTTTCTCGAAACTTTTAATATCTTTAAACCTTCTATAGACACTTGCGAATCTAACATAAGCTACTTCATTTAATTCAGATAAGTGCTTCATGACTACTTCACCTATAGTATTGGAGCTAACCTCCGAATCTCCGGAATCATATAACTCTTGTTCAATTAAATTGATTAAATTATCAATTTGAATTGAAGTAACTGACGTCTTTTCACATGCCCTATAAATACCACTTTCTAGTTTCTGTCTATTAAATAATTCTCGACTATTATCCCGTTTAATGATAACTAGCTGAGGTCTCTCAATTCTTTCATATGTAGTAAACCTATTACCACAATCAATGCACATCCTTCGTCTTCGGATTGCTTGATCATCAATCACATCGCGAGATTCAATAACTTTTATATTACTTCCATTACATCGATTACATATCATATTATTTCTCCCTAAAACAGCTTCTCAACAAAAAAACATTTTTATTTTAACGTTCTCTAGGGCACTTTATTTATTGGCAATAATCCTATATATAGTGCTTAGTAAGCTAAGAATAACACCACCAATAGCGTAACACAACATTTTTATGCTGTATTATTTAGTACGTTTATTTATCTAAATTATCTTTTTTCTTCCGCGCTAATCTTCTTAAAAACGATGGTTTCTCTAAATCTTCCTCCAAAGTAGAGGCTGTTATTCGTTCGTCTTTGGATGAGTTATTAGCTTCTGAAACGATTATATCGGAATTATCGTCTTTCTCTTCGGACTCATTTCTATGATCATTATCTTCATCGCTTTCTTGATCATCATCAATAGACCAAATATCTGTTGATCCTTCAGTATCAAAATCATGGGCTGGTTTATGTTCTAAATTCATATTAATGTCAGAAATAGTATTATCACTATCAATATCGGAGTCACCATAACTGTCAGTTGTCTCACTGTTTAAATAATTGCTCTTACTATTCTTAAAATAAGAATCATCAAATCCTGTAGCAACCACCGTTACAATAACTTCTCCTTCTAATTCCGGATTAATAGTAGCCCCAAAAATTATATTAGCATCAGGATCCGCAGCAGCAGTTATGGTTTCTGCGGCCGTATTGATTTCATGCATAGATAAATCATTTCCCCCGATAACGTTAAACAGTATCCCCCTAGCGCCGTCTATAGAAACTTCCAACAATGGAGAATCTATTGCTTGTTGGGCTGCTGAGATGGCCCTATTTTCTCCACTAGCTCTACCAATACCCATCAAAGCCGTTCCAGCATTTTTCATGACAGTTTTAACGTCCGCAAAATCCAAATTTATAAGTCCATGAACTGTTATCAAATCAGAAATCCCTTGAACCCCTTGACGCAAAACATCATCAGCAACCTTAAAGGCTTCAATTAGTGGAGTATCTCTTTCTATTGTCTGAAGTAATCTATCGTTTGGAACAATAATTAAAGTATCAACATTATTTCGTAATTTTTCGATAGCAACTTCTGCATTACGTTTTCGTTTTTCACCCTCAAAAGCAAATGGTTTTGTTGCAAAACCAACCACTAAAGCACCTTCGTCATGCCCAATTTTAGCAACAATATGACCAGCACCACTACCAGTTCCTCCTCCTGCCCCAAGGGTTACAAAAATCATATCTGAATCTTTTAGAGCTTCTTTTATAACTTCCGAAGACTCTTCAGCTGCGTGCTGACCGATAGTTGGATCTGCACCAGATCCCAAACCTCGAGTAGTATCTTTGCCGATATGTATCTTATGGTTTGCTTTTGAATAATGTAATGCTTGAGCGTCAGTATTAATAGCTATAAAATCCACTCCAGTAACGCCTGCATCTACCATTCTATTAACCGCTGCGCCACCTGCTCCACCTACCCCAACAACTTTGATTTTTGCAAAAGTTTCTATAACAGGTTCGATAATTTGTGACATATTTACCTCTTAATAAAGTTTATACCTAAAAGTATAACTTATTTATTAGAAAAATAAAATTATTATCTTAAACTAAGATTTATTTTTAACTTTCTTTAAAAATGTATTCAGAAACTCTTTTGGATTCCAATTTTCTTTGATTTTTTCCATTGGCAATGCGGGTAAAAGCAACATATCTAAAAGCATTAGACCAACTACAACACTATAAGATTGATCTTCAACTACATCAACCAGTCCTCCTACTCCTTGCACGCTCGATATTCGACAAGCTAACTCTAGCCTATCTTTAACATAATTAACGATCCCAGGTAATTTTGAGGATCCGCCGGTTAGAACAACACCCCCTGGTAATTTTTTAGCTTTTTTGATCTTTTGAAGTTCCTTTTGGACAAAATCTAATAATTCATCAACCCTGGCACCTACAATCATATCAATCTCACCAATATCAAACCTAACTTTTCTACCATTGATCTCTAAATTAATATTCTCATTCCTGGATTCACCTAATTGACTGTGCTTAATTTTAATTTTTTCGGCAACTTCAAGATCAGTTCTAAGACCTATAGCTAAATCATTTGTTATATGCTGTCCACCAATAGGAATAACTCCAACATGTTGAACCTCCCCGTCTTCAAAAACAATCAAATTGGTTGTCCCAGCTCCAATATCCATTAATAGAGTTCCGGCTTCTTTTTGTTCTCTAGAAAGTAGAGCCTCCGCAGCAGCTAAACTTGATACAGTATAATGATTTACTTCAATTTCTGCTTTCTCCATGACCATATTTAAATTTTTTAAATTTGGGGAGGCTACAGTTACCATATGAGCATCAACCTCAAATCTTATTCCATGCATACCAATCGGGTCTTTAATGTTTTTTTGGCCATCTATACTATAATTTTTGGCAAAAAATTGAATAATTTCTCGGTTTTGGGGTAAATTCACAATAGTAGCAGCTTCTTCTACCCTATCTCTATCTTCGGGAGTAATTTCTCTATCGGCCGAAGATATTGCAATTACTCCTTGAGAATCAATACCCTCAACATGTGCCCCATTAACATTAATTGTGGCACTTTTAATTGATACTCCAGCTATTCTTTCAGCCTCAGTAATAGCCTTGATTACAGACTCTGCAACATCATTTACATGTACTACAGAACCCCTTCTCATCCCACTATTTTTAGAACTTCCATAACCAATAAGGGATGGGCTATCACTTTGGTTGGGGTCAAACATTCCAATTACACATCTAACTGTAGAGGTACCTATATCAATTCCAACGAAATGTTCTGGTTTCATATAAATCTAAGTATAGCGCTTCAGCTTCCTATCTTCAAGCAAACAATGCCTTATTATCAGGTTAAACTTGGGTAATAATTTCAGATCCATTATCAGTAATAAGGATTGTATGTTCGAAATGGGCAGCTAAACTTCCATCAGCAGTTAAAATTGTCCAGTTATCCTTAGCCAATCTAACCTCATCTCTACCCAAAGTAACCATTGGTTCGATAGCAATGGTCATTCCCTTATACAACCATGGACCGGTGTTTTTTCTACCATAATTTGGAATATTGGGATCTTCATGGAGAAAATGTCCAACACCATGCCCAACCAGATCCCTAACAATACCATAATTATGTTTATTTAATTCGCTTTCAATAGCATAACCTATATCTCCCGTCCTTATCCCAGAACGAACGACGGATATACCCTTATATAATGCCAGCTCCGTATTTTTAACTAAATCAATAACTTTTTGATCAGAGTTATTACCTACAATAATGCTCTTAGCGCCATCGGTTATCATCCCCCCATAATTAACGCCAAAATCTAAGCTAACAATATCTCCATTTTTAATAATTTTCTGGGGTGTAGGTATCCCATGAACTACTTCATCATTAATAGAAACACAAAGAACATCTGGAAAATTTTGGTATCCCAAAAAGGCAGGTTTTCCTCCTAGTTTCTGTAATTCGGTTTTGGCAATTTCTGCAACATCTTTAGTACTCATCCCCTCATCTATAGAATTTATTAGGAGATTTAGTATCGTTGCTAACATTTTCCCAGATTCTTTGATAAGACGAATCTCTGAGTTCGTTTTTTGTCTAGTCTGCATTATTTACCCTGATTTCTTGTAATGCCCTTAAAATATCCTGATGAACTTTTTGGGGATTATTGTCACCATTTATATCAATTATATCAATATTATTTTCCTTTAAAAATTTAGTTATAGGAACAGTTTTGGTCTTAAATTGAGAAAATCTTTTTTTAATAATTTCTGGACGATCGTCTTCTCTTCCCCTAGATAACAATCTTTTAGTGACAACCTCTTCAGATGCATGTAGAAAAAATATCCCAGTCAAACGAATCTTGCCTTTTTTAATCTGTTCGGTCAACCATTTAGCCTGATATACCGTTCTAGGAAAACCATCCATTACAATTTCTTGATCAATATGTGATGATTTTGATACAACGTTTTGAACTAATTCAATAATTTGTTGATCATTTAATAGTTCTCCTCGTAATATATTCTTTTTAGCTTCACCATCCATTTTTTGGCGTACTAAATTGCCCACCGAAACCCAAGAATATTTTCCGTCATTGGTAAATAGTTGACCCTGAACACTTTTCCCAACTCCCGATATACCCATTAAGATAATCATCTATTTAAGTCTATCCTTGGTTATTCTGGCGATAACCGAAGTTTCGGCTCTACCGATAGTTTTTAATTTTACGGCATTAATAATACTGCCTAGTTTAGCCGGGTCTTTACCCTGATTGAGAATCTCTTGATTAATAATTTCGCTTAACTGTAAATCACTTAATTGTTCAGGAAGATAATTTTCGATTACTTTTCTTTCATAAAGTTCTGCCTTTGATTTCTGAAGATTACCACCCTTTAAATAAAGATCTGCACTCTCTTGTCGTTTTTTTACTTCTTTTGCTAAAAGTTCAATCACTATATCATCATCTAAATTTTTAGTTCTTTGCTTAATTTCTATTTTCTTATTTAAGATAGTAGCCTTGATATTACGCAAAGCACTAACCAGCTCCTGATTATGATCTAACATTGCGTTTTTTAGATCATTCTCAATTTTTGATTCTATCATTATATCTAAAAGTTTTGGCCTAACTTAATTTTAGTTAATTTCAGATTACGCCTTTCTTGGCGAATAATCGCTTTTTTCCTTCTATCTCTTTTAGAAATAGGTTTTTCAAAAAATTGATCCTGTTTAACTTTAGCCAAAATCCCAGATTGTTGAACCTTACGATTAAACCTTCGTAATAAATTATCGATGGATTCTTTATTGTCTTTTCGTGTAACCTGTATCATTTAATACAATTCTACAATACAGAGGTAAAAAAATCAAACAAAAAATTTTTAATAAAGATTCTTTTTTTGAGGTGTCTTTTGAGATTTTAAAACAATACTTTGTAACTCTTTAAATATTAAAAAATGCTTATTTGCTGAATAAACCTTAGTATTACCTTGCTTTTCAGAAACTAAAAGCCCCACTTTTTCGAGACGTTTTAGTTCACGCTGGATGTTACCAGCATCTTCCTTAATCAATTTAGCTAAACCCCTAACATGAGTCTTAAAATCAGGATATTTAGCATAAATAACTACGATTTTCCTTCTAACTCTAGATGTAATAAATATATCTAACATAATTTCCTCTCATTGTACTTCAAACAACGTACTATATAGTATATTTTAATTATTTTATTATTACAACGCTTTTTTATAAATTTAAATTTTAAATTTCCCTATAATCTAAATAGCATGTATTACTATTCAATAATAATTAGGGGTTCTGGTCTCAATCTTAATAATTTACTTACCTACCATTCAAATAAACCAATAAAAATAGGGTCTCTGGTTAGTGTTGCCGTTTTAGGAAAAGAATATATTGGACTTATAGTTAAAAAAAGCACTAAACCTAAGTTTAAGACCAATCCCATTATATTAATATATGCTTTACCCCCGTTAAATAAATCCGCTCTTGAATTGCTTCAATGGTTAAAAGCTTACTATCCGACTAGTTATAGTTCTATTATCAAACTTTTCGTTCCCAATAAAATCGTAGCTGTAAATAAGCTAACAGATAGTCCCAAAAAACAAATCATTAAGCTTCCTAGCCTTAATCTGGAACAAACGAAAATAATATCTAAAATAAATAAAGATCAAACTTATTTACTGCACGGAATAACTGGTAGTGGAAAAACACGAATATACCAAGAATTAACGAAACAAAATATTCGAAATAATAAATCTGTCATAATTTTAACACCAGAAATATATTTAACTACCAAACTATATCAAGATTTTTTAAATATTACAGAGTCTGAAGTATACTTAATTCATTCAAAATTAAGTTTAACTACAAAACAAAAAATTTGGTTCAAGGTAGCCCAATCGAAAGATCCGATCATTCTAATTGGCCCACGCTCAGCCTTATTTTATCCAATTAATAATCTGGGTTTAATAGTTGTAGATGAATTTCACGATAATTCATATAAGTCCGAAAATCACCCAAAATATCAGACTATACGAGTAGCTGCTACACTTAGAAAATATACTGCCTCTAAATTAATACTAGGGAGTGCTACACCAAGTATAACTGAATACTATCTAGCAAAACAAAAAAATAGAGCTATCTTAGAATTAAAACAAACTGCTATCAACAAAAAAACCAATAAGTTAGATTATAAAATTGTAGATTTAAAAAATGATAAAAATTTCAATACTTCGAAAATTATTAGCAATCAATTACTGGATTCAATTAGCTTATCTTTGTCATCAAAAGAACAATCATTATTATTTTTAAATCGACGGGGAACATCTAGGCTAATTTTATGTAAAAATTGTGGGTGGGAAAACCTATGTAAAAATTGTAATCTTCCCCTGGTTTACCATAAAGACAAAAACTATTTAATTTGCCATTCCTGTAAGAAAATATATAAAGATGTTCCTTTTTCCTGCCCAATTTGTAATAGCACAGATATAATATATAAAACTGCTGGGATAAAAGCAGTTCAAGAAGAAATTGAAAAAATATTTCCCAATGCAAAAGTAGTCCGTATTGATAGCGATAGCAAAACTACAGATCACCTTCAGTCATATAAAGATATTGTTGAATCCAAGGTTGATATTATCGTAGGAACACAATTAATAACCAAAGGGTTAGATCTCCAAAATCTTTCTACCGTAGGGTTGATCCAGGCAGACAGTAGTCTATACATCCCCGATTATACCTCTAAAGAAAAGACCTACCAGCTAATCACCCAAGTACTAGGAAGAGCTAATAGAGGGCATAAAAATGGTAGATTAATTATTCAAACACATAACCCCGATAGTAGCTTAATAAGAGATGCAATAAACCAAAATTACCAAAATTTTTATAATCTGGAAATAGCAGATCGACAGAAATATAAATTTCCACCCTTTTATTTTGTTGCAAAATTAACTAATCAGAAGGCGTCTCCGTTAAGTGCTAAACGAAAATCTGATGAATTAGTCGATAACATCAATAAAACTTATGCTAATATCATTATAGAAGGACCTTCACCGCCATATCACGAGAAGACTAAAAACAAATACAAATCACAAATTATTTTAAAATCTAAAAGTAGATCAACTTTAACTAAAATCATTAGTTCTCTACCATCTGGATGGAATTACGATATTGACCCAAACGACTTACTATAATTGAAATAAAGGTACACTTTCTTATATACTTTAGAAAATATGAAAAAAGAAGACATTATAACTGTTCCGAATTCATCCTTAAGAACAAAGGCAAAAGAAATCAAAATAATTAATCAAAAAGTTCATTCTATCGTTGATGATATGGTTAGTGCCACACTGGATTGGGAAAACAGTAGAAAGCATGAAGTTGGTGTTGCCTTAGCGGCAGTTCAAATTAACCAATTAGTTAACATAGTTATTGTCAGAGACAATTATGAAGATAAAACAGATTTAAAATTTAACGTCTATATTAATCCAAAAATACTCAAAAAATATGGTGATCTTGTAGAAGATTACGAAGGATGTTTAAGTGTCCCAGATATTTATGGTAAGGTTCCAAGATTTTCCAAACTTAAAATTAAATATTTGGATATTAGTGGTGTAGAGCATCAAAAAACTTTTTCAGATTTTTATGCGAGGATTATGCAACACGAGATAGATCATTCTGAGGGAACTTTGTTTATTGATAAAATAAAGGACAGAGAAGATGCATTTTATATTCTTGATAAAAATGGTAAACTAAAACCCTTAAATTATGTTAAAGACATCAAGAAAAATACTATTCTTTGGAAATGAAAGGTTAGCTACTGGAACTACTACTGACCTTCCCGTATTGAAAACTCTTCTATCAATGAATTATGAGATCAGAGCTATTGTTATCCCTTCGATTAAGAAAAAACCATATGGAACAAACCATAATTTAGAAATTATTGATTTCAGTATCAAAAATAATATCCCTATTATTGGTTTTGAAGATCAACAAAAGATCATTTCTATGGTTAAACAAGAAAATATCAAAACTGCAATATTAATCGCATTTGGGAAAATCATACCACCCGAAGTTCTAAACTCTTTTGAAAATGGGATAATTAACATCCATCCATCTCTTTTACCTAAACATCGAGGACCTACACCCATAGAAAGCTCTATATTAAATGGCGAAAAAAGAACTGGTCTAAGTATTATAAAGTTAATCCCCAAAATGGATGCTGGACCTATATTTATCCAAAAAGAACTCGATAAAAATATAGATAGTTTATCAAAACAAGAAATTGCTACTTATTTAAGTTTACTGGCTGCAGAGCTCATTCGAGACAAGCTCGATTATATTGTTGCTAATAAAGTTATTCCCTCACCTCAAAACCATCAGCTTTCAACTTACGATAAAATGATCAGTAAGTCTGATGCTATATTAGACCCTATTTCAAAAACGGCTATCCAGCTTTTAAATGAAATTAGAGCATACTATGGATGGCCAAGATCAAAAATTATAATAAATAAAAACGAATATATAATAACATCCGCAACCATAGCCAAGGGGATGGATACTCCTGGAAAATTATTTTTTACTAAAAATGATGTAGGTGTTTACACCAAAAAAGACATATTGGTTTTTAAATCAATACTTCCAACCGCTAAAAAGGAAATGAACTCTAAAAGTTTCCTTGCAGGATATAGATCAAAATTATTGTAATAATAATTAATTAGTTTTAGTATCGTTGTTCTGGTTTTGATCAAAACCTGGATTTAGAGACTCTAATATTCGAGCTGATGAAGTTTTTAACTCATCCTTTAATACATCAAACTGTTCTTGGACTATTTCTTTATAATTTGGGAAATTAGATTCGAGCCACATAAATGCCCCTTTTTCATCTTTGGCCTGAAAATATCTATCAAATTCGTCTAGTTGTTTATCTGACATCTGACTAGCTAATTTCTGACCAACTTTGAGTTCTAAGGTTTCGTAAAGTTTAGTTAACAAGCTTTTTTTATCATCTTCTCCAAGATTTCCTAAACCTACTTCGTCTAAAAGTGAATTATTTATTTGAATCATAACAATATTTATTCTATCATCATTTTTTAAATTTTTCGAGTAATAGTTTCCTCTGTAAAAAAGTTTATAACATCTTTTTCAAGAATATTAACTTTTGAAGTTAAGGCCAAATTAATACCACACATTTCTCCTTCTAAGGCGTTATCTACACTTATGTTTCCCCGCTTTATGCCGGTTAATAGAGCTAGACCGATCAGTTTTTTGTCTCTATAAATTTTTGCGTTCATCGATTTTTCTAATTTACCAGAAATAACCTTACCCCCACAAATGATTTCATCCTTGGTCGTTTTAAACACGCCCATCACTTTTAATGAACCCATCTCTGTTTCTACAACTTCAGGTTTTAGCAAATTACTCAATTCGTTTTTGACATCATCAATTAATTCATAAATTACTTTAAAGACACGTATATCTATGTTATTACGAGACGCAAGTAACTTAGTACTCCTAGGGACCAATACATTAAAACCATAAATTATCGCTTTCGAGCTTATGGCCAGTTGGATATCATTTTCAACTATCTGGCCAACACCACTTCCGACAATTCTAACTGCCACTTCTTCGGTGTCTAAGCTTTTTAAGCTGTCAATAACCGACGTTAACGAGCCTTTTACATCAGCTTTAATGATTAAATTTAGTTCAGATAATTTATTACTTCTATCAATAATCCTAATTAATTCATTACTATTAATAGAGTTCTTTGTTTTTAGGCTATTCATTTTTGTATATTTATTTACAATAGTTTTGGCCACTTTTTCATTGTTAACTACTTTAAAAATTTCTCCAAATTCTGGTAAGTTTTTAAATCCAGAAACTTCTACTGGAGTTGATGGTTTAGCATACTTTATATTTTTATTTTTGTCATCCGTAAGAGTTTTAATTTTTGCGTAAGTGTTATTAGTAACAATAAAGTCGTTTTGTCTTAGAATCCCGCCTTGTACTAAAAGTTTAGCTACAGACCCCTTGCCTTTCTCTATGTGCGATTCAATAACAAGACCATGTGCAGGGCAAGATTCGTCAGCCTTTAAATCTTCAACATCTGTAATTAATAAAATCATGTCAAGCAGATTGTCCAATCCCTTTTTAGTCTTTGCCGATACTTCACAAACTATCGTATCTCCTTTCCATTCTTCTGGAACCAAGCCTTGTTCGGCAAGTTGTTGCTTAACTCGGTTTATGTCAGCATCTGGTTTATCAATTTTATTAATAGCAACAATAATTTTTGCATTCGCTTTTTGAGCATAACGTATTGCCTCTAGAGTCTGAGGCTTTATACCATCATCTGCAGCAATAACAATTATAACTATATCTGTTAAACGAGCGCCGTGTTCTCTGATCGCCGCAAAAGCTTCATGACCAGGTGTATCCAAGAAAGTTATTGGTCGTTTATTGTGTTCTATCTGATATGCCGAAATGTGTTGAGTAATACCACCTGATTCCGAACGTACAATATCACTTGATCTTATAGCGTCTAGAATAGAAGTTTTTCCGTGGTCAACATGACCCATAATTGCTACGACTGGTGCTCTCTTTTCCCCATTTTTAATGTTCTTGTTATTCTTTTTTAAATCATTAAATAATTCATCATTATCCTCATTAATCTTAACCAACTCTACCCCGATATTTAATTCATCAACTATTATTTGAGCCGTCTCAAAATCTATTTTTTCATTTATCGAGGCAAAAACTCCATTCTTCATCAATTCTGTTATTAATTTACTAACCGGAATTAATAATTTCTCAGCAAGTCTACCGACGGTTATAGTTTCTCCAATTTCTATTTGTGATTTTTCCATTCTATTCTCCTTACTGGAAATTAATTGATGAAACTAAATTCTTAAATATCTTACTTTTTAGATTTAGAATTTTGCTTCTTAATAACAGCGTCCTTTAGGGATAAAGCAATTTTTCTGTTATCTTCATCTACATCAATAACCTTAAATTCTTTGATTTCGTTCAACTGGAATATTTTTTCAGGGTCAATGCTTTCATCATCACTCATTTCAGATACATGGACTAAAGCCTCTACGCTTGGGCTTAACTGAACAAAAGCTCCAAAAGGTGTAATTCTGGTTACCTTACCTTTAACTAAGGCACCTTTTTTATATGCTTTTATCTCTTCCATCCAAGGGTCTTTAACCATTTGCTTCAAACTTAGGGACAATCGATCTTTATCTATAGCTATAATTTTTGCCCTTATTTTATCACCTACTTTCAGATAATTTTTAGGATCATCTACTCTCTCCCAAGATATTTCCGAGATATGGATTAATCCTTCAATTCCGTCTACGTTAACAAAGGCACCAAAATCAATCACTCCAGTAACAACGCCATCAACTTCGTTGCCTACCTTAAGGTCGGTAAACTTGTTTTGCATATCCTCTTTGACTGCCTCTCTCTCTGAAAATATTAACTTATTGTCTTTTCGATTAATATCTAAAATTCTTACTTTTAAAACTTCTTTAGTAAGTCTATTTAGCTTTTGCAATATTTCTTCTTTATCTGCACCACTCACCCTCGGATAATGTACTGCAGATAACTGTGAAACAGGCAAAAACCCCCTAATTCCTTCCAGCTCTACCAATAATCCACCCCTATTTGCATCATACGGAGTTATATTAATAATTTCTTGGGATTCAAAAAGTCTTTGGATTTCATCCCATCCTTTATCTTTAGTTGCTTTTCTAGTACTTAATAAAACCTGTCCATTATCCATGTCAGGGTCTACGACACTTACAGTTATTTTCTCTCCAACAGGGATATTCCTGATAGCACCAATTTCTTTTTTTGAGATTATCCCAAAACCATTTGATCCTAAATCTATCATTACTTCATTTTTCTTAGCTAAGACTATAACTCCCTCTAATACATCGCCAATCTCTAAAACTTTTAGCTCGTTATTAGATAATAAATCTTCCATACTAATTTTTTTAGTTACTACACTCATCTTTAAAACTAATCTCCTTTTTCTTCCGCATCACTCAATAAATAAATGCTATGCAACGTACAAAAAACACGACACTTATCTTAAGTTAAGCGATTTAGTAACTACTATACTCTTTCATTCCTCTATAGTAAAGTTTTAGTCTCTTCCTAATGTGGGGTGATGATAAGTTAGAAATTTAGTCTTTTTATTGATCAAGAAGGTAAGAAATAGATCAAATGAAAGTTGGAAGAATTAATTTTAGAAGCTTGTTTCTGTTTTCAAAAAGACCGTTTTGGGGACACAATTTAATGTGTTATGATTTAGATATGTATTTAGGTATAGACATAGGTGGAACAAAAACACTTATTGCAAAAATTAATGACCAGGGAGTTATCCTAAAAAAAGACAAGTTTCATACACCTCCAAAATATAGTGAATTTATAGACCATTTAAAAAACATTGGTTATACAGATGTAGATTATAGGGCGGCTTGCGTAGCAGCACCAGGAAACATTGATAGACAAAATGGAATTGTAGCTAATTTCGGTAATCTTAATTGGAAAAATATACATTTAGCTAGAGATATTGAAAAAGTTTTTGAGTGTCCTACTCTAATTGAGAATGACGCAAAACTAGCAGCTCTCTCTGAAGCAATGTTGGTTAAAGAAGAATTCAAAAGAGTTTTATATGTTACCGTGAGTACGGGTATAGGTTATGCCTTTGTAGATAATCTCAAAATAGATACTAATGCGGGAGATACGGGCGGTAGAGCGATTTTATTTAGTAAAGATAAAAAACAAATGCCATGGGAAGATTATGTATCAGGTAGAGCCATAGTGGACAGATTCGGGAAAAAAGCCAAAGATATTAATGATCCAAACACCTGGAAAATTATTTCAAAAGATCTGAGAGACGGTTTAGTAGAACTTATAGCTATATTTGAACCTGAAATCATAATCTTGGGAGGCAGTGTTGGAGTCTATTTTGATAAATATGGTACTTATTTAAGAGAATATATAGAAAGAGCCCATATCCCGATGGTTACTTTACCAAAAATCATAAAAGCCCAGAGACCCGAGGAGGCAGTAATATTTGGTTGCTATGATTATTTAAAACAAAACTTTAACTCCTAAAAATGACTAATCTTATATCTAAAATTCATAATTTATATCCTACTCTAGATTTTGAAAAATCTAATTTATTTTATTATTCGTCCTCCAAAAATAAAATATATTATTCAGATATTTTAACAACTAAAGATAAATGGTCGTTTTTACATGAGGTCGGACATGCATTATTAAATCATAAACAGTATAATAGTGACTTTAGTCTTTTAAAAATGGAAATAGAAGCCTGGGAAAAGGCTAAAAAGATAGCCAAAAAATTTAAAATTAATATTGCAGAAAACCATATTCAAGATTGTCTCGATTCATACCGTGATTGGATATATAAACGTAGTTTATGTCCAGTTTGTAAAACTAGTAGTTTTCAAGACAATCTAAACAATTGTTATTTATGTATCAATTGCAACACAAAATGGATAACCAATAAATCAAAATTATGTCGGTTGTATAGAAAAAAGTTAGAGCTCAAAAACTAATTAATTTTTGAGGATCTTCTAGAAATTCTTCCACCCTTTGCGCCTGCACTACGAGCTAATTCACGATTAGCGAAGAATCCACCAGTTCGACCTATCTTCCCACCTTTAGCACCAATTTTTGCATAAAAATCTGCACCGTATTTTAGTTTATTAGTTGTTGCTGCTGCTTTTCCGCCCAATTTAGTTCCAGCCATTTTAACTCCTTTACCTTATCTATCCCACTCCTAGATTTCATTTAGATCTATTAAATAAAACTCTTTACATACAATATGTTATCACGCTATTGTTTTGTTGTCAATATAATATTATTATAAATATATAGACTTTCTGTTTAGTAGGAGAATAAAATATAACTAGCCCTATAATATCAAAAACAGCTCTTTTAATAGAGCTGTTTTGTATAAAATGGCACCGTGCTATTTTCCCAAGGGTCAACCCTAAGTATTGTCACCGCTAAAGAGCTTAACTTCTGTGTTCGGAATGGGAACAGGTGTAACATCTTTGCTATGGGCACCAAATAAATATTTCTAAAATAACGATTTAAATATCTATTGATGTCCAAACATAAAATAAAGATTACTCTGCAACTATAAGACAACTTTGATAAATATAAATAACCGGTCAATATGCATTGAATAGAATTACAAATCTTTAATAAATCAAATATTTGTAAAACCATAAAAAGTCGATGGGACTATTAGTACATTTCAGCTTAACATGTTACCACGCTTACACCTTATGCCTATCAAACTGATAATCTTTCAGTGTCCTCATAGGGAAATCTTATCTTGAAGTTAGCTTCGCGCTTAATATGCTTTCAGCGCTTATCTATTCCACACATAGCTACCCAGCAATGCTCTTGGTAGAACAGCTGGCACACCAGAGGTGTGTTCAATCCGGTCCTCTCGTACTAGGATCAAATCTTCTCAAATTTCCTTGCGTCCACAGCGGATATAAACCGAACTGTCTCACGACGTTCTGAACCCAGCTCACGTACCTCTTTAACCGGCGAACAGCCGGACCCTTGGGACCTGCTTCAGCCCCAGGATGAGATGAGCCGACATCGAGGTGCCAAACAGCGCCGTCTATGTGAACTATTGGGCGCTATAAGCCTGTTATCCCCGGCGTAACTTTTATCCGAAAGCGCTGCCGATACCACACTCTTGTACAAAGTACTGACAGCGGAAAACTTACTCCGACTTTCGTCCCTGCTTGGGTTGTATCCCTCACAGTCAAGCTAGCTTATGCGTATACACTATAAATTCGATTTCCATCCGAATTTAGCTAACCTTTGAACGCCTCCGATACTCTTTAGGAGGCAACCGCCCCAGTTAAACTACCCATCAGACACGGTCCTCAAACCGGATAACGGTTCAAGTAAGAACTAGAAGTATACAAGGGTGGTATTTCACTGATGGCTCCACCTAGACTAGCGTCTAAGCTTCAAAGCCTCCCACCTATCCTACACATGTATACCCCAAGTTCAATGCCAAACTATAGTAAAGCTGCACGGGGTCTTTTCGTCCTGCTGCGGACAGACGGCATCTTTACCGTCAATGCACTTTCACCGAGCTCTTCGTTGAGACAGTACCCATATCATTACGCCATTCGTGCGGGTCAGAACTTACCTGACAAGGAATTTCGCTACCTTAGGACGGTTATAGTTACCGCCGCCGTTCACCGGGGCTTCAGTTCGAAGCGTGAACCTCTTACCTTAACCTTCCGGCACCGGGCAGGCGTCAGCCCCTATACATCCACTTTCGTGTTAGCAGAGACCTATGTTTTTGGTAAACAGTTGCATGGGTTCTTTAGCTGCGGCCCCCTCATAATGATTACAAAATTTATAATCACAATGAGGGGGCAGGCCTTATTCCAAAGTTACGGCCGCTTGTTTGCCGAGTTCCTTAACGAAGAATCACTCGTACACCTTGGTCTTCTCGACCTGAGCACCTGTGTCGGTTTGCGGTACGGATAACATAATTCATAAGTTTAGTTGCTTTTCTTGTCAACACTTTCACAAAAATCAAGTCTAAAGACTTTTTCATTCATGAGTATTTCTCTCATTTAGACGGATATAACCATGAATCCGCTTCTGCTAGTATGTTGCGCACAATAAACAAAATTATATTAGTACGGGAATATTAACCCGTTGTCCATCGTTTACGCTACTCGCCTCAACTTAGGACCGACTAACCCTGGGACGATTACCGTGGCCCAGGAAACCTTGCTCTTTCGGTGGGCAGGATTCTTACCTGCCTTAAAGTTACTTATTCCAGCATTCTCACTTCCTAATGCTCCATTAAATCTCACAATTTAACTTCAACGCAAGAAGGAACGCTCCTCTACCACGCATGCATTACTGCACACATTCATATCTTCGGTATTATGCTTTAGCCCCGTTACATTTTCCGCGCAAAATCTCTTGACGAGTGAGCTGTTACGCACTCTTTAGATGAATGGCTGCTTCTAAGCCAACATCCTCGTTGTTTAAGAAATTTTACCTCGTTTCCCACTGAGCATAATTTAGGGACCTTAGATGATGATCTGGGCTGTTTCCCTTTTGAGCGACGAGCTTAGCCCCGCCGTTCTAACTGCTGTAGTTCCATTAATAGTATTTGTAGTTTGTCAAGGGTGAGTAATCTTGCGACCCCCATTCCAAAACAGAGCTCTACCCCTATTAATTACCGTACAACGCTAGCCCTAAAGCTATTTCGAGGAGAACCAGCTATCTCCGAGTTCGATTGGCATTTCACCTCTAACCACAGGTCATCCGGGCGTATTGCAATTCGCTACGGTTCGGCCCTCCACGAAGTTTTACCTGCGCTTCAGCCTGCCCATGGTTAGGTCACCCGGTTTCGGGTCTATTCATTACTACTATTCGCCCTATTCAGGCTCGCTTTCACTTCGCCTCCGATTTTAAAAATCTTAAGCTAGCAGCAACAAATAACTCGCTGGATCGTTCTACAAAAAGCACGCCGTCACCAGTAAACTGGCTCCGACTCCTTGTACGCACAAAATTTCAGGATCTATTTCACTCCCCTTCCGGGGTTCTTTTAACCTTTCCCTCACGGTACTTGTACACTATCGATCGTAAGATATATTTAGCCTTGGAAGGTGGACCTCCCGGATTCAGTCAGGGTTGCACGTGTCCCGACCTACTCGACAACATAAATGATAAGGTTTGCATAACTTGACATACCGGACTATCACCGTCTTTGGTGCAATTTTCCAATTGCTTCTGCTCGCAATGCAAATTTTTTACCTTATATAGATTAGGTAGAATCTATTCTAATACAAAACTCTGAATAATTTTTCAGCTTTTTGTATTAGCAACTTATCTGTCACAACCCTCTTATAATATTCGTCTACCAACTTATCCATCTGGTAAATTACCAGATGAAAATTATAAAAGTTTGGGCTATTCCGCATTCGCTCGCCACTACTAACGGAATCATTAATTATTTTCTCTTCCTCGGGGTACTAAGATGTTTCAGTTCCCCCACTTACCACTACTTATTCTATATATTCAAATAAGTGTTAACAGATACTATCTGTTAAGGTTTCCCCATTCGGAAATCTTCGGATATAACGCATATTTAGCTGCTCCCCGAAGCTTATCGTAGCTCATCACGTCCTTCATCGGTATCTTACGTCAAGGCATTCATTCTGTGCGCTTTAGTAACTTTTTACGAAATAATATATTAATTATAAAAATAAACATATATTTAATTCAGTGCAATTGACAGGTTATTAATATTTATCAATAGCCGTTTGTCTAATTGCTTTTCTCATTTAATCTAATCTGTTAAATTACAAAATCCATCAGACCACCAATCCTTTGAATTTATGATAATATTTACCCATCACATAAATACTACTTAAATTCAAATATGCTATAAAATAATACCAACAATAACAGATAAGGTCAAGCTTTACATAATGTCAAAATTACTACTAAATATCTAGTATATGCTTTCCATTTGCTTAAGAATTTATGCTTTATTGAACTATATAATAGTCAAATTGATATGTCGTTGAAGCTTTAGGAATTTTTAATGAAGCTATATCAAAACTAGTCGTAGATTTTAAGTCATTGTACGATTCTATTGTTGCACTACTACTATTATCTGGAGTTAATAATACTCTAGGAGTTGCGCCATAAGCATTGGCAAATGTTATCTTAACTAAATCACCTGCCGTTGGAGTCGTTCCTGTAGTAATAGTTACTGTACCAGAGATATCATTACCAGTAATAGATACCTTGGATGATCCACCAGACGCTGGCAAAGCAGACACTTTAGGCATGTTTCCTGATGTAATCAAATGACCGTTACTACTAATCTGAAGCCCTATAAAACTAGCACTACCAGATACGTTTAGAGAATTTAAGATACTTTCACTATTAGCAAATATCTCTCCGCCAACATTTAGGTTTTGACTAACCGTTTCACTCCCACTAACACTTAAGCTACTTAACGTAGTAGGACCAGAAACATTTAGGCTAGAGAATGTGGCGTTATTCCCTTGTAGGCTGGTACTTCCAGTTGGACTATAGTATCCAGGCTCAACAAGTACTTGAATGATTCCATTTGAGTTTGGAGTAGTTAGTGCATAGCCAACTATATATCCTGAATTGGTAG
>JAJZWY010000005.1 GCA_021846445.1 bacterium
ATTTTAAGATAAAAGTCAAGATAGATAGTCTTTTTAATTTTATTTCTTAGATCTTAAAATTGATTTATGACTGAATTTACTACGTTGTAAAACTACTAAAATTAGAATTAATAATGCACTAATTCCTATAGCATTACTCTCTTGTTTAAATACATCGACCCATATTTTTGTATGACTTAGGGCTAGAGTTAAACTACCGGGAAGAAAGGGTTCCGCCAAAAAAGCCATCAATACTCCAGTAGCAATTGCACCCAAGATATTAAAAGACAAAAATCCTCCTTTTGCAGTTTTAATCATCAAAACTGCAACTACTATAAATGGAATTATTAAGAGTAACAATTTAAGGTTATTAAGGTACGAATAGTTGTGAATATATCTTGCATTGTTATATAACTTCTGGACAATCGGATTATTGTTTAGGTTTGTTGACAAAACCGCACCTATACAAACCGAAAAATAGGCAATTACCGAATTTACTTCAAGTATTGAAATAAGAATAATCGGAGAAAGTAAAATTCCTATTAATATTATTTCTTGAATATTCATTACTTTACTATACCATAAGCGTAAAGTTTAGGTCCTCCTTTTTGGAACTGAAACCTGAATATTTATGCTTTTTTCTGATCTTCTTACATCTGCCAAAACTTTGGATCTTTTCTTATTAAATAAGACTACATCAAACACAGAATCATCACCGTTTCTCGCAAAATCACACATATCTCCTTTTTTCTTATAAGTCATCAAGCTTTGATATGATTCTAGTTTTTTAAGCTTATTAATACCTTTGATATTAACTAGTCTACCCTTTTTCTTAGCATAAAACTTCAATGCCACCGTATAACCTTTTACTTTTTTATTTAATATAGGCTTTTTGGGAATTCTAATTAAAATATCATTCATCGTGTGATCTATACCAAACGAAAGTTCATACATTTCATGCCGAAAACCACCAATTCTTGGTCCTAATTCTATGATTTTCCACCCCTCTTCAGTTTTCATTAGTTCGACATGACAAGTAACGCTTCTAATATTTAGTGCCCTGATTGCTTTTTCAGCAACTTTTCGGGCATCTTCAACTTTATGTGGTTTCAAAATAGTTGGAGTAACTCGCATGTAATTAAAAAAGTCATCAAAACCTATTGAACGACCAGTTCTGACATGTACTAGAGGTGTAAAATAGGTTATTCCTCTTTGATTTACATAAACGTCAACAGAATACATTGATCCTTCCATAAACTCTTCAACTAAAATTTGAGGATCTCCTCTCCCTTTTCGTTTCTTATAAACTTGATTAATTTTCCTTATAGTATTCTTTAAATTTTGTTCCAATTCCTCTCTGTAATAACAAATTGTTATTAAAAGACTTGCAGCCAACCCTGAGGGTTTTAAAATTAGAGGAAATCCAATATTTTTTTCTATTCTGTCTAGAACTTCTTCGCTTGAATCGTGTACAACCAGGAATTTAGGAGATATAGATTTATCATAATTTCGGAGCATTTTGCGCATTTTTATTTTATCTGTAGTCCAATCGAGTGAAGTCTCGGAAGGTGTATTTAAATAAGGTACATTAGGAATAACTTTCTTAAAAAGAGGGATATTCTTCTCTGCTCTGCAGGTTACTGCCAAAAATCTATCTTCATATATCTTTAGGGCATTTTGAATTGCTGTTGGAGACGAAAAATCTACCTCAATGAATGTAACGTGATTAGTCTTAGACTTAATATCCTTATGTTCTTTCGAACTTATGTTGGTTATATCAAGAAGAACTAAACCATGAATATTTCTATCTAATATTTTAGATAATTTCTTAAGAGCTTCTAATTGAGTTTGTAAAAAAGACCCAACAAAAAGGATCATATCTCGTTCTCGGGCGTTTTCAAAACTAGACATATCAATATATAAACCTATTTAATTTAAAACTTCAATTCTTTTTTATTTTATTGATTATATAGTAATACTATCACGTTTTTGTAACATAGTCAAATCAATGACTATCTACTTATGCGCAACTCTAAAATAAACGAAAATTATTACCCCCACAACAACCACAAGAAGAAATAGAAGAAGTGATATAAACCCGTTATTATTTAATTTTCTTAACATAATCCAATTATATGACTAAACTTAATATAATTTAACAGTATATTGTTTTACCATAAATGGAATTTACTGGATTTTGTCGTATCCCTAAAATCTTCTAGAAGTTTTTGCTGTTCTTTAGTCAATTTAACCGGAGTATCCACAATAATTGTTAAGATATGAGCTCCCCGAACCTTTGAATTAATTCGATATGCTCCGTGATTAGAAAGCTTAAAATCTGTTCCTGATTGTGTACCTGGAGGTATCTTCATTCTGATATTTCCATCTACGGTCTGGACATCAATTTCAGATCCAAGAGTAGCGCTAATCATATCAATATGTTCAACACTAAGTATTAAATCACCTTCACGGGTAAATTTTTTATGAGGTTTTACATTAATATTTACATATAAATCACCTTTGGGACCGTTTGCTATAGCCTCGCCATGATTAGCTAACCTAATTGTTGCCCCATCGTCAATACCGGCAGGTATCTTTAATTTAATATCTTGCTTTTTAAGTAAAGTTCCTTTGCCATGACAGACGGAGCACTCTTTTTCCGGGATCTTCCCACTGCCATCACATCTAGGACAAATAGAAGCTTGTTGGATGTTGCCAAAAACTGTCCTAGTAACGTTAATTGTTTGACCTTTACCATCACAAGTTGGACAGGTTTTTAGTCCATATCCTGGCTCAACGGTCGATCCTTTACAGTAATCACACTGATCTTCAATATTAAGGCTGAGGGGTACTTCGGTACCAAAAACAGCCTGCTCAAACGTAATATCTATAGAGGTTTGAATATCATTTCCTCTTTTAGATCTTTGAGATTGATTTTTGGAGCTACCAAAAAAACTATTAAATATATCCCCCAATCCCAGGTCTCCAAAGTCAAAATTGAAGTTTTGGAATTGATCTCCTCCAAAACCTTGCCCATTATTTCCTATTCCAGCATGACCGAATTGATCATAGCGTTTTCTTTTTTCTGGGTCCTTTAAAACTTCATAGGCTTCATTTAATTCTTTAAATTTGGCTTCATCACCACCTCGATCTGGGTGATATTGAATGGCTAATTTTCTAAATGCACTTTTTATTTCGTCCGGGGACGCACTCTTGCTAACTCCTAGTACATCATAATAATCTCTTTTAGCCATTCCTATTCCTGCTTCTTATTTAATAATAGTAACCTATTTCTTCTGGTCGTCTTTGGAATCATCAACGACCTCACCCTCAACTGGACCTTCGTCACCTTTTGGCTGATCATTCTCCTGGTTTGAAGTAGTATTTTTGTTAGCTTCGTATAGCTTAGCACCAATGGGCATTATTTTATCGTTAAATTCTTTAGTAGCATTTTCGAGTTCTTCCTTAGAAGCATCATTATTGTCTAACGTTTTTTTTGCCTCTTTAACAGCTTCTTCAATAGTTTTTTGATCTTCGACGTCTATTTTATCTTTATTATCTTTTACTAATTTCTCGGCCTGGTAGACAGCTCCATCTAAGATATTTCGGGATTCTACTGCTTCTTTACGTTTTTTATCTTCTTCGGCATGAGCCTCCGCCTCTTTGGCCATTTTCTCAACATCTTCCTTGCTCAAATTACCAGATCCTGAAATAGTAATACTTTGCTCTTTGTTAGTACCCTTATCTTTAGCCGTAACATTTAAGATACCGTTTGCATCAATGTTAAAGGTAACTTCAATTTGAGGAATTCCTCTCGGAGCTGGGGCTATACCATCTAACACAAACCTGCCCAATGATTTGTTCCCATCAATCATCTCTCTCTCTCCTTGGGCAACATGAATCTCTACCTGAGGTTGATTGTCTGCAGCTGTCGAGAATATTTCAGACTTAGAAGTAGGTATGGTGGTATTTCTCTCAATTAACTTAGTCATTACACCACCCATAGTTTCAATTCCTAAGCTTAGCGGTGTTACGTCGAGAAGCAAAACATCTTTGACATCACCCTGCAATACACCACCCTGAATGGCAGCACCTATAGCTACTACTTCGTCTGGGTTTACACCTTTCATAGGATCTTTTTGGAATATTTCTTTTACTTTTTTTTGAACAGCAGGCATCCTAGTCATTCCACCAACCAAAACAACTGCATCTATTTCAGATGTTTTTAGTTTTGCATCTTTTAGAGCCTTTGAGCAAGGTTCTTCGGTCTTATCAATCAATTCAGAAACTAAATTCTCTAATTTAGCTCTGGTTAATTTGTGCTCAAAATGTTTAGGACCCTCAGCATCTGCTGTCAAAAATGGTAAGTTAACATTAACTTCTTGGGCTGTCGAAAGTTCAATTTTAGCTTTTTCGGCCTCATCCCTTAATCTTTGCATAGCAGCCTTATCCTCAGTAATATCTATTCCTGATTCTTTCTTAAACTCATCTGCAAAATAATTAATAATAACACGATCGAAATCTGCACCCCCTAAATGAGTATCACCGTTGGTAGCCTTGACCTCAAAAACCCCATCACCAAGCTCTAGAACGGAAACATCAAAAGTTCCACCACCAAGATCATAAACAACTATTTTTTCGTTCTTTTTATCACCCTTATCTAATCCATAAGCTAAGGCAGCTGCAGTAGGCTCATTGATTATCCTTTTAACCTCTAATCCCGCTATCTTACCGGCATCTTTGGTTGCTTGTCTCTGATTATCATCAAAATATGCTGGGACTGTAATTACTGCTTCGGTAACCTTATCACCCAAGAAAGCTTCTGCATCACTTTTTAGTTTAGACAAGATCATAGCGCTAATTTCTTCAGGACTATGTTCTTTATCCGCCATTTTGACCTTAACACCATTGCCACTTTTAATAATCTCGTAGCCCATTAATTTAAGGTCTCTCTGAACTTCTTTATCATCCCAGTTTCGCCCAATTAGCCTTTTAACCTCATAGATTGTATTTTTAGGATTAGTTACTTGTTGACGTCTAGCAACTTGACCAACCAGTCTTTCTCCATTTTTATTAACAGCAACAACTGAAGGTGTAGTCCTGTTTCCTTCACTATTGGCAATAATCTCTGGTTTACCAGACTGCATTACAGCCATTGCCGAATTTGTAGTTCCTAAATCAATCCCAATTATTTTAGACATAAAATTGCTCCTTTTTAATGGTTATTTATTAGCAATCTATAATAAAGAACGCTAAATATATTCTAGAATATCTTATTAGCACTCAACTGTCAAGAGTGCTAATAAATTATTTCAATCCGACCTTTACTACTGCATGACGAATAACCTGATCACCAAGAATATACCCTGGCCTAAATTCCTGAATGATTACCTCTTTTAATCCTTTAGTGCTTTCATCTATAGAAATAGCCTCATGGTATTCAGGATTAAATTCCTGATTTAGGGTCTCAATTTTTTTAAGCCCTATCTCCTCTAATGCTTTCCAAAGTTGTTTATGGGTTGCCTCCAAACCCTTGAACCAATTATTCACTTCTTTACTTTCATTTTTGGGAAAGTGGACAATACTTAAATCAAAATGCTCAATAAACGGAAGAAGAACTTCAATAACAGAAGCTTTAAAATAATTAGCCATCTTTAGTTTATCTTCTTGGGCTCTCCGCCTAACATTTGTAGCATCAGCTCTTTCTCTTTGAAGGGCCTCGGTTAATTGATCAATTTGCAACTTTAATTCTTGAATTAGATTATCATTATTTTTAATATTTTTTGAGTCTTTCATTAATCTTTCCCCTTATAATACACTTTCAAGTTCTTTTCCTGCTCGTTGAACCAAGTACATTACTTCTTTATAACTTTGTCTAGTTGGGCCAAGTGTTCCGATGTAGCTTTGATCACTATATAATCCTTTAAATTTAGAAATTACCAAACTACATCCAGCACTTCTTCCGATCGGATTTTCCTGTCCTATATACACAGTTAGTGGCTGATTAAGGGCCGCTTCTCGAAGCCAAGGTTCTAAATTGTCTAATAATCTTGCTACTTGTTGGACTTGTAAATTATTGATAAATTCGGGCTGACCAAATAAATTACTTAGTCCACTTATATATAATTGATCACCAATTGTTGCAAGACCTAGGTTATAGGTTAATTCAGCTAATGTATCTACTGCATTTTTAATCATTCTGTCTGGAGCACCAGCATGTTTTACTCTAGAAATAAGTGCTTTTTCACCTCTTAGTGGTAATCCTTGGTCAGAACTATTGGTCTCTACAAGGTTATTAACATAGAAACGATATCCCTTGTCTGTTGGGATTCTGCCTGAACTTATGTGGGTTTGACTTAAATATCCCATACTTTCCAATTCAGCCATATCCGATCTTATAGTAGCGGGTGAAACACTAAATAATTTAGCTAATAAAGTACTCCCCACAGGAGAGGCTACTTCTGCATATTGCTCAACTATAGCAATTAAAATTAATTTTTGCCGTTCAGTCATCATAACTTCTTTAGTTAACAAGCCTTAGTATATACTCTTAGCGCTCAAATATCAAGAGTGCTAAGAGTTAATTATATCTTAAATATTTTTGTATATCTGTTATCAGTTCTTTAATTAAATTGGGATATTCCCGCCTTGTTCTTTTTTGTTGCAATATACTTTTAAATTCTTGAACTGAGGCTTCTAGATCATCGCTTACTATCTGGTAAAACCAATCAGATTTTAAAACTACTTCTAATTCATAAAGTGATGTATTTAATCTTGTTTTTAGATCAGATGGATTGGTTTGCCGATTAAAATACCTGTCTAGTAAAACCCTAAAATTAGGTGGCAATAGAAAAAACGATATTAGTTTATTGCAAATATTTCGATACTTTAATACCCCTTGAACATCTATATTTAAAATAGGTATATGGCCTGATTTAAAGTCATCATCGAATTGATTGTAGGTGGTTCCATATATATTGTTGTGAACTATGGCAACTTCTAGGAATTGCTTTTGTAAAATCATGTTCTTTGCTATCTCAAAATCAATAAAAAAGTAATTAGTATCATCGATATTGTCTACAAGTTGTCTAGGCTTTCTAGTAGTATAAGTTTTAATTTTTACAAATTTGGGATCATTTAAAACTTGATTAATAAGAGTATCTTTCCCGGAACTAGTAGGACCAGAAATGCTAACAATAGTCTTTTTTTTAAGAATTTCTTGATATTGTTTATCTATTGGGTAGTTTTTGATTAGTTTTATTAAATCTGGATTCATTAAATTATTTTATAGCAAAGTAATAGAATTAAAATCAATTTCTTTTAATCATTACTGTAAAAACACTAGGAGGTAAATCTATTCCACCTATATTTTTAAGCCTTGCCTTTCCTTTTTTTTGTTTAGCCAACACTTTCTTCTTCCTACTAACATCTCCACCATATAGCCCTGAAGTTACATCTTTGCGATATGCAGATATATCTTCTCTTGCTATAAATTTACCATCAATTGCTGCCTGTAACGAAACCTTAAAGTTTTGTCTGGGGATTATTTCCTTCAACTTAGATACCGTTTCCCGACCTACTTTGCTAGCTTCATTTTTGTGAACAATAATAGATAAAGAATCTATTTTTTGATTAGCAATATAGAAATCTACCTTTACTAAATTTTCTACCCTATAATCATCTATTTCGTAATTAAATGAACCAAATCCAGCCGTAATACTTTTTAGTTGATCGTAGAAATCTATCAAAATATTAGCGAGGGGGGCATTAAAACTAATTAAAGCTTGGTCATTAATATAGCTAATGTTCTTCTGGAGTCCTCTTTTGGAAATTATTAAATTTAAAATTTCTCCAACATATTCTTTTGGAGTTACTATTTCCCCCTTAATCCATCTTTCTCCGATTTCAGAAATTAAGGTAGAATCTTTCAACTCATAAGCACTTTTAATATTGACTACCTCTCCAGATGTATATCTTATTAAGTAATCTGTAGATGGATTCGTTACAATTAAATCTAGACCATATTCTCTTTCTAGTCTTTCTTTAACAATATCCATATGAAGTAATCCAAGAAAACCTATCCGAACGCCAAATCCTAATATTGGAGAATTTTCTAACGAATAGGAAATAGCCGAATCACTTAGCGAAAGTTTATTAATAGCTTTCTTTAAAGAATTAAATTGTTCATTAGATGATGGGAAAAAACCAGCATAAACAAATGGCTGTACATCCTTAAAACCACTTAAAGGATTAGTGGCAGGATTATTTAATAATGTCACACTGTCTCCTACTTTTGCTTCTGAAGTTGATTTAAAGTTAGTTACTATATATCCAATTTCTCCTGAAGAAATTTCAGCTTGAGGATTTAATTCCATTGTTAAAAATCCGGTTTCTAAACATATTCCCTGAGCTTTTGAGCCAATTATTAGAATTTGATCATTTTTTAAAATCTTCCCTTCAAATAAACGAACATATAATATCACTCCTCTATAATCGTCATAGTAAGAATCAAAGATTAGTGCTCGTGTAGGGTTTTTTAGATCTATTTTGGGAGGTGGAATTTGGTTAATCAAGCAATCTAATAATTTTTCCACTCCTTCGCCTGTTTTAGCAGATATTTTAATAATTTCTCCTGCTTTACAGCCCAATAAATTAACTATTTGTTCTGTTCTAGCTTTTATATCTATCCCGCTTAAATCGATTTTATTAAGGACTGGGATAATTTTCAAATCTGCATTAATAGCTAAATAAACATTAGCTAATGTTTGAGCTTGAATTCCTTGAGTAGCATCTACAACTAGAATAGCACCTTCACAGGCTTCTAGGCTTTTAGATACTTCATAACTAAAATCTACATGTCCAGGTGTATCAATAAGATTTAATTGATATCCTTTGTATTGCATTCTAACTGGTGCAAGTTTAATAGTTATACCTTTTTCTCTTTCTAGATCCATCTTGTCTAGAATTTGATTTCTCATGTCTCTTTTAGATATAGTGCCTGTTAGCTCTAATAATCTATCGGCAAGTGTTGACTTACCATGATCGATATGAGCGATTATGCAGAAATTTCTTATGTTACTTTCCATTTGATTGTCCATTATAGCAATAACTAAAAGATAAGTTTCGTTATATTTCAAATTTTACTGGTTTGGTAACGATTTGTTTAAGTCGTTTTAGAATAGGTTTAACCTCTTCAATGTCAAAAATTGCAGACATTAAAATATGTATAGAAAGAGTCACTCCAGCAATCAAGACAAGCCTAGAACCCAAAACAAATATTCCTTTTTCATTAATATATAAAGGTAACATTGAAATCATGATATAACCCGCAACCATACTAAATCCAGTTACTGAAATAATCCGAATAAGACCATTCAGAAACTGAAAATTAATCAACTTGTGGTCTTTTATAATCATAATGACTAAAAGAATCATAACTTCTGTTGCGGCAACTATCGATTGAGCAAGCGCTAAACCAGTTACTCCATACATACTTGGTCTACTTAAAACAATTGCTAGAACTATGTTTAGAGCAATTGTAAAAACAGAAACAACTAGTGGTGTTTTGGTATCTTTATGCGCATAAAACCATCTTGAAATTATTGAATAAAGAATTCCGAAAAAGATTGCAAGTGCCAAATATCCAAAAATATTAGATATTTGTTGGTTCCCCTGGGAATAAATTAAACGAGCTAAATAGCCTCTGCAATAATATCCTACCACTACTACAGGAGCACTTAACCAAATCATCACTCTTAACACTTTTAAGAATTCCTTCCTAAATAAATCTGGCCTGTTTTGGGAAATTCTAGCACTTAATTGAGGGAACGCTGCTGTAGATATTGCAGTACCCAAAAGGAGAATCGGTGCAGTGCTTAAAATATAGGCATTGTTATAATTAGTTATCGAACCAACACCAAGACCTGAGGCTACTCTTGTTTCTACAATAGCTTCGATTTGATCCATGCCCTGATCTAGAGATCGTGGAGGTAGATTTTTGAGGACCATTCTGAAATTCTTATTGCGCCACATAATTCTAGGGTTCCAATGAAAATTAGAATTATAAGCTCCAACAATAACAACAATAAGTTGTAAAATTGCTCCAATTAGAGCTCCAATACCTAGACCGACTATTCCAATGTTGTCTTTAAAAACAAAAATACTAATAATTATTGCTACATTATAAAAAAGTGGAGCTATTGCATAGAAAAAAAACTTTCCCAGTGATTGCTGAACAGTAGTTAAAATACCTGAAATTGTAAAAAGTAGAGGGTTAAAAGCTATAAATCTCATTATTTCAGCAGCCGTATTAATATCTGCAGGAGGTAAATTTGGGGCAACAATATATTGTATTAATTGATGAGCATAAATTAGAGTCAAAAAACCAAGTATTAACATAACAACTGCCAATAAATTTAAAATTGATGTAGCTAACTCCCAGGCACTTTTAGATCCTCGGGAATGTATTCGATCCGACAAAACAGGCAAAAGAGCTACACTCAATACACCAGCGGATAAAGTAAAAAAGAAAAGGTCGGGAATGTTGAAGGCTGCAAAGTAAGCATCTGTACTGTGAGGTCCCAAAATTGGAAAATTGGCATTAACTAATTTTGTTCTTAAAAAACCTAAAAGTTGGCTAAAAAAAGTTGCAAACATTAATAAGGTTGCAGCATTAGTGAAGTTAAATCTAATTTTTTTAGACTGGGTCTTTTTGGGTTGTTCTTCCATCTTAAAATAGTATACTTAAAAAATTTAATTTAAAATATAGGCTAAATCTATTTAATATAACCTAGCGTTTTTAGCCATTTTTGCACCTTCTAGAATTACGGCAACCTCCTTTGAGTCAATTGTCTCTTTTTCTATTAATTTATCCTTTAGTTTTTCTAAATAATTTGTATTTATTTTTAGGACTTCTTTAGCTCGATAAGCTGCTTCTGTAATTAAAGCTTCTACTTCTTCGTCTATTACCTTCGCGGTTTCATCAGAATACTCTCTTTCGTGCATTAATCTGTCCATCATCATTCCATCATCTAATTTAAATACTTGATTTCGCAACTTCTTACCCATTCCTTGATTAACAATCATATCTCTAGCAAGTTCCGCTGCGGCTTGTAAATCCGAACTTGCGCCCGTAGTAATATGATCTCCCCCAAAAATCAATTCTTCGGCAATCCTTCCACCTAAACCTCTTGCTAACATATCTTTGAATTGGACTAAACTAATAAATACTCGGTCTTCTGGTGGAATGAACCATGTTACACCACCCGTCCCGCCACGAGGAATTATTGTTACTTTATGAACTGGATCACTGTCTGGTAATACTTGACCAACTATTGCGTGCCCTGCTTCATGGTAAGCGGTAGTTTTTTTATCTAGATCTGTCATCACTTTAGATTTTCGCTCAGGCCCAATAGCAACTCTTTCAAATGCTTCAGTAACATCTTCTTGGGAAATCTGAGTATGGTTATTTCTAGCCGCAATAATTGCTGATTCATTGGCAATGTTAGCTAAATCTGCACCAGATGATCCGGCAGTTTTAGCCGCCAGAGCATCAAGATCTACGTCCTTAGCTAAAGGTTTTTTAATAAAATGAACTTTTAGAATTGCCTCTCTATCTTTTCTGTCCGGTAGACCAATATTAACCCTTCGATCAAATCTTCCAGGACGAAGTAGAGCTGGGTCTAGGACATCAACTCTGTTTGTTGCGGCAAGCACAATAACACTTTGCCCTTGTTCAAAACCATCCATTTCGACCAGAATCTGATTTAAGGTTTGTTCCCTTTCGTCATGCCCACCACCCATTCCACTCCCTCGTTTTCGACCAACTGCATCTATTTCATCAATAAAAATAATACAGGGTGAATTTTTTTTAGCTTTAGCAAATAAATCTCTAACCCTGGATGCGCCTACACCCACAAACATTTCGACAAATTCAGAACCAGAAATGCTAAAAAATGGAACATTAGCCTCTCCAGCAACGGCTCTCGACAACATTGTCTTTCCTGTGCCTGGAGGCCCAACTAAAAGCACACCTTTTGGAATTTTTGCTCCTAGGGTAGAGAATTTTTTGGGGAATTTCAGAAATTCAACAACCTCTTGGAGGTCTTGTTTTGCTTCATCTGAACCAGCAATATCCGTAAAATTGATTCGATCTTTGTCATTACCGTAGAGCCTTGCCCGACTTTTTCCAAAACTAAGAGCTTGATTCCCTTGTCCTTGAGCGCTTTTCATCATTAAATAAAGAATGACTCCAATTGCTATGACGGGACCAACTGTTTCAAAAATACCCAACCAAACAGATGATGATGAAGTAATTGGTGTTGCCATAACTTGAACTTTGGAATAATTTAAACCTTCTGTTTTTAGTGTCGCATTAGGTTCTTCATATGTTTTTAGGGTCGCATGGTTTTGACCCTTTTTAGTTATATCTACCTCATTACCGTTTATTTTAAAGGTACTGTATTCTCCTTTATTGGCATTATCAATCGCAGTTGTAATTGGGATAGTTTGAAGATTACTAGGTTGATTAAGTGCAGAATAAAGAATTAAACCAAACAAAACAATCAAAGCAATAAACCCAGCATTTTTCATGCTTGAATTATTGTTAGGTTTTAATATATTTGGTTTATCGGACTTTTTGGGCATATTTTGATAATTATATCCTTATTAGGCTTAAATTTCTATTTTTTATTATTCACCAACGTAACTATATCTTTGTTTATTTTAAAGAAATTTTGGTTTGAGATTTCTATTATAACATTGTTTGGGAATGTTTTTAGGGAATTTACTAATCTTTTGATAGTCTGCGAAGAATAATCTTTGATTTTATTATCAAGTAGTAGAAAAACTATAAACTCTTTTTGAATATCATAGTCCAACGAATCAAACCAAAGCCTTGAAAACTGATTATTTTTGAAGTTCTTTTGATAAATAGAAAAAATAATTTTGTCAATTTCATTATTGATAATCCGATTCTTTTTTATTAACTCAATCATTTTTAATCTATCTTTTTGAGATAATTTAGGGAGAACATTAATTCTTAAATAATTTCTTAAATACTTGGTATCTTTATTAGTTGAGTCTTCTATCCATCTTAAATTGTTCTTAAGAGCATATTCGATAATAGTTTTTTTATCATAATCTAAAAAAGGTCTTTTAATCTCCTCATTGTTTTTTAGAGAAGATAAACCTCTACGATTTGTACCTCTTAAAATATTTAAAATAGCTGTTTCGATTAAATCATCCTGGTGATGAGCAGTTATAATTCCAGCTGAATTTGTCCTTTTTTTAATTTGATCGAGAAATTGGTATCTTTTTTTTCTTGCTAAAGCCTCACTTGTTTTCTGGCCTAGATTGGCTTCTTCAAAATAAAATGTTAACCCATATTTTTTAGCTAAATCTTGAACTAAGATGCGGTCTTTTTTCGAATCATTTCTAATACCATGATCAAAATGTGCCACTATAATATTTTCTTTTGTATCTAAGTTTAATTTAACCATTAAATCCAAGAGCGATACCGAATCTACGCCTCCGCTAATTGCTAGCACATATCTTCCAGACAACTTTTCAAGTTGGATATCCATATCTTTTAATATTAAACTAATTTATCTTTAAATAAATAAAAGTTATAATTTATTTTATATAAAATACTAAACAAAAATGTTAATCAAAATAATTATATATATTATCGTCGGTATAGTTTCCGGAGCCATCAATGCGAGCGCGGGAGGGGGGACAATTCTTGCTTTCCCCATATTTATGTTATTTGGTAGTAGTGCATTGGTTGCCAATGGAACGTCTAATATTCCGATCATGTTTGGACAACTTTCTTCTTCAATAGGTTATTTTAAACATCTTAAAAAAATACCAATTAAATATTATCTTATAGCTATTCCTTGTATATTAGGTACCGTTTTGGGTGCATACTTATTAACAAGAACCCCAAATCTAGAATTTGAAGAAGTTACTCCTTTTTTAATTATTTCTGCCCTCGTCCTTTTTATTTTTCAACCCTATATAGTCGCTAGAATATATAGAGCTAAGAAACCATACGCTAAATTAAGTCCTCCAATATGGTTGATTGTTGTAACTGGTATACTTTCAGTTTACGCAGGATATTATGGTGGAGGATTTGGATTAGCCATGTTAGCTCTATTAAGTATTTCCAGCTTAGACAATATTCATCAAATGAACGGACTAAAAAACATACTCGGTTTTTTAGAAGCAGCCTTATCTATTATAATATTAAACAAATATCATCTGATAGATCTTAATGTTGGACTAGTAACTGGTTTGGGGGCAATATTCGGTGGCTATTTTGGTGCTAAGTATGCCAATAAAATATCTCTAAAATATTTAAGAATTATAGTTATCTTAATTGGTGTCCTAACAACTGCTTATTTTGTTTTAATGATTCCTAAAGTTAGTTATATTTTTAAACATTTATTATAATAACTAGAGCTAATAGGGCGACGTAGCTCAGTTGGTCAGAGCACAGGACTCATAAGCCTGGGGTCAGTGGTTCAAGTCCACTCGTCGCTACCAAATCAAGTCTATTGTATATAATACTTAAACAAATATTGGCACTAAGTCACGTTAGATATGTAACTATTCTAAGACTTAGAATGTCCACCACTATTAGAATGGAGATACAATCTTTTGACAAACATAACCATATTTAACTATAGTGTAGTTTATAGTCAGATAGATTAAGTTGAATAAACAAATACACTTATGGAAAATTCAGATAAAGATTCAAACACTCAATCAGAATCAACTTTTAATAACCAAGATTTAGTTAGTCCGCTAGGCAATTCGACTACTTCTTCTGGTTTTGATCCCCAATCGATAACTAACAACACTACTACTCCTATAATTAACGGTTCTGTTCCGTCTCCGACTGAGTCTTCACCTCCAAACCCTTATTCTCACAAACACAAGTCGAAAAATATTATGCTAGTGGTTCTTATTGTTGTGATAGTGGTATTGGTTGGGATCGGAGCTTATTTCATAGGTAAACATACCTCCAATTCAAAATCTCTATCTAATGTTACTAAAACATCTGCTGGTTCCACTAATCTGAGTAGTCCATATGCAGGGTGGTATACATTTGTTGACAACAGTCGAGTATTTTCAATAAAGTACCCTAGCAATTGGGTTGAGTTTAATGTTTTTGGTAGTAATGGGTTTGGGCCAACCTCTTTAGTTGATCAAACTGGTGCCAATTTTAGTCCTAACCTATTTTCAAACATTAAAGTTAATTGTTTCGCCTACTATGGAAGTCTTCAGAGCATATTTAATCAAAACGTACAAAATAATGGATCCCCGATAACCATTAATTCTTACCCTGGTCTTTACTATCAACAAGTATCAACCGGTGGTCAAGTATCATCAACTACCGACTATTACGGTGTATACCATAATGGAGTGACCCTCATATACTCTTTTAGCGTTCTCCAAAGCAATGGCGGTCCTGGAAATCCAGCATACAATCTTACATCAGAGATTCCCACATTCCTTAAAATTATAAATTCTACCAGTTTTTCGGTTCCTGCTAGCCTTCAAAACTCTACCTATGTAGCTATTAATAGCAAGACTACTTACTTAAAGATCTCTCAACTAGGTATTAAAATACCTCTTACAAGTAGTCTTAATGGACTTTATTATGCCTGGCAACCTAGTACATCTACAGCTTGGATATTTAGTCCATCCCTAGAGAATTTAGCTCATCAATTATCTCCACAACAATGTGCAGTTAACCCTATAACAAGTTCTATGGTAAACACCAACATCAGTCAAGATAATTTCATTGTTTTAGCAATGGTAAATAAAGGTGTTGTTGGTCCTGAGCTCCAATTTAATGACATCAAACTTGGAAATAGTTATTTTGATTTAGAAAGTGCGGATTTTGGGTGTACTAATAATAACACAGTATTCAACCTATTTCATAACCTAGTTACAGATTTATCCAAATCATTCTCACAAATTAGTAATATCTAAAGCCCGTTTATTCAGATTAAAACTAGTCTAGAAGCTTTGTGGTATGTTTTAGATTAATGGGATGCGAGGTAATTGTTGTTATTCTAATCCTATAAGAATTTTACTTTTAGATAGATACTTCAGCTACTAAGACATATATTTCCATATCAGTGCTACGATTCAAATCAATGACCCATAGAAGTTCAAAACTTTAGACCTATATATAACAATAGTAATGTTTTCTCGGACTATATTAACTATTCGTTATACAGCTATCAGTCCCAGTTTGGTTTGACCCCAATTCGTTCCTATCACGCCTGACATGTAGAAACTAATTTATGGTTTGAGGTTATTGAACTTAAATATTCCTAATTCTTATGACAGGCATAATTAATTATCTTTGTCTTGTGAATAAAGTTGGGTAAGAATATGCCAAAAAGGTTCGACTAATTTTGGTACTAAAAGATTATAGGGATACTGAATCTAATAAATCTATGCTACAGATGTTCAATATACTCAAACAACGTGGACAAATGTTTTAGTTTCCAATATACTAAAGAAAGGTTATTAAAATGAGATTACTACGAAGAAGAAAACAAGACTTCCTGAAATTACCCGAAAAAGAAAAACAGGCTGGATTTAGTGTAGTGGAGATTATATTGATACTTATTATTGTAATTTTAATTGGCACAGTAGGTTGGTTTGTTTATAAGAATTATCATAATACTATTAAAACCGTAACTAGGGCTAAGTCTACAACGACGATACCAACACAGACAACTAACCAATATGCAGGGTGGCAATCTTTCTGTTCTAATTATGGTGGATTATGCATTAAGTATCCCACAAATTGGACCCTGAAACTTACTACAGAACCTATTTCGACTACCCAAAATACACAAAAAATTGACATTACTAGTCCATCCGATAGTGTAATGGTTGAATATCAACCGTATTGTGTTCAGTTAGCTGGTCCACCTGTGGGCTATTGGACCGATAATATTCTGTCAGTAACATCACCTATGTTCACGTATAACAACTTTAAAATCATAAAGGCTATCTCTTCGTATCAAGGGAGTAATAGTAGCAACATTACAGATAGTCTATATTTAACTTCTAGTTCTGTGGTTCAGCAAGACGGTATTACCGTAGGTGTACACACTAATACAACGGGCATCACGGACGAAGCAGGTGCTGGTTTTTTTACAAATATTAGGTCTAATGACCAAAACTTGCAATGTCTGTGGACTAGCCAAGTAAATAAAAGTGTGGGTACCAATTCCCAAAACTTTAGTAGTGTTTCAAAAGCACAAGCTTGGTTTAGTAATAGCGAAGTTTTAACGGCTAATCAAATCTTAAATAGTGTTAGTTATTACCAATACCAATAATTAGCGCTACGGTTTAAGAAATGGCAGCACTAATCTCTGTGTTGACGCAATCACTGACGTTGAGGGTTTATTGTTTTTTGAGATGTTAAAATAATTGTCAACGTCTTAAGATCTTAAAACAATAAGTAAGAATTTTTATTATTAAGGCAATTCACAATATAAAGAATATTGAATTTTCTTGTATTATATATAATCTATCTAGACACAGCTACATTATTATGATATGCTATTGACATAAAATCAAATATAAAAAGGTTATAATTTTATGAAAATCGTTCCTAAATCAGCCCAAGAACTATCTACCCAGGTACTGGACGTTTATCCACATTTTAGTGATTATGCTATGTCAGCTGAACAAGCTACTAGTTTAGATAAACAGGCTAAAGAATTAAGAGATAAAGTTAGAACGCTGGAACCTTACACACAATCAGATGAAGAATTGAACCCAATATTAACTGAGATTGAAGAGCAAGCTAAACAAAGTGGAGTTTGGCAGCCCACCGAGGGTCAAGAGTCTGAGAAACGTGTAGCTCATGCTACCAATAGGCTTAGAGAGTACGGTTATAGCGAAGAGGTGGCTGCGATAAAAGGTCTCCGAGATTTAGAAAATAGTGGATATCTTAAAGCATTGAGGAATAAGCGCCATGAGCAAGAGCGATTATTTAAAGACCCCTTAGATAAATACATTAAGGCACATGTTCTAAATTCTGATGCTGAAAGAAAACAGATTACATTATTATTAGAACGTACAATAGATATCACTACTGTTATGCCCGAAGAGCTTGACAAGCTATCTCAAGAATTCCCTTCTGGTAATTTTCTTTATCATGGTTCTGGAACAGAACAATTAATTAAGATTATTGATAGTGGGGCTTTAGTGAACGCAAAGGCACTTAACATAGCTAAACCAGAAGATCATAACGGCGGACAGATAGTTAAAAGAAATTCAGGATATGAAGGTATTTCGTGGAGTCTAAACGGTTTAGATGCACTTCCTGGGGATAGATATCATTTAGCTGGTTTTGTTGCTAGCCCAGAAACAGTTTTGAAAAATAATGAACAATTAGCTATTCCGTCACGTCCAGCACCCAATGAAGTCCTACAGATTTCCAGTAACCTAAAAGTTGCCGAATTCTATGATGCAAAGACACAGTTTGAATTATATTGTGACCGTGGTGTACTTGGAGAGACTAACTCAGTTTTTGGCAACCTATTTGCTATTGCAATGCACAAAAAAGGAGGAGACCATCAGCTCCAAGGTGAACCAATGCTTTATAAAATGGGGCGTGATTTCTTAAATGAACCTAACTATCAAAAAAAGTTAAGAGATTTTTATACTATTGATGATGATGGTAAGATTCGACTTAGCCCTGACCTATTACAACAACCAGATAATGAAATTCCGGTCGCTGCTGTATGGTTGCAAGCAACTATTGACACTGGTCGTCTAAAAGAAACTCAATTTGCCAATCAAGAACTGCAAGATATTATAGATAGCATAAATAGTGAAAATGTAAAAGATTTACTCGACTTAAGCCAACAAGATTGGCAGACCCATGAACAAACCCTCAATGAAACAGAAAAAATAGTTGATAATATAAAGGTACCCCTAGAAAATATGTGGTTTGTTGCACCTCGCAAAGATACAGATATGTGGCTGAGAGTGTTTGCTAGAAGCCAACATAAACCAGCCGGTATCTTACTATATGACGACGAGAAAGTTAGATTAGAAAACTTTGCATCGCTTCATAAAGGAGATCATACTGAATTAACTCACGAACTACAGAAAGCAATTAAGCCAGATAATGATAAATACATAGAGTACAGTGATGTTCTAGGGACAGAGTTTACTAATGATAAGCGTACGGGCAATAAACATCAGGTAATTGCTGAAAGATATTTAACTAATCGGGGTAGCATTATAAATATTAACGATAAGTTGATAGTCGAAAGGAAATAACTATAAATCATATTGAGAATTAAAAAATATTTAAAATCCATAAATCTAACTAGGAGAATTATGAAAAACTTAGTAACCAATACACTGTTTTTAACCCTCAAACAGAAATAAACAAAATAGCAGACCCAAAGACAAATCTATGTTTAGAGTTAAACTTTATTACAATTGGTCTCCACAACCAACTATTTAAAAATTGCCAAACTACAGCCACATTCCCTGTTTTAGATAATCATTCTAAAATGTTGCTAGCCTTAAGCAAATTTTTGTAAAATTCTGTCTATCTTTAATATTATTGAGTTATCCGTATCTAGTAACTCAAAGTTTAGAGATTGATCCATTTTTTTGAATCTCCTTTTTTATTTTTTTTTCTTCTTGTGCCTCTTAGTATAATTTATTTGAGGTTTTTTTTCAAGTTTATTTTTTTGTTTTGTTTTTCTTAGATTAGTCTCTACTTCAGCTTTCTGATCAGACATTATTTTATTACTATTGTTTTTAAAGTTCTTACGTTTAACTAGTAATTTTCCTAAAATTATTGCTATAACGATACAAACCAGTAGTATAACTAGGATTAAGCCTAAATTTATTCCTCTTGGACTCGTCTTAGTCTTATAGGGATAGATAACGACATTTGTATTTGGCTGAGTTAATGAAATTCCCAAATTAACCGTATTTTGATTAATTGAAGAAGTATTACCTGAGTTCTGAATATTTGTTGGAGGAGGTTGAAGTCCTCGATTAGAAAAATTTTGAGGATTTAAAGTAGAATTTTGGTTGATTAATTGATTTTGCATTATTTATATTATGGCTGAGTTAACAGTTCTCTCCAAGTTAAAATTGAATTACCTCCTATATTTGGATAATCTGGGGGAGGATTATACATAAGATTATAATCATATTCAGTAGTATTATGTTCTATGCCAGATATATATTGACCACTTACCGGATCATACGCTGCGTTACCACAAGGATAAGATCCATCTAGCCAAGTCCAGGTCCAGGTTTGCTGAGTTGCTACAGATCCATAAAATAAAAATGTTTGATCAGGGTTTGTCCAACCCATAGTACAGGCATACGGATTATTCCTATAACTCCCCGGATACCAAACTTCACCATTTATTGCCATTAATGCTCCATCAACTTCAAAATTAAAGGCTCCCGACGATGGTGGTGCATATGGGGCTAAGATAACCGAATTTTGAGCAACTAAACCTAAAGCATCAGATCCATTTTTTGTTGTATAAACCAACGGTCCAGCTATTACTATATCTGCCTCGGTTAACAGTGACGTACTAGTCATTCTACCGGCAGCTATCGTTAATCTACCGCTAAAAGTAGGGTTACTTATTACCCAAACGTTATCCTCTGCAAAAATTACACCAGATGAAGGGATTGGGTTTTGACTACTTACTAGCGACAAAGATAAGGCTGATGTATATGGCGTCAAAGTATCATTTTCGTTATTAACGTCATAGAGATTATAAGTATTATTATCATTGAGCATAATTAAATAGCCTCTACGCTGATCACTATAAAAACTTCTTCTTGGCAAATAACTATCTGTTAAGGTAGATGGCGTTTGTGTGCAGGCATTTGATAAGGCTCCGTAAGACGCAGTCGCACTGTAGTTGTCTAGGGCAATAATTTTAAGATTACACAGGGTATTGTTTAATTGAGTAAAGTCAATATTGGAAGCTGGGTAAACCCAGCTACTTTTTGACCTAGTGCTACAATCTACTGGAGCCGTCACAGCTGTACTGCACCACACACCTGGTTCTGAAGTTATTCCGTTGCCACCTAGTTCATAACTAGGAACATAGCTAGCATTAGCCGACGTAACTGTTGAAGTGTTTGGACCATCCATCCTAATACCTTGATTCGAAAAAACAGGTCCATCCGCAGTTTCAGTAGGACCAAACCATAGGGCTGAATTAGACACTACACCAAAACTTGCAAACGACTTTGAACCAATACTTGCCTGAATTGTCCTTGTAAAATTAGCTCCATTAACCTGACCGATAGAAGTAACCGTGACTACGTTAGACCCTGTAGTCGTTGGTGGATTAATATATAACTTAAAGGTTCCTTCATCTACTCCGTTCTGATCAATAAACTGATGAGTGTATGGGCCATATCCTAGTCCTGGAGTAATAGTCCCACCACTATTACCGTCTTGATAATCCTTGGCATTGTAATCTAGGTGCCACATATAATAATTTATACCTGCTTCAGCAATGTTAAATGCTTGTTCAGTTTTAACCAAATTAGCTGCTACAGATAAGTTAGTTAAAACTATATTACCAACTGCAGTAGCCATTAAGGAAAAGGCGATTATAACCGAAAGAAGTGCAGGAATCACGTTGAAACCCTCCTGTTCCTAATAGTTATAGTAGTACTAAGCGATTGACCATTAGAATTATGTGTTGCAGGAGCAGACAAATTAATAGCTATGCTAGAAATATCCTGTTCGTTGGATATTGGTTGAGATAACTCATTACCAGTAGAGTCATAATAACTAAATATTCCCTGCCCGGAAGGTGACTGATAATAATTGCTAATAATTACATACGTTTTTTGTTCCGAAGTTATAGGCGTACCGGTAGGTGGATTTGAAGTCATCGGCGTCACAGTTGCTAGCAGTTGATTACCTGCAGAATTAAGATAATAACTAATTAAGGAAACATATTGGTCATTTGGCGCAAAATAAGCATAAGCTGTTAGACTGTTGGGGGTTGCAGTTGTTATATTTGTTAATCCTCTCAAAACAGACGCTATTCTCTCTATCTCTTCAGCCATTTCAATAGAATTTGAAGCATCGCTCTGTAAACCATAATAAAGAGTCATATAGTTAATAAAAAAAGTAGTGAAAGAAATAAATAAAATTAATACTAAAGCAATAGAAATCAATAACTCTATTAGAGTAAAACCTGTTTTGTTATTTTTAATTCTATTGGCCAATGATAATACCTCCAAGTGATGGAGTTGTTGGTAAGGTCAAGGTCCCCCCACTATTTTGAATTATTAACTGAGTATTGCCTACGGATGCAGTAGATAAATTAACAGTACAACTAAGAGTTTTCCCAGATCCCTGGCCAGTACACGAAGCTACAAAATTTCTACCATTCTGGGCTAGTGTAACTTTCGTCCCACAATTACTCGGATTTGGATTACAGCTTAAATTTGCTCCAAAAATATTAAAACTAAAATCAGATAATGTACCAGAAGATATGCTTCCACTATAAGGACTAAGCGAAAATACTCTAGGAAAGCTAGAAGAAGTTGTCAACATTAACATAACTTTTTGGAGATAATTACTGCCATTATATCCAAATGTAGTTGATGGTGGGTTTGAAGACAAATATGTCGGTACCACTGTAGGATCAAGTGGATTATTCCCGGTATAAGGAATAGCTGCTGCAAGATAATAAGTTGTCCCGTTAACCGAACAGCCGGTTGAACCACTGTCTCCACAAAAATAGTATGGTCCGGGTACTAAATTATTCATTCCATACAAACCATTGCTATCCGTAACAGGGCTATTGTTTTGGTTAATTGTATCAAAATAATATTGAGTGTTAGATGAACTTGTATACATCTTATATCCACCCTTAACGTAAACCTGCACACCTGGAAGTGGATTTCCGGAGGTATTGGTAGTTTGAAGCAGTAGACTATATTGACCCTGTGGTTCAATTTCAAGCGTTACATATGAAGATTGATTGGCTAATAATTTTTGATTTGGATAAGTTGGTACAAGATCACCATGTTCTGCAATTGTTGTTAGCGATGAATAATTGGCCATTGATGCACTAACAACATAGTCATATTTCGAATCAGGCGGTAAGTTATAAAAAGTAGCTATTCCGTTTGAATCAGATGTTGTACTCAGATCTAGTACAGGATTAAAATCATTATTTACCACCTGGACAGAGGCTCCTTGAACTGGATTCCCGTTATTATCTATAACTTTAACAAAAAGAGAACCATTGCTACCACTAGTACCGTAAACAGCAGGCGCTATATAGGTATCGAGATATGCTAATTGAATTCCAGAATTACCATCAGTAACAACTACTCTAACATCTTTATAATCTGTTGTATCACCAGGATTTGGTGCACCGGTCGGAGGAGGATAATTGCGACAATACTCTTTCTCTAACGTTAGGCTAGGATATGATCCACATCCATCATAAGCATCATCTACATACTGAATAGAGGTTGTAATGACGTACTTAAACCCATTTACAGTTTTATAGATTACCCCAGGAATATATTGAGTAGAATAAATAGGTCCTCCCTCAACCGCCAAGTTGTTATATGGCAAAGACTTTAAATACTCCATTTGAGTATTTGCTAAAGTAAGAGCTGTTGTTTCTTTTTGGGACAATACTGAACTATTTAATAGAGCATCGAAAAGAATAAAAAAAGCATAAGCCAAAATTGCCAAAACCGCCAAACTTACCATTATTTCAATTAAGGTAAACCCCTTGTTGTTAGTTCTCATGCTTAACTAATTATAAGGCATATTTTAGAACAAAACTATAATTAATATTAACTATTTTTAGAATAACTGAGAATTTAGGAAATAAATAAAAAAGCGATTACAAATGCAATCTACCCCTATTGGCGCGTAATTTAGTTGGAAAAACAAGTTTCACTCAATTAATTTACTTATCTAAATTAGCACTATTGACACGAGAGTGCTAATTTACTAAAATACTAATGGAAGCTGATTATGCTTCTTCTTCCATTAAAAAATCAATGAAAGGAGAGATATTATGAATAATCTTATAAGATGGGATCCGTTTGCAGAACTTACTGCATTACAAAAACAATTCTTTGGTGATGATTTAGTATCACCTTTTAAGGGTGTAAATATACCTACTACCGATGTTTACACCAAAAATAATAAAATGATAGTTGAAGCTCATTTGCCTAACTTCAATCAAGATGATATAAACATCCAGGTTGAAGATAATACGCTTGTTATTAGTGCTCGACGCCACGAAAAGGAAGAAGATAAAGATAAAAAGTATGTTGTTAGAGAAAGCAGTAGTAGTTTCTACCGCAGTATCCACCTACCAGAACGAGCTAATGCCGATAAGATAGAGGCTCATTTAGAGGAAGGTGTCCTTAAAGTCCAAGTTCCGTTGACTCCTCTACCTGAACCTAAAAAGATAGCTATCTCAGCAAAGTCTAAGAAATAAAATCCCAGAACACACAATAGTTGGGTATGGAACGCACTAGCATCTTTTTAGGTGCATGATCTGGTTGCGGAGATAGGACTCAAACCGGGCCACAGTTATACTGTCATCGGCTTAGCGACTTGTTTTATCCTAGCATAGGTTTTACTCCTGTAAAGTCTTGTTTTTATCTATACGAATATTAATAATCTTCTTGTTAATTGTTAATATTTTTGTTATAATTTTAGTATGACAACATTAAGTATTTCACTAGACGAAAAACTAAAAAAGGAGATTGATAGATTTTCTAAAGAAGATGGTGTATCTAAAAGCGTTGTAGTACGCCGCTTACTAGAACAAGCTACATGGGAGAGAACTTGGAAGGAAATGTCGATACAAATACGTAAGAAGCTGGATAAACTTAATCTTTCTTCTGTAGACGAGATTGAAAAATTCTTAGGATGAAGCCTATACGAGTTGTTTTAGATACAAACGTGTATATCGCGGCGGCTCTTAACCCACAGAGTATTATATATAAAATAGTCGAGGACTCAGCCGCACAATACCTTGCCGAATATTACACTTCGCCAGAAATATTACAAGAGCTACAAGATAAGTTAGAGAATAAACTAGAGTTTTCTCGAGTTGAAGTCGTTAGATGGTTAAATCGACTAGAGAAAGCCGTAATTGTCATACGGCCACAGCAAAAAGTAGATGTTCTTACAGAACGTGATCCTTATGACAACAAGATACTAGAATGTGCTGTGGAAGCTAAGGCTAACCTAATAATCACTGCAGATCGTGATTTACTGGATCTTAAAGAGTTTAATAGCGTTAAAATTATGCACACGATGTCAGTAAAGTATTTGTTCCCTCAGTTAAAAAATATGTGACTCGTTACAGAAAGTTGTAGCCATGCAGTCAAACAACATACAGACCAAGAAGCTTTTTCGAGTGGTGTTTTTTTATTAACTTAGAGCGACCGACAGGACTTGCACCTGTTTAGGAACTGTTTTGCAAAGGTTGTGTAGCTATTCCGCCACTGTCGCGTACCTTAAGTTTATGGGGTGACCGACGAGTACTATCCTCGTATCTTTAGCGTTACAAACTAACGTTTTACCGTTAAGCTATATGGCCAACAAACTATTAAAAAGCCTCCTGACTTCGACAACTTAGTGTCCTCAATTCAGATTGTTCAGCAGAGATGATTCTGGGACCACATCTGAGAAGTTTCCGTGAGATTTTCAACGAATTATATGGTTAGAGCTGAATGGATGCAGGACTCGAACCCAAAAATAGGGGTAGAATTTCAAGAGGAAATTAAAAAGACCGGTCCAGAAACCCGGTCTGTCTTTTTAGGTGCATGATCTGGTTGCGGGGGCAGGACTCGAACCTGCGACCTATTGGTTATGAGCCAATCGAGCTGCCACTGCTCCACCCCGCTATTCTAACATTGTATCATAAAATTACAGATATCACCATCCTAATTATGTTTTCCAAAGAAAAAATTCATCCACTCAGCAAAATTTGAGTTATTGGTTGCTATCTTTTTTTTAGAATTAGCGGATACTGGATTAGGATCATACTTAAGGGCAATGGTATCTGGAACCAATATCTCGGTCTCTCCAGAATAACCGAGACCAAGGTTTTCTCTGGCTATTATCTCTTGATATTGACTACTTTTATAGTAATTATTCAAAAGAGCTATGTTGCTATTTTGAAGCTTTAAAATTAAATTCTGCTGATTGATCTGATTAATCTGTTTTTGGAGTTGATAATTTTGCTGAATTGACCTTACTCCACTCCAAAATACAAGTATTACTAGAATTAAAAAAATAACTTGACTAGAAAATCTAACATCTGAAAATTTTCTTATAAGTTTTTTGGTATATTCAATTGCTTGACTTACTTTTAATTCCATAGCTAAAGTATAGTATCATTTGAGTTCAAAATTAAACTACTTAACATCTTTTGGTTTTAAAGATAGAATATATTTGAGCATTATCGGGGGCGTAGCTCATCGGTTAGAGCAGGTGGCTCATAACCACTTGGTAGTTGGTTCGATTCCAACCGCCCCCACCATTAGGCTAAGAGTATTTTTTTTAAGTTCGATTTTAACTCAGTTGAAGTATTGCTTTTCATTAGGTTTAGGCGAATATCTTTAGCGCCATCAAAATTATTAATATACACTTTGCAAAATTTGTTAAGCAAAACGATTGGTTTTTTGTCTTTCCAATATTTTTCAAAAAGATTAATATGTTTTTGAAATAATTTAATTTTTTGATTAGTAGCATAGCTCTCCCAAGGGCTATTTGGGCTAAAACCAAACGGATCTTGGAGTATCCCCCTTCCTATCATTACTCCATCTAGCTTATACTTTTTTATTAGATTTATTCCTTGTTTGTAATTTAAAATATCTCCATTAGCAATTATTTTTGTTTTTTTATAAATTTTATCCCTAAGTTTAATAATATCTGCAAAGTATTGATAATGAGCCGGGACTTTGCTCATTTCTTTTTTTGTTCTAGCATGAATTGTTAAATAATCTATTTTCTGCGAAAGTAAAAACTCTATCCAACTTAAATCAACCTGATTGTATCCCAATCTTGTTTTAACGCTAATACTTAAGTCTTTATTCATCCCTTTTTTCGTCTGTTTTATTATTTCTTTTGCCAATTCTCTATTGTTAATCAATGCACTGCACGCACCATTTTTTGTAACTGTTTTATCTGGACACCCCATATTTAAATCGATACCAACAAACTTTCCATATCTTTGATTAGATATGTTTTTCGCTGTCTTATAAAAGTTTTCAGGTTTTAGGCCCCAAAGTTGAGCCACTAAATTACTCTCGTTCTCTTGGTGAATTAGTCTATCTTTAATTATTTCTTCTGCAGAACTATTAAGTCCATCTACATTAGTAAATTCAGTAAAAAATAGATCAGGAGGATAGCATGTTTTTATAATCTGCCGAAATACTCTGTCGGTAATTCCATCCATTGGCGCTAGGATAAATATCATTCTCTCATTTGTTTTATTAAACACTCTCTAAGCCTTATTATTGTTCAGAAAGTGTGTTCAGCTCACTGATTAATTCTTCGGCCCTATAAGTATAGTACTGCTTAGCCAAATCAGTAAAAATTAACCATTTTCTTTTTTCTGTTTGAGGATCACCCAATAAATCAATTATTCCCTTTAGATTCTTTTGAATTAGGTCATCACTCTCATCGCTATTGTGAAATCTATACAATACTCCAAAGTAATCTCTAATAACTTGCTTTATACTTTCGTTTATATCTTTACTTTTATCAGAATCTAAATTATCGTCAGTTTCATAAAGCTCTATTTTTATTAAATTAATATCACATGCTTTTAATTCTTCAATAATTAAATGTTGTTCTTTTTCGATATCACTTACAGCAGTTTCTTTTCCACCATTAATCACTCTTAGGTCGGGGGGGGGACCGCCAGAAACAGGATGTCTTCGTATTGCCTTTTCTTGTTCCGGATCTATCGAAGAATTAATTACCGAAAATTGGGGTGGTTGATTATCACCTTTCTCTTTATTATTCATGATTACTACCTTTCTGATTACTACCTTTCTGGTTCAATTCTTGCGCCTGCCACCGTATTCTTAAAAAATCTGCTTGTTTTCCTGGATAATTATTGATGTCTTCTTTTTCCCAGTCAATATCCTCTCCTTTTTCCACCTTTTGATGTAATATTTCTATATCTATTTCAGCCTTTTCTTTTTTTTGTTGCATGCCTCTTTGATAAGCTTCTTGGAGTACCTTTTTTATTTTCTGAGTAGTATCGTTTGATACTTTGTGTTCAGGACCAAAATAGCCAAGATCTTCATGTGCACTAAAATTAATTTCAGGATCTTTTTCCATCCACTTCATTATATAATAATATTCCCATAATGTCTACTCCCATTTGAATACTTTAAAGGCAATAATGTATACAATTATTAACCAGATTAGCACCAGGCCTAGATCTGTTTTAATCTGGAGAAGATTTTTACCATCCGTTGTCAATAACCGAAGTCCATCTATAACAGGTGTAAGCGGAAGATATTCGGTTATTTTTTGGAGCCATATAGGCATGTCAAATCTAGGAAAAAAAGTTCCAGATAAAAATAACATTGGGAAAACAATTATGTTACTAAGGGGAGCGGCCTGTCTTTCGTTTTTGGCCCATCCTCCAATTGCAAGCCCTATTCCAAGGATCATAAAAATAGATAGAATAGTATAAATTAAAATATTAATGTAATTCCCACTAATTTTTAGGTGGAATACTTCTAGGGCAACAATAAACTGTATTCCAATCGATAAAACACCAGTAATCGCCTGAGAAAACATTGTTGCCATAAAATATTGCCATACTTTCAGTGGAGTTGTATGAAGTCTTCGTAAGATCCCTTGTTTTTTTAATTCTGGAAAAACATTAATGGGTCCAAATATTCCTATACCGATAATTGAAAAACCAAGCAATCCAGAAAACGTATAGTCAAATGTAGTTAAACTTTTTTGAGATAATTGCGTAGATATAACCCTAAAGGGCTGATTAACTTTAATAAATCTTTGATTTATTTCTTTTAACTGAGCCTCTATTAGGGTTGAGATTGTTTGACCAGATATTTGGTCATTTTGAGTATAAAGAACCTGAACAGTTCCACTTGGAATATGGTCTTGATTAATTTTTCCAAACGATGGAGATAATAATATTGTCCCATCAATCTGACCATTTTCCATAGAATTTTTGGCCAATTTTAAAGTATTTAAATTTGATTCGATTTTGAAAATCTTGGATTTATTAAATTGACTCACGATCTGTCTAGAAAACAATGAATTAGATTGATTAATTACGGCAACATTAAATGATACATGGCTGTTCCCGTTGGCTATTTCTCCAAAGACAAATAAAAATATTAACGGAAAAAGAATGCTAAAAAATATAGCTAAACGATCTCTAAAAAATCTTTTAGTGCCTATTTTAGTAAAAACCAGTACGGTGTAAAATTGTTTTTTAAGATCTTTCACTTAATCCCTTAACGCCTTTCCTGTTAGATCAATAAAAACATCATCTAGACTAGCCTGTTCAACTTTCTGGACTTTCTTAAAGCCTCTTTTTAAGAGTTGGAGAATTAAGTTTTTGGGAGAATCAAGTGCGATAATTTTGCCATGATCCATAATAGCTACACGATCACACAATAATTCAGCTTCATCAAGATAATGCGTAGTCATTATTACCGTCACACCCCTATCCCTGATCATTTTTATTAATTCCCAGAGATTTCTTCTAGCTTGTGGATCTAATCCAGTCGTTGGTTCATCTAAGAAAAATACTTTAGGTCTATGTACTAAAGCAACAGCTATGCTTAATCTTTGTTTTTGTCCACCACTCAATTGCTCCGCATAGCTATTGGTTTTTTCACCAAGCTGAACTTCATTCAAAAAATCTTGAGCATTTACCCTTTCACCATAAGCAGCTGCAAACATTTCTATTATTTCACTAAGTTTCTGTTTATCCTGAAATGCCGGCATCTGAGGTTGCACGCCAATAATCTTTTTAATTTGATCTGGATATTTTTCGACATCTATTCCATCAAGGAATATAGAGCCACCATCTATTTCGCGCATTGTCTCGATCATTTCTAGGGTAGTTGTTTTACCCGCTCCATTAGGTCCCAAGATTCCAAATATTTCTCCCATCTTTACTTCAAGATTTATTCCATTAACTACTGCCTTACCGTCATATAATTTTCGAAGGTCTTTAAGCTTTAAAATAATCTTTGACATCAAGTATCAATTATATCGCATTATTTTCTTAAAATTAAAAAGCCCGAGTACTTCAATACCCGAGCTTCTTATTAATTATTTCTTAATTATTTTCTTTTAACTGTTAAAAATCCGTTTCGGGGATTTTCGTTTACCTCGTAACCCGATGGAAGTTCAGTTCCTTCTGGTCTTTGATCTTTACTAAAATAATAGATAGTTTGTTTCTTTCCACCACGGAGAACTACATCTTTTGAATTAAGATAGTAAGTTACACCTTTTGAGTTTGTGTGCTTATATGCCATTTTTACTCCCTCTCTTTAAAATTAATAATGTAACCTTAACATACTCTTGAATAGTTTTAGTTGTCAACAGTTTTTACTACTACCCAGTCCATTTTAAGATTAGTAACAGATAGATATTTAGTTTTGTAAATATTACTATTATTTTTATTGTCCAATCAGTTTTAATTAAAATTCTGTTTTTTACTTGATTTCGGTTATGCTCTATATTAAACTACCTAGAGAAATAAATTAAGAAAGGTGGAAGAACATGGACTTAAACAGTCGCAATCAGTATCCTGGTTCAGTAAAACCAGCTACTCCAAACAATGAACAACCTACTGGTGGGTATAGTCCCAAGATGCCATTGGCAAAATCTAAACGTGGAGATAACAATAAGTTAATGAAATGGTCTAGAATAGTTTTGACTGGATCAATAGCAATAGTGTTAATCGCTTTGGTAGTTTTTCTAATTTACGGTAATTACTCTATAAATGAAAATAAATATATTAACACTTCTGATATGCAAGCTGTCTTTTTAAACACAGGACAGGTTTATTTTGGTAATATTAAGGCTGTCAATAGCCAATATCTAGATCTAGTCAACATTTTCTATTTACAATCAACGTCTCCTAGTGGTTCTACCAGTTCTAAGGCTGCTAATTCATTAGTACTTATTAAACTCGGATGTGAATTACATGCTCCTCTTGATCAGATGGTTATAAACAATTCTGCTGTAACTTTCTGGGAAAACCTTTCGCCAGCAGGTCAAGTTTCTAGGGCTGCCGCAACTTACTGGAAAGAACATCCTAATGGCCAAAAATGTACAAATCAATCTACATCCCCCGGAGCTAGCACAAGTACAACTCAACCCGCAACACCAAATACACCATCTTCTAGTATTTCAACTAAGCCCTAAGCAACACTCTTGATTTGTGGGTTAATTAATTTATTTGTTCGATGACTATTGAGCCAAAGCTAATCCAAGAAATTAAACCAATCAATAGATCTCAAAATGAAGGTAAATCTGCCAGAGATCATCAATTTGAAGATAGTTCTCCTCAAAATAACTCCAAGGTAGAAAAACAAAAAACGATCCCTGTTCTTGTCATAATAGTAACGCTTATTATATTTGTCGTACTATTAATGCTTAGCGTTTATTCTTATTTAAAAAGCAAGTAAATGATCTAAATAGTTACTGTTAGCATAGTCAACATAGGCTATAAATTGACCCTCAAGGTCAATAAATTAAGGCTTTAATCCTAATTATGAGTGACACTACCCTTAAAAGAGAACTATTTAAGAAATTGGTGTGACTTACCGTCCCTAAAACAAACCATAAAACCACTATTAATTAAGAGCTAAACTCTTTTCTAAGCCATTCATCTAAGCTATCCCCCCCTCCCCCAGAGATAGCTAAAACTAGATCATTCCGATCTAAGTGATTTTGAATCTTAGATTTGAGGGTTGCATTTATTTTTGCAGGTTCAGCAATACTTGGATTATCCATATATTTAATCAACTCATCAGGAGATAGTATTTTCATAGTAGGGTCTTCTCTAGCCAAATAACTATCTACCCAATAAAGTCTATCTACTCCCTGAAAAAGATCCTTGTATTGTTCTTTAATATAATATTGTCTTCGATTAGTTAGAGGTTCATAAATTAAAACAATTTTCTGTTTAGTTTTAGTAGTCATTTCTGTAGCCACATTAAGTACTGCTTTAATTTTTTCGGGAGTATGGGCGTAATCTGTATATAAATTTGGAATAAGCTCTTCCATTCTTCTTTGAAGTCCAGGGAAATTACCAACAAGTCCAAATAACTTAGTCTGATTAATCCTAAATAGTTTATGTATGGCTTTTATGGTCAAATAAGCGTCCATTCTATTATATTTTCCCAAAAGCTTAATTTGATCTAAAGTCTTTTGATTAATCTTAACTATTTGGATGTTTGGTTTCTGAATTATTCCCAAGTATTTAAAATCATCTTCCCAAATGATTGATGTTTGGGATGATTCAATAAATGTTCGAAATGCCTCTTTATATTCTTCCCTTGTGTTGTATATCTCGTGATGATCCCAAGATAGGCCACTAATTAATGATAGAGTCGGGCTAAATGTTAGAAAATTCCTATCAAATTCATCGGCTTCATATATGAAATACTCGGATTTAGGATTATATTCTGCTTGATCCGCAAAATTAACTGATGCCGGTAAAAGATAACTAACTGAAATACCTAAAACTTTAAATAACCACAAGAGCATTGCCGTAGTAGTCGTTTTGCCGTGAGTACCTGCTATCGCTATTAGTTTTAGTTTTTTAAGTTGAATAAAGTAACTAATAAACTGATCTCTTTTAGTAATTTTAATGTTGTTTGTTATGGCAAATTTTTCTTCTGGAAAATCTGGGTTTTCCAAAGGTAAGGCTGAACTATAAACAATCCAATCAATTTTTTGTTTTTGTTGGGTTATTCTAAGACTTTTTAGAGTATCTCCTAGATCAATATTTTTAATCCCATTATTTCTTAAATAAATTACGTTTTTAGAATTTTGTTTATCCGATCCACTAACCTTAAAACCAGCTTGTTTTGCCAATAAAGCAAGCGGTGTGATACCTGCACCCCCTATCCCTAAAAAATAGATATGTTTCATAATTTAAGTATATAATTTAATTAGATGATCAAAAAATTATCTTTTTTTAAAAAAAGAGTAATTCGTTATTTACTACTACTAACGATATTGTCTTTTATAATTTCATTATTTGCACTCAGGTCAAATTATGAACATATGGTCTCTTTAAGGTCTGCCCTTTATAGAGCAGATAAAAATAATGGAAATGTTAGTTTGGCTCTTACTAATTTACAAAAATATGTTACATCTAATATGAATACCAACCTATCTTCTGGTAATGGATCAATTTATCCACCAATTCAGCTTAAATATACTTACCAACGACTTCAAAATAAAATAAGTACTCAAGCTAGTGCACTTAATACAACTATCTACACCCAAGCTGAGGATTATTGTCAGTCTAAAATACCTATCGGTTTTTCTGGAAGATATAGAATTTCTTGTGTCGAACAATACATCAACACTCACGGGTTAGCTAGTGAACAAATACCCAAAGCACTTTATGAATTTGATTTTGTAACACCACTATGGAGTCCTGATTTTGCAGGGTGGATGACCTTGATTACAGCTATTTTAGGTTTATTGCTTCTTATATCTATACTAGTTAATGTCTGGAACTCTTATTTTAATTCCTAATAGTTCTTTAATTAAGAGACAGAAAGCTACCAACCAATACAGGTTTATTGGCGTTTCCAGTTATTGAATTCACATAAAGCTTATTATTTTTTGAAACAAGCATATATTGATCATTATACCAAGCAACAAAACTATATCCTTTCAGATTATTAATCTCGGTTTGATTTGTTCCATTTTGGTTTCCCACAAAGACAACTGGCGATCCATTTTGAAGTACTGACCAAGCCGTTTTTGTGCCCGATGGGTTTAATGTAGTTGTTTGATTAATAAGGTTTTGGAAATTATTAAAAGCATTTGGTGCATTATCTAGGCTTAGGGAACCATTTGAATATTGATATATGGAAGCGGAATTGTTTAAAGAATTATATGTCTCAATATAGGCAGAGTTTGGGTATGGTTGGATAATCTGTAAAATATTTCCAGACGTCTGACTTTTGGAAAGAATATTTTTTATAGAATAATTATCTAGAGAAGCAATTTTTAGTGTATTGCTAGGGATAGCACCAATATATGAACTTGATTGATACCACTGAGAAATGTAGAGTAGTTGATTACCAATAATTTTGGGAGTTGAGAAATCCTGATAAACAAAACTTGGTTGTGAACCCTGAACTTGGCTTTGGTCAACAACATTTAACTGATTTGATTCTTCGTTATAGCTCTTTATTTGATTATTTCCTGGATTAAATTCGGTGTTATAGGAACCCTCATTTTGGTAAATAAATTGATCATTATACCACCCAATTGGGTTAATGTTACCAGTCGATGAATCTATTTCTTTAATCTGGCTATTGCTTGGATTAACTGTATAGATACTTTGGTTTGATCCAGATCTGTTGGTTATTAAAACTAAGTTTTTCCAATCCGGAGAAGGATAAAGTAAGGAATTCCCAACATTTTCATTGCCTGTTCCGTTAAGAATGATTTTGGGGTTAGATCCATCAAGATTTGAACCAACAACATCCATTATGCCGTTAATTTGTTTTAGATAATAAATTGTTCCCGAAGGAACTAGATTAAGGGTTTCATTCAAATTTTTATTATCTGTCTTGACTGCTAGATTTGTTTGATTATAGCCCCTTGCATTAACAATAATATTGTCCGTGTCTTCCTTATCTGGGATTACTAAATTAGCTACTCCTAACAAATTCGATTTAGAGAAAACACCTTGGTAACTAATAGAACCACCAGAAATTGGTTGATTAGTTATAATATTTAATAGTTTTATAGTTAGTTGTCTTCCGGTAGGAAGTAGTTTAATGTTTTGTTTTGTGTTAGAGAAAAATCCAACAAAAAGTTTATCTTCATAACTTTTATAATAAGCTTTGGAAACTTGAATTTGATGGGGACCAACACCGAGATTAAAACTAACAGTTCCAGCAGAAGAAGTGGAGTACTTTCGGCCATTCACAAAAACCGAAACATTACTTACCTGATCTTTAGTAATTGAATCGGTAATGGATAAAGAAACGTTTTTTGTAATAACATATCCTAAGATTTTATACCTAGTATAGGGAACAGAAAAAATTCCTAGTAAAATTAAAAGTATTAAATAGAATATTTTACTTTTTAATAGTTTCTTGAATTTAGTCTTCTTTGGTTTTTCTGGTTGTTGAATTTCCGATTTTGGAGAGTCTTCTAAAATTTGGTCGCTTTCTTGGGTAACTATGTCATCAACGGCCATATTGATACCCTGATCATCTAAATTATCCTTATTTACTATTGTTTGATTTAATTCCTTTTGGGGTTTCTCTTCGAAATCACTTTCTGGGCTACTATCAAGTTTTATTGTCTTAACCGCCGGAACATCATCATCTACATCAAGTTCTTCTAGTTGATCGGTTAGTTCCCCAAATCGCCCACCTTTATCTAGCTGATCAGTCTCCTCTACATTTTTGGGTTGATCAGACTCAATAGACATCATTTCATCAACTTTTTTTTCTAAAAGTTTATCTTCCGAAACCTCTTGATCGTCTTTTTTAAACAACTTCATACTTATGCTTCTATAATAACATAAGAATTATGTGAACTTCAGCATCTATTTAACACCTTAACTATGTTGGAAGATGTTTAGAACTATTGATTGAATTATTTTTTTTGTTGAATAATATATTGTCATGGGTTTGTTTTATTAGTACTAAATATAGTAATACTCTTCTTCAATTTTTTGTCAACTAGGAAAATTGAAAAGATTCTAAAATATCTAATAAAGGCTTACTAAAACTTTGTTGATTCCAGCTATATGAAGCAATAGTAAGAGGAGCAATTTGAGTACATTTAGTGTTTTGACACTGTTCAAAGGTTATCCTAACCAATGGATCAATACTCCCTAAATTAGCCTGGGTTATATATTGACCTACCAAATAACCATAGTTACCTGTGATATAGATTCCGTCTAATCCATTATTGTTAGTCGTAGAAGCATATTCTAAGAAACTTAAGTAAGTTTGGGCATCCTGGGCAGGCGTTGGGTTGGTATAGGTAATTAAGTCTGAATTAAGAACAGCAGTTGCTGATTGATTACCTAGTCTGCTTGGGAATTGACCTTGCGGACCAACGGTAATAATAATCTTACCTTCTACTTCTTTATTGAGATCTGAAGCTAAAGTGGTAATTGGTGAGGTCATATCCATTTCTGAAGGAGTGTCACTAATTATCCACCTATTTGGATAAGTAACGGTTAGACTAAAATTAGTTGAATTATATGTAGTAGGTTGACCGCTGGGGGTTATGGATACCGCCTGAGAAGAAGTCACTTTGGATACATTTTTAGAAGGTTGCTTAATAATTTTAGAAGGTCCTGGTTTTTGATTAACTACCACAAATCCACCTATTATGATAACCACCAAGAGAATAACACCTGTGATTATTTTGTATGGTCTCTTTTGTTTAGTTTTAATTTTTATTGGATCGGTGTAGCTATAATCTTTAATAGGAATAGAGTCTTCAACAGGATCATTTCTGAAGCTATTCTTCTCGTCTTTATGGACGTTAAATCTAGGCTGATATTTGTCCATATATTTATAATAATACTTTTTTACTTAGTTTTGGCTTAAAATATTTAAAATGTTTGATAATTTCGTTAATCACATTAAAAAATATGATCCTGTCATAACTAACTTAGTGAACAAATATGGTGTAGTTAATTTAAACCCAAATAGTCCTAAATTCAAATATTTAGTCAAGATAATAGTTTCTCAACAAATAAGTTCTAAGGCTGTAGAAACTATATTTAAGAAATTAAGCTCAAAAATAAATGATCTTTTCGAGCCCCAGCTTATCCTAAAATTAAATGATCAAGAACTAAGTTCAATAGGACTAAGTAAACAAAAAATTGGATATATCAAGGAACTATCTCTAGGTGTATCTAAAAATGAACTAGATCTTGACAAACTATCCCATGAAGATGATATCAAGGTTTACATGGAACTAATCAAACTTAAGGGATTTGGAGATTGGTCCTCGCGTGCATTTTTATTATTTGGGCTTGGTAGAGAAAATATTTTAATAAGTTCAGATTATGGTATTCGTAGAGCTATTTGTAATTTATATAACCTTAAAGAACTTCCCGGTAACGATGATGTACTGTGGATTGCTAGACAAAATCACTGGGAACCATACTGTTCATTCGTCTGTCTTTATCTTTGGAAATCACTAGAAAATACTTTTTAAACCTAATTCTTTTAATTGTTTATCATCTATAAAACTGGGGGCACCCATCATTAAATCAATACCTGAACCATTTTTTGGAAATGCTAGAACTTCGCGTATATTCGGTTCATCAATCAAAACCATTAAAATCCTATCAATCCCAAATGCACAGCCACCATGAGGAGGAGCTCCATATCTAAAAGCATTAACCATAGCCCCAAATTTTTGATCTACCGTTTCTTTGGGATAACCAATATTTTCAAAAGCTTTATACATAACCTGAGGATCATGATTTCTAATTGCTCCTGAACATATTTCATATCCATTCATCACCATATCGTACTGATCAGCAATAACGGATAACAAGTTATCGGTAGATAGTGCTTCAAGTCCTCCCTTAGGCATAGAAAATGGATTATGCCCAAAGTCTATTTTTTGATTTGTTTCGTCCCATTCATAATATGGAAAATCTACAACCCAGACTAAAGATACAATATTATCGTCCCTAAGACCTAAATCTGAGGCTATTTCATTTCTTAATCTGCCTAAAACCCTATTAACAATGTCAGGGTTATCTGCTCCAAAAAAAATTAGATCACCATCATTTAATTCTGTTTTTTGAGCAACCGAATCCAGTTCTGTTTTTGATAAAAATTTAGTTATAGGAGACTTGAATTGATCCCCTTCTCTTATTATATAGGCAAGACCTTTAGCACCATCTTCTTTAGCCAATGTAGTATAGTGATCAATTTGTGATCTAGAAAGCTTTGAGCCTTTGGTAACTTTAATAGCCTTAACAACTCCTCCGTTTATAAAAGCTTTTTTAAATACTTCAAAATTAGTATTCCTAAAACATTCCTCTAGATTAATCAGCTTCATGTCGAAACGTAGATCTGGCTTATCTGATCCATAGTTCGAAATAGCCTCTTGATAACTTAATACAGGAATAGTGTCATTTAGCAATTTTTTGGATGCGAAATTGGTTATTAAATCTTTTATTAAAGGTTCAACCGTTGACCTTACTTCTTCTCCGTCTTCAACAAACGACATTTCTAGATCTAGATGATAAAAATCTCCATATAATCGATCAGCTCTAGGATCTTCATCCCTAAAACATGGTGCAATTTGATAATAGCGATAAACTCCTCCAACCATTAAAAGTTGTTTAAATTGTTGAGGTGATTGAGGAAGAGCATAAAATTTACCCGGATGAACTCTCGAGGGAACCAAAAAATCCCTAGCCCCCTCTGGGCTTGATACTCCTAAAATCGGGGTGGTTACTTCTAAAAATTCATTTTTCTCCATAAAATTTCTGAGGATTCGTAGATACTCTGCTCTTTTTTTTAGAATATATTGGCTTTTGTTTGATCTTAGATCTAAATATCTGTACTTAAATCTCTGTTCTTCGCTAGAAGCATTTTCCTGAAATATAGAAATGGGCAACGGTTTAGATGTGCTTAAAATTTTAAGATCATCAACAAGAACCTCTATTTGGCCAGTTGTAAGTTTTGGATTAACTAAACCTTTTTCTCTGTTTCGAACCGTGCCGTTTGCTTGAATTACAAATTCATCACGTATTTTTTCGGCTATTTTGAAGGCTTCTCCTTTTTCGGGTGTTAAAACTAGTTGAATAATACCTCTATGGTCTCTTAGGTCAACAAATATAAGCCCTCCATGGTCTCTTCTGGACTGAACCCATCCCTTAACCATTATTCCCTGACCCACCAAACTAAGTCCGTCAATACTAAAAGATCTTTTCATTACCTACCTTATTGTTATTTACTCTATTTTATCACTAGGATTAATTTCTGTATTTAAATATTTTTTGGAAACTTCATCAATTGAAGAATAATTAAAATCATTTACTAAATTCTTGTTTTTAAGAATTAAGTCAATAACATCTTTGACATTAATAAGACCAACTGTTTTTTGATTATCGTCAACAATTAAATAAACCAAAGATCCGGTTTTTTGATAAGCCAAGAAAACCTCTATTAAGCTATCCTCTTCAGATAAATAATTTAGATCTGTTTGAATATAATCTTCGACTCTACCTTCTTTTCTAATGTCTACATTTTTGATATCTAAATATCCAACCACTTTTTTCTGTTTATCTAAAACAAGGATAAAGTCTTGTTTTGATTTATAAAGCTCATCAAGAACGACTGGGCTTATTGGATCAGATACTTTTATTTTTGTTAGTTTGGAGTAGTTTTGACCTACTTCCGAAACAGATTTAGTAAATAATTTCGTAAAATTAATTAAAATCTTCAGTTCATCATTTGTTATCCGAATATCGTCTTTATGGGACAGATTTTTATAAAACTTTTTTAAGTCACCAAATTCAAAAACAGAATTTTGATAATGAATTGATCTTTCTTTGTTAAGTTTTAATCTTCCGAATAAAGGATAGCTAATATTTAAAAACTTTATTAATAATGGAGTAAAGTTTTTAATAAAAAAGATAGAAGTTTTATTTAGTTTCCTATTAGGTAACCAGATGAACAGTATAAATAAAAATAGTGCAACTGCAATTAGACCTATCCAAAACGGTGCTATCTTATTAAACAAAACTACGCCAAGAGTGGCAGACAGAGTGATTAAAAACCAAAGTGTATAATCAAGAGCTTTATTAAAAGTGTTAACACGATAGATTAAGTCATAGACAGGATTATTCTGTTTTGCCCTAAAGCGTAGTTCATCGAGTGGTAAAATTTTATATCCTTTTTCGAGTTCTAAAAATATAAAAGCTAAAAAAAGAAAAACTAAGGCTAAAATAAAATCTACCATATTAAAGTAATTATACTTTGATTATTGATTTTTTAAAATTGGTTCAATTTTAGTATAATTAAGTAATAATAAATATTAGAGGAGTTTAAATGTCTAAGCAATTTTGGATCGTCGTTATTATTGTTGTTATTGGCTTAATAGGAATTTTCAGCTTAACCGGAAAATCGACACCATCTACCACAAATTCTAAACCAAGTGAGCATATCGAGGGCTTAGGAAAAGATGGAATAACCTTAGTAGAATATGGTGATTATCAGTGCCCTTATTGTGGAGAATACTATTCAGTGGTAAAACAAATTGCCCAAATATATAATACTCAAATTTATTTTCAATTTAGAAACTTTCCACTCACATCAATTCATCCAAATGCTTTTGCTGGCGCAAGAGCAGCCGAAGCAGCTAGTTTGATGGGTAAATTCTGGCAAATGCATGATCTTTTATATCAGGCTAATCAGGCTTACTATAACAGTAACGGAGCTAATCCAGGATGGATTGGAACAACTAATCCATTGCCGGTCTTCGATCAATACGCCTCAAGCCTAGGATTAAATGTTAATAAATTTAATCAGCTTTATAATTCTTCAGAAGTTAATAATACAATCATTGCTGATGAAAATGCTGGCAATAGTCTGGGGGTGAACGCAACCCCAACATTTTTCTTAAACGGTAAGCAAATTCAAGTAGGAATTTCGGTTCCTGCTTTTGAGAAAGTTATAAATGCCGAAATTAAGCAAGTCTTGTCAAAGCATAATTCAACAGTACAGGTTAACGCGGGAACAACTGTTCAAACTAAAGCTCCAACTACTACTAAATAGCTATCTTAGGGATACATAAAGCCAGTGTTTGTTTATATATCTTAAGACACTGCTTAACGCCCCTTCTGCCGTTTGATTATTGTATAAAGCCTCTCTAATAATTGAACTACTAACATTCGGGGTTAGGGATTGGATAAAGCTAATATTTTTAAAGTTGTTGAGCTCAATTACTCGTTTTAGATTCTTTATAGAGTCATTTTTACGAGTTGCAATGATTATTTTAGATTCTTGATTTAATTTCTGAAAATGGGGCCAATCGTTCATTTGGGGTAAAATATCTGAACCAAACAAAAAATGTAACTTACTGCCTGAAAATATTTTTTGAAGTTTGATAAACGTTCTCTTAACGTCAAATTGTTTATCGCTTAACTCCAAAAGTTGAAGCCTTGGGTGTGGTTTAATAGCCTGTTTAATCATTTCTACACGATGACCAAAATGTTCCTGGTTAATTTTGTTTCTTCCAAAACGCTCTGGTAAAAAATAAACTACATCTAACTTAGCCTTTTTAAGTGCTTGAAGTGCAAAAGTTATGTGCCCTAAATGAATAGGATCAAATGATCCGGAATAAAAACCGATTTTTTGAATATTATTATTTTTTTCTCTAAGTATTTTCATAACCCTATATTATGCCGATTTTCTTAAATTTAACTTAATCTTTTTATTTATTTCAGAACTCTTGCAGCTTGCACAAGCTTTGTTCCCCCCAGAATCATAAAATATGTTTTTTTTGCCACAAAAAACACATACTCTAACGGTATCTTTGATAACTTCACCCTTAAGACCTAGTCCATGAACAACCTTAGCTTCTTGGGAAAATTGATTAATAGCTATTAATCCACAGCTACCTGCTCCACAAAATCCTACTCTTGGGGCACTCCTAAATGTACTTTTAATTAAACTTAGAGCTTGATCATTCTTTTGATCAATAATTAAGTTATTAATAATTGAAATATTATGTGCAGTTCTTTCATCAAATATAGTCTTGGCCTGATCGTTGTGCTCTAAAACATGCTCAAAAAGGATCTTCTTTAAATACTTAATTAATTCATTTTCAGCAACAATTGGATTTAAGTCTTGTTCACAAAGATCAATTAGAAAATGACTAATATTTTTTACCTTTGTTTCGATCGTTTTTTGTCTTGAGATTGACTGCTCAACGGCTTTTGAATAATTTTTTTCTTCTTGAGCTTTAATAACTTCACCCAGAAAAACGTTTTTAGCTAGTTTTTGGGAACTATATTCATCCAATTGGGCTACGATATCTAGAATTGTTATTGACGGATTTCTGATAATGAATTGTTTTTGGCGTAGCTCCATTTTGGATAAATCCGAATTGCAAAGAACCTGTTTTTCGTTTAAAAACTGGATTATGGTGTGATGATTAATGTTCTTTCCCGGAAGCCCAATTTGTTCTATGCTTGCTCCATTTTTAGATAATTTTGTTAACTGGATGACCATTTTTTCTACTTCTGGTACATAACCCCCATAGCTATTTTCTAAATCATTTGTATTGTTATATTCGTCAATTACATAATCTGGACATTCTTTAATGCTCAGTAAGATAACTTCAGAATCATCCTCAAGAAGTAAATTTATAATCTCTAAATTAATTTGATGCTCGATAAATTCTTGAATCCTAATTGCCTGTTCCTCTTTATGGGCCCATGGACTAAGCCCATTAACCAAAACTTCATTTAAATATATCTCGTTTGCTTTGAGATCATTTTTGGTTAAATCATATTCTTCGTAGACCGGAGGGTAATATTCCCACGAATTTTTGCGCATTGCTTCTAGAAGTAATCTAGAAGAGTCTTGTTCGATTGCTTGGTAATAGCTTTCTTTTTTTGAAGAGTTGTCCTCATATAGATATTTTTGAACCGTTGACAATACGTTAATTGCCAGTGGCACGTCGTTTCCTTGGCCAAAAACTAATTTTTGTTCTCTTTCATTTAGAATATTTTGGGCTTTTTTTTGGAAAAATATTTTAGAATCAGCCAACAAATTGATATTATCTAAATCGATAATATCTACATATCTAGTTTGCAGTTCTGTTTGAGGATAAAAGTCTAGCTGCTCGGCTACCATAACTTCCTTTTTTTAGCTGTGTCGGACTTAGCTAAAAAGCATCACCGTTGCGGCACAGTGTAGGACTTTCACCTACTTCCAGCTCATTTATTTTTTAATGTTAAACTTATTCTAAGTCTTTTTATAATTATTGAATATAGTATTTTTAACTTCGTCTAAAGTTGTTCATGTCTCTTTTTTAGGATAGATAGCCGAGAAACAAAACTTTGAGCACCACCTTCAATACCTAATATTTTTAGTGCTCCAACTAAAACATATAAATCATCTAAGCTAGTGCTCTTTATTTCATCCCCTAGTTGCTCAATTTGTTTAAAGGCATATTCTACTTTCTCAATCAACCATTTTTCTTCTGATTCTTTAATTTGATTAGTTAGTATCTTAGGTTCCATGTGATTATCTAGAACCTCTAAGGATCTGGCCGAGTGATCTCTTTTGATAAGTTGTCCTCTCTTAAGAAGATTATTAATATGTAGGGCAACAGTCGCAACCGAATTATAATTAAGACCTTTCATAATTTCTCTATAGCTCGGGCTGTAGCCATGCTCTGATATAAATTGACGAATGAAATCTAGGAGGTCTTTTTGTTTTTTAGTTGGTCGTATTTTAGATTGTTCCATGTCTAGACATTCTTATGACTTAGTTATTTTTAAAACAGTGCTTTTGGGATAGCTAAAACTAGCATAGCTAATTCCAAGCAGTCCCCACCAAAGGTATGCGAGAGTATCGTCAGTCCAGGCCATTAAAAAGAAGTTAGTTACTGAGATTCCGATCAAAGAAGCAACCAAAAAGAGGCTATATTTATTGCTAAATTTGTGCCTGGACAGATCCACTATTATTTTGATAATTATTGCTAAATAAATAATTAAACCAACTACCCCTACTTCTTGGGCAATCTGAATATAATAATTTTCTGGGATCCGAGCTATCGAGTCTTTGTTATAAAATGAGGCAGGTCCAGAACTGCCCGGACCGCTTCCAAGTGGATTTTTAATAGTCTCTTTTAAATTATTTAGTGTAGCGCTTAAATGGGCTTGGTCTGAACTGACCTTGATTTTAGAGTTAGCTTGAGTATGAAATAACAGATTTTGAATCCTATGATTATTTCTTTCAATAAACAAACCTAGAGATAAAACTATTAAAATAGCTATTCCAAAAATTAAAATACGCGATCTAGTTTTTTTATTTCTAATAGAAAAAAATACTATTATGCACCCAGCAACAAATGCTCCAATCCAAGCACTCCTAGAAAAGCTAAAAAAGAGAACAAATAAACTAAGTAATGTAAAAATAGCTATTTTTATTTTTTGACCATTTATTTTCTTAAATTTTCTAAGAAAAACATAAATTAAATAGCTAATCGGGATAATTAAATATGCACCCAAAGGATTTGCCCCTCTAGTGGTAGATATAATTCTAATATATTTAGAATTACTATTAATAGTTTGAAAGGGCAAGATGGTTTTGGAATTATAGCCAAAATGAGCTAAAAAGTTATGAGGTAATATAAATATTTGGGCAAGACCAAAAAAAACTACAATCATTGCTGGAACTAAAATTATTTTGGGGATAAACTTAACCAAATCTCTGTTCTTTAGGGCAATGATCCAGGTTATCCCAAAAAAAATAAAGTAACGGCAATCTAGTAATAGACCAAAAAATAGTGCTTTTGTGGAAACATCTTTATTAAAATAGGCAACAATAGCCCACAAAACCTCAATTCCAAGGAAACCAATTATTAGCCAACTTAATTTATTTGAGAAAATTATTTTTCGAATATTTAAATCTGATATTAAATAGTAAATAGAAATCAGTAGAATAATCACTAACAAAAATTCTTTCCAAAGTCTAAATAAAGTATAGTGGCCAAAGATACTGCTCGGCCAAACGGTTATAAAACCCTGAAACGGGATTAAAAACAAAATTAATAAAATTATTACTGAAGATATTTTAGCTATATTAATCTTGTTCCAAATTTTTTCCATTTTTACTAATTTAATTATACTCCTCTAAAATAAGATAAAATAATTTAAAAAGGGTTATACTATAGACTATATTTAGGTATAGCTAATCTAAATTTCATAAAATGCGCAACAATACTTCTATAATCTACAATTTTTGTTTATTGGTCGGTGATGGACTGAGTATAGTTTTTGGTCTTTCGGTGGCCTACATTTTAAGAGTATCTATTGATCACAGAGCTACAAGTGCTCATATTTATGCAATTAATTATTTGAAATTCTTGTTCTTGTTAGTTCCTTTCTGGCTAATTGTCTTTGGGATATTGGGTCTTTACAAAGAATCGGGTTATCAAAACAGATTTATAGAGCTAGGTAAGGTAATCTCTGGTTCATTTATTGGCATATTGTTTTTAATCAGTTATAGCTACATGTTAAATGTGGTCATATTCCCAGCTCGACTTGTCGTTATTTATGGTTTTGCTTTTTCAATCATCTCGGTTTTAATTTTTAGAAACATATCAAGAGAAACTCAAAAACATCTATTCAAGGTTGGAATAGGAACAAACAAGGCTTTAATTATTGGAGATAACCCTTCTGCAAGATCATTAATAGATCATCTTAGAAACAAAACGTCGGGATATGAAGTAGTCGGGATTGTTTCAGCCCATCAAAGTAACTATTTAAAAGATAGTCCGTTTAAAATATACACCGATTTTGATCAACTTATTACAAAAATAAATGGCAAAAAAGTTCATACTATATTCCAAACCGAACTTTACTCTTCTCCACAAAAGAATGATCAAGTTCTCGCTTTTTCTCAAAATAATCATATCGCTTATAAATTTATTCCGGGTAATGAAGAATTGTTTACTGGAAACATTAAAACGGATCTATTCAACTCCATTCCAATTATATCTGTTCATCAAACCGCCCTTATTGGTTGGGGAAAAGTTGTTAAAAGATTAATGGATCTAATTTTAGGAATTTTTTTGGTTGTTATATCTTCGCCAGTTTGGTTGGTGGTTATTGTTCTTCAATTTATATCATCTCCCAAAAACTCAATTTTTTATAGTACACCAAGACTTACGGCTTATGGTAAAAAGGTTAAAATTTATAAATTTAGAACAATTAGACCCAAATATAACGGTCTTACGCCTGAAGCTGCTTTTAAGATAATGGGTAAAGAATATTTAATCAAAGAATATAGAGAAAATGGTGATTTTCTGAAAGATGATCCAAGAACAACTAAATTTAGTAGATTTATTAGAAGATATAGTATTGATGAATTACCGCAACTATTAAATGTCATAAAAGGAGACATAAGTTTAGTTGGACCACGCGCTTTAGATGAATTTGAGCTTAATAAATATGATAAAAAAGATTTAATTTTATCTATTAAGTCAGGCCTTACTGGGCTTGCCCAAATTTCTGGGAGAAGAGAAATTAATTTTGAAGAGAGGCGCAATTTAGACCTCTACTATGTCCAGAATTGGAGTTTCTGGTTCGATTTAATTATACTTGCCCGTACATTTTCTGTTGTTTTATTTCACAAAGGAGCAATTTAATGAAAGTCGCACTAGTTTGTGACTGGCTTACAGAAATTGGTGGAGCAGAGAAAGTTTTACTTAATCTACACCAGATTTATCCTAAAGCACCTATTTATACCTCTCAATATGATCCCAAAAAAATTGATTGGTTTAAGGATGCCGATGTTCGAACAACTTGGTTATCTAAATTACCAAAAAGCTTAAAAAAATTTCTTCCAGTTCTTAGAGCTTGGTCCTTTAGTAGATTAGACCTTAGTGAATATGACTTAGTAATATCTAGTTCTGGAGCGGAGGCAAAGGCTGTAAAAACAGGCTCTAACACAATTCATATTTGCTACCTACATTCACCCACTCAATATTATTGGACAAGACAAGATGAATATCTAAAAACACCCGGTTTTCCAAAAGGGTTCAATTGGATCGCAAAGATCAGTCTTAAGATTTTAGATAAACCACTTAAAGCGTGGGATAAACTTGCTGCTAAAAAACCGGATTATATAATAACTAATTCTGAGTATACAAAATCAATGATTAAAAAATTTTATAATAGAGAAGCTACCGTTATTCACCCCCCAGTAGAGATTAATAAATTTAAACCAAAGGACTTTGCTAATTTAAGACATGGTCTGGTCATCGCTGGAAGACAAACTCCATACAAACGCTTTGATTTGGCCATTAAGGCATGCAACAGGTTGAAAATACCATTAATTGTTATTGGCAATGGACCAGAACATAAAAAACTTCTTAAAATTGCCAAAAAATCTATAACTTTTTTAACATCTGTAAATGATTTAACCTTAGTTGAACAATTTCAGTCAGCTCTGGGCTTTATCTTTCCAGGTAAAGATGACTTTGGGATTGTAGCTGTTGAAGCACTTGCTGCCGGAACTCCGGTTATTGCCTATAAACAGGGTGGAGCACTTGATTATCTTAAAAACAAGAAGAATGGAATTTTCTTTAATAGACAAACCACCGAAAACTTAACAAAAGCTATCGAAGAGTTAACCACTCGAAAATTTAACTATCAAAAAGTTTATGAAAGTTCTTTAGCTTTTTCGGAAGAAGTTTTTAATCAAAAAATCAGGACTTTTATAAAAGATGTCTTGAATAAGAGTAAATAATATGTGCGGAATAATTGGATATATTGGTACTGATAATGGGGTCGATTATGTTCTTGATGGACTCAAAAATCTTGAGTACAGAGGCTATGATTCTTCTGGAATTTGTATTATTAATAGTTCTTCGCAAACTAATTTAATAAAGCAAGTTGGAGGAATAGATAAATTAGTTCAAAAAGTAAAGACAATAAGGCCTAATGGAAAATTAATTATCGGTCATACTCGTTGGGCAACTCATGGAAAGCCGAGTATTTCAAATGCTCATCCTCATTTTAATAATGATCATAATATTTTCGTTGTTCATAATGGTATAATTGAAAACTACTTAGAGATTAAGTCTAAATTAATTGATAGAGGTTATAAATTTGTTTCTGAGACAGATAGTGAAGTAATCCCAAATCTAGTAGATTTCTACTATAAAAAGATTGGCTCATTGTCTGAAGCCCTTAGAATGACTCTAGATGATCTTAGAGGAACATATGCAATTTGTTTAGTTTCAACAATTGAACCAGATAAACTATTTGTTTCAAGACTAGGAAGTCCTTTAGTTATAGGAAAGGCTGGGAATAAAATATTTGTAAGTTCTGATCCTAGCGCAATTACAAATAGAACAAAATCTATTTCTTTTTTAAATGACTACGATGTAGCTCAGATTTCTTTAAAAAAGATTAAAGTATTTAATCAAAAGGATAATAAACCGTCTTTTGCTAAATTTGAGATTATTAATCAAAGAAATGAACAAAATAATCTTGGAGATTGGCCTAATTATATGATTAAAGAAATTAATCAAGCACCTGAAGTTGTTGAGCTTGCCATTAAGGGTAGACTTAGTCCAAAGCACCAAATTAAACTAGGGGGACTAGATGATGTTAGTTCTCAACTTGACCACATTGATAGGATTATTATAGTAGGCTGTGGAACCTCTTATTATGCTGGCTTAATTGGTGAGTACCTAATTGAGGAATTCAGCGACATTCCTGTAGAAGTAGAACTAGGAAGTGAATTTAAGTATAAAAATGAACCAATATCTCGAAGTACTTGTTTGATTGCAATTTCTCAATCTGGCGAAACTGCAGATACAATTGCAGCAATCAATAAAGTCAAGGACTTTGGGGTACTAAAACTTGGAATAGTTAATAGCATTGGAAGCACAATTAGTAGAATAACCGATGCTGGAGTTTACTGTCATGCCGGAAACGAGAAATCGGTTGCAAGTACCAAGGCTTTTATCGCTCAAGTAACTGTTTTGAGTTTACTTGCCCTTAGGCTTGCTAAAATAAGGACTAAGTCTTTTGATAATTTATCTGAAGAATTATTAAAATTACCTGATAAAATTAGGGCGGTTTTGGGCCAATCAGATCAAATCCAAAAATTAGCTCATAAATATATTAAATATAAAAACTTTTTATTCATTGGACGAAAATATAACTACCCTATTGCCCTAGAAGGAGCTCTGAAATTAAAAGAAGTTTCATACGTTCATGCAGAAGGTTATTCGGCAGGAGAAATGAAACATGGACCAATTGCGTTGATTGATAAAACATTCCCAACAATAGTTATTGCAACTAAAGGTGATCTATATAAAAAAACAATTTCTAATTTGTTAGAAATTAGGTCCAGGGGAGGACCAATAGTCTTAATCACTAATTTCAAAGATCAGAAAATTAAAAACATGGTTGACGATCTTATTTATGTTCCTGAAAGTCACGAAGAAACTGCTACCCAAATTATAACCGTAGCCCTGCAACTCTTTGCCTATTATTTCAGCCTAGAATTGGGGAACAACATCGATAAACCTCGAAACTTAGCAAAATCGGTTACCGTAGAATAACTAGATTACTGCTAAAATTGTTTCAACAACCAAAGCTGTCTCTTGCCAATGATTAATCTCAATTGAATCTATCCCAAATTCTTTAACCGGATAATCATTTCCTCCGGGTGATAGCCTGTCACCAACAAACAAAATGTCTTCTTTGACTAGATTTAATCCGTCCATTAGTTTCTTCATTCCATATGCTTTATCAATCCCAGGTTTAGTGACGTCAATAGATGTTAGTCCACCCACCTTAACTTCAAATTCCGGAATTAAGGGTGCTACAAATTCTCTTAGTTTTTCTTTTTTTAAGTTATCTGGATCCCAAGCTTCTTTAATCTGAATACCTTTTTCTCCTAAAACATCTACTATGTCTTGTCCTAGGACAGATAACGTTATCTGGCTTAGTCTATCTTCAATTAGCTCTCCATATACTTTCTTTTCTCTTAGGTTTAGAGAATCTAAACCTTTATTAAGGGCTGTTATTATTTTTTGCTTTTGCCGAGGAGTGAAGTTTTCTTCATAGACTACTTCCCATTTTTTGTTTTTAGATACATAATACCTTGTTCCACAAGTAGGCATCAGGTGTAGATTTTCAAGCTTAGCATCTTTTAGTTTATTAGAACTTAAAACTTGTTTTTGGAATTGTTCGAATTTACCACCAGAGATTACACATACCATAAAATTATTGAGTAATCTATTTAATACCTCACCCATCCTTTCGGGTAAGGCAGACTTACTAGGAGCTAGAGTTCCGTCTAAATCAAAAGCTATTAATTTTTTAGTCATTTGTTATAAAACTTTTTACTTAGTTCTCCAACCTTTTGAGATAAGTCCTTTCTGGTAACCAATATCCCTTTAGGCGTATTAACAATTACTATATTGTTTAGTCCAATCGCAATTAAGGGTTTATCTTCATAATTTTGAATAAAGCAATTTTCTACTTCAAAACTTTCTATATTTTTACCCTTAAAATGATTGCCTTTTTGGTCACTATCTACTACCTTGTGTAGGTCTGAATAAGAACCTAAATCTAGCCAGTCAAAAGAAGCTGGAACAACAATTAAGTTTTTGACTTTCTCGATAAGACCATAATCAATGGTTTGGTTTTCTAGATTCATATAATTTTGATTAAATTTTTCTTCAGAAGTTTCTAGTATTTTGTAGTTCTCATACAATGGTTTAGCACATAACTTCATTTGTTTAATAAACGTATTAAAAGAGGCTACAAAATACCCACAGTTCCATAAATATTTTCCTGTCTCTAAATATTTTTTAGCTGTTTTAAAATCTGGTTTCTCTTTGAAAGAATGAACAGAATATACAGAGTTATCATGAGTTAGGAGTTTATCTTTTTTAATATAGCCAAATCCTGTTGCTGGATACAAGGGTTCAATCCCTATTAAAGCTATTTGTTTATATTGATTACTCATTTTAGATGCTATTTTAAAAGTTTGTTCAAATCCATCGATGTCACGAATATAGTGATCTGCAGACAATATTGCAATAGGTTCATCTTTATTGATTTGATCTCTTATCTTAATTAAGGTTGCTATTATACAATTGGCTGTTCCTCTTCTGGCTGGTTCTGAAATAAAATTATTTCCATTAAGCTCAGGAAGTTGTTCTTTTACATATTTAATATGTCCCACCTCTGATACCACATATATTTGAGTACTCAATCTTTTTGCTCTTTGGTATGTTTGTTGAAGCAAGGTTAATTTATGTCCATTTATTTTTAATAAATGTTTAGGATATTCGGGTAGCGATATCGGCCAAAGTCTAGTACCCGAACCACCTGCAATTATTACAGTTATCATATCAGTACATAATACATTTTGTATCTGATAATTTCAATAACTCGTATTGACCTATATTCTTCTTGTTGAATAGAATACTCTGTTTCTGTCGGTATACATGATTGGTTTTTTGAGATAGTTCAGTAGTGCACTATAATCTGTCTTCTGACAGATTTCGCGGAATAACTTATAAATTCGGCTTTTGTTCGTTCACTATTAATCCCAAACGGAAATTAAAGACATGAATTCGTTCAAAAATCCTTAGTGTTAGCAACACCATCAAGATGACATAACCAAATAAAAAAACAAGGATATCATATAGTTTTCTGAGGGATATCAACGGGCTATTAATTAAATAACCTTATCCTTTGAATAAACAAACCAAAAAAGTAAATAAAAGTATAATCATATACATTAATCACTCAAAGCTAAATAGATAAATAATTTAATGGATATCTATGTTTTATCTTCAAATCGTTTAATAAGGTTCTTGTCTTTGTTTGCATTATCAATGTTTAATTCAGTTTCATGATGTTTAAACACTACTTTATGGTACCAAAGAAAATTCCAGACCATACCACCAACAACAGCTATTAATTTACCTAGATTTAGGTTAATGACTTTAGCGCTTATCGACAAACCAAAATCTCTAATTAACGAAGTTAATGAGTTATCTTTAACTCCAACATAATGAGTAAACATTGCAATTATAATATCCTGCACAGCTAGAATACTTAATCCTGTCACTAGATAAAAGTGTATAAATTGTTTAAAATTACTGGGTCTAGGATCTCTGAACACTAGATGATGATTCAAGAAATATGATATTGTAATCGCAACCGATGCTGATATAAGGTTGGCAATTAGGGGATTTAAATGCACAGTTATAACAAGGAGGTTTAGAATACTTAAATCAATTAAAGTATTGACTGTTCCGATGCAACCAAATCTAAAAATTTTATATTGCCACGGATTTTTAACTAATCTATAATATCTAAAATGTCTAAAGGACATAGAATACATAATAACATGAGTAAAACTATTAAAGCACGGCTAGCTATAGCAGTACCAACTTATAATGAGGCCAAGAATCTTCCCAAGTTGGTTAATCGAATCAAATTAGTTACAGATAATACTACCAATGTGGATTATACTTTACTCATAATTGACGACAATTCTCCAGATGGAACTAGTATAGTTGCTAAAAACCTGGCTAAGGGTAAAAAAACTAAGAACTTTCGGATAAAAGTACTAAAGCGAAGAATAAAGCAAGGTTTAGGAAGTGCTTACATAGATGGATTTAAATATCTCTTAAGTGAAAAAAGGTATGATTATATTCTACAGATGGATGCCGACTTATCACACGATCCAAAATATATACCTAATTTTTTAGACTCTATACAAGAAGCTGATCTAATAGTAGGCTCCCGTTACATTAAAGGAGGGGGTACACCAGATTGGACTATTTTGCGTAAACTTTTAAGCCGTGCAGGAAACCTGTACGCTTGTCTAATCCTAGGAACAAAAATTCATGACTATACTGGGGGATATAATATGTATTCTTCAAGGCTATTGAAAAAAATTAATTTTGATATATTGCATACAAATGGCTATAGCTTCCTTCTAGAACTTAAGTATGTTGCTCTCAACTTAGCAAAACATACAAAAGAAGTTCCTATAATATTTATTGACAGAAAACACGGGGTATCAAAAATGCCCAAAAATACTTTAATTAGTAGTTTATTGTTGGTTCCTTTTTTAAAATTAAAATCAATAAATGGTTATAAAAAAGCAATACAATAAATTACCTAATGGTTTAAAACTGTTTATTAGAGAAACTTGGCCGGTTTTTGTTTTACTTTTTGCTATAACAATCGAAATGCGCCATATCGCTAATACTAACTGGATGCAATTATTTCTATACAACGGAGACTCCTTAACCTTAGCTATAATGAAACAGGCGCTTTTAAGCAAAACTCCATTTATTTGGATATCATCTTCTCAGTTTAATATCTTTCCGGAAGGTCTATTTTATGCATTTAGTAGTATCATAACTACTTCTATTCGGGCTTCTATTGTGTTCAACGCTTATCTAAATATTGTGGTTTTATACGCCCTCACTAGATGGGTGGCCAGTGGGTTTAAAAACATACCCAATATCTACAAACGACTCTTTGCACTAAGTTGTTGTTTGTTGTTTTTGTTTTATATGATCCTAGAACGACAGCCACAAATAAACTTTACTTCGATTGCTACTTTGTTCTTATTTAATGCTTACTATTACGGTGTTATTTTGTCTGGTATAGCTATTCTAGGAATTATGTTGTTTCAATACAAATACACCAAGTATAACAATAGGTCTTTAGTTTTATTTGTTATCGGTTTTATCTTATCTGCTTTATCGACTTTTTCTGACCCATTGTTTGCTATCGAATTTTTATTTCCACTCTTTATAACTTTGATTGTTCTATCAGTAATCACTAAAATAAACCCCAAAAAGCTTCTTCTAATGGGATTACCGTCACTTTTAGGTGGTGTCGTGGGTTATGAGATTCGAAAACCTTTTAACTATATGATCGGACAATCATCAGGTAATCATATATTGACAACAAATATCCCAAAGACTATTACCCTCTTTCACAACATATTAATAACCTATTTAAATAATCTCCCCGGTAGAATTGAGTTATTTCTAGCGATCTTATTTTTTTTGTTTTCTTTGGTGTATGTTGTTTATTGGATTTATTGCCAAACACACAAACAAAATAACATACTAGATGAAAGATATTTAATGTTGTCCTTGCTAGCAGTTTTGATATTTATTTGGGCAATATTTTTCTCTATTGCCAGTGGCAGTGGAGTTAGTCGCTATCTTACCCCCATATTGGTTTTTCCTCTACTTGGACTATTACCCATAACAGAAGCACGGGTACTTAAAGCTCACAATAAATTAATTTTGTTTATTGTTGCTCTAATCTCCTTAGGAGTAATAGTCTTAGGTAGTTTATCTATAAAACAAACCGCTAGACTTTTGTCTTCAAAAACTTATACTAGCCCCTCTTGTTTATCTGAAGCTTTAGATAATAAAACGAGTTATGGAGTGGGTTCATATTGGACTATTCGAGCCCTTGATGTATATGGTCGCACTAATGAACAGGCTGTACAAATACTACCAAACTTTATTGCTTTTCCGTGGCAAATTAGTGTTGGTGAATATGAAAATAGACATTTTTCGTTCGTTATTGTTAACAAAAATGCTAGTAGTCCGATAAATATTTCCCCTTCAGACGAATATTTGCCTATTAAACCATCAAAGATTACGCCTTGTTCGGATTTCTATGTTTATCAATACGCTATAGGTAGCCTAGGATATAAAGAACTTAATGATAGTATAGACGAATCCACCCAAACAATTTTACAACTAAGAGCTAATGGTCAATTAGCTACTTCTCGATATTTATAGTGTCTATTGCGAAACTAAACATAACAAAGATAATGCTCTGGTTTTAGATAGTTTAGGATTGATAGAATAAGCCATAGGTAGGCTCCTTTCTTGTAATTATTAATAGTAACTACAGTTTAGGACGCCTACTATTTATATTGCAAAGATAGTGAGAGAATGTAGGAAAGATAGTGAGAGAATGTAGGACGGTAATATGGTACTATGTGTCAAAATATGTTAAAATTAAGAAGTGAAAAAAACGAAAAAAATAATATTAATTGTAGCTACTGTGGTTATTCTTTTAGGCTTAACTCAATTAAATAATATACGAAAAATGTTTTTGCAGAATTCCACCAAAAAAACTTCTGAGCCTGCAGTCATTCACGTTTTACCTACACCTCAACACACAAATAATTTTAAATCCCCAACAAGTTCTAATGGTGTATCTCAGGGCTCTTCTAGTAACATAAGCAGTCCGTCTTCTGTTTCAATTTCGTCTACATCAAGCCAATGGACCGAATCACAATCTGGAGCGATTGTTCTAAAAGAACCAATTGTTAATCAAACCATTTCATCGGGTGCTATTGTTACAGGATTAGCTAAGGTGAATAATGTAGGTTATATTTTAATAGACAATCAAGTGGGTGTTATTTCACAAGGTACTATTCCGGTAATAAACGGCTCTTTTGCAGCAAAAATTAACTTCAAGCCGTATGCTTCTAGTGGCCGACTAGATGTTTTTAGTACTACGGCAAATGGCAAAGAAGAAAACTTAATTGAAATTAACGTTAATTTTTAAATGAATAGATATTTTATGTTAAAGAACAAATACTTATTTACCTTATTATTAATCTTTCCTATTATGCTCTTTTTTACTATAATAAAAATTCCAAAAACGTATGCTCAAACACAATTCAATGGTACAACTTATCTTATTAGTGATTCAGCTTTTCAGGCAAGCGGAACTATGACAGCTTCTCAAATCCAAAATTTTTTAGTGAACGAGGGTAGTGGTCTTGCCAGTTTTAGTACTGTAGAAAATTGTAGTAGTACAACCGTACCAGCTGATGACTCAGCTGGGTATTCTTGTGGCATTTCAGAGCCAGCATCACAAATTATTTATGACGCAGCCCAGAACTACAGTATTAATCCTGAAGTAATTTTAGCTACACTACAAAAAGAGCAATCTCTGATCACTACTCCTAATCCTACCTCATCACAACTAAACTATGCCATGGGCTATGGTTGTCCCGACAGCGGTAATTGTTATGACCCAGGATTTTTTGCTCAAATAGATAATGCTACTTGGCAATTTCGTTATGATATTGAAGCTATCAATGGTCAGAACTATCAGGGCTACACAGCTTCACAATATCCGTGCACCGGTTCACCACCTACTTATTATAACGCTCCATTAATTACTGGTAATAATATTACTTTCTATGACGACTACGGTAATGCTTATGCTACTTTTGTTATGCCAAACGCTGCTACAGCCACACTCTACTGTTACACTCCTCATGTCTACCCGGGAAGTTCAGCAGAATACTTCTCAGGAAATTACTATTTCGATTATTATTTTAATCTTTGGTTTACTCAATTTAGTGCTCTTTATTCTTCACAATCCTCTTATCCCACCATAGTTCAGGGCCAAACAGCCACAGCTTATATAAAATATATGAATGACGGATATAGTCCTTGGTACGATGACATCAGTGCCCCTCAATACAATACTTATCCTGTTCATCTGGCAACCAGTAATCCAATTAATTATAGTAGTCCGTTTAGTGCCACTTGGCCTGCTAATGATAGACCAAGCGGGACTTTTGCCGCAGTATATAATTCAAATGGTACTACATTAGCAACCAACCAACATGTAGCTCAGCCAGGACAGATTGTAGAATTTGATTTTACCTTCACAGCTCCCAGTAATTTACCTCCTGGATATTACCAAGAGTATTTTCAACCCATATTAGAAGGTTCTACTATGTGGAATATGGGTGGTCAAGCATGGTTGGGGGTTACGGTACAGCCTATAACTTTTCAGGCTACTTTTGCCGGCCAATCCAATTATCCAACTATCGCTCAAGGTCAATCGGCTTCAGCATATATTCGTTACCAAAATACCGGTAATGAACCTTGGTACGATGACATCAGTGCCCCTCAATACAATACTTATCCTGTTCATCTGGCAACCAGTAATCCAATTAATTATAGTAGTCCGTTTAGTGCCACTTGGCCTGCTAATGATAGACCAAGCGGGACTTTTGCCGCAGTATATAATTCAAATGGTACTACATTAGCAACCAACCAACATGTAGCTCAGCCAGGACAGATTGTAGAATTTGATTTTACCTTCACAGCTCCCAGTAATTTACCTCCTGGATATTACCAAGAGTATTTTCAACCCATATTAGAAGGTTCTACTATGTGGAATATGGGTGGTCAAGCATGGTTGGGGGTTACGGTTAACTAAAGTTTTGTTATTATATTTTTCAGCGAAGTCATAGTTGCATGTTTTTTAATAGCTACTTCAATTAAGTGATTGGTACTTTTTTTAACCTTTTTAGAACAATCAACAAGTTTTACCAAGTCTTGGGCATAATTTTCGTAACTATATTTTTTTTTCATAAATTCCTGTGCGTTTTTGCTCATAAATTCTCTTTTCTGTATATCCAACCGAAAGTCCTCTAAAAGATCGATAACCTGTTCTACTGTACTAGCTTTCAATACGCAATCATTAGGTAGTTCTTTAAACCAACCTATGTTTCGTACTATGGGCACTACTCCAAAACGCATAGCTTCAATCGTGGTTAAAGAGGTCTCTCCGTTGTAATATGGGCGGTAGTTAATTAGCACATCTAGCTTTGAAAGCTTTGTCTGAAACTCAAAATCGGTAAGATTAGTTTCAATATTGACATTCGGATAAGATTCAAGCCTGCTCATAGTGTCGGCTGGAATTAAGGGAATGCCAAAAATAGAAACATTAATATCTGAAAACGTTGCTGAATTAGCAATTTTTTCTACTATATTTACTCCTTTGGCTTCATGAATTATTCCGGCAAATCCTACAGTAAACTTCTTGTTCCTTTTTGTTCCAATGATTTTTGGAGTAGCAACCGGTAGATTTGTGCTTATAATTGGAATATCTACTACACAAGTTTCTTTCAGGGCTTTATGCGCATATTTTGAATGTACCACTATACCTAATTGTCCGTTTGCTATTGAACTAAGGTAAGAAGTCATTTGGGTTTTTTGCAGTAAATTAAGTTTTTGTTCCATTTCTAATCTTTTTTCATCAACATATGAATATTCTAATAGTTCGCTATGGAATATACTTTTTAAATGAGTATCGTGAATAATAACGAAACCTGGTAAATAAAGCGCGTTTTTGATAGTTTCAACATGATATTCACTATTGCCAATGTGATATATAACTGCATCATAACGGCGATATGTTTTCACATTAAAAGCTGAAGCTTTATATGTTTTAGCAATATATGGTAGGTAGCTAGGACGTTCAAAAATCATACTTGTTTTCCCGTCCTCAATATAATAATCAATATCAAAATGCTTGCTAAGTTGTGGGTGAAGCAACATTACCACTTTGCCAATAGCGGAATAACCGGAAGGATTAGGTGCAAAAATAGCTACTCTTGGTTTTATTTTTTCATCCAAATCGGGTGTTTCAAAAATAGCCATCATAGCCTTACTGGCTGAATTAGACCAGTTATATTTATAGAGAATGTCGGAATATTCAGAAATTTTCTGTTCAAAATCCACTTTGTCTATAGCGCTTTTCAATGCTTCAGCAATATCTACAGGGTTAAATTGATCGGCGTAATAAAAAGCCGTTTTTGACATTTCGTTAAATGTGGTCAATTCAGAGCACACAATGGGCTTATTAGCTTCTATTGCCTCAAGAACAGGTAACCCCAATCCTTCATACTCAGATACAAATAATATTGTTGTCGCATTCTTGTAAAGCCATAATAAATTTGATTCTGGTACGTTACCGGTAAATATAAGGTTGGATGATTGTTGTAAAAGTTGTTGTTTTGTCTCATCATCAAAAAATGATGTTAGCACTAATTTAATATTTGAATCCCCGTATCTTTTTCTGTATAGTTCAAACGCCTGAACAGCTCTAAAATTGTTTTTTCTAAGTTCATTGCCTGACGGCATTAATACATACCTTTTATCTCTAAAGTGAGCAGGTTTTTGGGCTAATTGGAAATTGCGATCAATTGCTGCACCATTTATATTAAAAATATGTTTATTATTAATTCCTAAATATGTAGCTATATCATCAGCTACTGTTTGAGAAATTGTTAAAATAACATCTGATTCAAATAATGTTTTAAATCGTGACAGATAATTAGGGTAGCCTCTAGCTAGCCCATAACGTATATTATATTGCAAAGGTATTAAATCATAAAACAAGAGTATTTTTCTAGCATTCTTCGGAAAAACGGTACAAACTTGATCTATAAATAAAGAAAGAATAAAAAAGTCAGTTTTATTTGTTTGTTCTGCAACTAATTGTTTGAGTATTTTAGAGTTGTGATCTTGGAGATTCTTGATAGGAAGATTTGGGTCTTTTGGTACTCTTAAATCAAGAAATAGCATTTTTGCGGATGGTATAGCGTTTGCAATGGCTTTTCTGGCCTCATCTTTCAGTTCCATATGTTTAGTAAAAATAATATAAGTTTCTTCATAATTATATTTATCTTCAATAAAAAGTGCTCGTAACAAACAAAGTGAATATTTACCCATCCCACGATTCCAGGCCGCACTTTGAAAAAGCTGACCATCGAATATAATGTTTCGTTTTATTTTATTCATAGCAATTATTTTTTCCTTCTGTTATAAAAAAAATACTGGGTTCGTAATATATTTTTAAAGAATACCCTAGATATTCCCATATATAAACCGTGAACTAAACTATATATAAACCTATTATTTGAGTGCTCTGAATAGTAACGTTCTATATCGTAACATTTGGTTCGTCGTAGGGCAGTTATAAAATCCTCACCTTGATCTATCTCTATGGGTTTTAAATAATTAATTTTAGGTTTGTTTAAATTATTTATGTTGATAATAATCGCAGCATCCACGGCGCGTACAAGGTTCTTGGCAATAACACGTATACGTCGCGAATGAGCAATTTCGTAATTAAGTTGACTAACCTGAACTCTTAAATGATCACTAATAAGTCGTTCTCTATCTAATCTATTGTATAGTTTTTTGTACACATCAAAAAAATAACTGGTACAAATTGGCTGAGATAATACTGCTTCGGCATACGAAAAATCCGTTAAGTCTTCTTGTTGTTCTTGTGCTACATAATATTCATTAATTCCATCAAAAAAGACTAATCTATAATTATTTTTTTTCAAAATAACGGACCATTGTTTTACTACATGGGTAGCTTCAACACAAAGTACTTGTGGTCTATATTTTGTCCAATCATTACTTTTAATAACCTCGTATTCAAACCCTTCTACGTCAATCTTAAGAAAATTAATTTTATTTACTTTATATTTTTCGAAAATATTTTTTAAAGGAACTACCTCAATCATATAATCGATGTATTTTGAGGTGACAGAGTTAAACGTGGCGTCATAATCGTTTTTCATTTCTTTTGAAAAAGTAGACAATCCTTTACCTCTTAAGTATTCCCGAAAATTGAGTATAGCAGTATTTTCAGCAATACCTATATTAAGGTTATAGTCTCTTGGACGTTGAGATCGAAGTTTTTCATAATAAGACTTTATTGGTTCAATGTTAATTCCGTGCCAACCACGATCATAAAAAAACTTTGTTACTGAATCATGTTCAGGATCATTAGCTCCAACATCAACATAAAAACCTCTTTTTATATTTTTAAAAAAGCTATCTAACAATATGTCTTCTCTGTTTTGGGCATAAGATATAAGGAAATTTTCTTCTACTTCATTCATTATTTAAACCATTGTATCAATTATTTTAAAAAGATTCATCACGGTATTTTCCCAAGTTAAATTTGTTCTGTTTTTTATTCGGTTTCTAGAAAATTGTTTCTCCGCTTTTATCATGAAGTTAGCAATTTGATTAATATTAGTAGGATCGACGTAGTAAGTATTTTCTTTTTTGAGGGTTTCATGAAAAACTGATAAATTAGATGCTATGACTGGGGTGCCACAAGATTGAGCCTGAAGAGGTGGTAAACCAAAACCTTCATGAATAGCAACATGAACAAGTGCGGTTGCGGAGGTATAGATAGCAGGAAGATCATCATCTGATACATACCTATCGGGAACTATAACTTTATGTCCTGTTTTTTGTAAATCTTTAATTTTTTTATGAATATCGTTATTTTTCCAACCATCTCCACCTATAATTAAAAGGGGTAGTTTTATTTTACTAATAACGCAATAGCTACTGTAGGCCTCCAATAAATTTAAAATGTTTTTCCTGGGCTCTAAGTTTCCAATAAATAAAAAACTTTTGTTTGGAAAATTATATTTATTTAAAACTTTACTTATTTCGTTTTTATCTCGGGGGTAAAAAACTAACGGATTAATACCTAGATAAACTGTTTCTACTTTATTTCTGTATAAAGGAAAAAACTTTTCAAATTCTTTTTTAGCGGACCTAGAGATGGTAATTATTTTATTTGATCTTTTTAACCAAGTATCAAAATTAGCATTTAAATATGCAAGATTTTTAGGATTAATAGTTTCAGGATATATTTTAAAGGCCACATCATCAACAAAAGTAACTGACCTAGAAAATAATAACCACCATGTTTTATAGTTTGGAAAAATATAAATACCTCTACCATAAATAATGTCTACCGGTATGGGTAATGAAGTACGCGTTAAAGCATAATTAACATATCTATATCCTGGCGGTAATGAGCGCACTAAAACGTTTTTAAAACCATATTTTTCAACAACTTGTTTTTTGCCATAAGGCACTATTATTGTAATCTTAAATTTGTCAGTGAAGTTTTCGAGTTCTCGAATTAATTCTAAAGTCGTGTGCCCTATGCCACTCATTTTATTTGCCACTATGGAATCGGCCTCAATAATAATTCGACGCCTAAAAATCATGCTTAACCTTCATGGTAATATTAGGGGAAACCAAATAAGGAGTTTTCTTTTCGTTAACAACAATAAACGATGTAGCTAAATCCCAGTACTGACAAACCTCCATATCACTCTCTCTAACTATAGCTGGCTCAATGAAATAGGTTCCATCATTAAAAATATTAGGAACCTGCCAATCAATTCTTACAGACTTATTTTTAGTAACCTTAATTGGCTTTTGATGAAGTATCTTACCGTTAGTTCCACATATTGGTTGTCCGCTTTCATTTTTGATTGTTATTCCTGCAATTACTAGATTATTTTTACTACTTAGTGACTCAAATTCAACACCAATCTTTATGTCTTCTTTATAGTTTTTGTATAACTTTTGTGAAGATTTAACTGTTTTAATATTTATCGATCCATCTCCCCATTTGCCTGTGCTCAGTTCTTTCGTTTGTCCATCAACATTATTATTGTTTTTAAGATCCTGGTTGGTATTTTCTTGAATCGTAGACACAAACATTTTAGTGTATTCCTTGGCTACATCATCTGCTCTACCTTCTTTTGCAATCTTACCTCCCTCAATAAGTATAGCTCTATCACAATATTCTCTAACCGCCGACATGTCGTGTGTAACAAAAACAACTGTCTTTTTATTCTTCTTTAATTTACGGAAATAAGAAAAACATTTTCTTTGGAAATCTGCATCACCTACTGCCAAAACTTCATCAACCAACAAAATGTCTGCGTTTGCCCTAACTGCCATAGAAAATGCTAAACGTACTTGCATACCAGAAGAATAGTTTTTAAGTTTTTGATCCATAAATCTCTCAAGTTCAGCAAACCCCACAATACTTTCATACATTTCATCTACTTCTTTCTTAGAAAAGCCCAATACTGCGCCATTTAAATAAACATTGTCTCTTCCGGATAGTTCTGGGTTAAATCCTACTCCAAGTTCTATAAACGGCACTAATTTGC
>JAJZWY010000001.1:0-132191 GCA_021846445.1 bacterium
CTACCAATTCAGGATATATAGTTGGCTATGCACTAACTACTCCAAACTCAAATGGAATCATTCAAGTACTTGTTGAGCCTGGATACTATAGTCCAACTGGAAGTACCAGCCTACAAGGGAATAACGCTATCTTTAATTCGCTAACCATTAATAATGGAGTAAATATAGGGGGTTCGCTAAATGTATCGGGAGATACTACCCTTACTAATTTGATCGTAGCTGACAGTGCATCAATTAGCGGTAATTTAAGTGTCCAAGGCATGACTAGTGTGGGGAATATTAGTATTGGAGGGCACATAATTTCTACTGGAGCTACTCCTGGAGTGAGTGTTCTACCGGCTGGAGGTACTAATGCTACAGTCACAATTAATGGAAATGATACCAGTGGTATAATTTCGATAACCACAGGGAGTAAGGGAACTTCTGCTACTGGTGGTACTAATCCATCTAGTGGTGATTTAGCCAAGGTAAGCTTTAATACGGCTTACGGAGACATACCACATATTTTAATAACTCCAAATAACGGAATAAGTGCACCGTTAATGGTCTATCCTGATCAGCAAAGTGTAAATGGATTTAACGTTGGGGTTTATTCAACACCTAAGCCTAACACGACCTATAGTTTTGATTACCTTGTAGTTCAGTAGGTGTTAGGGATACAAATGTAGCTATGGATTTTTACAGAGAAGTAATATATAATCAGGTAAAATAATTAAACAAATTAGGAATAAATCCTCCAATTATATTAAGTAGATATAATTGGCACCTAATTGAAGAGAAAGGAAAATATGGCAAATCAAATAGTAGAAATTGATGTTCAAAAGCTTTTTGAGTCAGGGGCTCATTTTGGACATAGAACGAGTAGATGGAATCCTAAAATGGCTAAGTATATTCATTCTAAGAAAAAGGGAATCCATATAATTGATCTGGAAAAAACAGCTGATTGTTTAAAAAGTGCCTTAGATTATATTTATGATGCAATATCTAAGGGCCAATCTATTTTATTGGTAGGGACAAAACCCCAATCAAGAGGAATTGTTCAAGAAGTAGCTCAAAAAACAGGTATGCCCTATATATCTAAGAGGTGGTTAGGTGGTACTTTAACGAACTGGAATACTATAAGCTCTCAAATAAGAAAGTTAAAAGAATTAGAGTCTAAAATAGTTTCTGGTGCCTATAACGACAAATTGAATAAATTAGAGATACAGAGAATTCAGGAAAAGGTCGATGATTTAAATGATATTTATTCGGGCATTAAAGAAATGAACGGTCTACCTTCTATAATCTTTGTAGTTGATGCCGTTAATGATCATATTAGTATTAATGAAGCAAATAAATTAAATATTCCTATCGTAGCAATCGTTGATACCAATGCTGATCCAACGAAAGTAACTTATCCAATTCCAGCAAATGACGATTCACTAAAAAGCATAAGTCTTATCCTCTCATATCTAGAGGCAACAATATTGTCTGCAAAGTCAAAAGTTAAAAAAACTAATTAAGTCAAGGAGAAATATGGCTAATAACTTAAGCGAGATTAAAAGATTAAAAGATTTAACTGGTGTTGGACTAACTGAGGCCAAAAAAGCTTTAGAGGAATCTAGGGGGGATTTTGACAAAGCCTTAGAGTTAATGCGTAGAAGAGGTCTAACTAAAGCCGAAAAAAGAAGTGAAAGAGAAACTCGTGAGGGTATGGTAGGTACCTATAATCATGATAATAGGATTGGAGTGGTTGTTGAAGTTAATTGCGAGACTGATTTTGTTGCTAGAAATGAAATATTCCAAAATCTAGTCAAAGATATTAGCATGCAGATAGTTGCTACTGATCCGGAATACATAAGTATTAACGATGTTCCTAAAGAAGCTCGAGATAAAATTCTTGATGAATTAACCGAAAAAGCTAAAAGGGAAAAGAAGCCTGAAAATATGATTCCAAAAATTGTCGAAAATCAGCTAAATAAGTATTTTTTAGATAAATGTTTGTTAAGTCAGCCTTTTGTCAAAGATCAAAAAATTACCATTGAGGATTTATTAAAAGAACAAATCGCTAAATTAGGTGAAAATATTGTAATAAAAAGATTTTATCGGGTTTCTCTGGGGATGAATTAAATAAATATTAGTGGTATAATCTAGGGTAGAAAATGGATGAAGATAATATAATCAAAACATTAAATAATTCTTTAAAGGAAATTGAGGATAATTTTGAGAAAGAACTTCATTCACTTAGAGCTGGTAGAGCAAATGTAGCTATGCTAAATAATGTTAGAGTTGATGTTTATGGTACTTCTACTCCGTTAAATCAAGTAGCATCAATCGTTGTTGTTGATCCAAAATTGTTGCAAGTTACTCCTTATGATCCGAATAATTTGAACGCAATAGTAACTTCCATTAGAAATAACCAAGAACTTGGGTTAAATCCCTCGGACGATGGTCATCTTATCAGACTTGTTGTACCTCCATTGACTGAAGAAAGAAGGAGAGAAATTGTTAAACAGATTAAACAAAAAATGGAAGAAAATTTGGTAAGAATTAGGAATTTTAGACATGACTCTATGTTTAAAATTGATCAAAACAAGAAAGCTAAAAAAATTGGTGAAGATGAAGCTAAAAGATACCAAAAACAGATTAATGAGGCAATTAATAATTCGAAAATTAAACTAGAGTTACTAACTAGACAAAAAGAAAAAGAGGTAATCTCTATTTAGGTTGGGAGATTAACCTGAAGGTCTTCGGTTTTTGTTATTCAAAGCGAGGGGGCTAGGTAGTATAATAAGGAATAATTAATATAAAGAAGTAAGAATGAATCTATTTATACTGATTTTGGGGATTGTTTTATTCATTGGCTTAATTATTGCCCATGAATTTGGACATTTTATTGTTGCCACTAGAAATGGGGTTAAAGCAGAAGAATTTGGAATTTTCTTCGGTCCAACTTTATTTAAACATAAAACTAAAAAGGGTTGGATCTTTAAAATTAATCTATTGCCCCTTGGGGGATATGTAAAATTAAAAGGAGAACACGATACCGATACTCAACCCGGAAGTTATGGTGCTGCAAATCTGTGGGTTAAATCTAAAATAATGATCGCCGGAGTTTTTTCAAATTTTGTGCTAGGAGTTTTGTTTTTAATTATACTTTGTTTCTTTGGCATACCTCAATTAATACCAAATCAATTTGCACTCAAAAGTGATCAATATGTTGTTTCAAGCCCCAGTAATTACTTAATTATTCAGCAAGTTTTAAAAGATTCACCTGCTTCTAGGGCAGGATTAAAAACTGGAGATAAGATTATTTCAATAGGGAAAAATAATTATGAACAAACAAAAATAAGTACATTTAGTACCTTATCTAGTCTTACCAAAAAGTATCAAGGTCAAAGAGTTGAGATAGATTACTCGTTTAAAAATAAAACATTCTCATCTTTTACTACATTAAATAGTACTGCATCAATTCAGAATTACAAAAAAACTCATCAAAAGGTGTATCTAGGTGTTGGAGTAAATCAATTTCAAGCTGGTTATCAGGTTGTAAGATATACCTGGACTGCACCACTTGTAGCTTTGGGTACAACAAAACAGATAGTTACGCTTACTTTTAAAGGTTTAGGGCAAGCAATTAAAGGGCTGTTTGGGATTTTTTCTGGCTTTATATCAAACAACACTGTTGCCAGAAAGAATGCTCAAACCTCAGCTTCTAGCCAATTGGTAGGACCAGTCGGCATCTTTATTATCCTAAAAGATGGAAGTGCAAACGGGATATTGTTTATGTTATTTATTATTGCAATTATTTCACTAACGCTTGCAATCATGAACATACTACCTATACCAGCGCTCGACGGCGGAAGACTATGGTTTACTTTAATATTTCGATCTATTAAAAAACCACTAAGTCAGAAGAACGAAGAACTACTCAATGCTCTTGGGTTTTTTATTTTACTATTTTTGTTAGGTATTGTTACATATTTAGATATAAAGAGATTTTTTTAAGTGAAAAAAGATAAAAAATTAAACAATCCAAAACCCAAATTATGGAATTTTTGGAATGGTTTTTTATATGCAATTTTTTTATTTATTGTGTCTCAATTTTTACCACTTGTTTTAGTTCTTTACCCAATTTTATTAGAGAATTATTCTTTTCATCAATCACTTAATTGGCTTTCTTCGTCTATATATGCTCAATTTCTTGCTGTCTTAATCTATGAACTATTTACCGTTATATTTGTTTTTTACTTTTTGAGGCGTAAGAAATTAAAAAAAGATGTATTGGGACTCCGTAAATTTTATTTCTCAGATATTTTATATGGATTTATGGGAATATTTTTATATTTTGTAGTTTATTATGTCATTTTAATGATTAGTGCTTCAATATTTAAGAATCTTAATTTAAATCAAAAACAAAACATAGGATTTAATACAGTTAGCGGGTTCTGGGAATTAGTGGTCACGTTCGTTAGTTTAGTTATTCTGGCTCCGATTGCCGAAGAAATCTTATTTAGAGGTTTTTTATACACTACATTTAAAATTAAATTACCTAAGATTTGGGCAGCTTTATTGACAAGTATTATTTTTGCATCTCTCCATCTTCCTGAAGGTGTTGGTGGCTTGTTATGGGCAGGAGCAATTGATACTTTTACTCTTTCGATGGTTTTAATTTATTTACGAGAGAAAACAAATGGTTTATATTCCGGAATGATAGTTCACGGCTTAAAAAATGGTTTAGCCTTCTTTATTTTATATATGAGCCCAATTATAGCTATTGTTCGTTTTCGATAAAGTATAATATAAGGTAAATATGAGATTAAGTAATTTATACACTAAGACAATTAAAGATAATCCTAGCGATGAGCAGGCCCTAAATGCTCAGCTATTAATCAGAGCGGGTTTTATCCATAAAGAAATGTCAGGAGTCTATAGTTATTTACCTTTAGGTAAAAGAGTTTTAGATAATATTTCCGAAATCATAAAAAAAGAGATGAACGAACTTGGTTGTTTAGAGGTTCAAATGAGTTCTCTTCAACCTAAAGATATTTGGGAAATTACAGGTAGATGGGATGATAAAAAGGTAGACAATTGGTTTAAAACTAAACTATATAACGGACAACTACTAGGCATTGGGCTTACCCATGAAGAGCCAGTTATAGATAGCTTAAAAAGCTATGTTGATTCGTATAAAAATTTACCCATTTATGTTTATCAAATACAGACTAAGTTTAGAAATGAGCTTCGAGCTAAAAGTGGTCTATTGAGGGGAAGAGAATTTTTAATGAAAGATCTTTACTCCTTTTCATTAAATGAACGAGAGCATGAAATTTTTTACAACAAAGTTATTAAGTCATATAACAAGATCTATTCTAAATTAGGCCTAGGGGATATTACCTACCGTACTTATGCTGATGGGGGTATTTTTAGTAAAACATTTAGTGACGAATTTCAAACTCTGAGTGTTGCTGGTGAAGATCGTATATACGTAGATGAAGCAAACAAAATTGCGATTAATGATGAAATATATAATGATCAGAATTTAAAGAAACTTTCTCTTGATAAAAAAAGGTTGGTTCTAAAAAAAGGAGTTGAGGTGGGAAATACTTTCTCTCTTGGTTCTAAATATACTGACCAATTAGGTTTGTATTACAACGATCAAGCTGGACATAAACAGTCCATAATCATGGGTTGTTATGGAATTGGGGTTAGCCGTTTAATGGGTGTAATTGCTGAAGTCTTCGCTGACGACAGAGGTTTAAATTGGCCAACCACTATTGCACCGTTTAAGGTATATCTTATTTCGATTAATGAAAATCCTAAAAGTAAAGAAAAAACAGAGGTGATATATAATCTATTGACACGGAAAAATATTGATGTATTATATGATGACCGAGATATGAGAGCGGGCCAAAAATTTGCTGATGCAGATTTGCTCGGTATACCATATAGGGTGGTCGTAAACCAAGATTTTGAAGATAAACAAGTTGAATTAAAACGAAGAAATAAAGATAAGATTGAATATGTTCAATACGATAGACTAGAGTCTATTATAAGTTAGAGTTGTTTTTATATAAGCGTAAGTGGGGGAATGAGTATTATGAAGAAACTGTTTAAATTAACTGAAGAAGGTATAGAAGACTTGAAAATAGAATTAGATACTCTTATTGCTAAGCGACCAATTATTTCCGAATCAATTAGAGCAGCTCGTGAATTAGGTGATTTAGCCGAGAATGCAGAATATCAATCAGCAAGAGAAGAACAGGAAAGACTTGAAAATAGAATTAGTGAAATTGAGGCTATTCTCCAAAACACCGAAATAATTCGAAAAAGTAAATCTAATAAAGTTATTGGATTGGGTTCTAGGGTAAAAATTAAGAACGATAAGGGTGTGAGAGAATTTCAGATAGTTGGCACAGTCGAGGCAGATCCATTAAATGGAAAAATTTCTGATGTTTCCTTGATTGGATCAAGCCTTTTAAATAAAAAACTAGGGGATATGGTTGAGATTAAGACAACCCAGGATGTTTCATCGTATAAAATAATTGAAATTTTCTAATAAAAAAATAGACTTAGTTTAATAAAGAATGGAGAATATCGGAGAAATAGTATAAAATTTAGACTATTACAATGGCTACATTAAAAGAACTACGACACGAAAGACTAAGAAAACTCAACGAGTTATTAAAATTAGGGATAAACCCATATCCCGCTGTTTCGAATCGGACAAATTCTGTTCTAGATATCCTCAGTAATTATGATCAATTTCAAAATGAAGTAGTAGTACTAGCAGGTCGAATTCAAAATATTAGAAAATTTGGAAAAATAAGTTTTGTTGTTATAAAAGACCAAGATGCAAAGATCCAATTATTTTTAGAAAAAGACGTTTTAAAAAGTCGTGATAATAATTTGGATTCTTCTCAGATTGATTACTCACTCATTAATTTACTGGATGGGGGTGATTTTATAGAAGCCAAAGGTCTAGTGAGTAAAACAAAGACGGGTGAAATATCTATATTGGTTGAGTCTTTAAGGATACTAACTAAAACACTTAGGCCTTTGCCAACTATTCAGGACGGATTCTCAAATAAAGAAGAACGGCTTCGAAGAAGATATGTAGATATAAATGTCAACGAAGACGTTAAGCAGAGATTTATTAGACGCAGTAAATTTTGGCAAAATGTTAGAGAGTATCTTTTAAAAAACAATTTTATTGAGATCAATATACCGGTTTTGGAACATACTACTGGTGGAGCTGAAGCAAGTCCATTTATTACTCACATGGATTCCCTTAATCAGGACTTTTATTTAAGAATTAGCCATGAATTACCCCTGAAAAGGTTAATAGGGTCGGGTTACGAACGTGTTTTTGATATAGGACCAAGATTTAGAAACGAAAATTATTCCGATGAACATCTGCCAGAACATATTGCTATGGAAAGTTATATGGCATATCAAAATTTCGATCAAGCAATAGATTTTTATGAAGACATGTTAAAAAGTACCATTCAGTCTACCTGGAACAAGCTAGAATTTAAGGTAAAGAACTTTAAAATTAACTTAGATCAAAAATGGCCTAGAATCAGTTACCCAGATATTTTGAAAGAAAAATTTGGAGTAGACGTCTTTCATCCTGATTTAGCCCAAATGAAAGAGATCTTAGCCAATAATAAAGTAATTTTAGATGGTGAGATCAATATACCAAGAGCAATGGATAATCTATGGAAACTTATTCGAAAAGAGTTGGCCGGTCCACTTTGGTTGCTTTATGAACCGGTCCTAATATCTCCGCTAGCCAAGGTTGATCCAAAAGATCCAAGACTGAGTTTACGATTTCATCCAGTCTTTCTTGGTACTGAAATGGGAAATGGATATGCCGAACTTAATGATCCTGTAGATCAACTTAAGAGATTTATCGATCAGCAAAAATTAAGAGATAGTGGAGATAATGAAGCTCAAATGCTGGATATTGATTTTGTTGAAATGCTAGAATATGGCATGCCACCTACTTGTGGCTGGGGGATTTCTGAAAGGATTTTTTGGGCTCTAGAAGGTGTTTCGGCTAGAGAAGGGGTTCCTTTTCCCAACTTACGTTACGAAATTGATAAAACAACAAAATCTATATATTCAGAAATCTTCAAAAAAAATGGTTAATATCTCAAGAGATACTTTTATAGAATTTATTAATGAAAGTATTGACGAATTGCCCAAAAACCATATTCAAAGTTTAAAAAACGTAGCAATTATTGTTGAAGATAGGCCGAGCCAAGAACAATTAAAAAGACTAAATGTGGCTAAATACCATACATTATACGGATTGTATGAGGGAATACCCTTAAGCCAAAGACAGGGTATTCAAAAAACTCTACCAGATAAAATAACTCTATTTAAAGAACCTCTTCAGGAAGGGTCTAGAAATTTAATTGATCTTAAGGAAAATATTAAACATACGTTGTGGCATGAAATCGCTCATTATTATGGGTTAAACCACGAACAAATAAAAGGGTTGGAAACGGACTAAACTACATGAAAAATTATATTTTTGATTTTGACGGTACTATAGCAGATTCTTTTTGGCTGATTATTGATATTGCACACAATTTAACAGATCATCCAAAATTATTGAACAAACAAATGATTAATAAATTAAAAAATCATAGTTTATCCTATCTAACCCTGGAACTGGGTATACCAAAGTATAAATGGCCATTATTATTACATAAGGGAAGAAAACAAATGAAGCAGAGATTGTTTGAGATAGAAATTATACCAAATATGGATTTAGTTATTAAAAATTTGTTTGATCACAAACATAAGCTCTATATATTAAGTAACAATAGTACTCAAAATTTAAAACAATTTTTATCGAGATACGATCTATTGCAATATTTTAATAAAGTATATGGGAATGTTGGCTTGCTAGGTAAGGCTCGATATTTGGACAAAGTCATAAAAGACAATCAACTCCAAAGAGGAGAAGTAGTTTATGTAGGAGATGAGATTAGAGATATTGTAGCTTCACAAAAAGTTCAAATCAAGATTGCAGCTGTAACCTGGGGCTTTAATTCAAGGAGTGCCTTGAAAAAACATCATCCGGATTATTTGATCAATAATCCCCTAGACTTATTAAAAATAGAGTAATATACCAAATGCTAAATAGATGATGTCGTGATTTGTGTTTTTATCATGAATTTGAATTTGAATACTATGTTTATATAAATTAGATCTAATTATAATATTAGCTACCTTTGTTTTCTGATTATTTGTTGTGTCGTAATAAAAAATCTCAAAAGTTATTGGTATTAAAATAAGAAAAGAATCTATAAACTCTCCTATTATAGGGATCATCAAAAAAAGATGGGATATTTTTGTTATTTTTGAACTTCTTTCATAGGCCATATATAGCTTCTTGTCTGCCCTAATTTCATAAGTGCTTTTCTTGTAGATGTTCCTATAACCAATATGATTAATCTTTAGGTTTTTTATATCAGTTGTGAGATTAATGTTCTGAATTGAATACTGATGTTTTAAAAAATTGGAATTATCCCTTTTAATTTTAAATAAGATTTGGGTAGCTTTATTTTGTCGGTAGACATTAATAGACTTAGATAATCTAAAAAACAATTTAGTTCTTAAATATCCGATTTTTTTGTTTTTATTATTATAAATTATTAGTTTTGGCATTAAACTAAATTTATTATTTATAATTTGAAATACTCTACTCATAGTTTTTGCCATTCTTATAGTCTATACCTAAGTATAACACGCTATAATTTAGGGCAGGATTCTGGGTTATATTCCTAACTAACTAAAAATAGTACGGTTGCTATCACGCAGGCTTTGAAAGCGGTGACTTAGCTGGTCGTTATCTGTCTAAGCTTACTAACCCTCTAAATGTCCTATGAGATATATTTTAAATAGATTACAATTGTCATTAGCAGAGTTCAATGCGTTAAGGTACAATTGATAGGTTATGTCATATAAGAATTTAATTTATACTCCAAACCAAAAAGAGCCTTTTAGGATTAGTAGGTCCAAAATAGAATTATTTATGCAGTGTCCTAGATGTTTCTGGCTGGATGCCCGCCAAGGTATTAAAAGACCTTCAATGCCTCCCTTTAATTTAAATAATGCTGTCGATCAGTTGTTTAAAAAAGAATTTGATAGCTATCGTAGGGCCAAAAAAGCACATCCTATTATGATCGATAACAATATAGATGCAATTCCGTTTGAACATCAAGACCTAGATAAATGGAGAGAGAATTTTGTAGGAATCAGTTATCTTGAGCCGAAAACTAATTTATTTATTTTTGGTGCAGTTGATGATATATGGATTAATGCCAAAAATGAGTTAGTGGTAGTGGATTATAAAGCAACCTCAAAATCTAGCGAAGTTAATATAGACTCAGAATGGCAGATAGGATATAAAAGACAGGTTGAAATTTATGTTTGGCTACTCAGAAAAAATGGCTTTAAAGTAAGTGATAAAGCTATCTTTTTGTATACTAATGCCCAAGTGGATGTTGATGGATTTTACGATGTTCTTAAATTTAGGACTAAATTAATTGAGCACAACACCGACACTTCATGGATTGATAAAGAACTTGGAAATATTAAAAAATGTTTAGATGGGGATATTCCACGGGTAGGTAAGTCAGCAATGGGAAATGTTTGCGAATTTTGCGAATATGCCAAAAAAAGAACTGAATTAACCCTAAAATACTTATCTCCAAAAAGTTAGTTGTATAATTAAGATTAAATGATAGACATTAAGTTAATACGAGAAAAACCGGACTTTGTTAAAAATAATGCCCGAAACAAGGGTTATGAAGTAGATATTGATAGATTACTAGAACTCGATTCGAACAAGATTAGGCTTTTAGGGGAAATCCAAAAATTAAGAGAAAAAAGAAATGAATTATCAAATTCTAGCCAAGGTCATAAACCATCAGAAGATCAGATAAATAAGGTTAAAAGTATTAAGCATGCTTTAGAGGATAAAGAAAAAGAATTAAATGACATAACCCTAGAGCTAGATGAGCTGTTGTCCCAGGTTCCGAATATAGCACTCGATTCTGTTCCGGTTGGAAAATCTGAAGAAGATAATGTTGTCACTAAAGTAGTTGGTGAGTTACCAAAATTTAATTTTGATCCTAAAAATCACTACCAGATTGCTCTCAAAATGGATTGGTTAGATAAGGTTAGGGCGGCTAAAGTCGCTGGGAGTAGATTTAATTATATAAAGAACGGATTAGTTGAATTGCAATTTGGATTGATTCAATTTGTTTTTAAAACTCTCCAAGATAAAGAAGTAATTAGTTCTGTAATTAAGGAGAATAATTTAAATTTAGTTGATAAGGCGTTTATTCCAATCTTGCCACCCGCTTTAATAAAAACTGAAGTTTATAGGGAATCGGCTCGTCTCGATGCTAAAAATGTTACTTATAAACTCGAAGATGATGATTTGTGGCTTAATGCTAGTGCTGAACATAGTTTGTGTACCATGTATAAAGATGAAATTCTGGAAGAGAGAGAATTGCCAATCAGATATATTGGGTATAGTACATCGTTTAGAAGAGAGGCAGGATCGTATGGCAAGGATATGGAGGGAATGTTTAGGTCTCATCAATTTGATAAATTAGAAATGGAGGTTTTTAGTACACCAGAAACTGGTCTAGAGGAACATAAATTGCTAATCGGTCTACAAGAATATTTACTAAATCAGCTTAAAATTCCCTATAGATATGTTTTGAAATGTAGTGCTGATATAGGTTTTCCCAATAGTAGTGGCGTTGATTTGGAGGCATGGTTGCCTGGACAGAATAATTATCGTGAAACTCATTCAGCAGATTACATGGCCGATTTTCAGTCTAGAAGACTAAAAACTAGGATTAAAATGAATTCCGGTGAGATAGTATTTGCTCATACTAATGATGCTACGGCGATAGTACTAAGTCGCATACCAATTGCTATTATCGAAAATTATCAAGATGAACAGGGAAGAGTAAGCTTGCCCCAAGTTCTAAAACCGTATCTTAATAGAGATTATTTATAAAACTGGAGAGGAGAATAAAGAGATGATTCAAAGATTAGACATTGAGGGTATACATCTTAAGGTCGACGATAATCTAAATAAGTATGTTTATCGAAAATTAGCTAATTTAGACAAGTATTTATCTAAAAAGATAAAAGAATCTATCCATATGGAAGTTATTTTGAAAGAGATAAAATCTAAAGATAAAAATAATTGTATTTGCGAGGTAAATCTTTATTTGCCCAAAGAAAAAATTAATTTAAAAGAAAGTACAGTTAATATATATGCTGCTATTGACATAGTTGAGGCTAAATTAAAATTAAAAATTCATGAGTATTCTGACAAACACAATCTGGCAAAAATCCACAGAAGAGTTTTAAAGAAAATCCTTCGTCGCTCATTTTAGATAAAAGTACTCGATTTAGCCTTTAATTTTAGATATAATAGACAGTGATATTTTAAATAAACTTAGATAGCTAAAATAGGATGTTTTTATGAATATAGTATTGAAAAAGATTTTGGGAGATCCACAGGCAAAAACAATTAGGAGATTAAAAAAACGCCTAGTTGAAATAAATGCTCTTAGTAAAAAATATGAAAAACTTAGTCCAAAACAGATCTTGAATCAAACCAATATCTTAAAGAAGAGACTTAAAACAGAATCGTTAGATAAATTATTACCAGACGCTTTTGCTTTAGTGAGAGAAGCGGCTTGGCAGTCTCTAGGCCAAAGACACTTTGATGTTCAGTTAATTGGTGGAATAGTTTTGCATGAAGGTAGTGTAGCTGAAATGAAGACCGGGGAAGGTAAGACCTTGGTAGCCACATTGCCCGTATATTTAAATGCTCTTTCAGGAAAAGGGGTCCATGTTGTTACCGTGAATGATTATCTGGCCCAAAGAGATGCAGGATGGATGGGTAAGGTGTATAGTTTTTTAGGTTTAACTACTGGCGTAATCATTGCCGATAAAAGTTTTATATATGACCCGGAATTTAAAAATAGCGAACATCAAGATGAGAGGTTTCATCATTTAAGACCTTGTACTCGAACAGAAGCTTATGGAGCAGATATAACTTATGGAACAAATAATGAGTTCGGTTTTGATTACTTGAGAGATAATATGGTCAGGGAAGTTGATCAATTGAGGCAAAGGGAGCTGAATTATGCCATCGTTGACGAGGTTGACTCAATTTTAATTGATGAGGCTAGAACACCATTAATTATTAGTGCTCCGAGCGTTACTAGTGGTACTTCTTATCAACAGTTTGCTAAGATAGTTCGTCAATTACATAAAGATGAAGATTACGAAACAGACGAGAAGAGGAAAACGGTAATACTTTTAGATAAAGGTGTTGAAAAAATTGAAAAGATTTTAAATATTGATAATTTATATGGATCTGAAAATATTAAAACTATCTATCATTTACAACAAGCTCTGCGAGCACAAGCTTTATTCCACAGAGATAAAGATTATGTAGTTACCAAGGACGGCGAAGTGGTTATTGTAGATGAATTTACTGGTCGACTGTTGGCTGGTAGGAGATATAATGAGGGGTTACATCAAGCAATTGAAGCCAAAGAAGATGTTGAAGTTCAGCAGGAGAGTCAAACTTTGGCCACAATTTCTTTTCAAAATTACTTTAGACTTTATTCTAAATTAGCTGGAATGACGGGAACTGCCTTAACCGAGAGTGAAGAATTCCATCAGATTTATAAATTAGATGTTGTAGAGATTCCTTCTAACAAACCACTTAGAAGGCTTGATAGACCTGATCGTATTTATAAAACTGAACATGGTAAGTTTAAGGCCATTGTTAATGAAGTTAAAGCCTTAAATACGAAAGGGCAACCAGTTTTGATAGGTACAGTATCAATAGAGAAAAATGAGCTTTTGGGGAATATGTTAACCAAAGCAGGGATTAAACATCAGGTTTTAAATGCTAAAAATAATGAGAGAGAAGCAAATATAATTGCTAAGGCAGGTGAACGAGGCGCAGTTACGCTTGCGACTAATATTGCTGGTCGTGGGACAGATATTGTTTTAGGAGAAGGCGTCAAAGAACTTGAAGGTTTATTTGTTCTGGGAAGTGAGAGACACGAGTCTAGAAGAATAGATAACCAGCTTAGGGGTAGGTCTGGTAGGCAAGGTGATCCAGGAGTAACTCAATTTTTCGTAAGCACTGAAGATGATTTAATGCGTATATTTGGTGGAGAAAAAATATCCGCAATCATGTCCAGACTAAGAGTAGACGACCAAACTCCAATCGAAAATCGAATAATTTCGAAGTCTCTTGAAGGTGCTCAGAAGAAAGTGGAAGGTTATCATTTTGATCAAAGAAAGAATGTTGTTCAATACGATGATGTTATGAACCGACACAGGAAAGCTACTTATTCCATGAGGAGAGAGATTTTAAGAACCGATAATATTAAAAAACGAATTATTATTTTTATTGAAGAAGTAGCTAGAAAAGTTGCCAATTCCACAGAAGTTACTTCAGATGATTTTGAAGATTATTTAAAAAACATTTATGGTTTTGGAGATAAAACATTAGACCTTTTATTTGAAAGTACCTCAGATATGTTTGAAAAGAATTTATTGGAAGCATCATTGAATAAGTACAAAGAACAAGAAAAAGAATTTGGTGAAAATATTAGAAAAGTTGAAAGAGAAATATATCTTCAGATTCTCGATGATTTATGGATGAAACATCTTGAAAATATGGATCATTTGAGAGAAGGGATTCACTGGATGGGTGTTGGCCAACAAGATCCATTGGTTGAATATAGAAAAAGAGGTCAAATTTTATTCGAAAGTATGCAAGAGGAATTAAGGTTTGAAGTTATTAGAACTCTATTTAACGCAGCTCCTATGACCAAAGAAGAGATTGACAGAGCAATGGAAACAGAACTAACTCTAGCAGCCAAATCATCTGTTGAAAATGCAAACCAGATTATTAATAATCAGGAAGAATTTGAGGAAAAAGATTTTGATACGACTAACCAAAAAATCCAACAGAAAAATAAGGCTAAGAAGTTGAAGAAGATCCATAAAAATGAAAGAAAACGAAAAACGTTAGCTAAACGAAGAAAAAAATAGTGAAGCACACAGTTAAAGAGATTACTCTGAAAAATGGCGCAAAAGGTTTATTTATAAATATTCCTGATGCAACTATTTTTAATTTTAATTTTAATTTTAGAGCCGGCGAATACTTGGTTGATCCCAATAAATGGGAGGTTCCTCACCTAATGGAACATGTCTTATTGGGCGCAAATCAAAAGATTCCTAATGCTCACGATTTTCATGCAGAAATCGAAAAAAATGGGGCATACTCTAATGCCTCAACATCTGTTTACGAAATTGAATATGAAGCGGAATGTGCTGATTTTGAATGGCAAAGAATCTTCGATTTATTAATTTTGTCTATCACTAAGCCTCTATTTTTAGAAGAAGAGTTGAGGACAGAAATAGGGAACGTAAGAGAAGAATTATCTTCAAGATCAAATAATCTATCTAGAAAATTAAGTCAGATGATCAGTAAAAAGGTAGGTTTATTGGTTAAAACAGACCAAGAAAGATTAAAATTGATTAATAACATTAGCCTGGATGATATTAAAAAACATTTTATAAAAACACATCAAACATCTAACCTAAGGTTTATAATTGCGGGTAATATTACCCCCAAAAAGGAAGATATTCTAAAAACTCAATTGAGTAAAATGGATCTAGCTCGAGGTAATGGTCGGCTTCCTCTACCTAAAGAGATTCCCAAAAAACCAGATTCACCAGTCATTGTTAATAATAGGAGTATTGATAACATTTATTTTTACATTGATACTTTTAGAAAGACTCAATTAAAAAGTTCTGAATTAGTTACACTTGAATTAATAAATACCTATTTAACCGAAACGCTCTATTCTAAAATATTGGGAACAGCCAGAGAAAAAGGACTTATTTATAGTATGAGCTCTGGGATAGGTATTAATCAGTATTTCACAAATTGGTTTTTAGGTGCACAATGTTCTAGAGACAATATAGCTGCTTTATTTGAAATTATTGTTTCTGAAATTTCTAAGCTAAAAAATGGGGATATTAAGGATAGCGACATAACTGCCACGAAGCAATATTTGCGTGGCCGTTTCCAAAGATCTGCTCAAACTGTTAGTGGGGTAGTGTCGTTTTATAGCCCTAAATATTTTTTTAATGGGGAAATATATGAATTTAAAAAAAGAACCCAAAATATTCAATTAATTACCAAGGACGAAATACTAGAAGTAGTTAATTCACTAATTAATGATAAAATTTGGAGTGTCGGATTTCTGGGAAAGACCGATAAAGAATTGTATCATAAATTGTATGATCAGATAGCAGTTTTGTGGGTATAAAAAATGGAAAGTCTTGATATAAAGCTTAAGGAAACTTTAGAATTACTTAAAAAAGTTAAGAACAAATTTAATATTGAAGAAAATAAAAAAGAAGCATTGGAATTAAAATCCAAGATTGATAGTACTAATTTTTGGAAAAATCCCGATTTAGCTCAAGAAACGCTTAAAAGATGGCAAAATCTTAACAAATTAATTAATCCTATTCTTGAATTTGAGAATGAACTAAACGAATTGGCTGATTTGATGGATTTGGGTGATCAAAGTTTAGCGCTAGAGATTGATTCGAAAATAGCTAAAATAAGAGGGGAAATAGAAGAAATTAATTTACATAAAGCGGTTGGAAAATATGATAACCATGATGTGATATTAAGTGTATATGCTGGAGCTGGAGGAACAGATGCTCAAGATTGGGCGGAGATGTTGCTTAGAATGTATATTAGATGGGCAGAAAAGAAAAATTATTCAGTCAAAATTATTGACCAAAGTCGGGGTGAGGAAACTGGAATCAAAAGTTCAACAATAGAGATTCGGGGCGATAATTTGTATGGGATTTTAAAGAATGAGCATGGCGTCCATAGATTAGTAAGATTAAGTCCTTTTAATTCTGATAATTTGAGACAGACTAGTTTTGCGAGAGTAGATGTTATTCCTAAAATAGCTCAAACTTCTGAAGTAGATATTGATGATCAAGAACTAAAAATAGATGTTTTTAGAAGTGGTGGACATGGTGGACAATCTGTTAATACAACTGATTCTGCTGTAAGGATAACTCATATTCCAACAGGAATCTCGGTAGCTATTCAAAATGAACGATCTCAAATTCAAAATAAAGAACTGGCTTTGACTATCTTAAAATCTAAGCTACTTCAATTATTAATTGACCAAAATGCTCAAAGAATATCCGAAATTAAGGGAGACTTAAAGTCGGCTGAATGGGGTAATCAGATTAGATCATATGTACTACATCCCTATAAACAGGTTAAAGATTTACGAAGTGGCTTTACCAGTTCCGATCCTCAAGCAATCCTTAATGGTGATATTGATTCAATATTACAATCAAATCAGTAGACAGGAATATTAAAATTATCATAGTTGTTAACAATGAATTACCTAATTGTTATGACTTTGTTATTTTAGACAGGTTGCCTAGTCAATCTTAAGTGTAAACCTAAAGGCTTAAAAAATGTAAAACGTTTTGCTCCAAAAGTGTAAAGTAAATATAGCCAAATATGTAAAATGATGTAGTATAATAATGTTATGAAAAAATACATTCAACGTATAGTTGATAAAGAACTAAATAGTGCACTTGGCTATGCTGGTGCTGTAGTTATCCGTGGTCCAAAAGCTTGTGGCAAGACACAAACAGCCCTGCAATGTGCCAAGAGTGTATTGTGCGTTGATACCGATCCGAATGTTACAAGCCTGATGGCTATTGATCCTAAAGCATTGCTAAATGGTGATACTCCGCGCCTACTAGACGAATGGCAAGTTTAGCCTAAACTCTGGAATTACGTGCGGCACGAAGTAGATGATCGTGTTGACAAAGGGCAATTTATACTCACTGGCTCATCTACTCCAGACGAATTATCGTTAACTCACTCCGGAGCTGGCCGATTTGTTGTGTTACCTATGCGTACACTTTCCTGGCAAGAACTTGGTTACAGTGATGGCTATGTGAAACTAGGCAAACTTCTGGGTAGTAACGATAAAATTGACAGCAAAGAGTACAGGTTATCCGTTCAGGAAATCATCAAACGTCTCGTTATTGGCGGTTGGCCGGAGCTTGTTGACATTGATGAAGCCGGTGCACGTAAAATTAACACAAGTTACATCAAGCTACTCGCGGAGGTAGATATAAGCCACGTATCAGACGTAAAGCGTGATCCGGTTAAGGTTCGTCATTTGTTGCGGTCTATCGCTCGCAATATATCGACCATTACTGGGGTTACTACATTTATTAAAGATATTCAATCCGTAGATAATGAAGATCTATCGCGTCCAACTGTGATGGATTATCTGGATGCACTCGATAGGCTTATGGTCATTGAAGACCAACTAGCTTGGAATACGCATATTCGTTCTAGTGCTACCTTGCGCAAAACTCCAAAGCGACACTTCACAGATGTTTCGCTGGCTGTAGCAGCTTTAGGATTGGACAGTACATCACTTTTCAATGACCTTAATTACGCCGGTTTCTTGTTTGAGTCGCAAGTTATTCATGATCTGCGCGTGTATGCTCAAACGCTTGAAGCCGAAGTATATTACTATCGTGACTCGTTTGGGTTGGAAGTAGATGCTATAGTTCAAAAATCAAATGGCGAAGTCGCAATTTTTGAAGTAAAACTTGGCGAAGGTTATATAGAAGAAGCCACCAAAAATCTACTATCTTTTGTTGACAACCTAGATACGTCAAAAATAAAAATTACTTCTCTCAATGTCATCACTGGCTCTGGCTACGCATATACTCGGGCGGATGGTATCAACGTTATACCCATAGGAGCGCTTGGTGTATAAACTATTCAATTCAGCCGATATAATCACCGAGAACAAGCTACTGTCATTTATCCTACATGCTAACTCGGTACTTATGGATAAAGGCTGGCATTAGAGCTTATTTACCCCTATGAAGCCTTACAAGAAGTTAATAAAAAAGAGCCCGAAAACTCCAAAAATACAAATTGGTGCAGCATAGTTAACGTATTTCAAACATCCGCCAATGAGCAATCCAATAATGAAAAATGAAAAACCTAGTTGATATTCTTGAACTATCTGGAGAGTTACTGAGCTAATTTAATAAGCTTGTAACATGTTTACCACCCTGGTTTGCCAAAGTTTTATCAAAAGTAACTAACTGGTTATTGTAAGCCTTGGACTCAGTAGCTGCATAGCAGTCAACAATCGATAGCGAAGGGTGCTGCTCATAAAACTGAATAACTTCTTCAAGAAAGTATAGGTTGTGTACCACATTAGAAAAACCTAAAAAGTTCACTATAAGCTTAGTAATGTCTTGGCGGGATAGTCCTATAACCTTCTCCATAACGTAGATGCATTCAACTATAACTACATCCGTTACGTAGACCTTACTACTATCAATAGTATATGATGCTATTTTTGTTTGTTCAGGTATGTCATCAAGTAGAAACCGCAAAATGACATTCGTATCTAAACTAACCACGATAGCCATCTACCCAAGCAGAAGCTATAGCATCTCGCAGAAAGTCACCTGAAAGACCTTTTAAGTGATCGGGAATCTTTCTAGTCACTTCTGCTCGTAATACCTCAAAAGCTTTCATGTCAGTTCCAGGATCAAGCACTATCTGATTATTGGGATTAACAGATAGTTTTATCTTTTGACCAGTTTTTAGACCCATAGCCTTACGTAGTGGAGCGACTATAGTGATAGTACCTTTGCTAGTAACAACTGTGCTGTATGTCATGTATTACATTTTACAGCATGTAATACATTCTGTCAATTTCTTTCAGATATCTACTGGCGCAGTCGGTAGCTAAAAGTTTACACCTTATTAGAGATGAGATAGTTAGATGGAGAAAGATTTTGGAGATACCGTATCAGGAATATCTATACTCTAAGTAAGAGGGGGGTTACACTTGTTGATTATTCGGGACAGTAAGGCTCTTACTTATTCAAGAACCTATCTGCACAAGAGCTTAGTACGCCATTAATCATAGGCTGGTACTTGGTGTTGTGTTTCTTGGCATATGCTTTGTAAAGTTCCAGGCTATGTTTATCTACTGAGATAGTTATCTTTTCTTTTTTGCCCTTCATAATAAGTTCCTTAGGAGATGGCAATAAATCGCTAACTATAGTTGCATTGTCTAAAGCCTTGCTTGCATCAGCAATATATTGTTGTATTGCATTGGTCAAATGAGGAATGATTTGAACATCATCAACGTCGAGCTATATCTCTTATCAATTTTTATTTATCAAAACCGAATCAGTTCAAGCGAGTATTAGTAATCACTACATAAACTATAATTCTAATACAAAAGATGCTAAGATAATTAGATGATTCTATTAGATAGGGTAACAAAATCATACTCTAAATCTGTACTTCCTGCCTTGAATAGGGTCTCATTACATGTTGATCCAAAAGAGTTTGTCATCGTTGTTGGCCAAAGTGGTGCGGGCAAAACTACTTTATTAAAATTACTAACTAGGGAGGAAAGACCAACCTCTGGAAAAATAATTGTAGGTGGGATAGATTATGATAAGTTAAAAGATAAAGATATTCCGATGCTAAGAAGGAAAATAGGGGTTGTTTTTCAAGATTTTAAGCTACTTCCCAATAAGAATGTTTTCGAAAACGTTGCATTTGCTCTAGAATTGGTAGGGGCTAGCAGAAAAGAGATAAAAAATACTGTACCCAGAGTTCTTGATATAGTTAATCTAAAAGGTAAGGGCAAAAATATGCCAATTGAATTAAGTGGTGGAGAAAGACAAAGAGTTGCTATAGCCAGAGCAATCGTCAGGCAACCTAAGATCTTAATTGCGGATGAACCTACGGGTAATTTAGACCCAAAATATGCCTGGGATGTAATCAAAGTACTGGAGAAAATTAATCGTTTTGGAACAACCGTATTACTAACTACTCATAATGTTGATATAGTTAATAAGCTAAAAAGAAGAGTTATAACTCTAAAACTGGGAAGAGTTGTTTCAGATAGAGCAAATTCAGGGTATAGGATATAATTTGGATAAGTAGTGCATATGAAAAGAAAAATAATTACTTTTATACGTATTTTGCATAATGGAACTGTGAATTTTATACGTAATTTTGGAATTTCTTCAGCAGCAATGGCTGTTATTATTATCACCCTTACTATTGTATTGATCTCTTTTATAGTTAACGCTACATTTAATAATACAATTAATCAAATTACTTCTAAGATTGATATATCGGTGTATCTAAAAGATTCTGTTACCAGTCAACAGACAAACCAATTAATATCAGAAATGAAGCATTTAAATAATGTTGCTAACGTTCAATATCTGAACAAGGCCCAAGTCCTTAGACAATATGAACTTCAAAATGCCTCTAATCATCAATTAGCTTTGGCAATTACCGAAACCTCAAATCCCCTACCAGCAACTATTCATATTAGAGTTAAAAATTTAAATAATTTATCTGGAATTAGGTATTTCCTTGATCAAAGTAATATAAAGTCCTTACAATCAAATCCACCTTCATATTCAGGAAGCCTAAAACAAGCTATAGACAACATATCTCATGTTACTGATGTCCTTAAAAAGCTTAGTGTCATTGCTATTATAATTTTCGGCTTTGTATCTATATTAATAATCTTTAACACTATCCAAATGGCTATTTTTAATAGAAAAGACGAAATACAAATAATGAGATTATTGGGAGCTACCACGAGTTTTATTAGAGGCCCCTTTATTGTAGAAAGTACGATATATGGTCTTTTATCGGCCATTCTATCTGTTATTATCGTAAATTTTATTTTTGTAACCGCTAATTCTACCCTACAAGCAAGTTCGTTAGGCCTATTAGATATTAACTTTGCTACAACTTATTTTGATGAACATTTTTGGCAGTTTTTGGGTATTCAAATAGCAATGGGAGTTTTTATTGGCGCAACCTCTTCTTGGGTGGCTACCCGTCGTTATTTAAAATTTAAAGTTAACAACTAATTTAACTTTACTTTTTTTTCAGTAATGTCTTATAATATTGTTGTAAGCTATCAAAAATAAAAATAATTCGAAGAAATAATGAAAATAATGAGATATATTAGATCAACTCCAATACTATTTATTCTGAGCATTTTTGTGATTTTCTTGGTATTTATTGTAGTTCCTTTGGTTAGGGCTGATTCTTTTCAAAGTCAGATTAATGCCCTAAATCAACAAAATGCTCAGTTGCAGGCGTCTGCAGATGCCCTTAAATCTAGTGCCCAGAGTTATCAGGCTCAAATTAGCCAACTCCAAACCCAAATTAGTAGCGTTCAAAATGCAATTTATGCTAATTCCCAAAAACAAATTGAATTAAATTCTCAAATTGCTCAAGATCAGGCAGAATTAGTTCGCCAAAGATCTGTATTAAGTAATGACATTAAAACGATGTATTTTAGTGACCAATTAACACCAGTGGAAATGTTGGCTACTAGTTCTAGCTTAAGTCAATATGTCGATCAGCGGGTAGCATATCAAGCAATCCAAGATAAAATTCAAAATATTATGACTCAAATATCCAGGGAGGAGACCAATCTTAATCAACAAAAGAATCAATTAAGTATTGTTCTTAACATCGAAAAAATGCAGAATAATCAACTAACAACTACCCAAAATCAACTTAGACAACTATTAAGCTATAATCAATCTCAACAAGCTTCTTATAATCAAGCAATCCAAAATAATCAATCTAAGCTGGCCACTTTAACTGCTGAACAGATTGCTGCTAACCGACAATTAGTTAACAGAAATGGTGGGAAAATATTGACTTCTGGGACTTGTGGTGGTGGTTACCCGGCCTCAGCAACTGGAATAAATGGAAGTTGGGGATGTGATTATCCACATACACCCGACAATATACCGGGTTGTTCTAATATGGATCCTTGGGGTATGTGTAATAGAGAATGTGTTAGCTACACTGCCTGGATGGTTTATAGTACATATGGGATTAATGTAACTGGTTTTGGTAACGCAAATCAGTGGGTGGCAGCTGCTCAAAGTGCAGGTATACCAACCGGTACTACACCTAAAGTCGGATCTGTGGCAATTTATATGGGTGGTGCTGGTGATCCTTGGGGTCATGCTATGTGGGTTGCTGGGGTTAACGGCAATCAGATTATTGCAGATCAGTATAATCTTTATTATGATGGTAATTTTTATCAAACTCAGATTTCTAGTGCAGGTTTAATTTATATTTATTTTGGCTCTTAAAGATTTAGTCTAATCCTAGAGTGGTAGGGTAAAAGTAACAAAATTTATCAAGGTTAGTAAGATGATGAGCTTAGCTATAGCGAAATAGCTAATCGACTGGAAGTCAATAAAAAATGTTATGCGCCACGTAGACTTATTTGAAACGCAAAGATAGAGGCTTAGCTAGAAATAGCTTAAAATGCACTATTAATGAATATTTTTATTTTAAATAAGCTATAATTGGTATTGATGTCTAAAAATAAACGAACTTATTCTAGGAAGATGTTCCATTCAAAAATATTTTGTTTTTTAACTGGAGGGATTGTTTTAGTAGCTTTGCTGAGCGGAGCTTTTATTTTAGGTATTAACTTTGGGAATGGAAATATTTCACTTAGTAATAATACTAATTTGAATCAATTACCTACTTCTTTAAATTATTCCTCAGTAAATACCGTATATACAATCTTAAAGAATAATTTTGATGGGAAATTAACTGCGAATCAGATTATGAACGGTATTAAGCAAGGTTTGGTGAACTCTGCTAATGATCCTTATACGGAATATTTTAGTCCATCTCAAGCTAAAGTATTTAACTCAGAATTAAATAATTCGTTTACCGGAATTGGTGTTGAATTAAGCCAAAATTCCAATAAACAAATCATAATTATTTCTCCGTTAAAGGGTAGTCCTGCACAAACTGCCGGTCTTTTGCCAGGGGACATAATTAGTAGCATTAATAATATCTCAACCACTAGTATGAGTATTGATACTGCGGTCAATGATATTCGTGGACCAGCAGGTACATCAGTCAAACTAGGTATTATAAGGGGGTCTAGTAATCTTGTTGTCAAAATAACGAGAGCAACCATTAATATTCCTACAGTAAATTACAAAATTATCGATAACAATATTGGGTATGTCCAAATAACTTCATTTAGCAACGATACTTATGGGTTGGTGGAAGATGCGGCTAGTACTTTTTTAAAAGGCAAAGTTAAGGGGATAATTTTGGATTTAAGGGATGATCCGGGTGGTTATTTATCAGCTGCTATCAATGTATCGAGCCTTTGGTTAAATCGGGGACAGACTATTTTGACTGAAAAAAGAGGAGATCAAGTTGTTGATAGCTTTAGTTCACCTACAACGGGAGTTTTAAGTCATATTCCGACAGTAGTTTTAATCAATTCGGGGACTGCTTCTTCTGCAGAAATAACCACAGCGGCACTTCATGATAACGGACATGCCTATATAATTGGTACAAAAAGTTTTGGGAAGGGAGTTGTTCAACAGTTATTTAATTTGCCGGGTGGAGCTGAATTAAAGGTTACGGTTGCTAGTTGGTATCGCCCAGATAATAAAAATATTAACAAGATAGGTATATATCCCGATCAAGTCGTTAATATGAACGATAAATACATTAATACTCCGAACGATTCACAATTGTCCGCTGCCATAAATTATTTTAATAAGCATTAATTTTTAGGTTGTTATTAAATAGTATTAATCGTATAATTTACTTTGATAATTGAGGAAGTAAGTAGGTGAATAAGCCAACAAAATATATTTTTGTTACTGGTGGAGTGATATCTGGGCTTGGAAAGGGTATAACGGCTGCCTCAATTGCTAATCTCTTAAAATCTAGGGGGTTAAAGGTTAACCTTCAAAAATGTGATCCTTATCTAAATATGGATGCAGGTTTACTAAATCCACGAGAACATGGTGAATGTTTTGTTACATTTGATGGTGCAGAAACTGATTTAGATCTTGGTCATTATGAGAGATTTATTGACCAAGAACTCAATAATAAGAGTTCTTTAATGGCTGGAAAAGTATTATATAACTTAATTCAAGATGAAAGAGCGGGAAAGTTCGACGGAGATGATGTTCAAATCATTCCTCATTTGACCAATGCAATACAACAATATATTGCTGATGCAAGCAAGGGTTTTGACGTTCATATAGTTGAAATTGGTGGAACAGTTGGCGATTATGAGTCTTTAAGTTTTTTTGAGGCAATAAGAGAATTTGGTATTAAGTATGGGTTAGAGAATTGCCTATATATTCATGTAGTTTATTTACCATTTATTAATACTTCAAAGGAAATAAAGACTAAACCTGCTCAAAATTCTTTAAGAGATTTAAGGGGTCTTGGAATCCAACCAAATATCCTGGTTTGTAGGAGCGAAAATGGGTTTAATAATTATAGAATCATTCAAAAAATTAGTTTATTTGCCGGTGTTCCGAATGAGAGAATTGCTATTTTACCTAATGCTAAATCAATTTATGAGATACCATTATTATTAGAAAAGTTTGGCATAGCCGAACAAGTAGTAAAACTATTGAAATTAAAAGCTACTAAACCTAATTTAAAAAAATGGCAAAAGATGGTTGATTTAGCTAACAAAAAATTTGATCAAAAAATTAATGTAGCCATAATTGCTAAGTATCTTGACAATGCCGACACCTATATATCTGTTTTTGAGGCATTAAAATCAGCAGCTCTTTGGAATAACGTCAATATAGAAATTACTTGGGTGGATGCTTCCGAAATCGAATCCGGCAAATATGACTTAAATGATCTAAAAAAATTTGACGGGATGTTGGTACCTGGTGGTTTCGGAACCTCTGCACTAGAAGGTAAAATTAAGGCTGCTCAATATGCTCTTAAAAATAATATGCCTTACTTGGGATTATGCCTTGGTCTTCAAATGGGTGTCATTGCCGCTGCTCGTAATAAAGGTCTAACTAAGGCTACTTCTTTTGAAATAGACCCAGGATCTAAAGAACAGATTATTATAACAATGAAAGACCAAAAAGGAAAAGAACAAACTGGTGGGACGATGCGTTTAGGAAATTATTTTTGCAAAATTTTGCCAGGGACAATCACTAAGAGATTATATGATAAAGACTTAATTGTCGAACGGCATAGGCATCGAGGAGAATGTAATCCAAAATATACAAAATTTTTTGAGCAATGGGGTATTCGTATTAGTGGACTAAACCCCGAATCAAAATTAGTTGAAATTATCGAAGGAATTGACCATAAATTTTTTATAGGTACTCAATTTCACCCAGAATTCAAAAGTAGACCTACTTTACCTCACCCTCTGTTTGTTGGCTTCATTCAATCGATGAAAAGCTAAATAGCCTTATTTGATTGGTTTTATTTCTAAATACGCTTGATAATTTTAATTAATGAAGTTAACATAAGTACATTATGGAATCTAACGCAAATTTAAAACGAATACTCTTAGTAGAAGACGATGATGCTCTAGCTAACGTTTATATAGCTAGGCTACAGGCAGAAGGGTTTGATGTAAGGCGGGTAGCTAATGGTGAAGATGCCCTAGCCGACGCTCTAAGCTATAAACCGGATCTTATATTATTGGATGTAATGATGCCTAAAGTTAGTGGTTTTGATGTTCTCGATATTCTAAGGAATACGCCAGAAACAGCTAATTTAAAAATAATTATGTTAACAGCGTTAAGCCAAGAGAGTGATAAAGAAAGAGCACGTAGTTTAGGAGTTGATGATTATTTAGTAAAATCTCAAGTCGTAATAGCTGACGTTATAGAACGAATTCGCTATCATCTTAGTCTCAATAATTAATCTATATGACCCTTACTTCAGTCCTGTAGACACTTTTATTACTAAAGGTTCTAATTTTTCTTGAGCTGTATTGAACAATCCCGTCTTTATTAGCATGGATGGTAAAATTTCTACTAATCTTAGTGCCCTCGCCAGGTCTTTTTGTCATCCCCACTTGGCGGACGATCACTTGTCCAATCTTTACTTTTTGTCCACCAAAAACTTTAACTCCTAGTCGTTGACCCGGTGAATCATGGATGTTTTTGGATGTACCACCAGCTTTTACGTGTGACATGCTATTCCTTTTCTAATAAAATCAATTGTCTGCCAACTGTTTGGTTAGATCTTATATAAATTAATTTTTGGGGATTTATCCCCTTACAACTTATCAAATTGTACCCCAAATTCTTTAATTGGTCAACAATTGGAAGATATTCTAAATTCTTTCCGTTTATATTCCAAACCGGTATTGCCAGACAAATTGTTATTTTCTGGCTAATTTGGGGATATAAATTAGTCAAGAAATCTTTTAAAAGTGATTCTATTTCTATCTTTATTTCGTTTACTTGATTGATCGATACTTTTCCTTGTAGAGGATTTCCTAAATATATTTCTGAGGCGATTAGGTCGAATTTAGGCCAATTTAGTTTTCTGGCATCACCAACTATAAACTTAGAGGTTGTTAAGTTCTCTAAAGCGAATCTATTAACTAGCCATTTAAGGTTATTTTTTGTATATTGAATCATTTTTTTATCAATATCCGAGCCTATTGTATTTAAATTCATTAATTTTGCTTCTTGTAAGACGACTCCTGTCCCACAAAATGGATCTAGGACGGTTAAATTTTTTTTGTTTTTTAATCTATAAAGAGCTAGATTTATAATTATCTGTGCTAACTTTGGGGGTAGCATACCAACTCTTGAATCTCTATTTGGCCGATCAAAATCTCTTTTTGAATAGTTATTAATATTTTGGACTTGAATGGTTTTGCCCAAAAATATTTGTTCTTTATCGCCCGATATAAGAAGTAATTCTAAATTGCCGAGTTTAGTTAAATTATTGTTAATAATAGTTGCAGCATTTAATTCTTTCTCTTGATTTTGGATAAACCTAATATTAAATTGTTTTTTCAATTTATTTTTAATTTCAAATCCTAATTTGTTTATTTTCGAGAACCTGGTAATTGCACCGTAATAACTTAATCCAAAATTCATTTTAGTATTATCCAGATGTTCTTTTTGAATAATTTCAGTTATTAAATTTTTAATTTTAGCTAAATTAAATAGATCGATAATTCCCAATATTTTCCCAATTTTTATAGTTCCCCCCAGTCTATCTATAATCTTTTCGGGAAGATCGCTATTTTGATATATGGCAATGTTTGATTGATCTAAAAGCGTTAAATTGTTTGGTTCTAGTATAGAACAAAGTTCTGCATAAGCTATTTCTTTCTCTCTGCCTAAAATAAATATATATTGGTTCATTCAGGTACTATTATAAACTGAAAAAAGATTTAATAAATTGATTTTAATTGGTTATAATACCTTGAAACATGAAAAATAATCCTTTTATAAAGACAAACTGGAAATTAATTTTAAACATAATTACCATTTTTGCTTTAGTTTTACTGATCTATTTTACTAGGGATCAGATCTTATCTACGATCAAGAATTTAGCCCATATTGATGCTTGGGCGCTTCTCTTAATTATACCACTCGAAATATTAAATTATCATGCTCAAACTAAATTGTACCAAGGTCTTTTTAGGGTAGTAGGGAACAATTTACCCTATAAATATTTATTTAAAATAGCATTGGAACTTAATTTTGTTAACCATGTTTTTCCGAGTGGCGGAGTGACCGGTATATCCTATTTTGGTGTTCGGATTAAAGATAAAGACCTAATTTCTGGAGGCAAGGCGACTTTAATTCAAATGATGAAATTAATTTTAACTATTTTATCTTTTGAAATTTTATTAGTTATTGGGGTGTTGAGTCTAGCCATATTCGGAAAAGTTGATGATTTAACTATTTTGGTAGCTGGCGTACTTTCAACCATATTATTTGGGTTAACCATTCTGTTTGTTTACATTGTTGGTAGTCAATCAAGAATTGATCATTTCTTTGTATTTATAACTAAATCAATTAATAAACTATCTTATTTCATATTTAGAGGTAAAAAAGAATCAATTAATATTTTAAGAGTAAAAAAAGTGTTTAGTGATTTCCATGGGAGCTATAAACAGTTGGTTTCTAAAATAAAGGAGCTCAAGAAACCTTTTTATTATGCCCTACTAACTAATCTGACAGAAATTTTAGTTATTTATGTGGTTTATATTGCTTTTGGAAAATTTATTAATATAGGAGCAATTATTATAGCTTATGGGGTTGCTAATTTTGCAGGACTTGTCTCATTTTTACCTGGTGGAATAGGGATATACGAAGCTCTGATGACTGTTGTTCTAGCTTCTGCCGGTATCCCACCTCAATTAAGTCTGCCGGTAACAATAATGTATCGCGTGGTCAATACTGTGCTTCAGTTACCACCAGGCTATTTCTTATATCACAAAAACTTAAATATATCTAAAAAACCAGAGATTAATCTATAAAAAGATGGAAGATCTTAGTGTAACTGAATTTATAAATTTGTTAAATATTTCCCTAGATAGTTCATTCCATTATGTAAGTATAATTGGTGAGATTAGTGAATTTAAGATTCGCAAAAACCAATGGGTCTATTTTAATTTAAAGGATGAAAACAGTACCCTTAATTTTTTTGGATCTATAAATAACATAAAGACTGAGTTAATTGACGGGATGCTCGTGAGAGTTGTAGCAAAGCCTAGAATGCATAATAATTTTGGGTTTAGTCTAAATTTTTATTCAATTTCACCGTTTGGAGAGGGTAGTATTAAAAAATCACTAGACCTATTAAAGAACAAATTAGAAATGGAGGGTTTATTCGATATTTCTAAAAAGAGGAAATTAGCGTACCCTCCTAACAAAATTTGCTTAATTACGTCCACCCAATCAGCCGCTTACGGGGATTTTATGAAAATACTTAAAAACCGCTGGGGTGCAATAAATGTCGATGTTATAGATGTTTTGGTGCAAGGTGAAAATGCTAGAAATCAAATTATAAATGCCCTAAATTTTTGCCAAAATCTTAAAGGAATTGAAGTTATAGTTATTATAAGGGGAGGGGGAAGCTTGGAGGATTTATCGGTATTTAATGATGAACAATTGACCAGGGTAATTGACAAATCCAAAGTACCAACATTAGTTGCAATAGGTCATGAAATTGATGTTTGTTTAGCAGAATTAGCAGCTGACATGAGAGCATCAACTCCTAGTAATGCTGCCGAGCAACTAGTTCCCGATAAACAAGATATTTTAGAAAAACTAAATAAAAATAGAATACTTTTGGAAAAGAGGGTTAAGGATAATTTAGAGGAATATTTGGAAAGAATATTCCAAAACCAAAAAAAATTAGATAATGAGATAAAAACTAAGTTTAACTTTTTAGAGCATAGTATTGAAAATAAAAGTATCATCGTGGAAGCTTATAAGCTAGATAATATTTTGGAAAAAGGTTTTTCTATTGTTCGGAAAAATGGGAAACTTGTTAGGGACGAAAAGGATCTTAGGAATAAAGATATTTTGAATGTTAAATTGTATAAAGGTAATCTAAAAGTGGAGGTAAAGAAATGATTTCAAAGAAAAATACTAAAAATTTTAATCAATTAATGGCAGAACTTGATGGAATTATTGTGGATTTGCAATCTAGTGCAATAGATGTTGATAAGATGATGATTAAATATAAAAGAGCCACTAAACTAATAAAAGAATTAAAAAAATATATTTCAGAAGCAAAAATTAACGTCAATAAAATCAAATTAGATTGATTGCTTTATTTTTAAGTTATATTCTGATAAATTATAAAACATGAAACATAACCAAAATGGATCATTGGTTGCCACTATTGCTTTAGTAGTTTCGGTTTTACTGGTAATTTTGTTTGCCACTCTTTTTATCTGGGCATTTGAAGGTAGGCAAAGTTACAAGAACAACGATCAGATTTTGGTTAATCAGGCAGTTGCAGGAGCTAAGGCTGAACAATTAAAAACCGATAATGCTAATTTTGCGTTTCAATCTCAATTTCCTCTAGTAACTTATACTGGGCCTTCTCAGTATGGTGGTATTACTATTGAATATCCCAAAAATTGGAGTGGATATGTTAGCTCTACGAATGGTAATTATCCAATTGATGGATATTTTAGCCCAGGGATTTTAACTACTGTCTCTGACTCTAGTATGTTAAATTTTGCTCTAAGATTTAGGATTAATCCTTCTTCGTATGCTAGTCTTTTGCAACAATATGATGGGTTACAACAATCAAATTTGGTGAGTATATCCGCTTATTCTTTGCCTAAAGTGCCTTCTGTAGTTGGAGTTAAGATTGTAGGTGAAATGCTGGAGAATGGTCAAAAACAGTCAACCGAAATCATCCTTCCTCTTAGAAATGAATCTCTAGAAATATGGACAGAAGGTAGTCAGTTTCTAAATACTTTCAATACCGAGATATTGCCCAATATTTCGTTTTCTCCTTAATGTTTATAGATAAGTTCAGGGACATATTGAAGTTCTCTAGTTTAAATTAACAGAGAGCTTTAATCAGTGTAACAAAGCTACATAATAGCAAGTTCAAATCAAAATGACTCAAACGAATAATGAACCTGGTGTTTAGCGACGAAATCTCTAATGTTTCTTTGGTTTTCTTAAATGTGTTTTGTTGGATATTAGCAACAGCCCGTTTGGTGGTAGTAATAAATGTCTGAATATTGTCTAAAACTTCTGTTTTAACGGTAGTGTCAATAACCGAAAAGTTAGATATTTATTCATCTTCTTCTAATTTAACCATAACTGGTTGGCTATGAGTACATTGGGGATATTTTTAATGGTACTATGACAAAGGTTAAAAGTATTGGAATAATCAACACTTTTACAGTCTCTTTTAGGAATAAGTTATTTCTCGAAGTAAGTAACTTTAAGTAGTTGACAGACATAATATTGTGGGTTACTTTATAAATAGATAAACCCAATATAAAATAAACAAACTTCAATATAAGGAATATAAATGCCCGAAGACAATGGAAATAAAGTCACTAAACCGCAGTTTCTTCGCATAATTTATCTTTTGGCTTTTGTTCTACTTTTAGTATGGGCCATAAATGCTATTATTACGTATACTAAACTATCTTCTAACCAAAGTTTTCTAGGGCGCTTAACTAGCAGTGTTCTCCTTCAGAAACCGTTAACCCAAGATAATGTAAAGTACGTTCGTCTCCAGGGTCCCCAGGGTGCCCCTGGACCCCAAGGTAAAATAGGGCTAACTGGACCATCAGGCACAAGTGGCTGTATCAACAGCCAATGTCTTTCACTTCAGTCTTTGACACCAGGAGTTCAAGAAACTGGTAATATAAATATTTCTGGGAGTGTTTTAGCTAATACCATTATAGCCACTACTATCCAAGGTGATGGAAGTGGGCTTACTAATGTTAACGCCAATAAACTAAACGGTAATGACAGTAGTTACTATACTAATGCTTCTAATCTAACCACAGGCACAATTGCTAATAATCTTTTAAGTAATACCGTCACAGAACAAGGCAACAACTTCAATAGCCCCAATCAATTACTCCAACTGAATTCTTCGGGAGGACTACCAGCTATCAGTGGGGCCAATTTAACTGATCTCAATGCTTCTAATATAAGTACTGGGACTTTAGCTGATAATCTACTAAGTGCCGATGTACCATTACTTAATAGCAACAATCTATTCCAACCTAGCATTGATTCTGCTAATACCCTAAACATTAATACTACCACCGGATCTAACATATTAAATGTTAATACTAATCCCTATACTGTAACTAACAACAGCGGTATACCGCCCTGGACTACTTCTACCAGCACCTTACCTCAGGCATTAAATGAGGCTACCTCCGTCACTTATAACGGCTACGTCTATGTTATGGGGGGTATGAATAATAGTGGTAATAGTAGTTTTAACACTGTCTACTACGCTCCCCTAAACTCCAATGGTTCAGTTGGTTCCTGGACCACTTCGACTAATACCTTACCTCAGGCATTAGGTGGGGCTACCTCCGTCACTTATAACGGCTACGTCTATGTTATGGGAGGAGATAATGGTAGTTATACTGGCCAAAACACCGTCTACTACGCTCCATTAAACTCCAATGGTTCGGTTGGTTCTTGGACTACTTCTACCAGCACCTTACCTCAGGGATTATACGGGGCTACCTCCGTCATTTATAACGGCTACGTCTATGTTATGGGAGGAGAAGTTTCCGGCAGTTACTTAAACACCGTCTACTACGCTCCATTAAACTCCAATGGTTCGGTTGGTTCTTGGACTACTTCTACCAGCACCTTACCTCAGGGATTATACGGGGCTACCTCCGTCACTTATAACGGCTACGTCTATGTTATGGGAGGAGATAATAATAATGGTAGTTACTTAAACACTGCCTACTATGCTCCATTAAACACTAATGGTTCGGTTGGTTCTTGGACTATTTCCTCCAATACCTTACCTCAGGCATTAAGTGGGGCTACCTCCGTCACTTATAACGGCTACGTCTATGTTATGGGAGGATATTATAATGGTAATCTTAACACCGTCTACTACGCTCCATTAAACTCCAATGGTTCGGTTGGTTCTTGGACTACTTCTACCAGCACCTTACCTCAGGGATTAAATGAGGCTACCTCCGTCACTTATAACGGCTACGTCTATGTTATGGGTGGATGGAGTGATGGTGTCTACTACACTTTACTGCCTGGACCAACAACCATTGGCCAAGGCAGTGTTAATACGAATGGAGTACTAGTAGCTACTAATAATACTTACCTTCAAGCCTTAACAGCTAATGGAGCTGTATTACTTCAAGACTCTACAAACTCTACAAGTGCATTTGAGGTCCAGAACACGGCAGGTAGTACTGTCCTTGCTGTCGATACTGTTAATGGTAGAGTAGGCATAGGAACAAATAGCCCCCAACACTCACTAGACGTAGCAGGGAACATTAATACGTCTGGAAACTATCTAATCAATGGAGTTCAGATAAGTGCTAGCAATTTATCTGACTCTGCTAATATAGCTAGACTAAATGCTAACCAAACTTTCAGTGGAGCTAATACGTTTAGTGGAATGCTAACTCTCAACGGCCATTATAATACCGGTAACTCATCAGGATCTACAGCTGTAACAGCTGGTTCAGCCGCCGGTACTAGTCCTACGGTCAGCATAAATGGTAATGATGTAAGTGGCACAATTACTATTACAACTGGGTCGTCTGCAGTTTCTTCGGGAACAATAGTAAATGTGGTTTTTGCTAATGCTTATGGTGCAACTCCTTCAGTAGTAATATCTAGCGATAATGCTGCCACGGCGATACTAGAAAATTATGTCTCGGGTATATCTACTACTGGATTTTCGATTGACACAGCTAACACTACGGTCGCTTCCACGACTTATGTATATAGCTATTTTGTAACTCAATAGATACTCTTTGCTAGAAATTTACCAAGATCTATCTTAACAAATGGATTAAGTTTGCTAATTCCATATTTCGGGTATCTTATCTCGGCTTGATTTGGGCAAAACCAGTTAATTCAAAATAGTAGCTTTTTTGAGTATTTTTTGATATTTCCACTGAACCGTATGTTTGATCTTGTACATGCTCTGTTTTTATTGTTTTTACCGTCTGTTAATTGATGCTTCTGTATTTTTATATTGGATGTCTGCATAGGGTTTTTGAGTACGTCTATTTATTTTCTAATTCCTTAGAGTACATGGTACAATATTATAAAAAAGAGGGATACTTTTAAATGCTTGACAGTAATCAAAATAATGAGATTTATTCATCTACAATTAACCTTGTTGAGCAATTAAAGTTACCATTTATACAAATATTAAAACAATTAGAATTAAGTTCGATTAATAATCAATACAGTAATCTAAGGAATATAGAAATTTCTGCAGAATATGCTATAAAGCTAATTGATAATTATATTTTAAGTTTAAAAATTGAAAATAAGCTAATCGATGTCTATCCAGAAACATTTCTAGTTTCATCTGTTTTATATAATTCAGTTCAGTATTTGGAAAGCTTGGCCAAAATGTACGGTGTTGATTTAAAAATTCTGATCGATAATAAGTCAGCACCAGTTACTGGTAATAGAATAATATTAGAAACTGCAATACTTAGTCTGGGAATGTCTCTAGTAGAAGCAGTCGCACTAAATTCTAAGCCAATACTTTATTTTGCTACTCATAAAAGTAGGTACGGTGTTGTGGCGGGAGTTTATACTGATGAAATAAAAATTAGTTCGAAGTTATTAAGGGAAGGTAGAAAATTTAAGGGTAAATCGTCTCAACCTCTCCAAAGCATGCTTTATTCCCCCGGAGCTGGAATTTTTATTGCGGATAACCTCTTTAATTCTTTAAAACTTAATATTCTAATATCTAAACACAAGAATCTCTATGGTTTGGGAACTATTTTAAGTTGTAGCAAACAACTGACATTAGTTTAAATTTTATGAAAAGAATTTTAATTGTAGAGCCAGATAAAATTTTAGGAAATGTTTTTCTAAATTATTTATCAGATAACGAGTTTGAAGCTATCTGTAGCCACGACGCCAATGATGCCATTATCAAAGTAGATCAATTTAAGCCAGATTTAATACTTTTGGAATTAAGACTAATTGGTAATTCCGGAGTAGAATTGCTTAGAGAAATTAGGTCATATACAGATTTAAATAATATAAAGATAATTATTTTAAGCATGATCAAAGTTAATGAACTAAGTCCTAATTGGGAAAGAATAAAAGACGATTTTGATATATCAACTTTTTTATATAAACCTGAGACGAAATTAGTTGATTTATTAAACAATATAAACCGGACATTGTTGGAAAATGTTACCAGTTAGAGTAAAAGCGATTTTACTAAGAAGAGTAAATTATTTAGAATCAGATAAAATAGTTAAGATCTTGACAAGCGAGGGAAATAAGGTCGATCTGATCGCTAGGGGTGTGAGGAAAAATAAATCAAAGTTGGCGGGGAGTATTGAGCCTTTTGGAGTATTTGAGGCATGTTACGTTCCTTCTAGAAAAAAAGGATTATCTGTACTAACTTCTGCAAGATTATATAAGTGGTATAAAAATATTCTGCTTATCCAAGAGAAATCATATCTGAGTTTTGAAATTCTTCGATTAACAGAGAAAAATATAGAGGAAAATGGTGATCCGGAAATTTTTAGTTTAGTGCAGAACTTTTTCAATAAAATAGATTGCCAAGAAGTAAATTTAACTCGTCTAAAGAACTGGTATTATGCTAATTTTTTAAGAATAAATGGTATTTTGCCAAAGTTGACAGTGGATATTGACGGAAGAGCCCTAAACTCTTCGACTAAATATAGCTTCAATTTAGCAAAAATGGGTTTTAGTAAGAGTGGGGATTTAAATCAAAATGATATTAAATATCTAAGATTAATTTTTAGTAAAACTAAGTCTGATCTAATTTTTAGACTGTCTATAGATCAAGAGATAGACAAGAGCATAGAAAATATACTAGATTCTATCTTTAAAAATTATCTTCAGATATAATATTGATATTATGAATGAATTTAAGCTAGAGGATATCATAAGTTTATCCAAGAGAAGGGGATTTATTTACCCTGGGTCAGAGATTTACGGTGGTTTATCTGGAACATGGGATTATGGTCCACTTGGGGTAAGCTTAAAACGAAGTATAGAAAATTTATGGTGGAATACCTTTGTTGAATCAAGATCTGATATGTATGGTCTAGATAGTGCCATTTTAATGAACTCGAAAGTATGGCAGGCCAGCGGGCATCTTGATACTTTTATTGACCCTTTAATTGAAGATGCTAAAACCAAGAAAAGATACAGACTAGATCATCTTTTAGAAGATAATGGGTATGATGTATCTGGTTTAAGTTTAGATCAGATGGTAAAAATAGTTGAGGATAATAAGATTGTAAGTGCCGAAGGTCATGAATTAAAAAATCCTGCCAAATTTAATTTAATGTTTAAGTCTTTTATAGGTCCGGTTGAAGATAGTTCTTCGATCGTTTATTTGAGACCAGAAACAGCACAAGGAATGTTCACGAACTTTAGAAACATTATCGATAGTTTTTATCCAGATTTACCTTTCGGAATAGCCCAAATAGGTAAATGTTTTAGAAACGAGATTTCCCCTAGAGATTTCCTGTTTAGAAGTCGAGAACTTGAGATTATGGAATTTGAGTATTTTGTTGATCCTAGTACTTGGCAAGCACAGTTTGATAGATTGATTGAATTTCAATTAGATTGGTATCACAATAAATTAAAATTAGATAAAGCAAAAATAAGACAAGTGGAGATACCTAAAGAGAATAGGGCGCACTACAGTTCTAGGACTATTGATTTTGAATATCAATTTCCTTTTGGATTTAAAGAGATTGGTGGATTTTCGTATAGGGGTGACTTTGATCTAACTTCTCATCAAAAACTAACCCAAAAAAGCTTTGAATATATTAATAAGAAGAATAATGAACGAATAATTCCACACGTTCTAGAGCCTTCTTTTGGTTTAGACAGGCAAGTTTTAGCAGTTATTTGCGATAGTTATAGAATAGACCAGATCAATGGTGAACAGAGAGTGTATCTTGATCTACCGAGAGAGTTTTCTGCTTACCTCGTTGCTGTAAGTCCGTTGCTTAAGAATAAACCAGAATTAGTTAAGGAAGCTAGAAAGATATTTGATTTATTAAAATCTAAATTCGCTAAAGTTACATGGGATGATAACGGTAATATAGGTAAACGATACCGAAGACAGGATGAAATAGGTACTCCATTTTGTGTTACTGTAGATTTTGAAACATTAAAAGATAAAAGTGTTACTGTAAGGGATAGGAATAGCACTAAACAACAAAGAATTAAAGTAGCTGATCTAATTCAATTTTTTAATAATAATTAAGTTTTTTAATAATAATTTTTAGAACTGTTAAAGTTTTAATATATTTGATTAATGACCCAATCAAATGCATTTAAAGTTTTAATGTCTTCAACTAATGTCTTCCTTACTGGTATACCTGGGTCGGGGAAGAGTTATTTAATCAGAAAGTGTCTAACTTTTTTTAAGGCGCGCAATTTAAAAATTGCACTTACTGCTTCTACGGGTATAGCTGCTTCTCAATTGGGTGGCCTAACTATACATTCTTGGTCAGGTTTAGGTATTATTAGAGATTTAGATTCCTTAACTTTTAATAAAATTATTTCTAATGACATTATTTTAGAAAGATTTCGAGCTGTTGATATTTTGATAATAGATGAAATATCAATGTTGGATGCTCAATTTTTAGATAATTTAAATAAGCTAGCAAAATATTTTAGGAGTGATAATCGTCCTATGGGAGGTATTAAAACTATATTTGTTGGGGATTTTTATCAATTACCTCCAGTAGTTATCAATAACAGTTTAGATTCTAATTTTGCCTTTAATTCCACAGTTTGGGAAGAACTTAATTTAAGAGTTTGTTACTTAACGCAATCTTTTAGGCATAATATGGGAGATTTTATTAATCTAATATTGAAAGAGATAAGAGAGAAGAATATATCCCAAAATTCTTTTAATCTATTAGAGTATTGTTTATCAAAAAAACCGAAAAACAATATAACAAAACTTTATCCGTATAATTATGACGTAAATAATCAAAATATTGCCCAAAATAATAAACTTTTGACTAAGAAAATTGTTTATCAAATAGATAGACAGGGTTCATCGAAATATGGGGATGGATTCATAAAGGATTCTGGCATAATAGAATGTCTTGAGCTTAAAATTGGTTCCAAGGTCATGTTTATGGTAAACAATCCAAAAGAAGGATATTTAAACGGTTCATTAGGGGTAGTAGTCGATTTTATAAAAGGATTTCCCTTAATTAGGCTATTAAATGGTAGATATCTTCGAATTTGTTATTATACTTGGTCGATTGAAATAAATAACCAGATCGTAGCTAAAGTTTCGCAATTGCCACTTAAGCTTGCTTGGGCTATAACTATTCATAAAAGTCAGGGAACTAGCTTAGATCAAGCGGAAATTGATTTAGGAAGGTCATTTACGCCGGGTATGGGATATGTTGCACTTTCAAGAGTTAAAAGTATTGATGGACTTTACTTAAAATCTATTAATAAAATGGCCCTACTTTTAGATAACCGAATTACAAAAATGGATCAAAAATGGCAAAATCAGGGGAATAATTAAATTATTTATAGTTAGAGTGCTAAAATATAGATAAGTTATATATGAATAGAAAGTTTTTAAAACCAAAAAAGCGAATAGTTGCATTTATCGATAGCCAGAATTTAAATTTAGGTACCCAAAGAATGGGCTGGAAGGTTGATTGGAAGAAATTTAGAATATTTCTAAAAGAGAAATATGGCGTTAATGAGGTGTATCTATTTATAGGATATTTAAGTGAGAATGAATCCATGTATGAGTATTTACATGATTTAGGATATAAGATTGTGCTGAAGCCTACTTTTAGCGTTACCAAGGAAGAAGCTACCGATAAAGAACCAAAGAATTTTGTTAAAGGGAATGTTGATACGGAAATTGTTTTAATGGCTATTAAAGAAATTAAGAATTATTCAAAAGCCATAATTGTATCTGCGGATGGAGATTTTTATTCATTAATAGAATATCTGATATCTAAAAATAAATTGTTATACATAATGAGTCCTAATTGGCAATATTCAACACTCTTGAAAGATTTTAAGCCATACATTATAGATTTATCGCAACATAAAAAGGAACTTGCATACCATTCTAAAAAATAATTTTGTTTTGGATAACATAAATTCATTGCTATTGATAGTTAATCAAACCAGGAATGCTAAAGAAGGGCATACTTAATCCTCTGCGCCTATTCGTAGAGGAATTCATTAAAATTCCTTATAACATTGACTAAAATCACTGACACTACTGACGATACTGATAGTAAAATTGGCTAAATTATCTTTTCTTGTTATAAAGCTAATAATTCAGCGCTTAACTGGAGTGGTCTAGCAGTTCCATAAAAGCTGGGTCGTTCTCCAGCCTTATGTGCCTTATTGACTAGCGTAGTTTATGCAGTTTTGCTGAGCCATTTGTACGTTGTTGATTGTCTTCCGAATGTACCCCGAGTCGATAGCTAGCTTATAGATTGCATTAATTTCTATTTTCTCAAAAATTTAGGCCCCAATGTTTAGGTTACTGTACAATAAATTGACTACAAAGACACATTCTGCTATAATATACTAAGTTAATAAAAAATAAAAACTATGTATAAGATATATTTATTTATTGCATTAATTTCCGTACTTTTTGGTTCACTTGAATTAACTAGCAAAAATTTGAGTGTAGTGCCAAACACGGTTTCAAGTAACCATAGCTTTAATGAAAATGAGTTTAATAATTTTAAAAAGGAAAATGATGAGATAGAAACTAGGTATATTTCATATAGTCAGTCGCAACGTAGCTACGCACGATCAAGTAATCATTAGGCTTTTATAAAAAAATTATGCACATCTTTTTTGGATATATAAATTTACTGTTCAATCTGTAACTAAAATCCTAAAATTTGATGTTGACTTAAAATCTGTGGATAAATGTAGTCACTATGACCACTTTATTGTGATTGGCTTACTTGTAGTGGGTAATTCTTAGTAGTATCCTAATTTCAGTGGGTAAATGTGGGTAGACAGAACTACTCATAGATTAAACAAAAACCACTAAATAAAAATAATAAATAATCGGGATGGCAATAATAGATTACTTCGAGCGAAAACTTGACAACAAAAGGCGGTTAACAATTCCGGCTGAGTTAAGAGAAGAGTTTAGAAGTGGCGTTGTTGTTACTCGAGGGTTTAAGAAGTATCTGCACCTTTATTCTTTAAAGGTGTGGAAGGATGAGGTTGAGCCATTACTCGTTGGTAATATTTTGGACGAGCAGATGGCTGAACTTAATGTTCAGTTTAGGACCGGTAAAATAGAAGGTAAAATCGACCTAAAACAGGGCCGAATAACAATAGAACAACACCTTCTGGATTATGCCGGTATTAAATATGACATTGTCGCAATAAGAGCCGGAAAATATTGGCGTTTGGTTGCGAAATAAGCACATTAACATTTTGATCCTCGAGATTAGCTAATTGGCAGTCAATAAGTGGAATAGGATAGGGGACCACTCTAAAATACCCTCGTACATTTTTTAAAACACCTCCCAAAACTCCACCTCACACATAAGTCTCTATAAGGAATTACGAATAGTAAAAAGTTAGTAGATTTTTTAAATCTCATCAAATCTTTTTTACATACATGTTCGTTTTTCTAATAAAAAACAAAAACACAATAAAAACAAAAAATTGGCTGCTGATTAGGTGATCTTGCAAAAAACAAAAATAAAAAAATATGCACCAAAATAAAAATAAAAATCATATACCCGTATTACTCAGTGAAGTAATTAAAGTATTAGATCCTAGAATTAATGATTCTTACTTGGATTTAACGGCAGGTTTCGGAGGACACTTTGAAGCTATTTTGTCAATAACCAAGAATCCTTTAGAATCATATTTAATTGATAGGGATCAGTTTGCATTTGATTACTTGAAGCAGAAATTTAAAAAATTGGGTGTAAAAATTATTCATAATGATTTTTTGAATGCTAGCAAAGAATTAGTAGACTCTAAGATAAAGGTAGACTTAATTCTTGCAGATCTTGGTGTATCAGCATATCACCTAAATGATGCGAAAAGAGGTTTTTCCTTTAATTTAAATGGTCCATTAGATATGAGAATGGATCAGAGACAATCCCTAACTGCCTATGATGTAGTCAATAAGTATAGTAGAGATAGATTGATTTATATCTTAAAAGAATATGGGGAAGAACCAAAAGCAAGAGTAATTAGTGACCTTATTATTAAAAATAGGCCAATCAAAAATACTTTTGACTTAGCTCAAATCATTAGGAAGGTTTGGAAGAATAGTAGAGTAGATCCATCAACTCGAACTTTTCAAGCTCTTAGGATTGAAGTGAATCAAGAACTAGATTTACTTGAAGAAAGCTTGAAAATGTGGCTAAAGCTTCTTAAACCAGACGGGAGACTAGGAGTAATATCATTTCATAGCCTGGAAGATAGAATCGTAAAAAACTTTTTTAAAGAAAATGGCTCTTATGATTATTTAAAACAAGTAAAAATCCTCACACCTAAACCTATAGTTCCTAGTCGATATGAAATTGTCAATAATCCGCGATCTCGTAGTGCAAAACTGCGAGTCGTAGTGAAAATAAAAACATGAAAGGGAAAAGCGATGCCAATACAGGTTAAAAGCAGATCCCGAGCGTATAAGGTTATTGTTAAAGTAATTTAACCTTAACGTTTAGAAAGAACAGTCCTGGATAATACCCAGGACTGAACTAAAAAATATAAAGATAAAAAGGGAATAAATAAAATGACATATTCAAGTACTCTCGCCATGAATAGATCTAGATATTCTGGCAGAAATCAAAACACTATTGGATTTAGTATTCCAAAAGCAAAAATTGGTCCAGTAAGTAATGCTATCATTTTGATTGTATTAATTTGTTTACTTGGTCTATTGTATTTATCGCAAATAACAAAGACTGATTCGTATGGTTATCAGATAAATTCAATGCAGGGTGAACAACAGCAATTAGAGGCTCAAAATCAAAACCTAGAAGTATCTACGGCTAGGATTCAATCGATGAGCACCATTTCTAACAGTTCTGTCGTTAAAAATATGGTACCTATTACCCCTAAAGCTGTGGTTTCGAATTAAATAAGACTAGTACAAAAAGTTTATTGATTGGTTCAAACTAGGTTATAATTTTGTTTGTATGGTTACAAATAAAATAAAAAATATTAATTATCAAGAGATATATTCGGCAAGAATTAATTTGTTTTTCGGGGGACTGGTTATTGTCGCGGGGCTTATATTTATAAGATTATTTATATTACAAATTCTAAACTACGATAAGTATAAAAAAGAAGCACTGAATAGTCAGCTAAAACAGTATCAAATTCCAGCTACACGCGGATTAATTTATGCTGAGGACGGTAATCAGATTACTCCGATTGTTTTAAATCAAAAACTGTATACTTTGTATGCAGATCCGACTTTTATAAAAAATAAATCTCAAGCTGAAAAAATAGCCACTAGGATTAGTAAAGTTTTGAATAGCAATGTTCAAAATTTAACAAATTTAATGTTAACTAAAAATACCGAGTATGTTGTTCTGGCTAACAAAATTAGTCAGGCTCAAAGCAAGACAATTTTATCATATAAAATTCCTGGAATAGGAACTACTGGTCAAGATTATAGGGTTTATCCTTATGGTAGCTTAGCTGCTCAGGTTCTTGGATTTGTAAATGAAAATGGGGTAGGCGAATATGGTATAGAACAATATATGAATCCTGAACTAGCTGGAACTCCAGGTCGAGTTAAAGCCATAACAGATGCTGGAGGTGTACCTTTAGCTGCTTCTTCCTCCAATATTGAAATTGCTCCTAAAAATGGAGATAATTTAGTTTTGACCTTAAATATTGGTATGCAGACTCAAATAGAGAAAATTTTAGCTACCGAATATAAATTAACTAAATCACAAGGGGAAAGTGCTATAGTTATGAACCCTTATAATGGTCATATTAAGGCAATGGCTAATTATCCTACCTTTAATCCTGCCAATTATCAAGCTGTTACCAACCCAAAAATTTTTCAAAATGCAGCTGTTGATTATAGTATAGAACCTGGATCAACTATGAAAACCCTAACAACTTCAGCTGCTCTAAATTTGGGTGTTATTAAGCCATACACATCATTTTTTGATCCTGCGCATTGGACCATAGATGGTTTTACTATAAGAGATATTAAACAGGATGGGGGCCCAAGGGAACAGAATATCCAAAGTATTTTAGCACTATCTCTAAACACTGGTGCAACCTGGATGTTGATGCAAATGGGTGGAGGACAAATAGATCAAAAAGGAATTGATAATTGGTATAATTACATGACAAATCACTTTTTATTGGGGAGAGATACGGGCATTGAACAAGGGTATGAGTCTCCAGGGTTTGTTCCACCACCTAATATAGCCGATCCCTCTATAGATTTAAGGTATGCTAATACTGCTTTTGGACAAGGAGTGCAACTGACTGCTCTTCAGCTTGTTAGCGCAGACTCAGCTATCTTAAATGGAGGTACTTACTATAAACCTACACTAATTGCAAAGACTATAACACCTTCGGGAAGAGTTATTGTTAACCAACCAAAAATTTTAAAGAGAAATATCGTAAGACCTCAAGTTGGTCAAGAACTTGTTCCGCTAATGGAAGGTGTTGTTAAGGCTTATTTATATGGTGGTTTTAGTTTTATGAAGTTTCCATCAAATTATATAGTGGGAGGGAAAACAGGGACCGCTCAAGTTGCAATGCCGACAGGCGGATATTACAAGAATATATTTAATGGTACTTATGTTGGGTTTGTGGGTGGAAATAAAGTTCAATATGTAATTATTGTCTATAATATTAAACCCGGAGTTGCAGGATATGCAGGATCATACGCAGCACAACCTATTTTTGCAGACATAGTTCATATGCTTATAAACGACGGTTATGTTGCACCAAAATAAGAATTATAAATAAAGAGTATATAGTATATAATCTTGATATATGCATAACATATTACGTATTTCTATTACCGATAACGTATTGGTAAATATTCTAGTTCTTGGTTTATTATCCTTCATTTTAAGTATTTTATTAACTCCTATATACACAACATTGGCGTATAAATATGAATGGTGGAAAAAACAAAGAACAGACGCATTGTCTGGTGAAAGAGCAGTCGTTTACGACAAAATCCATGCCCAAAAACATAGAAAAAAAATTCCCAATATGGCCGGGATAATTTTTGTTGTATCAATTGGTGTCATTACTTTCTTGTTAAATTTAAAGAGAAGTCAAACTTTATTACCTCTAGCAGGCTTAATAGGTGCCGGGATTATTGGATTTATTGATGACTTTATGAATATTAAGGGGTTAAATTCTAGATTTGCCGGCATGCAAGCTAAGCTTAAATTTATGTTATATAGTTTATTATCTATTGGAGGTGGAATATGGTTCTTTGCTAAGCTAGGGGTTCATACGATTTATTTACCATATTTTCATAATGTTAATGTAGGGGTATTTATCGTATTGATATTTTGGCTAGTTGTAATCGCAACAGCAAATTCTGTCAACATAACAGATGGTTTAGATGGCTTAGCAGGTGGTTTATTGACATCCTCTTTTATTGCTTATGCTATTATTTGTGGAGTAGAACATAAGTTTTTCTTAGCATCGTTTTGTATTACAGTGGTTGGTGCGTTATTAAGCTATACTTGGTTTAATATTTATCCGGCGAGATTTTTTATGGGTGACGTGGGATCTTTTGCATTGGGTACTGCACTTGGGATAATAGCAATGCAAACCAATACTATATATGTCTTGCCTATAATAGGCTTAGTTTATGTATTTGAGACAGGTTCAGTAATTATTAATATAATAAGCAAGAAATTGCGAAATGGTAAAAAAGTCTTTTTATCATCTCCTATACATCATCATTTTGAGGCAATTGGCTGGCCAGAGACCAAAGTTACGATGAGATTTTGGATTTTAGGCCAAGCTGCAACATTTATAGGATTAATTGTATTTTTGATTAGTAAATGGTAAATACGCTTATAAAGTGTTAAAATGTCAAGACTTGATATGTTTAAAAATAAAAATAGTAGACAGAGAAATACTTTTTTGGGTCGTAAAACCAATTTTGGAATAGATCTAAATTTGGGAAGAAAACATAAGCCAGATTATTGGATACCAATAATCTGTTTTTTATTAGTTATGATCGGTATAATAGTAGTTTATTCAATAACTCCAGCCCTAAAGTTAACTACTGGACTTTCGCCAGGCTATTATATTAGTAGACAGATTTTAGCTACAATTTTATCAATCATTGCATTTTTGTTTACTGCCTTAATACCTCTATATTTCTGGGTTGATAAACGTAATTGGATAGTAATAGTAGCAATAGCCACAACATTCCTTGCCATTATCTTACCGGTGAATCCGGCATATCCTGCGCATAGATGGGTTAGGTTTGGAGGTATTTCATTTCAATCAATCGAAATTTTTAAATTTGCTGTAGTTATATGGTTGGCATATTTTTTTGCTAAAGCAATAAAGGATAGAACTATAACTGATTTTAAGAAAACCTTTAAACCTTTAATTATACTTTTAGTCCTAACGGGTGTTGTTGTAGCGATTATCCAAAGTGATTTAGGTTCTATGGGAGTATTGTTTGCAATGTTGGTTATTATGGGATTTGTGGCCGGTCTACCCTTAAAAAAAATAATGGTCATTTTCGGTTTTTTGATTATTGGATTAATTATATCGATTGTAATATTTCCATATAGAATTGCAAGAATTGAGACATATCTTCATCCACAGTCCAATTGTCAAAGTGCAGCGGGTTATCAGGCTTGCCAGGCTTTAATAGCAGTCGGATCTGGTGGGTTATCTGGGCTTGGCTTGGGACATAGTGTTCAGGCATACGGCTATGAGCCAGAAGCATCTAATGATTCAATTTTCGCTATATATGCAGAATCGTTTGGATTTTTGGGTAGTATCATTCTAGTAGGATTGTTTTTCATCTTATTTTATAAATTTATTAAAATAGCAGATAGTTTAAATAATGACTTTGCAAGATTGCTTGTAATTGGAATATTGGCTTGGCTATCGGTACAAACCGTGATAAACATTGGAGCCATGGTAGGTCTTCTACCCTTGAAGGGTATAACTCTTCCTTTTGTTAGTTATGGTGGTACTTCGGTTATATTTTCGGCAGCTGCCGTAGGTTTAGTTTTTCAAATTTCAGGCTATACTAGTAGTAAGAAATCAATTAATCCAAAAAGGGGCATAAATGAAGGTATGTTTAACAGGAGGAGGGTCGGGGGGTCACATAACTCCGATATTAATAATAGCCTCAACATTGAAAAAAATTGATCAACGTATCGAGATTATCTATATAGGTCAAAAAGGAGATAAATTTGCTAAGGATAACCTATCTTCGGTCAATATAGATAAATTCTTTTTTGTTAGAGCAGGTAAATTTAGGCGTTACCCAAAAGATGCCTGGAAACAGCTTTATGACATAAAAACCATTTTATTGAATATTAGAGATAGTTTATTTGTTATTTTAGGCATAATAGAATCCTTTTTTTTATTTAAAAAAATTAAACCTGATATTTTATTTTCTAGGGGTGGATACGTCAGTGTACCGGTTTGTTTAGGCGCAAAATTAGCTGGGGTTAAATATATAACCCATGATTCAGATATAGTTTCCAGTCTTGCAAATAAAATTATTGGTAAATGGGCTGTAGCCAATTTTATAAGTGGCCCAAAGGAATACTATGGATACCCAAAGGATAAGATGGTTTATACTGGAATACCAATTGATGATAAATTTAGACCTGTTAATGAATCTTTAAATCAAAAATATCGGAAAGAGCTTAAGATCAAGAATAATGAAAGTGTAATTTTAGTGGTAGGTGGTGGATTAGGTGCTAGAAACCTAAGTAAATCAGTTACCCTGGTGGCCAACGATCTATTAGGTGAAATTAAGAACCTAAGGATAATTATTATATCTGGTAGAGATAATTTAGAATATCTACGGAGTGAAATAGAGAAGAATATAGTGATAAAATATCGAAAGTTTATAAGCTTGATAGATTTTACGAATGAACTCTATAAATATAGTGGAATTGCCAACTTAATTATTACACGAGCAGGAGCAACTTCACTAGCAGAATTTTCTGCACAACATAAGTCATTAATTGTAGTACCTAGTTCTTATTTAGCTTCTGGTCATCAGATAAAAAATGCCGAAGTTTTGGAGAATAAACATGCTATTGAGTATATTAGAGATATAGACTTAGACAAGAATCCACATTTATTAAAAAATAAAATAATTAATATATTAAATGACCCCGCAAAAATTAATGAACTGAAGGTTAATATATCTAAAACAAATAAATTTAATGCTTCGGAGAAAGTTTCAAGATATATTATTAAATTTGCTACTAAAAGCAATGGAAAATAAAATTTTATGAGCAAACCGTTTTTAAATAGAGACCCTACCCCAAAAGAAAGTTTTAAAAAAGGTCAACAGCTATCCTATAACCATTCCGTTTATTATCATAATAGTAATAAAAAACAACATATTGCTTATGGTAAGCGAAGTATCTTTATTAATAAATACCTAAAAATTAATATAATTAAGGTGGTTATAACCATCCTTTTGTTAATAGGATTATTTGCGATTTTAAGGATAAATTCTGGCGCAACAGTGTATTTTGTGGGCGATAATCCATCAGTAGATACTTATCTGAAAGGGAAGTATGAGGCAAGTATTGTAAAAACAGCATCAAATTATGTAAATAGCTCAATACTAAATCAGACCAAGGTGTTTTTTAATAGGAATAATTTGAAAAATTTACTCATGAAAGATTACGGTTTTATCGATAATATAAATATTCAAACTAAGTTATTCTCTAATAATGTTGATATATATATATTTATGGGTAATCCCGTTATTTACTATTCTAATAAAAATAATAATTATCTAATAGATCAAAACGGACAATTGGAAAATACTAATTATATTGAACCTATTTTGGGGCAAATGAAGCTAATTCATGTTACTGATCAAGGAGTTATACCCCTTAAGTTAGGAGAATATTTGCTTTCTACCCAAGAAGTAACAGAGATTGAGGAGATCTATAATAAGCTTAGTCAAGACAACGGATACAACATAACTAATTTTGTTTTAAACGAAAATGGATCTGAAATAGATGCTTATTTTTCTAAATTTAAATATTTTGCTAAGTTTAACCTATTAGAAGGGGATATTAATCTCCAAATAGGTAGATTTTTGGCAATTGAGAAATATTTAACAGCAAATAAGATAATTCCTAATAGTTATATAGACGTTAGAGTGGATGGAAGGGTTTACTACAAATAGCAATTATTTTTTCAAAGACGATAGATCCTCCCTTTGTTACCCTATTAGTTCGTATTTTGTTCTTATGACAAAAAGAGATTTATGATTCTAAAAAAAACTATATAAGCAACAGAATAAGCTCTATGTCAAATTTTATATTTTTTGGAAAAGGAAAGGGGAAATTAAAAAAAATTGGCAGTATGTACTGTAGTGTGTAGTTTCACAACAATACTGTGGATAAGTCAAATAGTGCTTTATATCACATTAATATGAAAATAAAAGCTATGACACTGGAGTATAAGATTGTTGGTTGTGACTTTTAGAGTGTTATATGATTTAGGTGTAGCAAAAATAAAATTGCTTAACAAATTTAGATTATTAAAATATTAACAAAAACTAGAGTGATTTACCCTACTTAATAGAGGGTGTCAGTAAGTAACCCATAGAAGAATATGTATAGTCGCAAAATATACATTGTGCGACGTACTATCTATATCTTTGATGCTATGCTCTTGTTGTCACTTCTCTATTTATTTTTTTAATAATTTAATAAATTTTTTTGATTCTTTTTGGCGATAGTTTCCTACTTCTCTCTCGTTTCTTAATTTAAATTTATTATATCAAGTTTAATAACCGTCTGTAGGTTTGTGTACTGTTCTATATTGTTCGTAAAATGTTCTATAACTTTAGGATTCTTGTTTAGTCTTCAACTAAGGCATAGGTTGCTTTTGCCACTCTTTTAAACCTTGATTTACCCTGTAAATTTAATAGAATAGTTGTTTCTTTAACGAATCTACTTTTTAAGACCATCTTTACAATCTCATCTTTATGGAGCGGTTTATTTGCTTCTTTCAGGATTTCTGTAATGATATCCGAAACCGTACCTCTAGAATAGCCCCACTCTTTTAATGCATATATCCCTCTACCAATTAATATAAATCTTTTATCTTTAATTAACTCGTTGTGAATAGCTTGGGTAGTAACATTATTTCTCTTAAAATCACTTTTTCTGATTTGTTCAGCTATTTCGCTAAAATGCATGTGTTTACCATTATTTTTTAGCGTCACATAGATTTTATCTCTAATATTTTTAGGGTTAACAGTTGGCCATTTGTTCAGTCCCCAAAGTCCATTAAGAGTTGATATCAATTTTGATGATGATGTTAACGATTGAACAAACTTTTTATCAAGACTTATTGTTTTAGCAGAAGTAATTTGATCAATGGTTAATGGCTTTCCTGAATTTTGAATATATGTAACTATACTATCAATTAAGGGTTTTATGTCTTTTGCAACGTCATATTTTTGATCCACAACTGAGGCATAGTAGTTATCATCATCTGGCAAAAAATTAAATTTAGAACTTATTTGACACAGAAACATTATTCTTGATTGGTCAATTTTGGTTGGTTTCGGGCTAAATATAGAAGCAATCTTCAAGATTCTTGCAATTCCATGTTCTTTAGTTATAATTTCTGATAACTTACTCTCGAAATCTATTAGTGTATCTGAAGGTTTTTTACTAGCTTGATCTTTTAATTTAATAATTATTATTTTTTCTAATTGACGGACACGTTCACGGGTTATTCCTAAGATTTCACCGATCTGTTCAAGAGTCTCTTTTCTTTCGTTAATACCGAATCGTCGAGAAATGATTTCTCTTTCTCTATCTTTATCTAAAGACTCAATAACATCAGTTACGACTTTTAATATATCTGAATTATTAAGGTTTTCTTGATTCATTTAGTTATATTATACAACAAAATCTTAAAAAGCAAAAGTTTATGTATTTATACCGTTATTTTAGCACAAAAATGACTAAAATACACAAAAACTGTCATAAAGAATTGTAACCTCCTACCCTTTAAAATTTAGCAATTTTGTTAAATAGCTTACTTTTTATGTTTTCTCTTTTTGAATTTTGGTTTAGATACACTATTTTTTAATATTTCTTGGGCCTGTTTTTTGGTAATAGTTTTTGGGTTAATATCCTTAGGCAGTTTCGAGTTCTTTTTCCCATTTGTTAAGTATGGTCCATAAGGACCATTGATTATTTTTAGTTTATCGTCGAATTCTTTAATTATTTTCTTTTTCAGGTTTTCAAGATGTTCATTATATATTTCTAGAGCTGTTGGCAAGTCAATAGTTTTAGGGTCGTGGTTTTTAATGGAAATAAACATTTTATCTATTTGAATATATGGACCAAATTTACCAATGTTTGCATTTATTTCTTTATTGTCTTTTGTTTTACCAACGACTCGAGGTAACTTAAATGCTTCTAGGGCTTGATCTAGAGTGACATTCTCGAGTGTTACACCCTCTGGAAGAGGGGCAAATTGTGGCTTTATCGATTTTTCGTTGTCTCCATCTCCTTTTTGGAGCATAGGACCATATCTCCCTAATCTAGAGTAAATTGGTTCGTTCGTGTAGGGGTCGTTACCAATTAATCTCATTTTTGAGATATCTTTTTTGGGTATATTTTCTATTTTATCTATTTGTGGTTTTAATTCTTCATAAAAAGATTTTATGATCTTTTGCCATTCTATTTTGCCATTAGCTATTTTATCAAAATCTTTCTCAACCTTTGCGGTAAATTTGTAATCTACGATTTCTGGAAAATAATCTACTAAAAAGTCTATGGTCAATTCAGCTATTGGATTAGGGCATAATTTATTTTTATCTGCTCCAATTACAATATCTTGATCTGATTCGATAATTTGATTATCTTTTAATGTTATTATTTTTGAAATTTGGTTGATGCCGTCTATATCCTTTTTTTGAACGTATCCTCTATTTTGAATAACCGAAATGGTCGGTGCATATGTACTCGGTCTGCCAATGCCTAATTCTTCTAATTTTCTAACAAGGCTTGCTTCATTATATCGAGGCTTTAGTTTAGAAAAATTTTCATTTGTCGTAATGATTAATGGTTTAATATTCTGATTTAGTTCTAAATTTGGAAGAATTTTATCTTCGTGAGGATTCTCGTAGATTTTTAAAAATCCATCAAACTTTAATGTTTCTCCTTCAGCTACAAAAAGATCATTTTTATTAGATATCTTTATGTCAATTTTCTTTTTGGAACTTTCGGCTTTAGACATTTGAGACGCTATTAGCCTGTTTCTAATTAATTTATAAAGTTTATTGAGTGATTGATCGGGGGTCTCTTCAAGATTTAGATTAGTTGGTCGTATTGCCTCATGAGCTTCTTGAGCATTTGTGCTTTTAGTTTTATATTCCCTAATGTTTAGATAATTTTGTCCAAAGTTCTGAATTATATATTGTTTTGTATCTTTTATTGCTTCTTTTGAAAGATTAGTACTGTCAGTCCTCATATAGGTAATGTACCCATTTTCATATAATTTTTGGGCAATATTCATGGTGTATTTTACCGAATATCCCATTTTTTGTGATGCTACCTGTTGAAGTGTACTGGTCGTAAAAGGTGCGCTTGGGTTTTTAAATGATGGTTTGGAAGAAATATTCTGAATACTAAAAGTAGCGTTTTTTAGATCACTAAGATAGTTTTTTGCTTCTTGGTAATTTTTTATTTTTTTGTTTAATTCAGCCCTGAAGGCTACATTATTAACCTTAAATTCTGCGACGATTTTATAGGTTGAGCTTCTTTGAGAATTATTGATCTCCCTTTCTCTATCAACAATTAATCTAACGGCTACTGATTGTACCCTACCAGCGCTTAATCCTGGTCTAATTTTTTTCCAGAGTACAGGACTTAATTGGTAACCAACTATGCGATCTAGTACTCTTCTGGCTTGTTGAGCATTTACTAAATTTAGGTCTATATTTCTAGGATTTAAAAGTGCATTTTGGATTGCTCCTTTGGTTATTTCGTGAAACACTATTCTATTTTTAAGTTTAGTGTCTATTCCAAGAATTGTAGTTAGGTGCCAGGCAATAGCTTCCCCTTCCCTATCTTCATCGCTTGCTAACCAAACTTTTTTACCCTTCGATTCTTTCTTTAATTTTGATACTATTTTTTTCTTATCTTCTGGAACTTGATAAAGTGGTTTAAAATTATTTTCTATTTCTATATTTAGCTTGTTTTTAGGTAGGTCTCTAATATGTCCATAGCTACTTAAAACTTGATATTTTGGACCTAAGAATTGGGAAATGGTTTTTGCTTTTGTAGGGCTTTCAACTATTACTAAATTATCTGCCATAGTTATATACTTAATAGCATTTTAGTATTTATTGCAATAAAAAACTAAAGTAATAATTATCAGAAGTAATATTTATTAATTTTATATCCTATTATGATCCCAAGTATAGATCCTATAGTACTAAGTAATAAACTCCATCCCCCCAGCCAATTGCCCTTGTCAAATAAAACTGCACCTAGCCATTCAAATAACGTTCCAAAAGCCAAAAAACTTATTGTGTATATTATTCTCATAAGTTAATTTTAACAAAAAGTCTAGAGATGTTCTATAAATAAAATATTCTTTGGGTTCAAATCTGTCATTAAAGTGACGACTTTTGTGTAATAACATTTTGATGCCCCTGACGAGCTTATCTTAGATAACAATTGAGATTTTTTCTATATAACCTATGATTTAAGATCAATACGTTAAAAGTACCCTATAATTAATTTTTATTAAAATAGTATTGACAATAGCACAAAGACTTGGTACAATAGCAGTTTGTTAGTTTATTTGGAATAAACTACAAGTACCTTACATTTCTAACAAATTGTTAGATTGCTTTGGAGCGTCACACAAGTTTTTGTGTAAAGTTGTTACCCTCCACTTTTATCTTTTTGCCTTAAATTTATGGCAGATAGCGTTCTAAAGCAAACTAATCTCTTTAACTACAAACTAGAAGTTTTTAGTTCCCCAATTCAAAGTGATCCTAAAAGGTAGATTTTTTTAATCTGACGCGAGTATTATTTCAATTATAATTTTTAATTCGTTGTTTCACTGGGGTGGGTTGAAGAGTTGTGGGGACAACTTAGGTTGTCCTCTAAAAGAGACTTCGGCGGTGCCCACCCCCTCCGAAGTCTCTTTTAGTTTAAATTATGAAATTTCTAGTCTCAGTTATTATTGAACCGCTTCCAAAAATATATTCTGAAACAATCGAAGATACTTCTTTTTTTAAATTTGGAATAAGTTTTATTTCGCTTTTATTAAAATTAGATAAAACAAAGGTAGCAGTATCTGTTTTATCTGATAACTCATTCCAGATTCCAATCCTTATTCTATTATATTGATTAGTTTTTAAGTTTTCTGTAATAGATTTTAGGCCATTATGACCAGCATCTCCACCCCCAAATTGAGTTTTGATTTTTCCAAAAGGTAAATCTAATTCATCATGTATTATTAATATATTTTCAGGAATAATTTTGTAATAATTACTGACTTGTCTAACTGCTAAGCCACTATTATTCATCATAGTGGTTGGTTTTAATAAAATACATTTTGTATTATTAATGGTTCCAGAGGTAATAAGCCCGTTTAGGTCTTTCTTATTGATCCAATTTTGGTTAATTTCTTCATAATCGAGTACAAAATTATCTAAACACAAAAACCCAATATTATGTCTGTTGTTTTTATAGTCATCCCCATCATTTCCTAACCCAACGATTAGCTTTGTTGTTTCATTTTTTAGATTAAAGAATAAAGTGGGACTAGATACTTGGGGTCTTTTTTGTAGCCAACTCATTCTATTTATTATACTGCAACTATTATATTTTTAGGTTAAGTATTATTTATTCGTTGTCTGTATTTATGTGCTTCGTGCTTTTCTATAAACCAAAGTTCTATGGGATTACCGTCAAATCCAAATTCCATCCTTAGTTTATTTTCTAAATATCTTTTATAACTCCAATGGATATATTTCGTATTTGAACCAAAAATTTTAAAAGCTGGCCTATCATTATCTGTTTCTTGAACCATATAATTTAGTTTAGGTGTTCTGTTTTTTAAGCCAGCTGGGGCGTGCCTTGCGGTAGCTGTACTCAACCAATCATTTAATTTTCTGGTTAATATTTTTTTGTGTCTTTGTTCGTATACCTCCAAAACAACTTCGAAAATTTTAGTAACATTTTGTCCTGTTACCGAACTACTAAAAATTAATGGTGCATAAGGAACAAAATCGAAGTTATGCTTTATAATTTTTGCTAGCTTGTCTCTCAGGAAAGGATCTTTATCGACAGCTGCATCCCATTTACTAACGATTATTATAATTCCTCTGCCACTATCTTTAATAAGACCGGCTATTTTTTGGTCAAGCTGAACATCAATTTCATTAACATCTAAAAGTAAAAGACATATAGCTGATTCGTTTATGGCAGTTAAGGTTCTAAGAACACTAAATTTTTCAATTCCGACTTCAATTTTTCCAGGCCTTCGAATTCCGGCTGTATCTAAAATTTGGATCGTTTTTCCGTTGAATTTTATTTCATTTCTGTTTATATCTCGAGTTGTACCAGCGCGAGCTGAGACAATAGCTTGTTGCTTTTTGAGTAAACTATTGAATAAATGAGATTTCCCAACATTGGGTCTCCCTATCAGGCTAATTGTAATTTTATCTTTAGTTTCTTTTTTGGGATGAATTATGGGGATATTCTCAGCTATTGAGTCTAAAAGATCTTTAATTCCTCTTTTTTGGGTTGTTGAGGTTAGAAAAGAATGTTTAATACCAGAGTGATTAAAATGATCGATTTGCCAACTATCCTTAATTTTATCAATTTTGTTAATTACTAAAAAAGTTGGTTTTTTGCTTTTTAAAAGATTTTTAGATAACCTTCGATCTTCATTATTGAAAGGTACGTCTGCTTCAACCACAAAAAGAATTAAATCGGCATTTTCAACGGCTTGCAATATTTGATCTTGAATACTAAATTCAAAATCGTCCTCAGGAGTTTTTATGCCTGCTGTATCAACGATCCAGAATTCACTATTATTCCAGGTTAATTTAGACATTAGACTATCCCTAGTGGTGCCTTCTTCTTTTGCAGTGATGGCAGACTTTTTTGCTAAAAATGTGTTATATAAACTAGATTTTCCGACATTTGTTCTGCCTACAATTGCAACTACTGGTGTTCGTTTAGTTTTATTCATAAAATAATTTCTTTGTATTCTCCCGGTTTTAACTCTCCGATCTGGAATTTACCAAATGCTATGCGCTGTAAATTTGTAACCTTGTAATCTAGAACGGATAAAGTACGCCTGATCTGGCGATTTCGTCCTTCGTGAATAATTATTTTATAATTAAATCCAGAATTAAGATAGTTTATTTTTAGTTTACTAATTCCATCTTCGAGAAGTATGCCCTTATTGAGTTTATCCAAATCGGTGGAACTAATTAATTTATTAGTTGAAACTAAATAGCTTTTTTGTTTGGTTTTACTGGGGTGTGCTAAATTATTTGCCAGTATACCATCATTTGTTAATAGTAATAACCCAGATGAATCTTTATCTAATCGTCCTATTGGTTTTAGCTTAAAGAACTTTTTATCCAGAATGTCATAAATCGTCTTCTGTCCCTGTCCTTTTCTACTTACGATATACCCCTTAGGTTTATTAAAAAGGAGTAACTTATATTCAGTTGGCAATTTAATAAGCTTATTATTTATCTTTATTTGGTCTTTATTTGAGACAATTTGTCCTAATTTTGGGATTATTCCGTTAACGGTAACAGAATTTGACAGCAATAAATTATCTGCCTTTCGTCTACTTATTCCGGTTGATATCGATATATATCGATTAATACGCATTATCTAAACTAAATAGTAAAGTTTTGGGTTGGATTATCTTCTTGAGATAAATTAGAATCATTTTGTTCGGGAGCTTGATCTATTGGATTCTGATTAGCTTCAGCGGAAGAAGTTGTTTCTTCTTGACTTTGTGGGGTGGCCAAAGTAGTTGGATTTAGGGGGTTATCTTGTTCCGAGACAAGATTATTTTCTAGCTCAGTTACTTCTTCATTATTTTTAGTTATTTGATCATTTTCTTGAACAGTTGAATATGGATTTTGTTGATCTTCGGTAGGATTCTGGTCGACCGAAGTAGATGATTGATAGTTGTCGGTATCAATGTCTTTAGCTTGTTCAAAATTATCTATTTTTTCTTCTATTTCAGTTCGTTCCTGAGACTCGGTCTCGGGAGTAGGAGTCAAATTTAAATTTTCACTATCGTCGTTGATTACAGAATTTTGCTCTGTTGGAGGAACATTTGGTATTAGGTTATCATCTTGCTTTGCTACATCAATATTTTGTGTTTGATAAGCTTCTGTTTCCTGATTATTAAAATTAAAATCTGTAGATTCACTAGATGCTTTTATTGGAGCTGTGTCGGTCTGAAGCTCATTAATAGCACTATCCATAACTTGATCATTATGTTCTTGATTATCAGTTGATTCGTCTTGATAATTATTTTGATCAATTTGTTGCGCTAAAGAGCTAGATGTTGCTTGAGTGTCTGTAGTTTCTGGAACTTGGCCAAGAGTATTGCTTGTTATGTTAGATTCGGCATTTTCCATACCTTCGGATGGAACCGTTGTTTCGATATCAGGGCTTTCGTTACCTTCAGATGGAACCACTGTTTCGATATCAGGGCTTTCGTTACCTTCGGATGGAACCGTTGTTTTGGCTGAATCATTTTGTTGATTTAAGGACTGACTATAATCAGTTGTTTGAATAGTTTGGTTATCGATCTTGGCATTATTTTGAGAAAGCAATTCATTGGCTGCCTTAACGATATCCTCTAAAGTTACTTGGGATTTTACGAGATATCTGTCGGCACCTAAATTTTCGGCACGTTTTTGATCCTCGTTTTGACCTAGAGCCGTTAACATAATAACCTTAACATCTTTGAGACCTTCAGTATTCTTGATAATATCAAGCATTTCAAATCCACTTATTCTTGGCATCATTACGTCTGAAATTATCAAATCTGGCAGTTGAGCTTTAGCAACTACCAATGCTTCCTCTCCATCGTGAGCAGAATAGACTTCGTACCCTTCAGCCTGCATTCTGGCCTCGTATATTTCTCTTAAGTTATTGTCATCTTCTACTAAAAGTACTTTGGTCATATTTTCTTCTCTTCAGTTTATAACTATTATGCTTATTCTAGTACATATTCTTAAATTATCCAACACCATTATTTAAATCTGTTATTTTGTGGTTCAATTCTTCAACCTGACTGTCGTTTAATTTCGGTAAATTGATATAAAAAGTACTTCCTTTTTTTAATTCGCTTTCAACCCATATTTTACCGTTATAAAGTTCAAGTATCTTTTTGGCAATAAATAGTCCTAGCCCTGTTCCTCCAATGGTTCTAGTTGCAGTGTTATCTATCCTATAAAATTTTTGAAATAGATGATTTATGTCCTCACTAGGTATTCCAATGCCTGTATCTCTGACAAAAATTTGAACAATGTTTTGATCTGCAGTAATCCCAATAGTTATTCCTCCTTCGGGAGTGAACTTGACGGCATTATCAAAAAGATTTGTAATAACTTCTCTCAACCTATCTGGATCGGCATAAACATAATAAAATGGTAAAATATTTTTCTCATTAACTATTTCATTTTTTATTTTTTCTTCTGATCCTATAACTAATTCAATCTTTAATCCTTTTTTCTGAGCACTAAACTTGAGGTCCTCGGTTAATTGTTTTAAAAAGGAGCCCATTTCAATGACTTGTGGATGATTAGTTAATCTCCCGTCCTCAGCTTTGGCACTTGTTAGGAGGTCTTGGAAGAGTTGTCCAAGATGAGACGTTGCCATATATGCTTTCTGAAGATAATCCCTGACATTATTGTCTATGTTTGATATTTTGGTATTCATTGCTAATGATAAGTACCCTTCTATTGCCGCTACCGGAGTTCTCATTTCGTGCGATGCTGTACTTATAAAATCTACTAATTGTTCTTCTTCTTTTTTTTCTTCATCAATATCTCTAAGTAAAATTATTGCTGATGTCACCTGATCGTTTTGTTTAATTGGAAAAGCGTTTATAGACACAGATATGGTTGAAGTATCCTTGTTAACAATCTGGAGATTTGTATTTCGAACATTTTGTTTGGTGTTAAAGACTTTTATAAATGGATTATCTTGATCAGACACAGGCTTATTTTTATCGTCAAGTAATTTGATCATCAATTTTATGTTCATTTTAAGAACGTCGTTTAGTTGCCAGCCAGTGATACTTTCGGCAGCTGGGTTAAATAAACTAATATTTAGATTTTTATCAATAACAATAATTCCTTCATTAATAGACTTGAATATAAAGCTGTAATCTTGTTCAGAAATTTGCGAAGGATTTAAACTATTCTGATTTGATTTCTTTTTGAATCTGATATAAAAAAATAGAAGAAGTAATTCTATTATTACAAAAACTATGCCCAGGAGATAAATATATATGTAGTGCATATGCTTAGATAATATTATCTGATTTAAAATAAATGAATGCAAACATTATTTTTTTTAATTTAATACCTAAAAAGGTATAATTTCTTAGATAAGGCCTCTTCGTCTAGTGGTTTAGGACATCTGGTTCTCATCCAGAAAATCGCGGGTTCGAATCCCGCAGAGGTCACCACGAGAGAATTTTTTACTGGATTTACTTATTTTCATGAATTTCTTATCTATAAACCTTAGAATTATGATGGTTCTAAAAGTAGTATCATTGTTTATCTAGCTTAACAGAGTATGTGAGGAGCTATTTAGTAGACAACATTTGTTAACTTGACTTCTAAATCTCTTTACCCGCAGAGTTGCCTTATGGGTATAAAACTCAAGAACTATTGACTAAGGATTACGTTTGATGCACAATGTAATCATCATGAGTAATAGCTTATTGAGTATAAGAACTGACGAGGAAACAAAAAAAGAAATAACAAAGTTTGCTAATTCTGTTGGTTTGACTGTAAGTGCTTTTGTAACTGTCGTATTAAAGCAAGCCGTTAAAGAAGGTCGTATAGTGCTGACACCTGCCTTAGAGCCTACGCCCTACTTGCAAAGAGTCATAAAAAAAGCAGAAGCAGATCTTAAAGCCGGTTTAGCTACGCCTCCTTTAAATAAGTCAGAGGCTAGAGAACATCTTCATTCGCTAATGAAACAATAGATCGTTATGAAAGTTCGTTTCAGTCCTGATTTCGATAAACAGTTCAGCATAAGATTAAATAAACGCGAGCAAATTAAAGTTATTGATACAATTGAGCTGTTTCAGGACGATCCTTTCCGTAAAGACCTTCGCAATCACCCATTAAACGGAAAATGGTTGGGCCATCGTTCTATAAGTATTGGTGGTGACCTAAGGTTACATTTTAAGATGCTAGACGAAGATATCGCTTATTTTGTTGCTGTTGGTTCACATTATCAATTATATAGACAGTAGTAGTTGAATCACATTTGATATACTCTGGAAGTATGAAAATGATGGATTAAGAAAACTGGGAAGCTAGTATTGCTTGGTCAAAAGTCGTAGCAGGTTGTGTTTTGCATCAAGATGATGGCAAGTACCTTCTAGTCTAGGAAAAGCAACCCAAGGTTCATGGTTTATGGAACATCCCTGCTGGATATGTAGACAAAGGCGAAACGATTGAGCAGGTAGCTATTCGTGAAGTTAAAGAAGAATCTGGTTATGATATTAGGCTAAGTGAAAAGATTGGTATTTATCATGAAACCGTAGAGTCTCCAGTTAAGCATGCATTTACAGCAACAATAACAGGTGGAGAGCTTAAAAGTTCAACCAGAAGAAATACTTGATGCAAAATGGTTTACTTACGATGAGATTACTAGAATGAAACAACAAGGTAAGTTGCGTGTTGAATGGATTTATGATGCTATTAGCCGAGTTGAAAACCGTGATCGCTAATGTAGTTTAGGGTTTTATCCCATCTAAGAATTTCTAGGCAAATAACTTTCCAATTCGATGTAGGGGAGTCACCATTAAAGTATTTTTTATTAGGTATAATCTGTTTGTTAGAACAGCCATATTTAATTTATTAATGACCCTCCAATACTCCGCTAGTTCGTTAGTATAGTTTTAGTCTAATTTTGTTTAACAAGTTGTTGATAATAACTTCGGAGTGCCTGATAGTTGCCTTTCCCTGCGACAGGAATCAATGCCTCTTCCCCAGTACTCGAATTAGTGTAAGTTGTTATAATTGGAGTACCACAGGATGTTTGGGTAAGGGTCGAACAATAAGCATACGACTTTATATTATTTAAATTATAATTTCTGGAGATATTTACTAATTCTAAAATATCGGGAAGAGTTAAGTTTGTTTGAACGTTATTCCCAAGTGCATTAAATAGATCACTTATTTTGATTGGATTACTCAAGAAGCCTAATGATTTTGCCTTAGAGGCAATTGCGCTAAGTATTTGTCTCTGGTGGGCCGTTCTATTAAAATCACTATTCGGAAAACCGTACGCACCAGGTCCATCACCTCTAGCTCGCGCTAAATTAAGAGCTTCCTGCCCATTTAGGTGTACTATTCCATTGGGTAGATTTAGATGTGTATTAGGGTCATAAAGTCCTCTGGGATCTGGGCTTTGAATATCAACTGTAATACCCCCAACAGCATTGACCACATCTTTAAAGGCTCCGTAGTTTGATACGGAGTAGTAATCAATCGGTATCCCCAGATCTGTAACCACTAAATGTTCGAGTTGCCCCATACCACCAGTAGGATAACCCGGAAAATTAGTTCCCATTCCGTCATTTCCAGCGTTTATTTTTTCCCAGCCATTATTATATGGAAATCCAGGAATTTTAACCCATAAATCCCGAGGAATACTAAGCATAAATATTTTGTGATCTTTAGTATTAATACTGAGCACAATTATGGTATCGGCAAGTGGTGCCCCACCATGGTTTTGCTGGCCAACCGAATCACCGGCTAAAAGTATATTAATCCTACCAGTCGATTCGCCCTTAAGCTTTGTGTTGGAAAAGACTGCATTAAAATCTGAGAATATATTACCATGAAAGATTTTATCAATGTTACCTATTACACTTGATCCTAGCCATACCCCAACACCAATTATCATTATAAGTATAATGGCAAAAGATGTTACGACTTTCCGTTTTAATGATTTTTTCTTTTTTGGTTTTTGTTTATTGGTATTTGGCAGATTGTTAGATAGACTATACTTTTGGTTAGTCATAGTTCTGTTTAGCAGAGTACTTTGGGGGGAAATATTGGTAGTAGGGCTAAGTCTATTTGTAGAATTTAAATATTTAAAATCGTTAACTGACCTTTCTTTGGTTCTTGGTTTGGATTCATTTATTCTCCTTAAATTGTTGGGCTGAAAAAAACCATCAATACTTCTTCTAACCCTTTTTCTGTTTTGGTCCATAGTAAAGTATTATATCAAAAAAATAAGGGTTTTTAGTTAGTAAGTTTTTGGCCAAAATTTTCTCGGTAGAACCATACTTTAATTTTATCCAATATTAAGAAATAGACTAAAGCCATAACTAGAGATATAAAGATAATATGGATATTCAGCTTTATGAAGTAAAAATAATTGTTAAGGTATGGAATGTATAAAATTACAAGACTAAATAGACCAATTACTACGAATGAGATAATTAATGGTATTGAGAATTTTGGAGCTTTATAGAAGTGATCTTTGTTTCGTATTGAAAGAATAATTAAGAATGAAATTAAAGTGATAAAGAAGTATAGGGCGCTAGATACAATGGGTTGAGGGTGATTTCTGATTAGCCCAAAATACATAATCTCAAAAATAGCCGTTAAACTTCCCAAAAACATCGATATAAACATTAATGAATGAATATTTAATTTTGTTGGTCTTTGAAGTTCTGACTTTTCGACATTGTCCGAGGCAATAGTAAAACAAGGGAGTTCTGTGATCAGACTTGTCAGTAAAAATTGTATAGGAATCATTGGAAGACCATTGATATTAATTAGAAATAGTATAGAAAGTGCAAAAAAATTGCCCCAGTTACTAACAAATACATAACGAATATATTTGTTAATGTTGGCAAAGATTTCTCTACCCGACTTAATTCCATTTATAACTACCTCAATGTCTGACCTTAGAAGAAGTATGTCTGCGCTATCTTTTGCAACGTCAGTTGCATTATTTACGGCAATAGCAACATCTGCTAACTTGAGAGCTGGGGCGTCATTAATTCCGTCTCCTTGATATCCGACAACATTTCCAGATAATTTAAGTAAGTTAATAATTCTATACTTTTGTTCAGGATTAAGTCTTGAAAAGGTATTATTTTCTCTCAAAACAGCAGATAATTCATTGTCTGTCATATTGTCAATTTGAGTACCGTCATAGACGTCATTTTGGTTAGATATTAAGCCTACTTGGTTTGCCACATAGTAAGTTACTTCCCTGCTGTCTCCAGATAATATTTTTATTTCAATACCAAGCTCTTTTGCAAGTTTAATAGTTTTTTTGGTCGTTTTTCGAACGGGGTCGTCAAGTGAGGCATAGCCGACAAATTTTAAATTATTCTCATGCTCTAAAATATTAAATTTACGGTCAATTTTATCGATTTCTTTATAGGCTATTCCTAAATGTCGTAATCCAATTTTACCTTCCTCTTTAATAATCTTATAAACTTCTTTCTTCTTAGAATAGGCACAGATATCAAGCAATGTTTCAACGGAACCTATTTCAATTAAGTATATTTTTTGGTGGTACTTTGCGACAATCCTTCTTCTCCTTGAAGAAGGATCAAATGGTAATTCTAGCAATCTTTGATATCCAGATGCTTCTTTTTTTAAATTATTGGGAACGTAATTAATGAATGCTTTATCAAATGGACTCTGAAATTTTTTTCTTTTCTCATCAAAATTTTCCAGACTAGCTATCGACAAAATCTGGAATAGTTTTAAGTCAGATGCAAAAACATTTTTAATACTCAAATTATTTTCGGTTAAAGTGCCAGTTTTATCTGAGCAGAGGATGTTAATGTTACCTAAATCTTCAACGGCTGTTAGGGTTTTAGCAATGACGTGTTTTTTAGACAAATTGATTGCTCCTCTTGATAATGTAAGGGTAACAATTACTGGCATAGCTTCCGGTAGTACGGCAATTAAGAGTGCCACAACAAATAATGCTAGATTATCTAGATTACTAAACTTTTGATCAATCAATAGTTTTAGGATAAAAATTAGAACTACGAAAAGAGAGGTGACTTTAACCAAAAAAGAACTAAAGGCATTTAAAGACTTTTCAAATTGTGTAGTTCTTTTCGTGCTTGTCGATAAATGAGCAATTTTGCCAAGCTCTGTATCAAACCCAGTAGCATAGACAATACCTTTCCCTTCCCCAGACTGAACAATACTTCCAGAATAAGCAAAGGGATCTAAGTCAGCTGTTTTATTAACTGGTACTGATTCTCCGCTTAGTTGAGACTCATTAGTAGATAAATTCTGCATAAAGTAAAGTCGAATATCTGCAGGAACTATATCTCCCTCTCTTAGAATTAGGGCATCTCCTGGAACAATATTTTTCTCAGAAATCAAGATTTGTTTTCCATCTCTTACAACTAAAATTTCTCGATCAACTAATTTAGCAAGGCTCTCAATTGCTTTATCCGAGCGTAATTCTTGATAGAAAGAGAGGGTTGTGTTTACTATAAGGATAACTAAAATAATAATTGCTTGATCAATATTTTTTAAAATAAAAGATAGGATAAGGGCAACTACTAGAAAATAAATTAATGAATTTTTAAATTGTTTAAATAGTATTTTTAATTTCTTGAATTTTTGAGTCGTTTTGAAAATATTTTTGCCATATATTTTTAGTTTTTGATCAGCTTCAACTGAACTTAAACCATCAAATGAGCTATCCAGTTTTTTTATTAGCTCATCTATGCTTAATTTTTTAACTTCAGATTTGTTCATTTTATAAAATTTAAGGTATAAATGAATAAATTGCTCCAATACCTGCTACGATCATCAGTAGAACCAAGACCCAACCCATAAAGGAGCTAATTTTGCCGTTTTTCCAATCCCCCATTATTTTTTTATTTCTAGCTATTAGTAAGATCAGAATTATTATTATCGGGGCAACTAAACCATTCAGCGCTGCCGAATAAATCAGTGCTTTTATTGGATTTAGGCCAATAAAATTAATAGCTAAGCCAATTAACATCGATATAATGATTACTCCATAGAATGCATATGCTTGATGTAGTTTATGGTTTAGACCTTGGTGTTTACCTATACTTTCAGAAATAGCATAGGCGCTGGCACCGGCCATTACGGGTATTGCTAAAAGGCCAACTCCTAATATTCCAATGGCAAATAACCAAAAAGCTAGGTTTCCGGCAAATGGTTTAAGGGCAAGAGCAGCTTGAGATGCAGTATTTATGTTAAAAATTCCATGGCTGTAAAGTACACTTGCACAGGCTGTAATTATAAAGAACATTACAAGATTACTGAGAAACATACCACTCCATACATCGGTTCTCATTTTTTTGATTTGTGCTTTATCGGTAACTTGTCTTTGAGCTAAAGTTGTTTGACCAATAGCAATTTCTTCCTCTACTTCTTGGGAGGTTTGCCAGAAAAATAAATATGGAGTAATCGTAGTCCCTAAAATTGCAGTAATGATTAAAAGATCATTTTTGTTAAAATTGATACTAGGAATTATTGCGTAATGGGCAACCGTGTGCCAATCTGGATGAGCTAAAATAGCAGATATAATATAGGCAATTAGGATTAAGGCCAACCATTTCAGATATTTAGCATATCTGTTATAGGGTGTAAAAATTTGAAAAAGTACTATAAAAATAGTAAACCCTATTACTAATAAACCAAAATCCCAACTAGGTCTTAAAAGTTGGACTGCACTGGCTAGTGCACCAATGTCTGCACCAATATTAAATGTATTTGCGATAAATAATAACAGCGTACTGATATAAAGAATTTTTCTACCAAAATGGGTCCTAATGTTTGCCGCTAGTCCCCTACCGGTAACTAAACCAATTCTGGCACAAATTTCTTGAACAACAGCCATAAGCGGGAAAGTAAAGGCAGCCATCCAAAGCAATTTAAATCCATTTTGGGCACCAGTTTGTGAATATGTAGCTATTCCTGATGGATCGTCGTCTGATGCTCCGGTAGTTAGTCCTGGACCAAGTGAATACCAAAAATCTTTTGTTCGCTTAACTGGCTTAATGTTGCCCGTTGGAAGGGATGATGCTACTTTATTATATTTTTTAATTGATTTATCTAGACCTATTGCGGGGTATTCAATAGTTTTTTCAAGAATTGACTTTTTTCTTCGCATATTTATTTAACTTGACTTAAAAAATCAACTAATTCATTTGGAGTAAGGTTAGCCTTTATTAAATAAGCATCTGCCTTTTTCTCAATCTCTTTTTTAATTTCGTCGCGTTGCTCAAGGTTAGTAGTAATAATGATTTTAGCATGAACTGGACTAGTAGTTGATGGATCTTTTAATTTGTTTAAAATTTCGAAACCAGTCATATTCGGTATCATTAAATCAAGCAGAATTAAATCATATCGATCGGTTTGGCATTCTTTCAAAGCTTCGATACCATCAGCTATAACTTTGACTGTATATCCATTTTTATTGAGGGCTCGTGTGTAAAGTTCACCTATGAAGTGCTCATCTTCTATAACTAATATTTTTTTATTATTTGTTTGCTCTTGTTCCATATATATACTTTATCAAATATTTTTAATTTTAGCGCCTATAATATGAGTGATTGTTAATCCATCCGTGAGCATTTTGGACTATCTCATCATTAACTAGGTCCTTTTGGTCTTTTGACAAGAGATTAAATGGTAAAACTGTAAAGCCGAATGTGCTACCCTCGTTTTGTTTACTTTTAACCCAAATATTCCCCTGATGAGCATCTATAATTGCTTTAGAAATATATAGTCCTAATCCAGTTCCTCCAACCTGTGATCTATTATGATAGTCACGGTAAAATTTAGTAAATAATTTACCCATAATGTTCTCTGGTATTCCTCTGCCAAAATCTTGGATAGTTGTTTCAACATATCCTTCCTTGTTTAGGAAGGACTTAATAATAATTCTTTTTGAATCCTTGCTATATTTAATGGCATTATCTAATAAATTATAAATTACTTCTTGAATGCTGATGCGATCAACTCCAACTTCGGGAAGATTTTGCTCAATATCTGTTTCAAAATTAATTCCCCTAACTTTAGCTCTAAGTGAAATATTATCTATTGCTTCACTTAAAATAGAATTCCATGATTGATGGGTTAGCTTTAATTCCATTTGATCGCTGTCAATTCTGGCTACATTCAAGATATTATTAACAAATAGATTTAGTTGATCATTTGTAGCCTTCATTTTTTCCATAAATGAACTTAACTCTGGAGTTAAATTATCCTTTAATTCTTCGCTAAAGACTTCAATGTAACCCTTTAGTAAAGTTAAGGGAGTTCTTAATTCGTGAATTGCAATTGCTACAAAGCTGATTGCCTGGTCATCTTCCGAGTATTGTTTAGTATGATCAAATAGAGTTAGTATCAATGAGTATCCTTGACTGTTCCCTAGATTGTAATAGGCTACCATGTCGAAATAAAGAGTTGGGTGATTATTTTGGAGATTTAACTTAACTCTTTCCCATGATTTAATGCTTATTGCTGTTTTATTTTTGACCTCTTTTAGCCAATTATCTAATGTATCATCTGAAGAAAAAGCAAGGTCGAGGATTGAATAAATATTTTTACCCAGTATATCCGTAATTTCTAAACCTAAATAAGTTGCTCCATACTTATTGACGAATTTGACGGTTTCTTGGTTATCTAAAACGAATATAGGTAGGGGTATTCTAGTTGCCAAGAATTCTGAACTAAGATCAGTTTTCTGTTGTTCGACTTTCATTAAATCCTGATTTGCTACAATAGCAATTTTGTATATTTGACCAATCAGATTCCCAACTAATTCCTTGCCTACTTTTAGCTTATCTTGATCAACTTTGGGAAAATAACTATTACTATCGGGGTTTAGCTTTAGAATTGTATACCAGAGTATCTCAAGTGGTTTTAAAAAAAGTTTTGGGAGAACTATATAAATAATGGTTAAAAACAGAACACTCATTAATCCAGATAGGGCCAAACTAAAATAAAAACTTAAATTAAAAAAATGACTTTCTATATACAAGCTACCAAATATTATTAGCAGATTTAGTATCAAAAATATGAATGTAATATTTTTGTAAATTCTAGCTAATTTCTTAAAATCATCCATTGAACCGCCCCTAGTTATAGGTTACATCTGCAGTTGAGCTAATAACCGTAATCCAAACTTGTCCTGGATCTAGGGCAATGTTCTGTCCATTACTAGTTGTAAACATTATTTGGGATGAATTACTTGATTTTGACCAATTCCCTATGGTAAGGCCTCCGTTTTGGAATATATATGCTTGACCACTTCCTATGTAAGAATAATCTGAATAGTAAGCCCCGGAGCTATCTAAAGGACCGTTAGTTTCAGGAACTACCATTCCAATGACTACTTTCGGGTTGTATTGAATGTTGGTGTCGGTACCTACTTCGGGTTGGCCTGCTAAAAAGCGTTCATAGCTATTTGTTTTGGGGTTGAAAGTATAGGAAGGGTTAAAGTAGAAATTGGATAATCTGAAATTAATATTGGTAACTGTTGGATGAGCCAGTGGTCCTAAAGTTTTTCTAGGCCACGAACTAAATTTACTAGGACCAAAATGAAGTACTGACTCGAGCGTATGCAAATTAGCCAGAGAAGTATATACATTATGGGGTGCTTGCCTGGAGGTTATTCTAGTGTAATAATTGCCATAGTAGAACTGATTAAGGTCATTGATCCCCCAATTTTGGATATCTGTTAGGGCCAACGGGCTTCCTCCAACATGAGCATAGGATGCATCAAATCCCATTGCCCAAGAAACAAAATATGGCCGAGCACTTCTGATGGGTCCAACGTAATTTGGGGCTGTGTCTTGGTAAAGAGCCATAAACCTTGTTATTCCCCCTTCAGCCATTGCTTCAAATACTACACCAGCTTGCTCAAGTCCTGACTGTGGCCTGGCTTGGAGGCTATTTTCAATCATTACGGCTGTGACGGGTAGTTGATTGAGGCTTGGGTTTACCATTAAGCCCGTTAGATTGGAGGGAACTAAATTAGACTTTTGAATATTCGACCGAACAATTGTCTTAGCTTTTTGGGGTATCTTAGTAAAGTTATTATTAGAATTGTTTATGATTAAGTAGCCAAAAATAATTAGGATAATAACAAGTAGACCTATACCAACTCGTTTTTTGGTTATTTTTAGTCTAAATTTCTTTTTAATGGGCATATTTGAATTTGGTATAGTTTTTTGATCTTCTAATTTTTGTTGATCTTTAGTTTTGAACTCTCTATTTGTAGTTTCATCTTCAATAGCTACTTCCTCGGGTGTTTTGAACTGAACTTTACTAAGTTTATCAAAATCATTTCCCGCCATAGCCATATTGTACCAAATGCTTATGCCTAAAGACTAGTTATTTTTTAAATACTCTATAAAATTATTTATTCTTAAAATCGTCTCAGATTTCGAAAGTAAATAGATAGTGTCAAATAGTCCTGGACTAAAAGGGCTTTGGGTTATAGCTATTCTAATTAAACTAAAAAGAACTACTGGTTTTTGATTTGTTTCAATTAGTAAATTATTTAATTTTTTAGTTATATCTTCAAGGCTAAAAACCGATTTTTCTAATTCTTGAATGCTTTTTTCTAGCAAGCTAATCAGCTTATTTTTACCAAGATTGAACAGAATTTTATTATCTTTAATTAATTGATAATTTATATTTGGTCTTTTGAAAAAATATGAGGTCAAGCTATCTATTTCAGATAAATATTTTAATCTATCCTGAACTAATCCTAAAACATTCTTTTGATAATTAATGTCGAACTGAGAGGCTTCTTTAGGTAGGTACTTGATACTCAGTTTGTAAAGTTCATCTATTTTGAGACTACGAATAAAGTGTCCATTAATCCAGATTAATTTTTGCTGATCAAATCTAGCAGGAGATTTTTGAATATCTTTTAGTTTAAATTTTTGAATGATCTCTTCTATGCTATATATTTCTTGAGTTGAACCGTCGTTCCACCCTAGTGATGATATAAAATTGATTAAGCTCTCTTCCAAAAAGCCCTCATTTAAGTATTCCAATATGTCTTTAGCATTATCTCTTTTGGAAAGTTTCTTTTTGCCATCAGGTCCCAAGATTGGGGGTACTGTTACAAATTTTGGAGGAGTGATTTCTAGGGCTTCATATAAATTAAGATATTTTGGGGTGGAGGCGATGAATTCTTGGCCTCTAATGATATGACTAATTTTCATTAAATAATCATCTATGATGTGTCCAAAATTGTATGTTGGAAAACCATCACTTTTTATTAATATAAAATCGTCTATTGACTCATCTCCTGCACTAAGTCTTCCCATGATTTGATCTTCCCATGTATATTTTTTAGGATTTGATTTAAATCTTAAGGCCTTTGTTTTATCCCAGCCTGATAATAACTTAGGTCTATAGTCTCTAAATAAAAAGGGTTTCTTCTGAGCTTTAGCAAGCAACCTAAATTCTTCGACTTCCGTTTTAGAATAAGGGTCAGAATAGGCCAGCCCCTTATCTACGAGTTTTTGAGCCCATTGATTGTAAATTGCTAGTCGTTGACTGGAAATGTATGGACCATATTGTCCTCCGATGTCAGGACCTTCGTCATACTCTAGTCCAAGGCTTCTTAGAGATAGCAGGATGTGTTCTATTGATCCTGTAACTTTTCTACCTTGATCAGTATCTTCTATTCTTAGAATAAATTGTCCATTTTGACTTTTTGCCAGCAACCATCCAAACAAGGCGGTACGAATTCCACCTAGATGAATGAAACCTGTTGGACTAGGTGCGAACCGGGTACGTATTTTAGTTTCCATCTTTATATAATTATATTGAATATTTTAGAAATTAGATAGAAGAAGCTATATTTGAAATTTGATTATTATTCAATGAACCATTATCACTTATTAGATAAATTATTCCTTTATAAATCCAAGTAGCATTATCACTGTTGTTATAAACATAAACTTTAGCTGTTTTTGTGTTTAAAACTAAATAATTCAATCCTACTTGGTTGATTACGTATTTATATAATAGTTGAGATGAGCTAATATTTGATTTTTTTTGAACAATCGAATAGCTTAGTCCATTAATATTATTTTGATAAGATGATTCAACTATACCCGAGGCTGAACTAATTGATGATAGAGTATATCCAGATGGTTTATAGGATGAAGTTAATGGCCAAAACCCTGCTCTATAGGAAGCTATGATATATGGAATATCATTTAAGTTATATCTAGCGGGTGTAAAGATTATTCCTGCTCCAATCATTAAGACCAAAAGAGTAACTGTGCTTGAAATAAGCGGATGCCTAAGGAAGAAAAATTTCTTTCTTGGAGGTTTATAGGCCGGAAAATCAATTGGGGCTTTATCAATAGCGTCTTCAAAAATGTTTGAGGGGTTGATTGTATTTTGATAATCATTTTGAATATTGTCGTCTGGAGTAATATTGGGGGTATCTTCCAGGTTGTAGCCATCTTGTGATAGTTCTTCGGGTTGATCATTTATGAACGTAGGGGTAAGGCTTTGGTCCTGAAAGGTATTATTTAGACCATAGTTAGGGCTAACTTCTGTAGGTGGCTGAGGGGCAAAATCCGAAGCAGAATTGTTGAAAAGATTATATCGATAACGACTAATAATATTTTGTTTATCGTATTCGTTAAAATAGGCACTCTTGAAGTTATCTCCTTCTCTATTAAAACTATAATCGGGTTCAGGGACTGACTCACGTCTTAGGGTTTTTGATCTTGAGGGACTTCGTCTTAAGCTGTTTGGAGTTTTAAAGTCCATAAATTTTTGATTATTTTTATTTGAGCTAATATCCATCTTATCCAATAAATCCCCTCAAACTGAATTTAACTTTTATTTACTATGTCTATATTAATACTACTTGTGATTATCGGCAATAGGTAAGATAATAAAAGATAAACAATTTTAATTTTTGAAAGAATAATAATATTAAAAATGGATTATCTAGATCCCCGAAAAAATTTTCAGAATAAAGTTTTACTAATAACTGGATACATTTTAATATTTATAGCGATTGTTCTTGCTACGGTAGTCCTTCTTTATCAGTCATATGGGTATGGTATTCATGATGGTCGAGTTATTCAAAACGGGTTAATTTTCTTAAATAGTCAACCAAATCCTGCAAATATTTATGTTAACAATGTTTTTAAGGGAACAACTAATACTAATTTAACGCTAGAGAGCGGAGTATACAATTTTGAGTTAACCTTAAACGGCTTTAGAACATGGACTAGGAAAATCGAAATTGATGGTGGGACAATTGCCTATTATGATTATCCCTTACTTATACCAGATAAGTTAAAGAGTACTATTATTAATAGTTCCTCAAACACTCCTTTAATTTTTACAGAAAGTTTAAATAAGCAATATGTCTTAATTCTTAATTCAGGATCTAATGATCTCTTCGATCTCTATAATCTAAGTAATAGCAAACCATCGTTAACTAAATTTTCCGTCCCCGCCAATATTATTAGCAAAAATACATCTGGAACAAGTAGTTGGAATGTTATTGGTTGGGCAAACGATAATAGTCATGTCCTTCTAGAACATAGTTATGATGGAACAAAAACTGAATATATTCTATTAGATGTTACTAATCCAAGTAATTCCATTAATTTGTCTACACAATTTGCTTCTTTCTCGTTTAGCTCTATAAATTTTATTGATCTTAATTATAAAAATTATTATTTATATAATCAGACTACCCAAACTTTAGATAGCGTTAGTTTATCTAATCCAGGAGTAGAGACAAATGTTTTGAACAACGTTCTTTCATATGACGGATACTTGAGCAACACAATTCTATATGCGACCACTGCTAATGCTCCTACTGGGCTTATTTATATTAATGAAATGCAGGGTAGTAATATCTATCATATTCGTACATTTCCTGCTGGATCGACCTATTTATTAAATATGGCTAGTTATGGTGGTACTATCTATGTTGCTGCGGGCTCTTCTGCCCTAGATAAGGTTTACATTTATCAGGACCCTGTATCTCAACTTCAAAATTTACCAAATCATGTACCGGTACCTATCCAAGTTTTATTTGTTAAAGACCCAAATTATTTAAACTTTTCAGAAAATAGTCAATTTATAGTTGCTGAAGGATATAACCAATTTGGAGTTTATGACTTTGAGAATTTACATGGGTATAATTACATTACTAAATTGCCCCTTGATCCTCCTCAAACTCATGCGTTTTGGATGGATGGAGATAGGATGACTTATGTTTCGAACGGGAAGTTAATTATGTTTGAATATGACCATAATTATAGACAAATCTTAGTACCCAGCTTAGCTAATTTTGCCCCAGCATTTGATTCAAATTATCATAATCTCTATACAATTTCGTATAATCCGATAACTAAAACTTATAATTTTGAGCAGACTTCTCTAATTTAAGAAGTTTTGTTTTTGGATATTTTTCTAAATATATAGATAATTATTATAATCCCTAAGATCGAAAGAATAGTTTTTCCGATTGAAGAGTTTATGAATCTATCCCAAAGAGTCGGACCGTTCCCCGGTAAATGGGTAGTTTGAGTAATTGGATTTTGGATTACTGATGGCTGAGTATTTGATGAAATATTTGGACTAATTTGCTCTCCGACAACAACCAGTCTATTAAGTGAAGTGCCTGGAGGATCACAAGTAATTAGTGTAGCGGTTGCTTGTTGCCCAAGTACTGGGCCAAGTACAGAAACATCACTAGGACTGACTATTTTTGTACTAATAACTTTGTAGACATAAAGGGTTCTGTTATATGTTAAATAAAAAGTGTCTCCTGGAACTAAATCATGTAAAAGTACAAAAGCAAACTTATATTTACCTGGATTAAATATATTATTACTGGAATGACCGAAAAATGCGGCGTTGCCGAATTGCCCAGGGTCGACTGTTGTTGGATAGTGAACTACTCCATCTTCCAAGAAATTTTCGATTGTCCCTTCATTGGTGGTGCTAATCGAATAGTTCACGGGTATCTGAACATTAATTTTAGGAATTATAACTTCATTTGTAGATGAGGCTATTTGATTTGATGATCCTATAATTATAGGTATGGCCAATTGATTGCTACTTGGTTGGATAAAAGGAGTTATTAAAACCTCGTTGAAAAAACCAAACATAAAAATGAAAATGGCCAAAAATGCTAAACCTAAACCAAATAATAACGACTCCAGATGATGCTTAAGAGTTAATTTACCTCCGGCTGATAATTTATGATGAATATTTTTAGTAAGGGATCTTTTGGTTGACTGATTAGTAAAATTATTTTGACCGATTATGGCGTTTTTCTGCCTGGTCATATTAAGCTCAAAGGAATCTATTCCAGCAGGCCTTTTAAGATTACGGTTACTAGCGTAAAATTCATTCCAGACTTGTTTTTTTTCATTGTCCGATAAATGAATGTAATAGTTATGCCATTCTGTTTGAATGGTTACTATATCTTTTTGATTGTGGACTAAATTATTTAAAAATTTCTGATGTTTGCTTTTTTGAGTAGTTTCTTGAAGTTCCTTAATTTCTGTTTGGACATTTGGCTCGTGTTGATTATTATAGATGTGACTTATTTTTTGTCGAATTAAGTTTTCTGCTGGTTTAAATTCATTATTCATTTTAATCTGTATCTACTAGATAAGCATTTACCATTATAGTACAATTACATCTTAGGGGCTAAAGTTTTTAGACTCTGAGGGTTTCATGGGGCAAGTGGCGGAATTGGTATACGCGCACGACTCAAAATCGTGTTCCTTTTGGATTGAGGGTTCGAGTCCCTCCCTGCCCACCAGTCGGATTTTTTATTTTAGTTAGATTGAATTGTAGATTCCAGATATGATTGCTTCAAATATACTATTTTCGTATATTGATATATAGAAGCAAATAAAAGCACTTAATTTATTAAAGATTTGAAGAGGATCTACAGGGTTACTTAATTTGGTTAAAACTATTTTTTGATTATATATAAAAATAATATTGTCGTCCAAAAGGCTAACAAGAGGCTGGTTATAGATTTTATTAAGTTTGATAAGTTTTTGATAAATCTGATTGAGATTATCTTGAAGGTTTAAGGTGGTTTGATGAGTTATAGACAGAAAGAATTTTTGAATTATGGGTAACGGTTGAATGATAATATTTAGATTATTCGAGATCGTTTGCGGTATAAAGGGTGCAGAGTCATTAACAAATACTATTTTTGGTTGTTTTGTTTTGTCAAGAAATCTTTCAAAAAGTAATCTAGTCTCTGCATTTTTTCCGAAATCTCCACCTAAAATTATAGAATCTGGCCATGAACTATAATCCATCAACTCAGCAAGCGCTTTTTGAGAAAAACTGCCACTCCGATTACTTGGCAAGAATATACCAACGTCTGAATCAATCTTGATTTCTTTTTTTAAAATATCTGGAAAGATAATTTTTATTGATCCGACCTTAGCCGTAAGTAGATATTCATAAATTGTAGCTATGTTTTTGAAATCATATTCATTTCCGCCGATCAATAAAATTTTACCAGCATTATTTCTGTTTTCTGGTTTTGCCCAAATTAAGTCTGGGTATAGAGGTTTAAGATTTTCTTGAATCAATATATCAGGCATCTTAATTTAGATATTTAATTTTATAGCTATTGGGCAATGGTCTGAACCCATAATCTTTGGATAAATACTAGCATTATCTAATTTAGGTCTTAATTTTTGGGAGATAAAAATATAATCTATTCGCCAACCGATGTTTCTTTCTCTAGCTCTGGCAAAATATGACCACCATGTATAGTGGCCATTCCCGTGGTGGTATTCTCTGAATGAATCAATAAAACCATTTTGGATTATTTTGTCTATTCCTTCTCGTTCTTCTTTAGTAAATCCTTTTTTTCCTTCATTAGGCTTGGGGTTGGCTAGGTCATCTTCGGTATGAGCTACATTCAGGTCACCACAAAAAATAACTTCTTTCTTCTGTTTTAGATTGAGCATGTATTTTAAAAAAGCAGGATCCCATTGATTATGTCTTAATGGAAGTCTAGATAAATCATCTTTGGCATTTGGTGTATAGACACTAACTACATAAAAGTTCTGATATTCTAGAGCAAGAACTCTGCCTTCATCATTAGGGTTTCCGTAAGGATCGTTTTGAAGGCCATATTCTTTAATAATTTCTTCTGGTAGTCCGTAGATTTCTTTTAGTGGTTTAAGAGTGCTTAAAATCGCTGTACCCGAATAGCCTGGTTTTTGGGCAGGATAAATGTATTCAAAGTAATTATCTAAATTAAAATTAATTTGATTTTTGAAGGCTTTAATTTCTTGCAAACAAATTATATCTGGTTTATGTCGATCTATAAATTCCTGGAAGGTTCCTTTTTTTTGAAGTGCTCTAATCCCATTTACGTTCCAGGAAAAAATGTTCATAAAAAAAGTATAGCTTTGTTTAACTATATTTGCTAGACTCTTTAAAAGTATGTCGCATGCTAAATATAAAAGGATTTTAATAAAAATATCTGGTGAACAATTAGCTGGAAAATTTGATTTTGGAGTTGATCCAGATATGGCCCATTATTTAGCCCTGGAAATCAAGAAAGTAGTTAAGCTTGGTGTTGATATTGTTATTATTGTTGGTGGCGGAAATATGGTAAGAGGTGCCCAAATTGCCCGAAAAGGGATAAAAAGAGTTACTGCTGATCAAATGGGTATGCTTAGTGGGCTAATAAATTCAATGATTTTAACAGATATTTTTGAATCGGAGGGTCTTAAGGTAAGATGTCTTAGTAATGTGTTTGCGGATCAGATTGCAGAGCCTTATTCGTATAGGAGAGCCATTAAACATCTAGAATCGGGGAGAGTTGTGATTATTGCAGGTGGAACGGCCCGACCCTACTTTTCTCATGACACTGCAGCCGTTAGTTTTGCGCTTGAACTTGATGCTGACTTAGTATTAAAGGCCACAAAAGTTGACGGAGTTTTTGATAAAGATCCCAAGAAGTATAAAGATGCTCAAAAATTAGATTCAATAACATTTGAGCAAGCTCTAAGTAATTCCAAAATTGCAGTTATGGATAAAGCTGCTCTTGGTCTTGCAATGGAACAAAATAAACCAATTATTGTGTTTAACCCGTTAGAAAAAGACAACATCCTAAATGTACTTCTTAGGGGTGATGTCGGTACGCTGATTAATTGAATAAGTTAAATTGTTTAGGGGATTATTATTTTTTTTGGGAATAGTCTTAATGTCGAATATTTTTTGATAAAGAAAATTTATTAAATGAATATTTAGATGGTTCTTGACGTTACCTCTTGATAAGTTTGACGATACCAAATGCCTCCTTTTTTATAGCTTATTTTCCTTTGTAAAATAGAGATTCAAATTTTTCCTAAAAAAGCAATCATTCTAACCCAGGTCTGGCGGTGTGTATTGGACGAAGTTCGAATGTATTTCGGGCAAAATCCGCAGGATTTTGACGAATGACACTTGCGCCTCGGCCGCCCAGTGCGCGCACAAGTCCGCCGCTAACGCTGGCGGCTCCCTTAACTTCTCCTTTGCGACATTGAATTTAGACTATTGAGATAATTTTTGAACCCCTGCTTTCCTTGCAGTTGGTTTTTTGCGTGATTACTTTTCTTATAACTAAAGTATTCCGCGTGTTCATCTGATAATTGATCTAGAAAGTCATGCGCTTGTCTCGCGCCACCGGATTTTAACGCAGTGAGAATGTGTAAACTTTTTCTGGCGCGAGTCATCGCAACATAAAAAGCGTTTTTCGTTACCCAACCCATATTCACATTATCAAAACCGATAATAATTACATGATCAGCTGATAATCCTTTTGAACCGACGACTGTCATTAATTCAATGGCTCCCATCTTTTTTACTTCAATTTCTTCCAATTCTGCCTCCTCTTCTTCTTGATGTTCAATCTCCGTAACTTCCTTTTGGTTAATGGATTTTCTCTTAATATCGTCTTTTAACCGCTTCTTGTCGGATAAAGAAATATGTCTAGCAATGCTTTCTATTTTTTGCTCTATTGTTTGCCCGTTTGTTTCTAAAATAGTCTTAATTTCATTAGATTTTTGTACTGCACTTTTGATTTCGGCGGCATCAAGATCATTAAAGTTTTGATTGTTTTGCATGGCCATCTCAATCAATTCATGCACCCTCGCTATTGCAACGTTTTCGTACTGTAAAATTTTACGGAAAGTGAAATTGTTTTGTGGGTTATTCGATAGCGAATAATAGCTTAGAATCTTGTGGTAGTCCTCTGAAAAATAGCGATTTTCCGCGCGATATTCTGATACAAGCTCGTCTAGTTTCTTTTTCCCGTCAAACTTCTTATTTTTATAAAAATCCACTTCTTTTGCCGGAGTTAAAATGAGCAGAAAAGCGTCTTTTTCTTCTCCTTCGGTTAATTTTGCCTTTCGTTCATCAATCGCTGCTTTGTTATCCGCCACAAACTTTTCTATGTAATCAACCGCCGTTGGAGCAGTTGCGCAAGCAATCACTTGTACTTTAGGCTTATCATCAGCCGTTTTTATCGGTAGATAAATTTTTTCTATACACTCTGCTTCTCTATTTTGCTGAATAAAATGGCCTGCTGACTTTGTGATATGAAAACTGCTCCGACCGCAGAAAGGTAACATGCCGTTTGCATAATCATTGTTTTGGTAAAGGTTCCGTATCAGAGTTGGCTTTCCCGATTTTAATTTTTCGTAAAGTACTTGTTCGTCATCGCCAACAATCAATAGCCCTCTGGGGTTATTAACTAGTTGTTTTATTAAATCGTCCTCGGCGGCATTAAAATCTTGATACTCGTCAATAATAAAGCAGCCACTCTCGTTAAGGTTTGCGTTTTCGGCCAAAGCGTCTTTCGCCCGCAAAATTAAATCAGCAAAACCAGCCGCATTGTAAAATTGGCACAGCTTAAAGTAGGTATCTTTCAGGCCACGCCATTCATCAGATTCATCAAACTCTGCATTATGCAACTGCTCCTCAAATTTTTTTAATGTATAAACACTGCGATCTAATCTAGCATAAAAAGCCAAGACATCGACCCACACAACATCTTTCCAAGACTGACCTATGATTCGGAAGTGTGGCTGAAAACGCCACTCTGTCGTACCATGATTTTGTTCAACGACACTTCGGGCAAATTTATGCAATGTATGAACTTCGACTTGATCTTTTTGTGCTTGGGTTAAATTTTGATCTCCCTGTATATCGCTGTCTAAATCTGCGACGAGCTTTCGGACAAAGGTGAGGCATAGGATTTTTGATGTTGAATTTTGCCCTAGCCAAAAACTAATCCTGCCCTTGAATAAGGTGCTTTTGCCCGTTCCGGGGCCAGAAACAATCAAAAACTTTCCCGCTCCGTGATTGGCAATAGCTGAAGCGTTTTGATTTCGGTATTCGGTACGTCCATTGTCGTCTAACGCATCAAGTTCGCTGTGTAAAGTTTGAAGCTCGTTTGATTCAAATGGGCTACCATCATCGTTGATTAGATTTCGCATATTTCTTGGAAGCATTCATGCTGTGCGGGCTGTTACCGATTACCTTTTGCACGATTGTGGGTTTTGCACAACATTTCACAATTCTTTGCCGAAGTAGCACCGCCCTTACTCCATGCTGACACATGGTCGGCTTCCATTTCGCCAAAACTCCAAATTTTTTCCTTGTTAGCATCATGCCCAACGGCGCAAAGTGAGCAATTTGATTTCTCTTTAGCTTCTGCTTCTTTAGTTTGTTTTGCGTAAACGGATCGTTTGGTCGCCTCATCAAAAACTCGAACATCTAGCAATTTCGTGTCTTTTTCTCCACCAAGAATGTATTCAAAAATACCTCTGCGATTCTTGATATACGGGTCGCCATAGAGCTTATGTACCTCGGCTGATATTTTGGCTGGGTTATATGATTTTTTGTGATACTCCTCATAAAGTCGTCCCCATTCAAGCCCGCGCATTTCGCTTTCTACGTCAGTAAATACGCTAGATACCCAGTCAATGACTGTGTTGAAATATTTTTTCAACTCATCAATGTTTTTGTCCTTACGATGTTTACTCATGTAATCGCCAATATTGCCCTTGCTTACCCAATCAAGAGCGCATTCCAAAAATTCCTGTCGGTTCGCACTGCCTGAAACATATGCACTCCATTTTTGAATGTTGGCGTTTTGGCTATTACTAAATTCTTCTTTGGCCTTAGTTACGAATGGACCAGAATACACAGCGTTGAGTAATTCCTGATTATTTAACGGAACACCTGCAATATTTATAGTCTTGAACCACTCTTTTATTTGGCTCTCTGTGCCTTCGCACTCATAAATGAGTAGTTTCGTTTCCAAAATCTTGGTTTGTTTGTCTTTCGCCATACCGCCAAAGTATTGCTCCATGCCATTTTCGTCTTTAATGGCAAATTTGTCAGTGATAAATCGTCCAAGACTGGTGATGCGCTGTTGTCCGTCTAAAACTTCTAGGTTGTCGGCTGAAACTTTATTGAAGTAGATCAATCCGATTGGGTATCCTTTGAGGACTGATTCGATAACGGTCATTTCTCTTTTACCGCCGTCAGACGCATAAATATAATTTCGTTGATACTCTGGTTGAATAGTGAGCTTGCCAGACAAGCCAAACAAACCCTTGCCTTCAAGTTCGTTATAGACAAACCCATCACAGATTTCTTGAACAGTTATACTGGTTTTTAGAATTGTTTTCATATCATTTTTTCCTGTGTTTAATAAATAACCTTTTGTAGACTTCTTTCCCATTCAAATAAGAACCTTTGCCGTATATTTTATTCGGGTCTTGGTCTACTCCACGATTTGAGCCTAAAATTTCAAATTGATCTGGGTTGTAATTATCTAAAAAACTAACTGGTACGCCCATCATACCCTTGTAATCACTTGGTATGTTTTTGACCAACGAAACCTCTATCGCATTATAGTTATCGTATTTCTCAAAAGGTTTTTTCGTTGTGAACTTTATCACTTCTTTTTCGGTCATGAGTTGAAGCGGTTCGTGACGGCGGCCATGATCGATATTTGTAAACCAACGAATGCCTTGTACTCGTGTTATATAAACTTTCTTTCCACTTTCGTTAGTCTTTACCTCGCGCACCTGTTCCAAATTGGCAATTTTTTCTGGTATCTCAAAAAACATCGCACCAGCATTGACCTTGTAGTTATTGCCCAACCAAACTTTGTTATCTCTAAGCAATGGAAATACTTCTTTGTAGGTAATTGCGTTCATGTTGCCAATAATCAAAAACTTTTTACCAAAATCAACAAGTTGTTTTATGTACTCACGGAAAAGACTAAATGGAGGATTGGTTACCACAATGTCAGATTGTTTGAGTAGGTCAACGGACTCCTCGCTACGAAAATCACCATCGCCTTCGAGCGGTGTCCATTCGTTGTGTTTGTTTGTTCTTAACTGCTTGGCAACGTCTTTAAGATTAAACTCGCCATCGCCGTCTACGTCTTTTACTTTATTGATAATAAATTTGTTGGCGGTTATTTTTGGACGACCCTTTACCTTCGTGATGGTTTTATCATCGCCAAATAATTGTAGTTGCGTGTTTGCGACAGGCGATGGCTTGTAGCTCGTCGTTATGAGTCGTTTTAATCTAAGTTTATTGAAATTTAGAACGAAATAACGAAAGAAATTGCTTTCAAACGGATCGTCGCAGTTGCAATACACCACTTTGCCTCGGAATACATTAGGGTCGTATTCCAAATACGCCTCAATTTCTTTTTGAATATCGCTATATTGAGTATAAAACTCGTCGTTTTTTACCTTTTTTGCGTTTGTAAGAAATTCGTTCGCCATAGTTATTTCAAAAGCTCGTCGCTTGATACTCCCAACGCTTGGGCTATTTTTTCAATGGTGGCAAGCGTAGGATTGCCTTTGCCCGCTTCAATATTGCTCATTTGAGCACGGTCAAGCCCGACCGCGCGACAAATGTCGCCTTGCGACATTTCCTTTTGCTCGCGTATACGCTTGATGTTTTTACCAAGTTTGGATGTTGGGGTTTTCATATTCACAGATGTATTCTAGCAAAATATTGTGTTGTATGACAATAATGTGATATATTACAAGTATGTTGAATTTGAAGCGGCGGCAGCAAAACCAAAAATTTCCTTCCTTTCAAATTTTCCGCTTCGCGGCGGAGAGAGTGGGATTCGAACCAATAATTACATGCATCACTTTAACTACCATACAATTAAATTAATGGGGATATGTTGACAATAATGTCGCAGTTTGATACTATATACAGTAGGAAAACTACCCTATGCGTAACCAAACCAATATAGAAAAACTGATCACCAGTGGTAAAAAAGTTTTTACGACAGATGATCTAGCTGTCATTTGGGAAATTTCTGATAGAAAAAAACTTATAGGGCGCATTAAACACTATTTAAGACAACAAAGGCTTATACATGTCTATAAAGGCATTTACGCCTACGGAGACTACTCGGCCATGGATGTTGCCCAAAAGTTGGTACCTATGTCCTACATATCACTGTACACCTCGAGCCAGATACATGGTCTGACATTTCAATATTATCCAACTATATTTTGCATCTCACTCAAAAGCAAAAAATATGATATAGATGACCAAACTTATGAGTACCACAAAGTAAAAGAGGCTATATTCTTCAATAGTATGGGCTTAACCGAGGAAAATGGTTATATTCTCTCAAATAAAGAACGCACCGTCTGCGATCTTCTGTACGTATTCCCTCATTTTGCTTTCGATAACTTGAGGGGTATAGATACAAATAAGCTCCGAGAGATCTCCTATATTTACGAGAATAAACGGCTGGAGAATGATGTTTCTAAACTGATTAATATCATTGAAAGCGAGAATGAATAAAATGATAAACAGACAAAAGCATGAACAAATACTAAAAAGTATCTTGCGAGATATCTACACTAACCCAAGTCTCCAAGCTTCATTAGCTTTCAATGGAGGTACTTGTTTATATATATTTTATGGGCTGGACAGATTCTCTGTGGATCTAGACTTTAATTTACGCTCCGATAAATTTGACTCAGACAAGCTCAATGGGATTATTCAAAAATATATCCAAGTAACAGACAGGTCTAACAAGCATTACACTTGGTTTTGGCTAGGTGGCTATGAAAAGACTCTCCAGAAAATAAAAGTTGAGGTGAGTAAAAGAGATTTTCCTGACAGATATATAAACAAAGACTTTTACGGATTGACCGTCTCTATATTGGAATCTAGTTGTATGTTTGCCCATAAATTATGTGCAATTACAGATAGAAAGAAAATACAAAACAGGGATCTATATGATGCTCACTTTATGTTCAATAAACAGTTTGACATTAATGAAGAGATTATTAAGTTACGAACCGGAAAAACGACTAAGGAGTATTTTAAAGAGTTAGTAACGTTTCTGGAAAAAGAGGTTACTGACAACAATATACTTGAAGGTCTTGGTGAACTATTGAGTGAACAGCAAAAGAAAAGTGTTCGTGCAACACTGAAAAGAGATCTTTTGTTTGATCTAAAAAGCCGACTCTATTAACTTAACTAGTAAAAATTCCAAAGCTTTGGGCTTTTCAGGGCTAAATTCGCAGTTCCAGACCAAGGTGGGGTTAGCTAAAAAAGTAAGCTCTTGAGACAAAAAGAGAGCTTTTGACAAGCTTTTTCTACCTATTTCATAGTCTTGACTTCTGTAAAAAGTTCCATAATCTATCTGGCGGAGAGAGAGGGATTCGAACCCTCGAGAGTCGTAAAACTCTACACGCTTTCCAAGCGTGCGCCATAGGCCAACTAGGCGACCTCTCCAAGTGCACTACCTTATATTTTACTGTAATTTAGTTGAATAAAAAATAAAAATTACTACAAAATTACCTTGTTATTCTATCAATAAAAAGTTTAAACTATATCTTATAATATGTCATTAATTAAACTTCAGAACATCTCTAAAATTTATGGTTTTGGAGATGCGACTACCATTGCACTTGATGAAATTGACCTAAAAATCGAAAAAGGTGAATTTGTTGCTGTGATGGGACCGAGTGGATCCGGAAAAAGCACATTGATGAATATAATCGGTTTATTAGACCGTCCGACCATAGGTAATTATTTGTTTGAAGGAAAATATGTTTCTAGAATTAGATCAGATAGAGCTGCTAAGCTAAGGAGAGATTCGGTTGGTTTTATTTTCCAGTCTTTTAACCTTTTAAATAGATTAACAGTGCTTGAAAATGTTTCTTTGCCCTTAATCTACAAGGGCTACGGCCAGTACAAGCGTTATAAGTTGGCGGGTAATATATTAGAAAGAGTTGGAATTAAAAATAGAGAGTATTTTTACCCAAATCAATTGAGTGGAGGTCAAGCTCAATGTGCAGCAATCGCTAGAGCTTTAATTAATAATCCGAAATTAATAATTGCTGATGAGCCGACCGGAAATTTAGATAGTGCCGGAAGTCGCTTAATTATGGAAATTTTAAGTGATATCCATTCTATGGGAAACACTATTATATTTGTGACCCATAATCCCGAACTTACCCGTTATGCTACTAGAGTAGTTTATATGCACGATGGGAATATTATTTATGACGAAAAAACGGCTGTTGGAAGAGTTGCCAAAAGGGCTAGGAAGACTTTATATACGATTCCTACAAAAACAATCGATGATGATTTAGAGGGTATTTCAACCTTAATGAAAGCAATACCACAACCAAATATTAGGCCGACTAAAAAGACAAAGAAAAGTCAAAAATATTCTAAAAAAGTAAATAAGAGAAGGCTTAAAAAATGAATTTAATTAAAGGTTCTTATTTTAAGAATGCATTTGTAACTATTCGGAATGCAAAATTGAGAAATTTTTGGACTATTCTAGGTGTAATTATTGGTGTTACTTCTTTTATCTTAGTTGTTGGGATTTCAGAGGGAATAAAGCTTCAAATTGCTACTCAGGTTAATCAATATGGAAAAGATATAATTACAGTGAGACCTTCTTTAGTTCAAGTATCAGGATCCAGTCTAGATAGTCTTTCTTTGCTCACTGGGGTAAATGTGTCTGGTTCATTATCTAGAAATGATCTTAAAATAATAGAAGGAAGTAAGGATGTTTCTTCAGTAGTCCCAGAAAGCGTTATGAGTGCAAAAATAGTTGGAACTCAAGGTAGTTATAGAAACGGTCTTGTAATTGGTACGACTCCTAATTTTCTGAGTTTTTTAAATCAGAGTTTATCTTATGGTTCATTTTTGAACTCTAATGTAAGCTCGAATCAAGTTGTAGTAGGAAGTTCTGCTGCCGGAGAACTTTTTAATGTGGATGTGCCCTTGGGACAAACAGTTATGATCAACAATCAACCATTTGTTGTTGAAGGAATACTAAATCCCTTCCCTTCAACGCCACTTAGCAGTGGATCTGAATTCAATAAAGCTCTTTTTATAACCTATAATCAAGCTATGGAAATGACCAATAATACAATAACAACTTATCAGATTATGGCTAAACCATCAAAACCCAATTTATTAGATCAAGCTAAGGGACATATTTATAATAATTTGCTTCAAAGCCACAACGGACAAAATAATTTTGAAGTATTAGATCAAACTCAAAGTGCTAACTCTACTACTGGTGTACTCAAATTAATTAACAAGTTAATTATTGGACTATCGATTATATCTTTAACCGTTGGCGGTATAGGTATTATGAACGTTATGTTAGTATCGGTAACCGAGAGATATCATGAGATTGGAATACGTAAAGCCTTGGGGGCAACAAATAGACAAATATTGAATCAATTTTTAATTGAATCAACTACTTTATCTACCATTGGAGGATTGATTGGTATTATTTTAGCATATGTCATTGATTTAGTTATGAGAATGTTTACCAATATTCAGCCCTCTATATCTTGGCAAATAGTTGCCTTAGCATTTGGAGCATCGTTAATAGTTGGGGTCGTATTCGGAAGTTTACCTGCTCTAAAAGCAGCTAAAAAAGCTCCGATTGATGCTCTAAGAAGTGAATAATTTTTAGATATATTTACCGAAAAAATACCAAAAATGTTTAAGTATCAACATTGCTATTAATAGCAACCAGATAATCACAATTTCAAGGTGATGTCTCCTTAAGAATTGGTAAAATGGTTGACATTTTTTGGTTATCTTTATGAATCCTGAGTCAATGTTATAAAAAGTTACGTATACAAAAGTTATGATTGTGATAACCCAAATTGACATACAATAGGGGCAAAGCGCGTTAATTCTGTAAACGCTCTCAAAAAAAAGCCAATGAACAAAACCTATTCCTAGGATTGTCCCAAATTCAAGACCGATCCAGAACCACCTTTTAAAGGTAGCACCAGCTAGTATGGCTACCCCTATCGTTAATAGTGATCCAAAGGTAGCTAATCCAATGTATGGATTCGGTATTCCAAGAGCACTTCCCTCTTTCGATTGCATAACGTTTCCACAACTAACTATAGGGTTTAGGTCACAGATTGGTTTATAATTCGGATTTTGAATGATTTTGATTTGGTCGTAAGATAATGAAAACGCACCAAAAAGACCAACGATAGCTGAAACGATTAAGATATAAGGTAGAGCATTAGGAATTGTCCATTTCTTTAATAAATTCATAGTCTTATTCTAGCATAGTTATTATTCTGCACATTGGTTTGAGGTTACTTTAGATGGGTATTTTAGAGCATACTCTAGAGGTTTTACGATTTGATTAGCACTGAGTGCATAGCCAACATTATTATAAGAAGTAGATTTTGCGAAAATTATCCCAACGACTTGACCTTGTTGATTTATTAGAGGTCCACCTGAATTCCCGGGCATGACATCGGCTTTCAGCTCATAGACACTTCTTGAAGTATTTCCTTGTCCAAAAATATTTAATCCGTAAGCTTGAATCTCGGCTAGAACTAAGGAAGGTTTAATAGATAATGGACCACCTCCAGGGTAGCCAAGAAACGCTGTTGGTGAATCGTTGTTTAGGGTATTACTATCAATAACTAAAGGTTTGTCGGTAAGATTTGACAATCTGAGTATGGCAAAATCTAAATTTGGATTAAAGTAAATTGGTGTTGCCCGGGTGCTACCATTATTATCATAGACAAATATTTTATTGACTCCGGCAATAACATGAGCATTGGTTGCAACTAAGTTCGGCCCTATAACGAATCCCGATCCTTCAACTAGCCCTCCGCATCCAAGTCCTTCGATTTTGACAACTGAATTTTGATCCTGGGAGATAGCTACTTGAAATTTTGATAGGCTTGGGAGACTAGCATTATTATTATTTAAATTAGGTTCCCCTCCTAAAAATACTTTTGGGAATCCATTCGGATTGATAATTGATCCCAAATCACTTAAGACAGTTGGGGCATTTGGTAAATTATTGTTTAGGGTTGTTATGATTTTCGAACTATTAATTATTGATTGCAGACCGGGTATAGATAATGAAGATAAGACTATTGCAATCAGCCAGATTATTAATAGGCTTATTACTAGACTAATTATAGATCCTAAAATATTATCAAAGCTATTGATGATCTTAGAATGTAGGCCAATATTTTTAAGGTGTATACCTATAAATTCGCCAATTGTCAAAAAGATAAAGGCCATACCTAAAGTACAAAGAAGAGCAACTAAAGTTCTTGATTCAACAGAATGAGCTAAATTAATAAAATGTGGTTCGATTAAAGATCCCAAGAATAATCCACCGAAAAACCCAACACCAGAAAATAATTGTTGGATGAAGCCTATCTTCCAACCTCTAAATAATGAGATGATTAAGACAACAACTAAAGCTATATCAATCAGTGTTCCATTGTTCATATTCTTTGATCTATTATAGACCTATTTTATTAAATTGGGGTTAATTTGATCATTATAGATTATTAGATTTTTGTTTGTTTGAGATTTATTCCAAGAAGTTAAAATAGGTTGAATAATCTTCCAGCTTTCAATTATTTCATCATTTGTTGGAAATAAACTGAGATCGCCTTTTAATGAATCAATTAGGACCCTTTCGTAGGCATCTGGATGCCCTGGATCGGAAGGAAAACTATTTTTATAACTAAAATCCATGTTGGTTTTGGTTATTTGATTATCTAGACCAGGTTTCTTTAGATTTAATTTTAAATCAATACCTTCGTTTGGTTGAAGACGGAACGTTAATTTATTTTCGGCCATTTGTTTGTTAGCTCTAAAGGTAATTTCTATTTTGGTTTTTTTATATTTTAAGTTTTTTCCGGTTACCAAAATGAAATTAACGCCATTCCATTTGAGATTATCTATTTTAAGACTTAAACTGACAAAAGTTTCGGTAAATGAATTTTTATTTTTAATTTCTCGCCTATAACTTTTATATTGACCTACTATTAAATTATTGGCTATATTTTTTGAATCTTTTAACTTTACTTTCTTTAGAAGCTTTAATTTTGATTTATGTAAAGAATTGATGTCGCTTATGTTCTTGGGGATATCGAAAGTAACTAGCGTAAGAAGTGCTAGAAGATGGCTTTGGAGAATATCTCGTAGTGCTCCTGTATTTTCGTAAAAATTAATCCTCTTTTCAATTCCAATATTTTCATAAACTTTAATTTTGACAGATTTAATTAGCTCAGAATCCCATATCTGATTAAATATTGGGTTATACTTTCTGAAAGTTATAATATTTTGAGCCATTTCTTTGGCCAGATAATGATCAATCCTAAAGAGCTGGTCTTCCTTAAAAAAATGTGAAATATTAGAGATTAAGCGCTTTGCAGAGTTTAAATCATTTCCAAAGGGTTTTTCTATTAGTAATCTGGTTTTAGCTTTGTTATGAATACAGCTTCGATTTAATCCAGATAAACCTAATATTTTGATAATATCCTCAACTACATCTGGAGGAACAGCTAGATAGAATAATCTATTAAAACAAATTTTATTGGCTTCTTCAATTTGAGATAGTTTGGTATTAAGTATAGGAAAGTCTTTTGGGTTTTGGGGATTTAGTTGGATTAGTTCTAAGATAGATTTAAATTTAGCAAGGACAAGACTATCGCATACTTTATTTTGTTCTAAAACACAGAGTTCAAGGTCTGTGATAAGCCTATTAAGCGTTATTTTAGTTCTTGACGTGCCAATGATCTTTAGTTTATCGGGTAAAAGTCCATCTTTTAATAGATGATAAATGGCGGGCAATATTTTTCGTTTAGCTAGGTCTCCGGTGACGCCAAATATGACAATTATTGTAGGGTCTAAGTTGGTTGAATTAGAGTTGTCCATTAATTATTTAAATTATGACCTCCAAATTTATTTCGCATAGCAGAAAGTAATTTAGTTGAATAATTTATTTTACCTTTCTCGGAATCAAGTCGAACTTTTAGAGATTTTTCAATAATTGGTAAATCGATCCCATTTTGCTTAGCTGTATCTATTGTCCATTTTGCCTCACCCGATTGAGCCACTACTCCGTTTATGCCACTTAAGTTTGGATTTTCTTGGATGATGTCAACTAGCAGACTATTTAACCAAGATTTAATTACGCTCCCTTTTTGGTAAATTTTAGCAACTTTAGTCAAATCTATGTTTTCGAAAGGACCCTCTTTCAATAATCTATATCCTTCAGCTAGACTTTCCATCATCCCATACTCGATTCCGTTATGGACCATTTTTACAAAATGACCACTACCGCTTGGGCCGAAATAATCGTAGGCTCCATTGGGAGAAGATAAAACAGCTAGAACTTTCTCGAGCTGTTTATAATTGTCCAGGTTATCTGATCCAACCATCATAGAAAAACCATTTTTAATTCCCCATACCCCTCCACTTACCCCAATATCCATATAATTTAGGTTTATTTCTGTTAATTTCTGATTACGACGTTTTGTATCATTGAAATTAGAATTACCACCGTCTATAACCAAACTTCCAGGAGGTAAAAGCGGGATTAGATTAGCTAGTTTGGAATCGACTACTTCATAGGGGAGCATTAACCAAATAATTGGACGTTGGTCGTTGAAAGCATTAACCATTTCTTCTAGAGTGAAGGCTGGAATTGCACCTAAACCTGCAAGTTCATTGATCGGCTCTTTGCTTCTATTATGGACAATTACTTCAAACCCAGGACTAGTGATTAATTTGGTTGCAATTTGCTTTCCCATTCGCCCTAGTCCATAAATTGCGATTTTCATTTATCCTCCAATATATTCATTATATAACTTAATAGATTTAATTTGTCTAAAAATTAAACTAGGATATTTAAGTTGACTTCCGTTTCCAGATTTTAGGATCTGTAAGATCTTTTGTTTGTCTTTGCCGAAACAAAATAGGTACCCATAGTTTATTGATTTTTTGATGAAATCTAAGGATAAGCTCAATCTCATAAAGTCTTTCCCTTCGATGTAAAGAACTTTATCTTTTGATGATATTGCAGTAGAAAATGGAAGTATTCCTAAAGTGTGACCATCTGCTCCTATCCCAAATTGACCTATTATAACCGGGTTTTTGTTAAGTTTATTTAAAAGTTGATTTAGATAATATTTTTTAGTATCTTCTAGATTTTGATTTCTTAAAATTGGTTCAAAATGTAGTTTCTTGTTTTTAAAACCTATCGAGATTAATTGTAAATAATTTGAATTGGGGTCTTTCGAGCTAACAAACCTTTCATCGCCTAAAATAACTTCTAAATTAGCCAAGTTTTTGTTTTCTATCTGGTCCAAAATGTATTTCTCTATCAAAATATTAGATCCACCAGATACGATCCAAAGAACTGGTCCATGAGAGAGCTCAGAATTTAAAAGATTAGCCAGTTCATTCGCTCCATTTATAAAATTTTGATCTTTTATAAACTGGATCATATTTGAACTATTTTTTTACCAATATAAAAATACTTGGTCCGAAATTAATTTTAGCTAGTTGATTTTGAGTAATTTTTTCAGCTCTTAATAATTGGTCTAAACGAAAATGAGTCTTTAAAAATCTATTCCTAAAATTTGATACTGAAAGTTTTTTCTCTAAACTAAATCCACAATCCTTAAGTTCGGAAATAATTGTTTCTGGATTATGGTTTACAAAAGGTGTTTCGTCCCTAAGACCATTTGCTACTGATCCAACCTTAATTGGAGTTTTTGGTACAGCTTTAAATTTTGAATATTGTTTTAATCTGCTAATAAAATGTGCATTTGAAGCAACTTCAATAAGGGCATATCCATTTGGAGAAATTACTCTGTAGATATCTTTGAATAGTTTTGTTGGATCAGGAACATGATGGGAAACTCTGACCATTAAAAGTAAATCAATTGAATTATCTTTTGCTGGAATATAATTTTTTTTATTTATCAGGACATATTCTATATTTTTCTGATTTTTAAATTTATCTTTAGCAATATTTAATTGTTTTGTTGAAGGATCTACTAGAATCACTTTATCGGAATAATCTAAAAGGATATCGGATAATCTACCATACCCTCCCCCAAAATCCATTGCTACTTTAAAATGTTTTTTGTTGAGCATATTCCGAAGCGCAAGTACTTCAGAAAAATGTTCATAATCTCTTCCTATCCAGAAGTCTTCATAAAAATGCTTAGTATCATCATAAAAATTAATTTTGTCTTTTGGCATAAGCTTACAATTTATAGTAGCCCAAAAAACATTAAATTACTAGATGAAAAATATTATTTTAGATTTTTTTTATACCACCGGCGCCAAATTAATTTATAGATTGGGATGATTTTAGGGATGTCTCGGATCCCAGGTATGAAAGGAACCAGAAGGAGTAGAATTGTTGAAATTGCAGTTAGATAAATGGCTATCAAATCAACATTGGTTGAGGTAGAGAAAGCTGGAATTTGATACCATAACGAGTAGAACCAAAGCCACGGTTGGCCCGGATAGGATCCAGTTTCGTTCATCACACCCCACTGAGTACCATAAAGGTGTCTTGCTTTTGCTATTGATGTGAAATAGTTACCATCTTCGATAAATAATAATGGTTTAGAATAATTTGATCCGTAAAACGAAGATGAAGAAAGGAGGCTGGCGTTTATTGCTCCAGATCGAGCATAACCTAATTCAGAAGCTATTATTTCGGGAACAGGTCCATCGTTTGTTTTCGGTAATATAGGAATATTATGTTTAAAAGTTAATTTTGGAAGTACGTTTGAATAATTTGTTAGCCAAACAATTCTTTGATACTTAGAAGAACTGGTATATTCTTTTAGGGCATTGCTTAAGGCAAGATTATTGTAGTCCAGTTTTTCTAATGGGCCTAAGACAAAGGTTTGGGCGGGATTAATTTGTTGATGTACGCCGGCGATCAATTGCCATGACAAGCCACCAATTTTCTGGAGATTATTTGAGCCATAATTATAGGGAGGTCCATATTGAGCTGTCTCAGAAGTTCCATTGAGTTCACTTAAGACTGTACCGACAAAATCAGCTGGTGCCATTTTAGCCCAATTCGAAATTGTTAATGCTGGATCATCTGGAGAAGATAGAATGAAAGCAAGACTAACAATCAATAGAGTTGCGATGACGGTTGCAATAATTCCTTCCATAATAATATCGTATTTTCGATTAGGCCCTTTCCATTTACTAGATTCTAGGGAAGTTAACCTTTTGCGAAGTTCCTTGTTTGTTCTTTTGACCTTAACAACTGGTGGAACTACTCCCTTTATTCTGACAAGTAGGATATGAATAAGTACTAATCCAACCAAAGCGAGAGGAATTAAAACAATATGCCAAGCTATTATTTGCCCAAAATTCATAAGATTAAAGAACGATCCAAGACCAGTTGCATTAATAGCGTCTTTGCCATTAGTTGAGATCCATTGAGAAGCAAAATTTTGTTGACTTAAATAGCCAGTAAATGCTTCTGTAATCGAAGCAAGGAAAGCTAATACACCAGTCATCCAGGTCAACATTCTTTTTCCTCGCCATGCAGACATCCAGAATTTACCCCAAAGATGGATAACCATAAAGGCCATAAACAGCTCTACGCCCCATAAATGGACGCTGTTAACAAAATGACCTAGGCTACTTTCGTGCCACCAATTGACTCCACCAATAGCTAACATTAGTCCAGAAAGTATGACTATAAAAAGCGAAGCTAGGGTTGCAATTCCAAAAACATATATCCAGGAACTTACATAAGCTGGTTGATGATCTGGGATTAAATTATCCAATGATAAGTATTTTCTGATTAATCGGCGTAACCTAAATGTTAGCATTTTACTGTTTTGAGATGGTTCCTGATCAACAGCTTTTGGATTATCTGTCTTTAGGCTTGTTTCTTTGATTTCTTTCCCTCTGGGAAAGGGTAAAATGATAGCTAGACCAAAAATAATAACCATTACGGCTATGATTATTAAATTTGCTAAAGAAATCGTTAGTATTGACCAATGAAAATAGTACCCCGGTAAATTCAGATTGACTAAGCTTCCAAAATAATTAAAATAATCCATTATTATATTTCTTTTAAGTTTATTTTACTTAGCATTACAATCTTTGTAAATATGAAGATTTGTATTTTAGATTTATCTTGGCATTGATTTGTTTTTTAATATATTGATTAGCGAAATTGTCTAGGAAGCTTAAATTCGGGTATGATTTTAGGTCGTTAGTAGCCTTAATTTTATATAAATTAATTTGATCAATTGTTTTTTTGATTGCTTGATTATCTATTAGAATCTGAAGAATCTTTTTCCTTGATTTAGTTTTTAAAATTATTTTTTTGGTATTTTTATCTAAACTAATTAATGGGAAAGTAAAGTTCTGCTCTCTAAAATCTTGAAAAATAGGTTTATTTAACTTTTGCTCTGTTGAAAAATAATCCAGAAAATCATCTAGCAATTGGAAGATTATCCCAAAGTTGATCCCAAAATTATATAAAGCTTCAAGTTGATCTGCTGGAAGTTTTGCTAGCATACCACCAATTCTTAATGATTGGCCAAATAAAACTGCTGTTTTCCCTTTGATGGATCGAAAATAAGATTTTTTTGTTCTATTAATGTTTTTTTGATCTTTTAGTTCATTGAATTGACCTTCACAAATTTCTAAGAATGTATTTATTAAAGATTCCGAAATAGCCGGATTAGAATTATAGGCTAAGTGAATAGACTTAATTAGGACATAATCTCCTGTAACTAAGGCTATGTCTTTGCCTAATCTGGAATTTATGGTTGGAGTATCTCTTCTTAGAGATGCATTGTCTATAATATCGTCGTGTATTAAGCTAGCTAAATGGAGTAATTCGATTGAACTACAAGCTTGGACAATATCTTCTGTTCTAACTTTTTTATTTAAAGAGGATACTCTAATTACTAGGGTTGATCGGATAAATTTAGATTTTGAGTTGATAAGAGAAAGAGCTAATTTAGGAGTCTGACGATCATCGTTTAAACTTTCTTTCATTGATCGGATAACTTCGTCAATTATTTTATTTCGTTCATTGCTCATGCTTGAAAATATATTAACTGTTTTAATAAGTTATTTAAATATTTTTATCAAAATTTGGGGTACAATGGTATTGGAAATTAAGTAATCAGGAAGAATGGTGGAATAAATAGTTAAAAAGTGGGACTTATTTTTCGCTATTTTGTAGTTTAAGCATTTGTTTTTAAACGTCCTTTTTTTCTAAATTGATTTTTTAGATAGTTTAAATGAGCTAAAATAGGAAAGCATAAATCTAAATTAATGAAGGAAACAGTATCTAAATATCTTTATTTAACTAAACCAGGAATTGTATATGGTAACGTTTTAACCATACTCGCTGGATATTTTTTTGGGTCAGCATGGAACATTCAGATCACTAACTTTATATTAGTAATTTTTGGTTCAGGTTTTGTGATTGGTGGAGCTGGGGTTTTTAATAATTTAATTGATCGCGATATTGATAAGTACATGCAAAGAACTAAGAACCGAGCATCTGTTTTGGGAACTATTTCCACTATGGAGGGAATAATATATGGAACAATACTCTCCCTTCTTGGTTTTTTGCTTTTAGCCTATATTAATAGATTAGTTTTTATTTTGGGTTTAATTGGTTTTTTTGATTATGTTCTAATCTATGATTTTTGCAAAAGAAGATCGATTTATGGAACTTTAATTGGTAGCATTTCAGGATCTATCCCCTTGGTATCGGGTTATGTTGCATCTACAAATAGGATTGATTTAACTTTTTGGATTTTATTTTTAATTATGACTACTTGGCAAATGGCACATTTTTTGGGAATTGGAATTTATCGCTTAAGTGATTACCTAAAAGCTAAGATTCCGCTTCTTCCGATAGTAAAGGGAGTTTCCCGTACGAAAATCGAAATAAACGTCTATATTTTATTATTTTTAGTCTTAAATATAGTTCTATTTATTTCTCAAAAATTATCTATATTTTATTTAATAGTTATGGGACTTAGTGGTATTTTCTGGTTAATTAAAGCATTGGGTGGTTTTAATGCTTCAAATGACAAAATTTGGGGTAAGTTAATTTTTAAGCAATCTATAATTATAATTATGATTTTTTCAGTAATGCTCTCGGTCGTAAAATTAATTTAGACAATATTTAGATACTTGTGCCCTAATAATCACTTTGTTGACGGCACACTCTATTAATCGTTTTAGGGACTACTCTAATTTATGTATCATTATTTGGGGTTTTCAAAAGAAACTTTTGTTTTTATGCTATCTCCCTGGTTTTTGGCGAGATAATATATCTGTATCAGGAGCTGTTGGATAGCTAATTCTCTCTAAAAGATAGAGTAAGTAAGTTTCTTGTCTCTAAGCTCGGTAAGTAGATACAGGTATGCCAACTGCTAAAGAATTTGAGTTAACCAACGTTCCCATTTTATTAATACTGACACTCGAAATATCTGAACTTTTAGCGTTTAGATCGATACTAAAATATCTTAGTTCTTCCTTGAGTTTATTGTCTCTAACGTTTATACCAGACTTATTCTCTGAGTAAATGGCGTAAGTTTCGGAAGCAACTCCCGTTTTTGGATTATAAACAGTAAATAGGATTGGAGATATTGATCCTTCACCAACATAAATTAACGGAAAAACACTAGTGCCAACAACTTTGGGGTCTAGGACGTCTCCTGTTTTTGCAGATTTCTCGATAAAGTTTATAAAATCATTGATCACGGTATGAGAAGTACGTTCGGATTCGTTCAGATTATGAGTGTTACTTATCTTATCCTTAGAACTATGGATACCTACAGAAGCCTTTGAGTGTTGGTTGTTGGTAGCTTCTAAACCACCAATAAGACCACCTCCTACTGCTATAGCTAATGCACCTGCAAAGATTTTTTTTAAAAATTTTCTTCGAGAATCTGTCTGCGTAGCTGATTCGTGTTTAGTTGATCCCGGATGACTATTGATTTCTTTCATCGTAGTATTATAACACCAAATAAATATAAATGCAATACCTTGTTCAACTTTCTATAGTTTAAAGATTTTATTGTTTGAAAAAGCTTTAAATTAAAAAATCATTTATAGCGTAGAAATTCAGATAAATTTTGGGCAAATACCATTAATTTGGAGTGATCGTTATTTGCAATAGTTCTAATTATTCCGGCGGTTGGGTGTTGAGTGCAATCATCAACAAAAATCTGAGTATTTTTAGATATTAATGATGGAGAAATAATTTTAATTTTTGGTTCATATTTTGGCCAATTTTTAGGATTAGGAGATGCTTTTACTTGTATAAAATGAGTGGCTTTAGTTCTATTTCCAGTTTTTGCCAGAATATCAAAACCATCTTTTTTAATCTTACCCCTACTACTCATATCTCGTTTTTTATCTGTTAATAAGGCATAGCTTCTGTCCGACAGAAAATTATGAATGACTGCTGACCAAAAAGTTCCAAGTACTGCAAATTCTGATAAAAAGCCCAAATTATTGTCTCTTAGATTTTCTAGTAAATTAGAGTCAACTATTGTAGTCGCCATCACTTGGAGGTTATCGTAAACATTTTTGGCGACTTCCATATTATGTTTTTTACCATATGCTATTGTCCTAAAACTATCTTGGCATGCAAGATTTACTAAAAGATTAAAATATTCTTTTCTAGTATTTTCTTGGTTAAAATCATTTAAACCACTAATAGCAATTTTTGCCATTGTTTGGAAGGTTTCATCAAGCTTTTCTTTCCTTTGAACGATTGGACAATTCTCAAATTGTCCTAAAATTAAAGATAAGGGCTCGTCGGTCTTAGGATTAAATCCACTCCACATTTTTGACATTATGTAAAAATAGCATAACAAAATCTGAAATACAAACGTTATTTAATTTGTCCAAGAAATTGTCCCACTAATTTGATTCAAACTTTTAGGTACGTTTTTATTTATTGGTTTTGGTAATTCTTGTTTGATCTTTAAGGGCTTTTTGAAGAATAATTCTCGGCATACTCTCAGTTTATGGTCAGAGGTTTCCATTGCCAATTACGGATTTCGGGCATGTCTATCCCGTGTTCATTAATATAATTAGTATGCTCAATAAGTTTTTCTTCCATTTCTTGATGTAGGAGATCGGCTTTAGGTCCAGTTATATGGGCACGTTCTAAAACGTCCATTACTAAATGGAATCGATCAATTTCGTTACGGACTGTCATGTCAAAGGCTGTAGTTATTGTTCCCTCTTCTTTGTAGCCACGGACGTGAAGATTACGATTATTTCGGCGATAAGTCAATCTATGTATGAGCCAAGGGTAACCATGGAAAGCAAAAATGATTTCACTGTCTTTAGTAAACAATTCGTCATAGTCTGGATCACTTAAACCATGTGGGTGCTCAGTGTTCGGTTGAAGACGCATTAAATCGACAACGTTTATAACTCGTATTTTTAAGTTTGGAATGTGCGTGGCTAGGATTGAAACAGCCGCTAGTGTTTCAAGTGTTGGGATATCACCAGCGCATGCCATTACGACATCTGGCTGTTGGCCGTGGTCTGTGCTAGCCCATTCCCATACACTAAGACCAGCAGAACAGTGCTCTATAGCCTCGTCCATTTTTAACCATTGGGGACTTTCATGTTTGCCGGTAATCGTTAAATTTATGTAATTCCGACTACCCAAACAATGATCTATTGTTGAAAGTAAACAATTAGCATCCGGAGGTAAATAGATTCGTATCATTGTAGATTTCTTATTAACTAAATGGTCAATAAATCCTGGATCCTGATGGGTGAAACCATTATGATCCTGACGCCAAACATGGGATGTTAGTAAATAGTTGAGAGATGGAATGTCATGACGCCAAGGTAGTTCGGATGACATTTTGATCCATTTGGCGTGTTGGGTTACCATAGAGTCAACAATTCGGATAAATGCTTCGTAGCTATGAAAGATACCATGCCGACCAGTCAATAGGTAGCCTTCAAGCCATCCCTCCGCTTGGTGTTCGCTGAGCATCGAATCAAACACTGCGCCTTGTGGGCTTAAAAATTGATCACCCTGGTGAATAGGAGCATCCCATTGTCGATTAGTTGTTTCAAAAATTGCTTCCAGTCGATTGGATATAGCCTCGTCTGGACCAAATATCCTAAAGTTATGTTGCTCTTTGTTTAGTGCGATGGTGTCTCTTAAATAAGGTCCGAGTGCATGAGTGTTGCCTACACTACTAAGACCTCGGTGTTTTATTGTTATTGCGTAATCCCGAAAATCTGGCAAATGAAGCTCTCGTAGTACACCTCCATTGACATGTCTATTTGCTCCCATACGTTTAGTGCCTGATGGGGCTAGTTTGGCTATTTCGGTTTTAAGTTTACCCGAATCATCAAAAAGTTCACTCGGTTTATAACTAAGCATCCAATTTTCCAATATCTTTAAGTTCTGGGGGTGTTCTTCGTCTACTGGTATTGGTACTTGGTGTGATCTAAAGTTCCCTTCAATTGGTTGTCCTTCGTATTGTTTTGGGCCTGTCCAACCTTTAGGAGAGTTTAGAATAATCATTGGCCACCTGGGACGTTTTTGGTGTCCGTGATTGCGAGCCTCCGCTTGGATTTGCTTAATTTCTTTAATGACTTTGTCTAATTGTTGATACATCATTCGATGCATTTTTTCTGGATCATCGCCTTCTACAAAATAAGGATTCCATCCATATCCACGAAATAGTTGTTCGAGTTCTTGATGGTCTATTCTTGCTAGTATTGTGGGGTTGCTAATTTTATATCCATTTAGATGCAAGATGGGAAGTACTGCACCATCAGTTTTTGGATTTAAGAATTTATTAGAATGCCATGAAGTAGCTAGCGGACCTGTTTCAGCTTCGCCGTCACCAACTATACAACTTACGATAAGATCGGGATTGTCGAAGGCGGCCCCAAAGGCATGGCTAAGGCTGTATCCTAATTCACCTCCTTCATGCATGGATCCAGGTATTTGAGGGGAGACATGACTAGAAAGACCTCCTGGAAATGAAAACATTTTAAACAAATTTCGGAGACCTTCTTCGTCTTGAGTAACGTCATAGTATTCACTAAAAGTACCTTCTAGATAAGTATTACTTACTAATGCTGGTCCTCCGTGACCTGGACCGGAAATATAGATCATATTTAGGTCATATTCCTTAATAATTCGGTTCAAGTGTACATAAATAAAATTCTGACCTGGGGTAGTCCCCCAGTGTCCAAGTAGTAACTGCTTTATATCTTTTAGTTGAAGTGGTCGTTTCAGTAATGGATTATCACGGAGATAAATTTGGCCAACTGATAAGTAGTTAGCGGCTCTCCAATAAGCATCCATTTTGTTTAAAATTTCTGGTGTTAGTGCCATATTATTCTCCTTCTATTATTTTTTTTGTATGTTTAGCTATAATCGAGGCTTCATCAGTTTGGATGAGATGAACCCCAATTTTGCTATCATTAGCAGATATCAAGAAATCATGATTTTTATTTCGGTTCTGATCTAAACTGAGACCTAAATAGGACAAGTTCTCGCAAATTTTGGTTCGAATAATGGATGCTTTTTCGGCTATACCACCAGCAAAAATTAAGGAGTCTAGGCCACCCAAGACAGCACTTAAGCTACCAATGGCTTTAAGAACTTGGTAACAGAACAAATCAACTGCGATTTTAGCATATTCATTTTGGTTTGATTCACGGAGTAATATCTCCATATCAGCCGATATTTCAGAGACTCCAAGTAATCCTGAATCGAAATGGATCATATGGTTAAATTGTTCGATAGTCATTCCAGTTTGTTTATGCAAAAACATTAAAATAGCTGGATCAAGATCACCCGATCTTGTACCCATCAGTATACCGGAAGCTGGCGAGAAGGACATTGTCGTATCAATTACTTTTTTATCTTTGATAGCTGTTAAACTAGCCCCGCTTCCAAGATGAGCCAATATAATCCGTCCTTGAGCTGCCTTTAATCCGGCTTTTTCTTCGAATTCTTGGAGTAAATATTCGTAGGATAAGCCATGAAATCCATAACGGCGCAGGCCGAGTGCACTATATTTCCTCGGAAGCGGCAGGAGTTTAGCAATATTGGGCATATCTTTAAAAAAGAAAGTATCAAAAACAGCTACTTGAGGTATGCTATTAAATTTACTACCAAAAAATTTTATTAGTTCAAGTTCAATAGGAAGATGCTCTGGGTCAAAAATAGATAAATTATTGAGTTCTCGGATTAGAGAATTGTTGATTAATGTTGGGTTAATAAAGTTTGGGCCACCATGTACTATTCGATGACCGATACCAGATATTCCAAAGAATTGGTTAGCATAGTTTTCTAAGATTTTGTTGATGGCCTCTAGCATGCTTGGTACTTGTAGGTTAGAAATATCTGTAGACTGGGGAGAGGAGCTAATTTTGAGCATGCCATTAGCTTGACCTATATTTGTAGCTTCGGCCTTAAAGCAGAACTGACCAGTGTTTGTATAGATAGCTAGCTTGATACTAGAAGAACCGGCGTTGATCGTCAAAATTTTATTTTTTGTTTCCACAAAGCTATGATATCAAAATAACCATAGTACTTCTACAATATCGTCTAAGTAATCAGAAAAAATATTGTTATTTCCTCGAAAGGCAGTACCAATCCCTGATTATTGAGATAAAAAGACATCAGATCTTAAATTAAGTTTGATTGGTAATCCTTAATGCGAAATTGTTTATTTATACTACTGACTAAAATGTGCTACTTGGGGTTTTGCTAGAAACTTTGAAAAAACTAAGATGAGCCAATTAAAAAATTGATAGCAATGTCAAACTGTGGTATATATCTAAATACATTTGTAATTATAAATTTTAAGTACAAATTAAGCTCGCTGATTATTAATTAATGGACTGCCATTTTAAAAGAAAGTACTATAAATGCCCAGGAATTTGAAAGAGTTTTTAAGGTCTGGTGACAAAAGGATTGCAGTATGGGGGATAGGTTATATTGGATATTCTTCGTTAGCTTATTTTGGACGTGAAGGTATTAAGTGCGTTGGTGGGGATATTTCTAAGGGAGTAATAAAAGACATAAAAGATAATGGCAAGAGTAGTATCCCAAATATTGAATTTTGGCTAGATTTTGATGTTAAGCCCTTATTTCGTAAAGGTTTAATAGATGTTACTAATAACCTTGAAGAGTTAATTGATGAAAAAAACGTTGTTCATTTAATTGCAGTTCCTACCGAAAAAAACGGTGTACCTTACATGGAAGCTTTAAAAGATGTCTTGAAACAAATTTTTGAAGGATACAGACCTAAAAAAATAAATTGTAGACCTTTGGTTATTATTGAAAGCACAATTTCACCGAATATCATAAACTCAATTATTATTCCATTAGCTAGAGAATATAATGTTAAGATAGGCCAGGATTTACTTTTAGGGGTAGCACCCAGAAGAGATTGGTTTGTTTCTCCTGATAAAACCCTTAAGACATTACCACGAATAGTAGGTGGCTTTGATGATCCAACAACTGATTTAATGGTTGAGGTGCTTGGAATTGTTTGTGACAATTTATTAAGAGCAAAAGATGCTCTTCATGCATGTCTAGTTAAAGGTGTAGAAAATGCTTATCGACAATTGGACATAACTTTTGCTAATCAGTTGTCTTTAGCTTATCCTGAATTAGATATTTTGGAAGTCCTTCGACTAGCCGGTACTAAATGGAATGTTGAAACTTATCATCCATCATTTGGAGCTGGAGGGTATTGCATTCCTTTAGCTCCTCAGTATGTTATTGACGGTGCTAACAGACCGGAAGAGTTGTCGTTGCTCAAGACAAGTATAGAGACCAATTCTAATCAACCAAAACGAGTAGTGGATTCATTAAAACGGAGAGGGATTAAGAAAGTAGGTATACTAGGGCTGGCTTATACTGGTGATATAAAAGTTGATATATTATCCCCTACCCTAACTATTGTTAAGGAACTTAGGGATGCCAATATCTTAGTTAAGGTAAACGATCCACTTTATTCTGAGGAAGAAATTAAACTACATTGCGGGGTAAATAGTTTTAAATTTCCTGATGAAATGTCTGAATTTGAAGCCATTTTGATTGTTGCACCACATAGTATCTATATCTCAGCCACTATTGATAAGCTTATTACTAAACTAGGTCATTGCAAATTAGTGCTAGATAATATGGGAGCCTGGGAAGAAAAACGATCCGCACTACTTAAAAACGGAATAGAATATCATGAAGCTGGTGATTCTAATTGGTTATAAGAGCAAGGCTTAGATGAGGTTCACCTACTTATTTCTGCTTAGTGGAGGCATATCTTTAATTGTTGGTCGACTTATTGTTGGTTCCGAAGATAAGCATTTTTTAGGTAAAGTTCGATTAACATTTGGCTGTGGTTTAATAGCTGGAATAATTTTATTAATGTTTATGCGACATTTTTCTTGGTGGGAAGTTGGTTTGCAGATACTGACTATTATTATTGGCGCGTTTATTGGTGATATGTTGAGCAACCCTTCCATCGGCAATCTAATAGAAGATTATGAAGAGTCAGTCGAACAACAAACTATCTATTTTAAGGGATTATTCAACAATAAAGGTTACAAAACAATTAATGAGCCATATTCTAAACGAATATTTGATTTAGTTATGAGTTTGTTGGGTCTAATAATTATTTCACCGTTCTGTCTGATCATAGGGTTGGTAATATGGTTAGATGATCCAGGCCCAATATTATTTTCAAAACATTCGGTCGGAAAAGGCGGTATTGTTTTTAAGGAATACAAATTTAGAACTATGAAAACTGGCTCAATGTTAGGCAAAATTGAAGATAGGGTTAGAGACGAAAGATTATTAAAAATTGGGACTTTTTTAAGACGAAACCATATTGATGAGTTACCCCAAATATTTAATATTTTAAAAGCAGAAATGAGTTTGGTTGGACCTAGGCCGATACGGACAATCGATGAATTAGCTGCAAATAAATTAGTTCCAAATTTTGGGGAACGACATATTGTTCTACCTGGGATAGCTGGATTGGCTCAAATTAGAAGTGGCTATCATACCGATTCAGCAACGAGACTAAAATATGATCTTAGGTATATCAAAAAAAGAAGTATGGCATTAGATTTAAAGATTATATTTTTATCAGTTGTTGGTACGTTGGCTAAAACCAAAAGTAGTGGTTATCATAATCCTAAAAAGTAATTAATAAACAGATCAGTATTTGCTAATTTGATCTTTTGGTAGTTGGTAGATTAATCTTGCCTGAAATAGCTGTAGACTTTTGTGATGATTATTTGATATGCTTTCCATGAGTATGTATTAGCTAATAATCACACAGAATACAAAAGGAGGCAATGATTGCTTGGTAACTACGAAATTCGTAATGGAAAGATTGCATATGTTGGCAATAAGATTCAAAAAAAAATAGAAGACGTTGCAAGTCAGAAATTTAACCCTCGCAACACAAAAACTATACTATCAGAACTTACAAAAGATGCGCATTATATACATCTGCATAACATAGACGATTCAATTTTTAATGCTTCTGTTGATTACTTTAGAAAAATAGGAGCATCTTGGTGCAATCTTCCACTCACAACAAAAATGATTTCTTCTCCGGGTGAAGTATATGCCGGGCAAAAGCTTAACTACACAACAGATGCACTTCCTGTTGAATTAAATTGGTTCAAAGCTGGGAGCATATTTTTAGCTGAAAGTTCACAATTCTATCTCGAGATAAGACTAATTATCGAACAGTTAAGCCAGGTTTATTCGATATATAATTCTTTTAGAAAAGAAACCGTAGACTTTTCTCACCTTGCTGAATTCCAACATATCGAATACGAGGGAAAAGTTGATTTTGAGAAAAATGTAGAAATTTTTATTGGTCTGCTCGACCATGTTACCAAGTATATAATTAAACATAATCGGGTAGACCTATCTCATTATTTGGAAGATAATGAAATACGACTTCTTGAGACAACTTTTGATGATGCAAATATCGAAAGATTAACTTTCGTTGAAGCAATGGACATACTGTCTGATAAGCTTGAAGACAAACAATATAGATCATACAGTCTGCAACATTTTGGTTCTTACGAGGAAATTGCCCTAACCAGAATACTGGGCAAGCATTGTCTCGTTGTTGAGTTTCCACTAGAAGAAATTCCTTTTTACCATGTTCAAAGTTTTTCAGACGATAAAGGTAGAAAATATGCCAAAAATGCTGATTTTATTTTGCTAGGCTACCGAGAAGTTGTGGGTTCTGGCCAAAGAATAACCGATATTGATGCAATCAAACAAAAAGCAGAGTTCTTCAATCTACCTATGGAGGACTATGAACCGTACATAGACCTTAGAAAACTACCAAACTACAAGACAACATGCGGATTTGGGCTCGGTTGGCAGAGATATACGCAGTGGCTATTAAAGATGCCATTTATCTGGCAGGTGTCCCATATACCTAGGAGCGAACATTTACCAAAGCCATAATTAAGGAGGACAAGATGCAATCAGATGAGTTTAACTCATTTTTCAAACAACATTCAGAGAACGTTGACAATTCTAGCTCATTAGGGTTTTGGAAGTTAACTGATGAGATCCTAAAAACTTATCTTTTGGAAAATATGCCAAAAAGGGAGAGTGTCACAGTAGTAGATTTTGGGGGAGGAACCGGTAGATGGCTACGAATGCTAGATGGATATTTCAAGGACAGTGATTTTATAATCGTCGACCTATCTAAGGACATGCTTGCGAAAGCCAATGAGAAAATTGTATCTGACGAATATAAGAATAATATACGTCTTATCAATTCAGACATAACAAGCATCACTGAATTAGCTGATGGTTCTGCCGATTATATAATCAGCACATATAATCCCTTGAGTTTTGTTGATGAGCCTCAAAAGGTTATTGATGAGGCCTATCGTGTTCTTAAAAAAGGTGGTCTCGCACAAATAACAATACAAGGCTACTACAACGCCTTGTATTCTAAGGTTAATAACTTCCTAGCTGACCCATCTGAGCTCAATGATATTTTTACAAGTAAAAAAGTTCGATGGAACCAGAGCGTACCTGGACTCTGGCAATTATCCAAAAAGAACATGGAAGAGATGTTTAAGGCTGGTGGGTTTATAAATATCGAGTCGAGAGGCATAGCGACCATTGCGCAACCTCAAGGAGAAGATTTTGACCCTGAGAATAAGCAGATTGGGCCTTTGTCCAAAAAGCTCAATGATAACAAAGATTTCTTTGATACTTTGTTAAATATTGAGCTCTCCGCCGGCAAAGATCAAGATGCAGTTGACCGCGCTATGAATATACTTACGATTGGGACAAAATGATAAATCTGATAAAACCAGCACCGATCAAGCCAGGCGACACTGTATATGTGATTAGCCCTTCTGCGGGTATTATGCCGTTTGCCGAGAATCGGGTTAAGCGTTCTAAAAAAAATCTAGAAAAGCTAGGTCTTAAAGTAAAAATTGCTCCGAATGCGAACAAGAATGATGGCTATGTGTCATCCAGTGTTGAGAACAGAGTATCTGATATACACTGTGCTTTCAGGGATGAAAACTGTTCGTTGATAATTGCAGCTATTGGCGGTAATCACTCCAACCAACTCCTAAAGCATTTGGACTATGAGCTGATCAAGAAAAATCCAAAAACTTTTGTTGGGTACTCGGACAACACAGTTCTGCATCTGGGTTTAATGTCTCAAGCGGGTTTGCAGACCGTGTACGGGCCATGCTTTCTAAACCAGTTTGGCGAAAATCCGGAACCATTCGAATATACGATGGATGATTTCACTAAAGTAGTTATCAATAAGATATATCCTCGTAAAATCCTGCCCAGTGAACAGTATACTGACGAGATTTTGGACTGGTTTAAGAACGAGGATGCCAAAAGACCAAGAAAACAAAAAGTGAACCTAGGATGGGAGTGGTGGCAAGAAGGTAAATCTTCTGGGTGGGCTTTGCCAGTAGCAATACCATCCATTAACCACGTACTCACAACAAAATATATGCCAGACGTGACCGGTGCAGTATTGATGATAGATATCCCCGAAGGCGGCTCGATGTATGAAGGAATGTCTGTCGCTGATGTTGATTCTTGGATGACAGATTTGAGTAATGCTGAAGTCTTATCAAAAATCAATGCTCTTGTAATAAGCAGACCATATCGATATTCAGCCGCGACTATAGCGGAGCTTAAGAAAGTCATAGATCGCATAACTCATGACCTGGAGATCCCAGTGCTATTCAATATCGATTTTGGACATACAGATCCTATGATTTCAATACCTTATGGCACCACTATTAGACTGGACTCAAATAAAAATAGCTTTGAGTTTATTTAGTGATTAGGTACTGGCATACAAGTTCGGTACCTATACCAGATACGACAGAAAATAGTTGTTTGTCTTGAGATACTTTTGTGGCCCAGCCCGTTGTGCCACCGTCTGCTATAGGAATGTTTATGTCTTGATTGTTGCTTGCAGCGATTTTGTAACAGATGTGCTTGTAATATCCGATACCAGCAATTCTTCCTAAGTGCAACTGTATTCTTGGTATAAGATCGGGGCGCTTCTCCTCGATTTTCTGCTTTACTATTTCAGTGATTTTTACGCCTCGCTTAAAACCCATTGCTTTCAGTGCTGTACCTATTGCTGGAGTAGCTAATGAAATATATTCTGGAATGTCAATTTTCTGTTCATTAATTAAATTGTAATCGGGGCTAATGGTATTTCTACGAGCTTCATCAATATTGACTCTCCCTCTATTTGCAAGATCTTCAAGTAGTGCTAAGTTACCTAATCTAATCTGTATATTGCTAATATTTGATCGCTCACTGGATGCAAGCTTATCAATTATGTCCACCTCAGTGCCTAAGTGCTCTAGTAGTAAATCGAGCTCTCTTGATCCGAACTGGCTGTTTTGTTTACCAACCGACGCTTCTCCAAAAACTTTGAAATGAGGCAAGAACTTAGTATTTTTATCAAATGTTTGTGCTCGAACCGTTCTGATATTCGATGCAATTCGAACGAAGTCACCGCCGTAGAGTAAACTTCCGAATCTTTGCAGTGCAACCCTAAATAAAGCAGTGGTTGCATCTGAGTTTGCCTCTGAGCGTCTAAGTGTTGAAACTATATTTTTTTGGTTTGTGTTTGCTAACACTTTGTTTATACCGAATGGCTGCAAAGGTGAAAGTTCTACAAAATCAACATTGTCATCAAGTGAGTCCATGATGACTCCTTCGAGCCAGTGGAAATCACGTTGTGAAACTAAAGATGGCTCATGGAAACGGTTGCCGTTCATAATATCATGTGTCGACACGGTAGCGCTTCTTTTTTCGCTTGCAATAGTAAGTAATGACAACAAATCGTTACATGGTAGCTCATCTATGACCTCACACGTTTGCTCAAGCCGATTGTCATTTTTGACTCTAGTGCCAGCAAATTTACTTAACGATTCGTATGTCTCGCTCGACATAAGGTTTAAACTTTACGGCCGATATCTTTGCGATAATCGAAGCCCTTTGGAACAACTTGCCTAATTCTCTCATACACGTTATTCGCAGCCTCCTCAACAGTAGGAGAATGATCAACGAATAACATGGTTGGCGATAGCCTTGGCCGTACCACCACAAGGTCTCCGTTGTCTTCTTCGACATCTACCCACCCAGTGTACATTCTAACCTTATCTTTGGGTTGCAGCTTTGGGATTTCGATTCTTGGGCGATTCCTCTCATCGTCGAAAGGCATAGGGAAATTTTCCGGATAGGCCGATACGACTACCGAAGCACCTTCCTTAAATCTAGCTTCAATTTCTCGTAAACGACCTTCTTGAGCACCTTGAAGTACGTCAATCAAAGGTGTATCTAGACCGCTTAGGAGATTAGCCATTGTGTGGCCACCGGGTTCTCGATTGTTTACCTCTAGCAAGTATATTTTTCCATCCTCGCTTTTAATAAGGTCAAGGTTTAGAAAGGTCTTAGGATTTCTGCCGAGATTCTCTTCCAAATATGCAACATAAGGCCTTACCATTTGCAGTTCAATATGTTCAATTTCTTCTGTGCTGAGCAGGCCTGGAAGGGTGTTGCTTATTGCAAGCGCGCCCGTACCATCACAGAATGGGCCCGTTTCCTCATCATTCCTGTGTTTGTAACAAATATTCTCACCTAACCTAAACAAGCCTTCATTACCATCCACGACGGCTGTGTAGCTAAACTGCTGCCCATGGATACGTTTCTGTAAAACTGCCTTGCCGCTAGCATCGATAGAGTTTGTAACAAATTGTAGCAATTCATCACTACTAGTAAACTCGCCGATCATACGTACTCGCCTGGTCTCACTATCTTGATAGTACTGTGGATATTCGCCGACAAATTTGAAAACTACTTCACCGCCAAGCCGATCTATTGTTTCTGAGATTTTGTCAGGACTTTCGTTTTCAAGGATACAGGTTGGCGGTAAAACTCCGGTTCTTTCAGGGAATATTTCAGTTATTAATGATTTGTCAAGTTCATATGTTAGTTCTGCCCTTCTTGGGCCAACATAATCATTTCCAATCTCGAATAATTTATCTTCCACAATCATAGCTGCTGGAATGGGACCCAGATTTATAGCGGCATAACCTACGTTTCTAAGTCTTTGCAGTTCATCGAGATGATGAAACCCAAACTCACCCTTGTCATTCACCCCATATAACCTGTACCTGTTATCTACTATTCTTCCAAAAGCTTCGTTTGGCAAGACCTCGTAACCGTCAACCTGTACGCTTGGTGTCTGTTGCTTGATTGTATCAGCAAGTATTTCCTCTGTGTTTACAAATCCAATTAGTGCAATTCTTTCATTCACAACTTCTCTCCCATCAATGTTAATATCTTAACATTTTATTGGTAGTAATTCAAGTGTTTTGCCCTTACTCACTACATCGTGGACACTTCGTCTCTTGGAATAGTTATGTCTAATGTAGCACAGAATTCATCGGGTGTTAGATAGTTTAATGCCTGGTGAGGACGAAAGAAGTGGTAATCGTTTAACCAGCGGTTAATCTGAATCTGTAGTTTAGCCACATTGTCGGCTGACCTGTCCTCATCCAGACATTCCTGCTGCAGCTTGCCAATAATGTTTTCCACATGTGGTTTGTCCTTTGGGGTATGGGGTCTAGCAAAATATTGGGTTACTCCTATTTGCTTTAGATAGGCATAAGCCTGGTCAAAGTTCTCGCTTCCATTGTCGTTAACAATGACTGCTTGACTACCAAAGGCTTTAATAGCCATCTCTAGGGCTATCTTGGCTTGACTAGACTTTGAGCTGGAAGATACATGGATAATTGCCTGCTTGGTAAATACATCTACTGCTACGAAAGCATAGTTTCAATCCAAGTGTCTAAAAAGCTATTACCTGTTCTGCAAGCTGAAGTAGAAAAAAGCTATGAAGCTGAGCAAGATAACTATAAATCTAACCAAACTAGATTACTAAACGAGCTAAAACTCCAAGATGATGAAGTAAAGAGACTATTTAAGGAAAGAAGTAAGTTCAATTTGCGCCCTGAGCTGTTTGAGGAGTTAGTTAGAGACGCTGAAACTAAGCAAAAGGATATATTGCAGCAACTTGAGGAATATTCTAAGGGAGATAAGGCTTTTGTCATCGGTGCAAACTACTTGCTTGAGTTAGCAGCTAATGCAGTTGAACTATTTACAGATGAACGGTCGAAACTAGAGCAAAAACGCTACTTACTAAACTTTATTGTTGCGACCACTACTTTTGACGGAGAAAAGCTGATATTTAACCTTAAACCGCCATTCAACGCTCTATTAAACAGCCAAAATAATAATGCTTGGCTCCGGGGACAGGATTTGAACCAAACACTTCTACCACTCTATTACCTAAATTGTAGGTTCGCTTTACTTTAACTTTCTCCTGTTATCTGTCAAGTTTTTCGACACTTTTTAGGAAGAGCAAATCTCGTGCTTGTACTAATTTGCCATCAAGGTTTTTAGGATGCACATTGGCTACCAATTTTATCGCTGTTTGTATATCTTCTACCCATACAACGTCATGGCCTTCTTTAATTTCAAAATCAGTCAAACTTTTCTCAGTAGTCTCGCCCATCTTATTCGAGGTATAGCAATAGTCCGTTTGTCTTTGAGACCATCTGTCGAAATAAACTTCGATGCAACCAACTTCGCCAGTTATGACTATCTCACAACCGAGTTCTTCGACTATCTCGCGACTTAAGCCGGCATGGACATCTTCATTGTTTTCCAGCCCACCACCCGGTAACATGTAGTAGCCGTGCTCCTTTACGTATATAAGGGCGACTTTGTCCCCATCAAATACAATTGCACGGATGGCAGAGCGTGGTTTGAATGATGCATAATCAAAATCCGGTGCGTCCAAGTCGACGTCTTTAGCTTTAAATGTTGCAAGTAGTTTCATATCCATATTGTACATTATTCCATCATTGAAATAGCATGGTCAACTACTTGTACTGCTCCAAATTTTCCGAGCGGATAACGATCTGCTAGAAACTCTTTTGTAGTCAATGCGCCTATTAGGTTTGTGATGGCTTCTTGTTTTAAATCTGGTTGCAATAGTAAATCAAAATTTCGCTTCTCAATATCCTTGCTCAAGCTGCTCAAATTATCAGTTTCTGATTCGTATTCTCGTAAAGCATCTGCATAGGATGGGCATAGCTCATTGCCTACGCCGGCCTTACGATATGCCCTAGTGTCAACCTCCCCTAATTTTGACACCTTGTCTCTATTCCAAGAGACCGGTAGCATAAGCTATGGGACTCATTTTTAAAGCTTTATGAATTCTATTATGGTTGTAATAGTAAATTGTTAATGCTATTCCCTCATATAGCTCTGTTAAATCTTTAAACCTTGAAACTATTCCCAATTCATCCTTTAGGGTACTATAGAATCTTTCTTTAAGGCTTATCCATATAATTGGCTATGTGTGCTTATCATTTGATATAAATATACTTCATCATTTACTATCTCATAAAGTACTCGTAAATCTCCAGTGACATCTATGATATGAAAACGACTCATTTTACCGCTAAGCTTGTGCAAACGAAGCGATTTATCGTTAGGTTTTTGAGACCAAAGTTTTATTGCGTCTGTAGTTTTCTGTTGCAGTTTCGGAGTAAGTTTTTGGTATTGTTTTCTGAATTTCTTGCTGTACCTTATTGTCATTTCGCATTAAGCCAAGTAAAGCTTTTTTCTATATCACTAAAAGCAGGAGAATAATCATCGTCAAGCTTTCCTGCGCGTGCTTTTTTGGACATGGCAAGTAATTCAGTTTCTACTTCTGGTCTAAGTCTTGGAGAATCAGATATAGTTATGCTTCTGGTATTAGTAAATTCACGTAAACTAGCTGATACTACTATGCTCATAGGTAGGCCAAGTTCTTTAGCAACCATTTGAGCTTTTTTCTTTAACTCGGGATCAATTTTAACGTTTAATACAGTACTCGTATTAACCATTTTATACACTACGGTTAAAATATCAATATCTTGTATTAGTCACATGCTCTATTAAACAGCCAAAAACAGAATACTTGGTTTAGCCTTATGGTCTTGAACTTTTCTCTAAGAAATTTCGAAGAACAGTGGCATTATTTATCCTGGTGTCTTTGGCTGCATATAAAAGTGTCACGGTTGGATTCTTGGCCACCAGGTCTTCTAGCTGAGTGGTGGCAGAATTTTTGGTTAACTCTTCACTATATTTTAGACTGAACTCTTCGAATCGTTCGGGATTGTGGTTGAACCAGGTGCGCAGGCCAGAAGAGGGGGCAACTTCCTTAAGCCACAAATCGGTGGCGGCTCGTTCTTTAGTCATCCCTCTGGGCCAGAGCCTATCTACCAGGACTCGTATACCGTCGGCTTTTGCTGGATCGTCATAGACTCGTTTAATCTGTAGCATGAGTATTTTCAATTATAGGACGAATCACAAATAAATAAACCCAGTAGCGTGAATGCTTACTGGATTCTTTGTAAAATATATGATTCCGGCTCCCCCTAGTGGACGAACTTCGCAACTTTTCCTTAGAATTTAATGCGGAGGGAATAAATACATTAATTCTCTGGGATGTATCATTTTAATGTTACTGTACTCTTTTAATACTAAAAGATCTTTATCAAAACTTAGTATTAAATCTGCATGTGCCTCTACGGCACATTCAATTATCTTATCGTCGTCAGGATCTCGTGATATTGTTATCTTTTTAGTTGGACGGACAATATTTACCACTCTACGAATGTCTTTTAATGCGTTGACAACCTGTTCCCTAGTAAAACCAAATTTATTCTCTAGTTTGTCCTGTAGTTCTAAAAGAATAGCCTCAGAGCTATATAACTGATATGTCAGAAATTTTGATCCTTTAGCCAATAGGTAGCTTCGTGCATATCCATCTTTAAGGGTAGCCACTATGTAGAAGCCAGTATCTGGAACAATATTAAGATTTGGTCTTACTATAGGTGGCGATGTCATCTTCAGAATTAAGACCGAGTTTTGTTAATAATGGTTCTGCTTGCGCTTGCATCTCCTCGAATGTTTTTTCTAATCGTAAACGAGCATACATAGATCTAACTACATCACTTCTAGACATTTTTGTCTGTTTAGCTAGTAGGGTAATCCCCTGATCCGTATCTTCGTCAATGGAGAAGCTTACTGTTTTCATATATTTATATTATTAGGAGTACTATTATATGCCAATAGTAATCATAATGTCATGGCTCCGGGGACAGGATTTGAACCTGCGACCTAGTGGTTACATTTGTCTCCTATTTTCATAAGAGGATGGACTATCTCATCATCCTATTATTGAGGATGTAGGGCACTATCAAAGGATTATTGTTAGGCTCACCTTTTAGTCTCTGAACCTTCTAAGATCTTTTAACCTAATCTTAGCTTGGCTGCGGATTATCTTATCTATATTTAGACTTAGACTTCCCGCAATTCACCCTATTTTCACTGTTTTGTTACCAAAACAGGCTGCATTTTACAGCCACCCGCTCTACCGCTGAGCTACCCCGGAATATTAAGTTACTATGAGATTATAACTAATTATTATTATATGGTGCAAATAAATGTCTAATGAATTTTATATGAAGTTAATTTTTGGTCATCTTTCTTTCTTTGTGCCTGCCTCTTATCATATTTCTTTTTACCCTTAGCTATAGCTATTTTTAGTTTTATATATCTTGCTTTATTGAGTATTGCTACTGGTATAATTGTTCTTCCTTCAGTTTTTGCTTGTATCAATTTATCTATTTCCTTTTTGTTTGCTAGTAATTTTCTTGGGATTGTTTGTTCATTTTCTGGGATTGGTATGGCCGATGTTCCATTAATTGTTAGATTAATAATATATAATTCGTTGTCTTTTATGGTAATGTAGGCACCTCGTAGGTTACCGTGACCAAGTCTTAGATTTTTAACCTCTCTTCCATTAAGTGCAATACCGACAATGAATTCATCCTCGAGAGTGTAATCGAAGGAGGCTCTTCGGTTGGTAATTTGGTTAGCTCTATTCTTTTTATGCTTCCGCTTCATAACTTAATTTTAGATTAACAAGAGACAATATGAAAATTTGAATTATTTAAATTCTGTCTTTGCTACGTTCCACAGTGAAGGGTCATGGAGAATTTCTTTTCGGTAGTACCAATACTCTGCACCCCAGAAATAGATGCTATGCATACCCGTTGACTTAGCAAAACTAAATCTATTTTTTAAGCGAGTAGCATTCATTGATTTGTTTTGTTCGGCTAGTGAGGTTTCTGGTATTGTCTTATAGTTTGGTGGCCAGGCTTCAGCTTGCATCTCCCCTATAATCATATTTTTATGAAGAAATATTTCCTGAACACCGGCTAGAAATGAATAAAACCAATTTGGATATGGATACTCCAGATAACGATGAGTAATGTTGGCATCCCAGACCCTTTTGTATATAGATATACTAAATTCATTTGGCTGAGGTTGTCCTAGTGGAATCCCTAAGGCATTATTACTTCGCCCAACAATAATTGGATGATTTGGATCTAGTTTTTTTATTAGATTATATTCGTATATTAATCTTGATCTACTGAAATTAGTACAATCTCCAAATCCCTTCAGAAAGTATTCGTTCTCTAACTGATAGGCGCTTAAACTTGGTGAGTTTTTGTATCTATTTATTGTTTTTGCCATAAAAGTATAAAGTTCTTTTTCCCAAACAGAGGTTGGTTGATTCAAGGTCCATGATGGAGGATGGCATTCTGGCCATCGAGGTTGTCTCAAGCCAACAACTAAAAGTATTTTAGCGTGATATTTTTGAGCTAGACTAAATTGCCAATCGAGCGAGGAGAAATCGTAATTATTCTTGCTTGGTTCGAGATCTGACCAATAACTAGTTAGTCTGAAGTTTTTTACACCAATATTTAAGAGTGCGGTCATTGTTTGTTTTGGGTTCAAGCCTAGACTGGATGCATAGTCTGGGATAAAACTAACGCCGAGTTTATAGGGCTGATTTCGTTGGGAGTAGATATACCATTGTCCGATACCGTAAATAAGTCCAACTATCAGGATTACTAAAATAACAAAACATAATTCTATCTTATGCAATATGTTCTTCCGCCAATAGTTTTTGAATAGCTTAAGTAATTTATTTTTAATAGTTCTTGGATCTAGCATATAATAAAGCTTGATATTAAATGAATTATGAAATCTAAAAATGTTAGTATTATCATTCCAGTATACAACGAACAAGAGTATATTGGTGCATGTCTAGATGCGATTGGTCGACAGACCCTTAAGCCATTAGAGGTTTTATTAATTGACAATAATTCAACCGATAAGACGGTTCAAATTGGGTCTAAATTTTCTTTTGTAAAGATTATTAAAGAGGAGAATCAGGGTGTGGTTTATGCCAGAGATCGTGGATTTAATGAGGCTAGAGGAAAGATATTGGCGCGAATAGATGGGGATAGTATTATTGATCCTGATTGGGTAGCCCATTTAGAGCAGATATTTAAGAACAAAGAAATAGATGCAGTGACAGGTAGTAATTATTATTATGACGTGATGTATCCTAAGGCCGGATATTGGACTGATCTCTTTTTTAGAAAAGATTTAGCCAAGAGTATGGAAGACAAAAATCAGGCATTCTTACAGGGTAATAATATGGCAATTAGTAAAGAATTATGGAATAAAATTAAGCACAAAACATGTAGCCTAAAAGGAATTCACGAAGATATAGATCTTGCAATTCATGCCATGGATCTAAATGCTAATATTTTATTTGATCAGGATTTAAGGGTTGGCGTATCTGCTAGGAGGCTTCAGAATGGTTTTATAAGTTTTTATAAATACTTAAAGATTGCCCCTCTTACCTATAAGTATCATAAAAAGAAGTATGGTTATAAGTTTTACCCTTTCATATTTGCATTACTCGTGAGCTATTATTATATTTTATTTAATCATCTCATTTATGATCCAAAAACTAAAAGAGCAGATTTAAAAAGATTAAAAAAATATCACCAAACCAAAAAGAGAGTTGATCCAACTCGTTTCGTTGATCAAAAACGTTAAGCGACTATTTGTTCTTTTGGAATAATTAAACGAGTCGACACTAATCGAATAACTTTTTTACCGAGTTCTATGTCAATTATTGATCCGCTGGGGATAGGATAATCTTCACCGTCCGCTTGAATGATAAGATCTGAGTCGTCTAAACTTCTAACCATAAACTCTTGTTTAGAATTTTGATCATATTTGTGATAAAGCCCCAAGAAAGTTTTTCCTAAATTTTTGACTATACTAGAAACAGTTAGATTTTTAACTTCTAGTCTACCATACTCAGGTTTGAGCAAATCTATTCCTTTGAATTGGACTGCCCCGCCAGCCATACGATTGCCATTTGGAAAAATTAAATCATAAAGTACCCTATTGCCACGTTGATCACTTAAGATAAACGGCTCAGAATTAGCTAAATGCCTTGGTATTTCTAATCCCTGGAATATCCTTTTTAATTGAGGACTTTTCCCTTCTATAGATTTTCGGAATGCTTCAGAGTTATAGGTTTTAGCCAGTAAAGATGTTAAACCAATCGAGAAATAAGAGACAGCAGCTATTTTCTTTTGGTAGTCACCATTTCTAACTTCAATCATTAATGGTTGATGATACGGCGCAGGACTGTCTAGATGATTTTTAGGGTCTCTTCTAGTCCAAGGATATGGATGGAGTTGAGCAGAAGTATCGTTTGACCCTCCTCCACTGATTATAGTAAGGACAGGGCCTATTCCTTCATCTATTAATTTATTATAAAAATGGTGGAGAGTTCCATCACCACCCGCAACACCAATTAATGTTTTATTAATATCAAAATCTTTAAGGGTTTGACTGAGGCTGATTCCATTTACTGGATTATCTAAAACATAAAGCTTAAATTCATTTTTATCTTGGAGCCTATCTAATTTTGAAATAAACCTCCTAGAAGCGTTAGGGTTAGATGCCTCAGGATTATTGAAAACAAGTACATTTTCAATTGGTTCACCGACCGGTTTTAACTCCATAATTTAATAATAGCACCTTTTAGCAGTTAATATAATTATATTATATAACAAAAAAACTTAAAAGTCTATACCTTTATTGGCAATAAAGTGATCGTCAAAGTGATGTTTTATTTTGGTCATATCAGTAGCGATATCCACTTTAGATAGCAAATCTTCTGGAAAATTTCTACCTGTTAAACATAAACTGGTCTTCGGTTTTTTGGAATCAATCAGAGTTATAAGCTCTTTTTTTGTTAAGAGTTTATGAAAATAGGCATTATTTATTTCATCGCAGATAACCAGATCATAATTTCCCTTTTTTAGTACATCTAAGGCTTTTAAATAAGTCTTCTTGGCAGCTAATTTATGTTCTTTACTGGATATACTTTGATTACTTAAGTCCTTAGCTTTATAAAATCCTTTTCCACCTTTATAAACGTATAATTGATCTTTATATAAATCGGCTATGTTTCTTAAAAAAATGTGTTCTCCGACGGACCAATATTTAATAAATTGAATAAATGCAACCTTAAATTCATTTCCCAATGCCCTTACAAGAAGCCCAAGAGCTGCCGATGTTTTGCCCTTTCCTTCACCAGTAAAAACAATTACTACCGATGCTTTATTTTTGTAGTCCAACAAGTCCATACCATTCATAATGGTAGATTAGGCTTCTTTTGGCAAGTAGTATTTGATCCTTTGATAATTCTCTAAAACAAAAAATGCAAGAAATTTTTTAAAATGATCAATATCTTCCTTTTGAACGTATTTTCCCCAATAATCATTAACTTTTTCGTCTAGTTGTTTGAAGACATAATTAAATTTTATTTGAGATTGATTAGTCTCATATTGATTCAACAGAGAAAGGTACTCCTCCTTTTGAGCTGTCAGAAAGCGTTCAAACTGATCTCTGTAAGATTCTATAACTGGTATGATTTCTTCTCTAGAATGAATATAATTAGTTAGTTCTGCGCCGTAATAAACGAAGTCAAAAGTAGCAGGGACTACGTCAATAAAAAATGATTTATTTAAAAATTGTTGAGGTATTACAGGGCTTTTTCTAAACACATCCGCAGACTCAGGATAATTTTCTTCCACCAAACAAGCAATAGAAAATGAGTATTTCTCGTCATAATAAGGTCGATTTTCGAAGTATTGTTTTCGTTCCATGGTTAGCTACTTAAATAAAATGAGATCAACTTTAGTATATAACACAATGGAACAATTAACTAAATTAGTATTTAATACTTATTAATTACTTAAACTAGTTTATGCTCTTTAAGACTCTGATCTATTCGTGGTCGATCAAAGCCAACGATAATATCTCCAGCTATATCTATAACCGGAATGCCACGTTGACCACTTTTTGTAAAGGCCTCTTTACCTGCCTCGATGTCTTTTTCAACATCTTTATCTTCGTATTTGACCCCGATTTTATTTAGGTAGTCTTTGGCAGCATGGCAAAATGAACACCACGTTGTCGTATATGTAGTTACATTTGGTTTATCCATAATCCTAATTATATTACTATATTTTATAAAGTAAATAGAAAATTTACTTGCACTCTAAATCTGTTAAATATATAATTTATGGAGATGATCAAGACGAATGCGCATCAAGTGGTGCCCTCGCCTCCTAGAAGTAAGCTCAAAAAGGTGGATGGTAGGAGTAATGGGGCTATATTTGGTTTAATGGTTTTAGATATGACCTGGAAATTAATCATCTCTTTTCTAGCTCCTGTTTTAGTGGGCGATTATCTAGATCATAGATATCATAATAAAGGATTGTTTTTATTAATTGGATTAATTTTAGGCCTAATATTAGGAATAGTCGTGGTCTATTATAGTTATAAAAGTGCACTTACTGTTTCTACTCAACCTAAAAAGGAAATAAAATGAGTACTTTCTATTTTGGTAGTGGACCAATAATTCACGTTGCTCCTGGAGATGTAATGACTCTTTTGGGTATCCCTATAACTAACTCTATTTTATATGGTTGGATTAGTCTTATTTTAATTGCAATTGTCTTAATTTACGTTAGACATAAAGCTAAACTTAAACCTATTGGAGGACTAGTTCAATTTATTGAGATCGGGGTGAGTTTTATAACAGATTTTGTTCATTCATCTTTTGATGATCCAAATTTAGGAAAGAAATATAGTCCATATTTTGTGACTCTCTTCTTTTTTATATTGTTTAACAATTGGCTTGGATTACTTCCGATTGTTGGTGAAGGAATTGTTTCAAATGGATATCCCCTGTTTCGTCCTTTTACTGGAGACCTGAATGCAACTTTCGGAATGGCGCTCATTACAATGATTGTAGTTTATGCCTCGTCTATTAAGGAATCTGGGGGGTTTAGGAATTACATTATGCATTTTTTTGTTGGTAGCCCCAAAAACCCTTTATTTTTAATTATTGGTTTTTTAGAGATGTTAACAGATTTAACTAGAGTGATTAGTTTATCCCTTCGACTTTTTCTAAATGTTGCGATAGGTGAGATTGTGATTGCAGTTTTTTCTTATCTAGGACATTTTCTGGCGCCGGTTAGCGCCCTACCCTTTACATTGATAGAACTTTTTATTGGTGCTTTGCAGGCCTATATTTTTACAGTTCTTTCTTCAATGTATTTAGCAATTGCCGTTAATCATGCAGCTGACCATGTTGGAAAACAGCGCTCAGGACATATTAAAAAAGGTCATAAATCTTTGGTTGGCGAAAATTGAAAATGTTTAGTAATATTATTAAGGTAAAAATAAGGAGTAAAAAATAATGACAGTAGCAGATGCATTAAATATAGTGGCCAAAGGTCTGATGATTGGTGGTGGATTTATTGGCCCAGGAATTGGAATTGGATTAATTGGCGGTAACTATCTTCAAGCAGTAGGTCGAAACCCTGAAGCTTCTAAGTTTTTAGGGCAAGCTTTAATATTTGTGGCAATTGTAGAGCTTTTTGGGCTTCTTGCTTTTGCGTCCATTTTTATAGTGTAGGAGATAAAAAAAATAATGGTTTTTAGTTATTTTGGTGTTGCTTCATCAGGTTTAGGAGCGTTAGGTGTTAGTTGGTCGGCTTTAATTATTCAACTTGTTACCTTTATTTTAGGCTATCTTGTTTTAAGGAAATGGGCCTTTGAACCGATTATCAGGATGCTCTCAGATCGTAAAAAGATAATTGATGATGGTCTTAAATTAGGTGAGGACATGCGCAAAAAACAGGAAGAACTTGAATTAAGGGTTGAGGAAGAGTTGTCAAAGGCAAGAATCAAAGCGGATCAAATTGTTCAAGATGCACTTTTGGAAGCTAAAGAGTTTACTCTGAAGCTAGAAGATGAGGCGAATAAAAAGAGTGAACTAATTTTGGCTGATGCAAAAGAAAAGACCAAACAAGAGATGGACCGAGCTAAACAGAAACTTGAGACCGAACTAGTTGAATTAATTACTGAGGTTTCAAAAGCTTTTGTCGAAAATCAATTGGATTCTCAAAAAGATCATATTTTAGTATCTAAGTTATTGAATGAGCAGTTAAAAACATGAAAATTAGTCGAATTAAATTAGCCAATATTATTATTGAAAAGATTAATGATCCTAAAGATCCCAAGAAACTTGCTCGTCAAATCGCAGCCTATTTATTGATTTCTAGAAGAACCAATGATTTAGAATCTTTAAAGCGCGATATCATTGGTTTAAGGGCAGATCAAGGTATAATTGAAATTGAAGTAGAAAGTGCTTTTCGTTTATCCAGGGAGGATCAGCTTAAGATAAAGAAATTGATTTTTGACGTCGAAGGAAAAATGAAAGACTTATTGGTTAAAAACATTATTAATACTGATTTAATTGGTGGATTTAAAATAAACTTTGCTTCTAGAAAAGAGCTAGATTTAACGGTTCAAAAGAAGATCAATCAATTTAAATATATAACTAATCGAGGGAATATCTAAATGGCAGAATTATCTATAAATGAATTATCAAAAGATATTAAAAAAGCTATTGAAGAGCTTAGAAATAGACCAGAAGTTGAAGATATTGGAATAGTTACAAGAGTTGGAGATGGGATTGCCTGGATTTATGGGTTACCAAATTGTGGCTATAATGAAATGATTGATATTCAGGGTAAAAACGGAAAGACGGTTGTTGCCTTTGCTTTTAATTTAGGAGAAGACGAAATTGGTGCCGTTCTTCTTGGCCAGGACGACGAAATAGGAGCTGGTGCCACAGCCAAATTAAGTGGAAAAGTTTTAAGGGTTCCAGTTGGGGAAGAATTAGTTGGAAGAGTAGTTGATCCTCTCGGGAATCCATTAGATGGGTTAGCTAAGCTTCAGGTTAAGAATTATTCCTTGATCGAAAAAAGAGCACCTAGTGTTTTAGACCGTAAAAGTGTTTCGGAACCATTGATGACTGGTATTTTGGCAATTGATTCAATGATCCCAATAGGCCGAGGACAAAGAGAATTAATTATTGGAGATCGGCAGACCGGAAAATCAGCTATTGCAATTGATACCATGATTAATCAAGCCAAACAAAAAACAGGAGTTATTAATGTATATGTAGCTATTGGTCAAAAATTATCTAAAATTGCAGCCCTAGTAGCTCGTTTAAAACGAGAAGGTGTTATGGATCAAACAATTATCGTTGCTACTTCTCCCGCTGACCCAGCAGCCATGCTCTACCTTGCTCCTTATGCTGGTTGTACTATGGCTGAATACTTTAGAGATAACAAAAAACATGCTCTAATTATTTATGATGATTTATCTAAACATGCAGCAGCCTATAGACAGATGTCTTTACTTTTAAGAAGACCTCCAGGTAGAGAAGCTTATCCAGGAGATGTTTTCTATCTTCATTCAAGACTTCTAGAAAGAGCGGCTAAGTTGAATGATAGTCTTGGAGGTGGTTCATTAACAGCCCTTCCAATTATTGAAACCCAGGCTGGGGATATTAGTGCCTATATACCGACAAATGTTATTTCAATTACTGATGGTCAGATTTTTCTAGAAACGGGATTATTTTATCAAGGCATAAGGCCAGCTATTTCTGTTGGATTGTCTGTTTCAAGAGTTGGTAGCGCAGCTCAAACTAAAGCAATTAAAAGTGTTGGTGGCGGGCTGAAATTATCTCTTGCTCAATTTAGAGAGCTAGCCTCATTTAGCCAGTTTTCAACAGACTTAGATCCAGAGACAAGGCAAATTATTGAACGTGGGCAAAGACTAACTGAACTCCTCAAACAAGCCCAATATAGCCCATATTCTATCTGGGAAATGTATGTCCTTTTGCTTGCTGGAACTAAAGGATCTTTTGATCAAGTACCAGTTAATAAAATCTCTATTGCTATTAAGACTTTATTGTTTGAAATTAGCAAGAAACATTCAAAATTAATTCAGAGTTTAAACACGGGAGATAAGCCAACTGCTGAAAATGATCAATTTATATTAGATATTGCTAAAGATATTGCTATAAGTTATATAAAGCCTAAAAAAGAAAAGGAACATAATGGCCAGCACGATTAATTTAAAAAGGCGGATTATTTCTATTAAAAATACTTCACAAATTACTAAAGCTATGCAATTGGTGTCAGCTTCTAAGTTAAAAAGATCCCAGGATTATGCACTTAAATCTAGAGAATATTACCTTCTTGCTAAAGAATTGTCTTGGAGACTATCCCAAAAAAGAGAAGCCTTAACTCAGCCTATGTTTTTAAAGAGAGAGCTGTCTTCAAAGCTCTACGTTATTATCACTAGCAATAACGGTCTCGCTGGATCATACAATGCGGATGTTATTAAGATACTAACTAAGTCATTGAGCGAGGATCAGGCTTTAAATATTAAGTCAGATATTATTGCAATTGGCAAGAAAGGAGCTCAATTCGTAAGACATTTAAAAGAAAACCAAATGATTGCCTTTTATCCAGAATTTTCAGATAAACCAACAGCTAATGACCTAAGACCACTGCTTAGTACAATCTTAGGATTGTTTAGAGAAAATAAGGTTAATCAAGTTGATCTAATTTATACCGCTTTTCACTCGACTATTTCTCAAACTGCCTTAAAGACAGAACTTCTTCCGATTCAGATTAATTTAGATGATCAAGTTTATCCTCAAAAAAGTGAAACATTAACTAACTTTGAGCCAGATATTGAAACAGTTATTGATCAGATTGCCGAACGATTAGTTGAGGCTGAGTTATTTCAAGCAGTAGTTGACTCTAAAATATCTGAGTATTCGATGCGAATGTTGGCCATGAAGAATGCAACAGATAATGCTAGGGACTTAATAGATGACTATACTCTTGAGCTTAATACGCTGAGACAATCAAGTATAACACAAGAATTAGCAGAAATAAGCGGTGGAGTTGAGGCATTAAAAGAATAGAGGAGAAAAATATGACAGAGCTGAAAATAATTCAAGGTAAAATAATTCAAGTTGTAGGTGTTGTAGTAGATGTTGAATTTAGTTTAGGACATCTTCCTGCTATTTATAATGCTCTTGAACTAGAGATTAATGGCCAAAAACTGATTTTGGAAGTTGCAGGTCATTTGAGTGAGACAACAATTAGAGCTATTGCTCTTAGTTCTACAGATGGCTTAAAAAGAGGTACAATCGTAAAAGATACGATGGGTCCAATTAGTGTACCGGTTGGAGAGCAAACATTGGGTAGAATGTTTAATGTTATTGGCCAGCCAATAGATAATAAGGAAGATAAATTTAAGAATAGATCTCCAATTCATCGAACTCCGCCAAGTTTAGTAGAACAGGCCGGGAAAATAGAAGTTCTAGAAACTGGTATCAAGGTTATTGATTTAATCTGCCCTATTACCAAGGGTGGTAAAGTTGGGCTATTTGGTGGTGCTGGAGTTGGTAAAACTGTCTTGATTCAAGAATTGATTTCTAATATTGCCAAGTTTCATTCGGGATATTCTGTTTTTGCGGGTGTCGGCGAGCGAACTCGAGAAGGAAATGACTTATATTTTGAGATGCAAGAATCTGGAGTTTTAAAAAATACGGCTTTAGTTTTTGGACAAATGAATGAACCACCTGGAGCAAGACTAAGGGTTGGTTTATCCGGACTTACGATTGCTGAAGGATTTAGAGATAATAAAAACGATGTGCTTTTATTTATAGATAATATATTTAGGTTTACGCAAGCAGGAGCTGAAGTATCTGCCCTTCTTGGAAGATTGCCTTCAGCGGTTGGATATCAACCAAATCTAGCCCAAGAGATGGGTTCATTACAAGAAAGAATTACATCTACTAACGATGGATCAATTACTTCAGTTCAGGCTGTATATGTTCCTGCTGATGACTTTACCGATCCAGCACCTGCCACCACTTTTGCCCATCTTGATTCAACTCTTGCCTTAAGCCGTGCCTTAACAGAGATAGGTATATATCCTGCTGTTGATCCTCTGGATTCTAGTTCTACTATTCTTGATCCTGAAATTGTCGGTGAAGAACATTATAGTGTTGCCCGAGAAGTGCAAAGAGTTTTGCAAAGGTATAAAGATTTACAGGACATTATTGCTATTTTAGGTATGGAGGAATTATCCGACGAAGATAAGCAAACGGTTAATAGAGCCAGACGGATACAAAGGTTTTTATCTCAACCATTTTTTGTTGCTGAACAATTCACTAATAATCCAGGAAAATATGTTAAACTCTCTGATACTATCAAAGGATTTAAGGAAATACTGGAAGGTAAACATGACGATAAACCCGAAAATGCTTTTTACTTAAAAGGGCCAATAGAAGATGTATTAAAAAACCCGAAAAGTTAATAGATAAATGTTTAGATTTCAATTAGTTGCTCCTACTGGTACAAAATTTGACGATCAAGTTTATGAAGTTATTTTGCCAACAATTGATGGACAAATCGGCGTATTAGCTCATCATATGCCTTTAGTAAGTGTTGTTATTAACGGTGTAATTATTGTAAGACATGATCCCAGGGAGAATGATCTGGCAAGAGATTTTTTTGCCGTTAGTGGTGGAGCTATTATTGTCGAGAGTAATACTCTAAAAGTATTGGTCGATGAAGCAGATCATGCAAGAGATATTAATGAAGCCGAAGCCAAAGAAGCTTTGGAACGAGCTCTGCAGTTAAAGGCCGAAGCCAAAGACCAAATAAGTCTTGAAAAAGCTCAAAGTCTAATTGATAGAAGTAATGTTAGACTTAAAGTTGCATCATTGAAAAGACATCATCAAAAATAAATACTTTATTTTCTTATTTGGTAATTATTTAAGATTGGAAAAAAGTTACTAAATCAGATCTAGTTAGGCTATTATTTGATCTGTCTGTAGCTCATTTTTAATTAAAGGATCTATTTATGATTTTGGATAACTGTCTAACTTTGGTAGATTATTCTTTACAAATTAAATAAAAGTATATATCCTATTGTTATAAAATAAGTGGAGGTTTTATAAAATGATAAAAAGAGAACGGGTAGCTACGTTAGTAGCCGAGTTTTTGGGTACGGGAATATTAACATTATTAGTGCTAGTGATGTTCAGATCAAATATTGGACAGTTATCTTATTTTGTTGAGATAGGTGTTGCTTTTGTTGTTGCAACATTAGTATATATTTTCGGTTCGAGTTCTGGTGCAATTTTAAACCCGGCAGTTGCTATTGGGCTTTGGACTGCTCGAAAACTAGAAACATTAACAACGGTTGTTTATGTCGTGGCAGAACTTTTAGGAGCTTGGGTTGCATATTATTTGTTTAAATATTTATTAAACATTAAAGTTCCTGCAGTAAATGGGCACTTTCTTGGTAGGACACTTGTTGCTGAAGCAATAGGTGCTGGCGTTTTAGGACTAGCTTGGGGTGCAGTAGCTTATAAGAAATATTCCAATAATATTAAAGCTCCGTTAATTGGTATTGCTACTATGGTCGGTATGCTTTTGGCATCTTCGGCATCAGCTGGATTGATTAACCCATCATTAGCCCTAGGACTTCGAATTTGGGTTTGGGGTACATATGTAGCTGGACCTGTAATTGGAGCAATTGTTGGGATTAACTTGTTTGGTTTGTTGTTTACCTCAGACAAGGAATATTCCAATGCTAAAAAAGAAAGCGTTGCGTTCTTTAGGGATATAAATGCCTCAACAAGAACCGGAGGAACAGTCTCTAAATCAGCTGGTTCATCTGCTGTTAAACGAAGTGCTCCTGCAAATAAAAGATCAACTTCAAGAACTAAGAAAAAATAAATACAAGTTTTTAATTAAATCAGCCTCGAAACCGAAGGCTGATTTTTTTATATCTTTTTGTTTAATAAATCGTTTTCAAAATTAATTATACCCTTATAATCTTTTGAATATTTTTGAGTATTCGGGAAATCTAAAGCCATTGTTTTGTCCCAGACAATTTTTATTAAATTATTGACCCTATCTATCTCTTGGTCATTAAATTTAAATTCTAACTCATTATTTAATTTGTTTAGTTCTGGATTTAAGTAAATTATTTTTGCCCTTAGCTGATTAATGTTCTGGTATTCTGGGCTATTGTTTAGCAATATTCGATAGAAATATAATTGTCTAGTATGGTTATAGTGGTAGGCATCTTTTAACCATGAAGTTGAAGATTTTCCTGTTTTATAATCAATTAAATCTATGCTATCTGCTTTTGGTATCAATAAATCAATTTTTCCAGTTAATCTTACTTCGCCAAAGGTAATGTCTTTATTTTTGAAGTTGAACTCTGCTTTTGCCCCAATAAATAGATTATTTAAATTATGTTTGTAAAAATTGGTTAAAGCATCTTTCCCTTTTTGTTGGAAATATATTTTTCTATTCATTTCTAGGTTTGAATTATTGATAAAGGTACTAAATAAATTTAGCAATTCTTTTAGTTTTGGAATCGTTTTTTGGAGGTTAAATTGATTCTGTAGCCATTCTAACGATTGGTGAATAATTGAGCCATAGAGCACCTCTTCACTAGAAGAAGATGGATAGCATAAAATATGTTTGTAGTAATATATTTCTGGTGAACTGTAGGCTATATTTAAAAAATCTGTTAGTGCTGTTGGAGAAAGTTTAAATTCTTGTAATTGCTTTTTGAGGAGTTCTGAGTTTTTGGATTGAGTGATAATTCTTTTGTAAGGAAACTGTAATTCATTAATATAAATATCAGGATCGTTTTTTTGATCTTTAATAAATTTAATATTTCCACGATTAATGTAAGGACTATTTATATTATCCTGATCAATAGTTTCTTCTAAGAGAGTGAGCGGATAAGTTTTAGATGATCCATCATTGAAATTGAAACTAGTGATTAGTATTTCAGATTTTGCCCTAGAAAGGGCAACATATAGTAATCTTATTTTTTGATCTAGTGAATTTTGGTTACTATTAACTATCGGGTCAAGGTTTGATGGTACTTTTATACTATTGTTGTCTGTTTTTTGTTTTAGTCCCCAACGGCCATCATGGGCAGAAATAATGTAGACTTTATCAAATTCTAGTCCCTTAGAACCATATACTGTCATTAAATTAATATTACTTAGCTCATTAAATTTTATAGTATTTGTAATAGACTGTTGGTTACTAATTAGTTCGTCAATCATCCTAATAAAATTAGCTGTTGTTCTCTTAAAATTAATGGTTGGAATAAATTCATCAAAAATTGTTCTTAAATATGATAAGTTAGAGATTAACTCAATAACCATATACTCTTTATCTTTAATGTAGTCCAAGAAAGTAGATTTATATTCAATTTCTAGTCTATCGCTAACTATTGTTAGCGAGCCAAGCCCTAGTAAATAATCTATAATTTGGTCAAAACTCAAATCATTAATTAAAAAGCTTAATTTAATAAAAAATGCTACAATCTGTTTTGTTGAGTTGTTTGTAGCTAGTTCTTTTAACCAACTTTGATAATTTTTTCTGGATTTATAGGATATCTCCCAAATAAGTATTGGATCGATTTTTAAAAAATCGAAATTTAAAACTATCGAAAAGTAGTAATCGATATCCTGATCGTTTTGTTTATTTAGAGCAATCAATAGTTTAAGCATGCTATATATTTGGATAAACAGTCCAGATTTCAGGATATCCTCTTTGTGATCATAATTGATTTTAATATTTTTAGATTCTAAAATATTGGCTAGCTTTTCTAATTCATTATTTCGAGGTATTAACACCCCAACCTTTATTTTTTGTTTATAATCTTTTAATAGTGCAGAAGCTAAAAAGCTATTTTGGTCCATTTCTGTATTAAATTGGTATCTAAATATTTTAGATTCTTTTTGTTTTAGTTTATTGCTAGATTTGAACTGTTTGGTTATGTTTGGAATATTGTCGATTAATCTGTTTTCTATTTTTGGGGCAATATTCGAAAATAAATCTATAATCTCTTGGGTTGAACGATAATTTATATTTAAACTTATAATCTTGGTATCATCCCAGCTGTTAAAGAAGTCTAACATATTAGAATATTTAGCACCTTGGAATGCATAGATAGCCTGATCATCATCCCCTACTGCCATGACGTTCGGTTTTTTGTGATTAGCCAAGTTGTCGGTTAATAAGCTTACGATTTCTGCTTGTGCCCGGTTACTGTCTTGATATTCATCAATTAAGATATACTGATATCTTTCTTGAAGATTGTATTTGATTTCAGGGTTTGTTTTGAGAATTTCTATAGCAAACAGAATCATATCGTTATAATCATATAACTTTAAGCTTTTCATCTTTTGATTTAATTTTTTATAGATTTGATTAAAATCTTTTAGGATTTCATATTGGTCTATCCCTTTAAATATGAAATGATCGTATTCGTCTTTATTCAAAAAGTTAGATTTGAATTTTGTTAAAGCAAAAGTTTTGTTTGTTAGATTGAACTCTGAAATGGCGTTTTCGAGATTTGAAATTAAAAGTTTTTTTAGATCATAAATAGGATACTTATTCGAATACTCTGTATTATTTAAAATTTCCAGAATTTTATTTAAGGGTGCGATGCTTTTAGGAGATATTCGACTTAGATCTAGATTATTTGTAGTTAGAATATGGTTTAATCTTTTTAGATAATCTAGATTACTATTAATAATTTCTGCTAGTTCGTTGTCCGAGATCGTAGCTCGTTTAAGATCAGATACTAAAGACGATACTTTCTGATTGTTGGTAACACCATTTAATCTATTGGTATGAGCAGTATTTTTAAGTATTTCACTTATCAAGTGCTTTTGGATGATATCATTGATTGGCTTATATCCAATGTACTTAGATTTTTCTAAGTTATTTTCAATAATATCTTTACCAAAACTGTGAAAAGTTGTTATTTTGATTTCCGAGCTGAGATTCCCGATTATACTATTAAGTCTTAATTCCATTTCTTTGGCTGCTGATTCGGAAAAGGTTAGGCACAAAATATTCTCAGGCATTGTGTCTGTTTTTAGCAATATATTAGCAACTCTGAGTGCAAGTAGTTGAGTTTTTCCAGTTCCAGGACCTGCCAAGACTAGCAGGGGTCCATCAATATAATCAACTGCCTCTTTTTGTTTAGCATTTAACAAACTATATAAATGCTTAAAATCTGCTTCTGCCATTATTCAATATATTATATCAGTTTAGCAAATTAGCATCTTCAGCTATTTTACAGACAGGACAATCTTCATCAAATTCATTTCTATATATATATTGTTTGGATATTTGTTTCCAATTTTCTAAATAATGGAAACCAATTAAATCGGCTATTCCACGTATTAGCCACCCAAGGTAGCCATAAATTCTTAATTCACCCCAAATCATTGCAGCCCATTTATGGCCTATTGGAATAACACTAATAGTTTTTTTTACCTTATAACTTTTTAGCTCTTTTCGATTAATTAACCTAATTAGATTTTTAGCTACGAATTCCCCATCATGGATAGCAGTTTGGGCCATACCACTGTAGGGTGTATTTGCGTTATCACCAATTACAAATATATTTCGGTCTGTCTGGAGATAGGCATCAACCGATATTTTACCCCGTGAGGTTATTGTGAAGTTATTATTCTCGAAAAAAGGATTATTTTTTGAACCGGCAGCCCAAAGTACAGAAGTTGACGGGTATTCTTTTTGGTTAACTATTATTGAATGATCAGTAATCATTTCAAGCTTTGATTTAAGCTTAATTTTTATTTTTAGTTTCTTAAGTCTTCTAGAAATTATCCTTGAGCTGTCAATTGGTAAATTCGCTAGAAGTCTAGGATTAGCCTCAATAATTGTTAGGTTTATGTGTGACTGTTTAACCCCGTGATTTTTGGAAATTTCTTTAACTAAGCTAGTTAAATTACCAGCTAGTTCGAGTCCAGTTGGTCCAGCACCGATCACAAAATAGTTTTGATCTAAATGATGATTTTTAGCCACTTGTTCATGAATGTGCTCTTTGAATTTCTTAATACTCTGATTATTTTTGATGTCAAATGCATATTCCTTAACTCCCGGAATATGAAAATCGTTAGTTACAGTACCCAGCGAAAATACTATAAAATCATAGCTATATTCTTTTTTAGATGCTGTTTGGATTGTCTGTTTGACTTTATCAATACTAAGTACTTCCTCGGAAATAATCTTAACATTTTTATTATGGAATAGTTCATCCAGTGGTATTAATGAGTTAACTCTTCCAAGCGACGTTGCTCTTTGATATTGAAGCGGATAATAAGTTAAATTATTTGATTTGGATATTAAAGTAATTTTAAAATTAGGATCTTTTGAAAGCGTAAGCGCACATTTAACGCCCCCAAAACCACCACCAACAATAAGTACCTGTTTTTTATTGTTTAATTCCATATTTTTCATTTTAACAGATTATAAATTATAACGCTAATGTCTTTTGTTCAATTTATAAAAAGAGTATAATAGAACTAATTTAAAAGAAAATAAATAAGATGAATATTGAAGAAGAACTAAAGAAACTTAATATTGGCGGAGAAATAGATAGTTCACTATCAACAATTGAAAAATATAGTCACGATGCATCAATGTTTGAAATTAGACCAAAAGTAGTTGTTTTTGCTAGTGATAGTGAGGATATAACAAAGGTTGTTAATTTCGTTCATCATAATAAGAAGGCTAATAAAGATCTATCGATTACGATTAGATCGGCTGGGACAGATATGGCTGGTGGTGCCATCAATGATTCTATAATTATCGATGTTAGTAAATATATTAACAAATTAATTGAGCTTGATAATCAGCACGCTATTGTTCAACCAGGAATGTTTTATAGAGATTTTGAAGTTGAGACCCTTAAAAAAAATGTGCTAATGCCAAGCTATCCAGCTTCTAAAGATTTAGCCAGTGTTGGAGGAATGGTTGCCAATAATTCTGGAGGAGAGAGATCATTAGAATACGGTAAAGTTAAAGACTTCATAAATTATTTAAAAGTTATTTTTGCTGATGGTAATGAATATCTAGTTAAGCCACTGAATTTTGATGAGCTTCAGCTCAAGCTAAAACAAGAGGATTTTGAAGGAGAGGTTTATAGAAATATTTATAAATTGGTTGAAGATAATTATGACATAATTAAACAAGCAAAGCCGATAGTTTCTAAAAACTCAATGGGTTATACACTTTGGGAGGTTTGGGATAGAGAGACTAAAATATTTGATCTTACTAAATTAATTGTTGGATCTCAGGGTACGCTTGGAGTTATTACTGAAATTGATTATAGATTAGTCCCAAATCAGAAACACTCTGGCCTTTTGGTATTATTTTTGAAGGATATTGATGGATTGGGAGAGATTATCCCTAAAGTACTAGAATACAAACCAGCTACTTTTGAATCATTTGATGATCAAACTCTTTGGTTATCAATTAGATTTATGCCTAGTTTTTTGAAATTACTTGGTTTTAAAAAGTTTCTTCATTTAATAATTTCCTTGATACCTGATGGGTTACAGCTTTTAAGAGGTATACCGAAATTGATCCTGATGGTTGAGTTTAGATCTGATGATCAAGATGAAGTTAGGTCTAAAATTAAACAACTTCATGCAGAGCTTAAAAAGTACCGTGCTAGGTATGAAATCAACGGTGAAGAGGAAGATCCTACAGAAGGAAAAAGTGAAAAATTTTGGGTTATGAGAAGAGAAAGCTTTAATTTATTAAG
>JAJZWY010000001.1:132819-137177 GCA_021846445.1 bacterium
TTAATACCGATTCCTTCATCCTTAATATTAATAACCGTAGAATTGTTTTCTTTTGATTGAGTAATATTTATTGATGATTGAAGTGCTGAAAATTTTATAGCATTATCTAAAAATATCTTAAGTAGTTGGACTAGGCTATCTTCATCTCCAATAGTTCGATAAAGCTTTTGAGGATGGTAATTAATTTTGATCTTTTTATTATCTGCCTGTTTCTGGGTTATTGAAATTGCTTTTTGAATTATTTTATTGACATTAACTTCCTTAAAGTTTTTTTGATAGTTTTCGACCTCAAATTTAGATAGTTTCAATAAGTTATTTATTAAGGATTCTAATTTATCTACTTCCTCAAGGTTACTCTTAATAATTGCTCTTAGCTCATTAAGATCATTTTGGTTATTTATGAGGCCTACCTCACTTTCCATTCGAATTGCAGTAAGAGGGGTTCGTAGTTCGTGACTGACATTGGCCGTAAATCTTTTTTGTTGTTCATGGGCTTCTTCAATAGGTTCGAGCGTCTTGAAGGCTAGCCAGTAGCTTGCAAGACCTGCAAAAAATAGGACTATTAGATTAAAGAATACTAAACGAATAAATAAATTGTGATCTTCTGCTTTAATGTCCTTTGCTGGATCAAGAACTGGTTTTGACTCAAAAATGGGAAATGACGAATAGATTCGTTCAGATTGGAGACGTATACCTTTAGCAATATCTGATGTACCAATATTATAGACTGCGATGCTAAAAAAGAGACTGATAGCTATTACAATAGCAAGATACCAGACGGTTAGTTTTACTACAGCAATTCTAAACATTTAGTTTTCGCTTAATTTATATCCAAAACCACGAACTGTGTGAATTAGTGGCTTGTAGTTTTTAAATGGCCTGTCGATTTTATTTCTAAGATATCCAATGTACACTTCGATAGTATTCGGAAGTATGGCAGAGTCCTCATCCCAGACGTGATTAACTAAAGTATTTTTTTCAACTATTTGGTTTTGATTACGAATTAGGTATTCAAGTAAAGCAAATTCTTTGTGAGATAGTTTGATTTCCTGTCCTCCTCGTTTAACTTGATATGTTTTAGTATTTAAGACTAAATTGTCTATTTTTAATTCCTCTCCCAAATTGATCGGTGGTCTTCTAAGAAGGGCTTGAACTCTAGCGATCAATTCGTCATACGAAAAGGGCTTAACCAGATAATCATCGGCTCCTGCATTTAGTCCACTTACCTTATCTCCGATAGTGCCTCTTGCCGTGAGCATCAAAATTGGTGTATGAATGTTGTCTTCTCTCAAATTTTCAGCAATTTTTGCCCCGTCCATGCTTCCCGGTAGCATTCTATCTAATATTATTAGATCATATTCTGGATCTAGTGCATAACTGTAACCTTGATCGCTGTCATAAACTGCATCTACAGCAAAATTTTTCAATTCAAGTCCTTTTTTTATGGCTTGGGCAATTTTTGGCTCATCCTCTATTACTAATATTTTCATAAGATTTATTATACTTTAATTGTCCTTTATCATTAATATTTTCACAAAGTTATAAAATAACTATTCTTTGAATAATCTGTTTTCTCCCTCTGGAAGAGAATATTTTAACATTTTGATTTTGGGCTAGGGATGCTTGACTGACTTTCTTTTTTGCCTGATACACAATTGATTTAGGAGTCAAACTATATATTTTTTGTTTCTTTGATTTCTGATTAGTGACTGTTATTTGATTTGCAGAAATTGACGATATTTGACCAGTAAAAACAAGCTTTTTTTTAATTTTTCGTTTATCAGTATTTCTAGATAAATTATTTAGTTTAGCAGACGAATTTAAGAATGTGGGTTGAGTGTTCTTTTGGTAAATGATCCCTCCCATAAATGAACCGATTAATAAAATACTAACTACCAGGCTAAGCCAAATCGTTTTTGATGAGATAGTAACAGACCTTGCCATTTTGTTCATGCTAGGATTGTTTATTGCTTGGTGTGTTGCTTCCATTGATTTTCTCCTATTTAATAAGTTTTAATTTAGTAAAATTAACTTAAGAAATGCTTACATTTTTAAAAGTTTGTCCTTTATCTCATTTTGATAGATAATTTAATCTGGTAGACTATGAATCTCAAAAATATATTCAAAATTAATAAATCGAGAGTGATTTATCTTATTGTTATCTTTTTTGGAATGTACTTTTTTATTAATTTATTTTTCCACAATTCGTTTAGTTTTAGAATTCTTAATGATAACCAAATCGTGACTTACATTTTGATTCTTCTTTTTGTACTTTTGACCTTCTTTTTTTCGGCCCTTTCCTATTATTTTCTATCTTTTCATCAACTAAGCCTTATTAAATCTTTTATTTTTCAATTTAGCTCAAACTTATTTAACAAAATTTTACCGTCTGGGATCGGTGCAATTGGTATGAATTTTTTGTATTTGAAAAAATATAAGTCGACTACCTCTGAAGCGGCTGCAGTCTTATTTGTTAATAATCTATTAGGAGTTTTTGTGACTACTTTTATCTTTTTCTCAATTATTTTATTTAATCAGGGCAAATATTTAAAATTTATTAGACTAAAACTTAGTTATCTTTTGGTTATTGTTGCAATTATTTTGATACTTTTTGTGATATATAAATCCACTAGTTTGTTTAAAAAATTGGTCAATAAATTTGTGGGACAATTTTTGAAAACATTAAAATTATTTACAAATCGAAAAAGAGACCTGTTGCTTTCTTTAGTGTCACAACTTTTGATAAGCTTATTTAATAGCTTAGCTTTGTTTTTGTCCATAAAAGCATTCGGAGTTAACTTAAGTTATTTAAATACTTTTATAGTCTATACGATCGGTGTTTTGTTCGGTACTTTTATCCCATTACCTGGAGGTTTGGGTGGAGTCGAACTAGGACTAAGTACTATGTTAATTGTTTTTAGGATTTCTGCGGAAGTTTCGTTGAGTATAGTTCTGCTATTTCGATTGTTCAACTATTGGATACCATTACTCTTGGGCCTACCGGCTTTTCTATATACTCGAAAAAATAAATTGATTTAACCTAAAGGCTAAGTGGCTAATCATTTGTAATAAGAAAATTTGATTACTCTTCTAATATTAGTTCAAGATTACGGTTTTTATAGAACCATCCTAGTTATCTGTATTTGTATTACTTTTTGGGGGTTTATCGATGGCATATTTTAAATACATTTTTGCTATTCGATCTTGTGTTTTTGTTGAATATTGTATCGCCTTTTCTTTTCTGTCGGCTGTGTCTAAGGTGACTTTTAGGGCCATTTTTGATAATTCGCTTAATGATAGGCTCTGTTTATTGTTAGTATTGGCCAGTGCGATGATATATTTTTCTATAGGAATAGTTAGTTTTGATGAAAGTATACTGGGGTTACAGGATTTAGCTTCGGAGGTTAGTCTATGGGCTGCAATACGCCTTAGTATGGCTAATTTCTGGGGGTTAAAGGCTAGTACGTTGGGATAAACTTTTATTAAATCAACTGCTGAATATTGCCACTGGAGTAATTTAGCGCTTTGTTGAATAAATTTGACTTTTTTTTCTACTGATTTTGGAGATAAACAAAGTACATTAGGGAAAGTAGTAATAATCTCTTTGGGGTCAAGCCCAAGACTAGTTAAATTATTAATTTTTGCTTGCATTGACTCAGAAGTGTAATGTATTACTGCTGGGGTCATGTTAACTATCTTTATCGGGTCAAGCCCAAGAGTAGCTAAATTAGTCATTTTTTCTTGGATTGACTCATGGGTGTAATGGAGTATCGTAGGTAGCATATTAACTATCTTTATCGGGTCAAGCCCAAGAGTAGCTAAATTAGTTATTTTTTCTTGGATTGACTCAGGGGTGTAATGGAGTATCGTTGGCACCGCGTTAACTATCTTTATTGGGTCAAGCCCAAGAGTAGCTAAGTTAGTTATTTTTTCTTGGATTGACTCAGAAGATAAACCGATTATTCTGGGCGCCACATTAATTATTTTTTTATTGTCTAGACCCAAAGAATAAAGTACTCTCTGGGTTTTGATAAAAGTATCAAGCGGTATTATATTTGGATTAGTTGTTTGGAAGTCTTTTATAACTTTTTTAGATATGCCAACAAATTCTATAAAATAAAGCCTGGCTCCAAGGATAGTATTATAGGAATCGTGGCTAATTGATTTGTCTAAATGCAACGATCCATTTCTTATAGCATCTCTTAAAAGTTCTAGCTTGTCTGCGTCGTTTTGCCAATCAGGATTTACGCCAAAAGAAGATAACCATTCTTGGTCTTCTTTGACTAAATCAATACTATTTGGGTGATCAATTAATTCTATTGAACTGGGAATTTTTACAGAATCAATATTTGGACTCT
>JAJZWY010000010.1 GCA_021846445.1 bacterium
CGTTTAGACTATATCTATCGTCATAAAACAAATTTATGTTAAGATTATAGGTATGTGGCAGGAAACTAAACGAGGACTGTTTAAACAGTTCGTTTTTAATGATATTGACCAAACCCGCTTATTTATTGGTGAGAGTTTGAAGATTGCAAAGAAGTGGCAATATTATTTTAGGCTAGAAGTTGAATATAAGATGGTCCAAATTTGGTTAACTAATAATGGTAAAATTGAACAAAACCAAATTACTCAACAAATAGCTGAAAGCATAGACGCACTTTTAGATACTGAATTAATTAAAAATTATGATGATGATATTAATTCGAAACTAGACCCAAACTCAAACTTAAACAAAAATAAAGAGAACAATAACCTTAAGTATTTAAAACTATATACTGATGGAGGTTCAAGGGGCAATCCTGGTCCATCTTCAAGCGGATATGTTATCTTTGACCAAAACGACAATATAATTGAACAGAAAGGCGTATATTTGGGAGTTACAACCAATAATCAGGCTGAATATACTGCACTAAAGCTGGGCTTAGAAAGATGCTTAAGCTTAGGATCTATCAATGTAGATGTTTTTATGGATAGTTTACTTGTTGTTAATCAAATGAATGGTATTTTTAAGATTAGAAATAGAGATCTTTGGCCCATTCATGATAATATTAAAAAAATTATTACTAAGTTTAAAAAAGTTAAATTTCAGCACGTACCTAGAGAATTAAATAAATTGGCTGATGCTGAAGTGAATAAAGCACTTGATTCTAAACTATCAATTTAATCGATTTTATGATAGAATTATTGTCTAACAGAATACCGATTGGTCGTATATTAAAATATAAGGAAAGTCCGGGCAACACAGGGAAGGATAGTCGCTAACGGCGACCGAGTGTAAACTTAGGGAAAGTGCCACAGAAACTATACCGCCATTCAATTGGTAAGGGTGAAAAGAGTAGCTTAAGAGACTACAACTACAAATGGTGACATTTGTAGTGGGTAAACCCTATCCGTTGCAAGGAAGATGGATTTTTATTTATAAAAAAAGTTTCCCGCTTATTATCCATCGATTGATCCGCTTGAGTTTGTGAGCAATTGCAAACCTAGATAGATGACCAATATCTTTTTCTTAATAGATAAAGAATACAGAACCCGGCTTACAGGTATTCTGTTAGTTTTTTAATGAGGCTTTTTTGACAATTTCTGTGAAAACTGACGGTTCGTTAGTGGCTAATTCGGATAGTATTTTTCTGTCTATGACGATATTTCTCTGTTTTAAACCATTAATCAATTGGCTATAGTTTATTCCATTAGCTTTACTTGCTATATTTATTCTTATGTTCCAAAGTTGCCTTAATGTTCTTTTCTTATTTTTTCTATCTCTAGTGGAATACTGAAGAGCCTTAATAATAGTTTGTTTACCTCTTTTAATACTAACTCGATTAGGATGACTGTACCCTTTTGTTAATTTTCTTATTTTCTTATGTTTTTTATGGCTCGCAACTCCTCTTTTAATTCTCATTGTTTACTCCTGTCGGGTTTATTTACCTAAATTTAATTTAATATTTTTTGCCACCCTACCTTTTCTACTTATAAGTCCTCTAAGACTTCGTTTTCTTGATTTACTTTTTTTGGATAGAAAGTGACTCAAATTTGGTCTTAAAGTCCTTACTTTACCGTTTTTTGAAATTTTAACTCGATCTTTTGTTCCACTATGGGTCTTTAGTTTGGGCATATTAATTTCCTTTTCTTATAGCAAAACTTAATTGTCTACCGGCTAGAGTTGGTTTTTGGTCAACTATTATTTTTTCTCCCAACATTTCGATAATTTTTTCTGCTAGTTTAAAACCTATTTCCTTATGTGCTTGTTCACGCCCTTTATAGATAATGATGAATTTTACCTTATGATTATTTTCAATAAATTTAAGAACTTTATTTAGCTTAATTTGCAGATCGTGGTCACCAATTTTTAACCCTAGTCTCATTTGTTTTAATTCGGTGTCCTTAGAATTCTTGCGATTTTTCTTAAGCTGTTTTATTCTCTGATAATTGTATTTCCCCCAGTCGTTAATTTTCACTATAGGTGGATTAACGTTTGAAGAAACTTCAATAAGATCTAAATTTTTATCTCCCGCTATCTTTAAAGCTTCGTTTATAGACATTATTCCCAACTGAACACCATTTTCGTCTATAACTCTAACAGTTTCTGATTTAATCTCACTGTTTAAGCGTGTAAGTTTTGTTATAGGTTATTCTCCTTATATTATTAATATTAGTACTAGGATAATATTAACAGATATACTTAAAAAATCAACAGCGTATTTGTTGAGAATAAAAAACTGCTTCGGTCGAACAACTCGAAGCAGTCAAGTTTTTACTTTTGTTTATATTTTAGTCTTGGATTTTTATTTGGAACAACGGCCTGCGAGAAGCCGTTGTTTTCCTAGACTTTTTGTTTTTGAGCACTTTTTTTATTCAGTGCTGTTTTAATCATAAATTAAAGATAAAATAAGGTCAATAACTTTAATGCTTAAATATAATAAGTTGTGTATAACTTCTGAGCTATTTAATTAAAATAAATTTTATAAAAGATATCTAAAGACTAAAATCATTACCAAAAAATTAACATAAGCATTGACATTTAGCAATTGTTTTGCTAATATACTCAGTAGGTATCCAAAAATAAAAATATACCAACCCAAAAAATCTTCACTTGATTAACCCTAAAGGTTAATTGAGTGGTCAGTTAATGTCGAAGTAGCTAAGCGCTAACATAGTCTTTATAGTTGAGCGGATTTAACACTTCGACTCCAAGAATCTTAAGAACTGTCCTATACTATATGTTAGGACAGTTTTTATTTATAAGAATATGAAATTAATAAACAACAAGATTTTATTTAAAACTATATTATTAATATTTTGCGTAATTCTTGTTTACGCTTATTTAAATTTTCTAAACCCTAATAAAATTAATCAGTTTTTGCTTCTAGTTTTTTATTTGGTAATCTTTGTCACTACATATTTATTTTGTTATTTGGTACTATATTTTTTAAAACAATTACAATTTTTTCATCTAATTTCCCTAAACGAGAACGTCGGTGCACTATTTTTATCTGTGTTAGCCATAGTATTGTTAGCACTAAACTCTGTTGGTCAATTTACTTGGGTAAACTTTTTTTTACTAATATTTTTTGGCATACTTCTGCTCACCTATATATCTATTAATAGATCTGATTGATATCTGTTTAAAATTACCGAAAATAGATATATAATGTTAATCATGAATCCGCAAGACACTATCTCAAAAGGTTCAGACGTATCTTTACCTCAAAATTTAGATACTCAATCTTTTAATCCTAATGAAGAAACGAAGCAAAATGTCGATCAGTTTTCGACTTTTTCTCAAAGTATAAGTAGTCAGTCCTTGCCATCAACCGTAACAGATGATGATATGGACGCTAAAGATGTAGATTTAATTGAGAAAGAATGGGTTAAGAAAGCTGAAGAAATCATTACTAATACAGAAAATGATCCCTATAATCAAACTAAAGAATTTAATAAACTCAAGGCAGATTATTTAAAAAAAAGATATAACAAAGAAATAAAATACGATAATTGAAAGATATTATGATTACGATTCTAGAATATTTATTAATAACAATAATTATAATCTTATTCTTCATCCCGTTGTTATATTTTCATGTTAGAAAGCTTTTTAGGATTCAAAAAGATTTTGAGAGAGGGTTAAAAATTGTACCTTTATTAATTCATTTACCCCCTCAAAGTGATGATATTGAAAGCAAAAACGGTAGAGATGTAAGGGATGTTAACGAAGAATCAATCAGTAGAGCACAATTAATCTATAACATATTATCTAGTACCTTGGAGAAGGGATTTAATAAAAAATTTTATGGTCAAAAACACATCAGTCTTGAAATTGTAGCTGTAGATGGATTTATATATTATTATACAGCTGTCCCTATTAGTTTAACGGATGTTGTAAAACAAGCTATAATAACTTCATACCCAACTGCTGTTATTGAGGAAACAACTGAACACAATATTTTTAATAAGGATAGCAAGATTAATGGTGTATTGGGTGGGGAGTTTGTCTTAAAAGAATTTTATGGACAACCTATTGCTACTTATCAAGAATTGAAGAGAGATGCTATGCAGTCTTTATTAAATTCATTCACTACTTTATCAAAAGAGGACGGTGCGGCAATTCAAATACTTTTAAGACCTGCAGATGTTTCTTGGAGAAAATCCGCACTTGCTTATTCTGCGAAGAAGCGTAAGGGCCAAAAAAATCATAAAGGTATTGAAGCAGTTTTTTATTATTTAAAAAGCTTTGTCATGGCTATGTTTTATCCACCCGAACATGGTAAGGATAATAATGAATCGAAATCTGCAGAATTATCTAATTTAGAGAATTCAAATCTTGATTCTATAGATGACAAAACTAGATATCCCGCATTTGAAGTAGCTATCCGTCTTATTATTTCCGGAGAGGATATTCAAAAAGCACAATCTATCTTAAACCAAGTTGTAGCTAGTTTTTCGCTATTTGATTCGCCCGGAAAGAACGGTTTTAAGTTTATACCGGCTAAAGATATTGCAAAATTTACAACTTCATATATTTTAAGATTTTTTCCACATTACAACAAATTAATGATCCTGAATTCAATAGAACTATCCAGTATTTTTCATTTTCCAGATCAAAGCAATATACCCACTACTCAGGTTGTTAAACAAGCCTCCAAGCAGGTAGATGGACCTAGGAACGTTCCAGAAGAAGGCTTGTTGTTAGGATATAATATTTTTAGAGGAAACAAAAAACCTATTAGACTTTCGTTGAATGACCGAAGAAGACACGTTTATGCCGTAGGTCAAACCGGAACGGGTAAATCGATATTCCTCGAAAATTTAGCCCTCCAGGATATGATTAATGGACACGGATTTGCCTTCGTTGATCCTCATGGTGATACTGCAGAAGATTTGTTGGCCATGGTTCCTAAAGAACGTTCGGAGGATCTAATTTATTTTGCTCCTTCAGACCTATCATATCCAATTGGTTTGAACTTTTTCGAATTCACAAATCCGGATCAAAAAGATTTTATTATCCAGGAATCTTTGAATATGTTGTATAAACTTTATGATCCCGAGCATACGGGCATTATTGGCCCGCGGTATGAACATTTATTCAGGATGGCTGCTTTAACTATTATGGCTGATCCCAGTGGGGGCACGTTTATTGATATTCCTAAACTTTTCAGAGATCCAGCTTATGTTGAGCAAAAACTGAAGTATGTTCGTGATCCAGCCGTTTTAGATTTCTGGAGAAAAGAGATGCCCCAAAGTCAAAGATCTAACGATTTTGGTGAAGTGGTTAGCTGGTTTATAAGTAAATTTGGTGCCTTCCAGAGTAACGATATGATGAGGAATGTTATAGGTCAAGTCAAAAGTGCCTTTAATTTAAGAGATATTATGGATAATAAAAAGATTTTGCTTGTAAATTTGAGCAAAGGAGGCGTTGGTGAACTAAATTCTAAATTATTGGGCATGATTTTTGTTATGAAGTTTCAAGCTGCGGCTATGAGTAGAATTGATGTACCAGAAAATCAGAGAGAAGATTTCGCTTTATATGTTGATGAATTTCAGAATTTTTCAACTGATAGTTTAGCAACTATAATGTCTGAAGCACGTAAATTTAGGTTAAATCTCATAGTTGCCAACCAGTTTACAACGCAGTTATCTAGTGAGATAAGGGACGCTGTTTTTGGAAATATAGGTACCATAGTCTCATTCAGGATTGGTCAAACTGATGTTGAATCGATAGGGAAATATTTTTCTCCATTATTTGAAGCTGAAGATTTATTACGTATTCCAAACTATAATACGGTAGTTAGGACGTTAATTAACGGTGTCCCTACTCAGCCATTCTCTATGGCAACACTTCCACAATTGGGTAGTCCAAATAAAAAGTTGGCTGAAGCTTTAAAGCAATTATCCTCTGCAAAATTTGGAAGACCAAGGAGTGTTGTAGAAAAGGAGATATTTGATAGGCTTTCAACTAAACCACCTATACCTTCAAATTTTAATAACAGAAGTATTGACGATTTATTTAATTCTGCGGCTCAAAGTAAACCCACCTATAATGAAAATCAATTAAAAAACAATAATGTCATTAATCCTTCAAAAATTAATTTTATTGATGATTTCTTAAGTGAACGTAAAAAAAATATAAGTCAATTTAGTAAAAACAATAGTTCTCTCGCAAACTCTTCTGTTTTTAGTAATCTCCAAAATAATCAAAACAATATTCCACTAAATGTCGATAATCCGGTCAATGCTCCGTTGAAAGAAGGTTCAGGTGATAAACAGCAAAGTGATAATAACAAATTGGACGATAACAAGACTTTAGTCTCTAATAACTCCAGCGGACATATTCGAGAAGGGCACACAATACAAATAGACAGAAGTTAGCCTAAGTGAAAATTTTGGGTAGGAATAATTTATTATAATATTTAATATGATATATTTCGGATCCAAACACCAAATATCTAAATTATAAAGTTATTTTAATAACAAAAATATCAAGACCTATACAACGCACATAACTTAAGTCTCTGAGTATTCTCATTGCTTAAGTTGGTTTTTTTTATTATAATGATTTGAAATATGTGGGAAATAAATAATTGAGGGGATTGTGTTGATTTCAAAAAAAGAAAATAACGAATATACGGCAAATCAGATTACTGTTCTTGAAGGTCTTGAACCTGTTAGAAAGAGACCAGGTATGTACATTGGTGGAACAGGAATCGAGGGTTTACACCATTTAGTTTGGGAGCTAATAGACAATAGTATAGATGAAGCATTAGCAGGCTATGCTAAAAATATCGATGTCAAACTTTTGGAAGATGGTGGGGTTAGTGTTAAAGATGATGGTAGGGGGATACCAACAGAGGTTCATCCAAAAACGAAGAAAAGCACCGTAGAAACGGTTTTAACTGTACTTCATGCCGGAGGTAAATTTGGTGACAGTGGCTATAAAGTGTCGGGTGGTTTACATGGTGTAGGTAGTAGTGTTGTTAATGCTTTAAGCAATAAACTTGAAATTAAAGTTTACAGAAACGGAAACATTTATCAACAATTTTATGCAAAAGGTGTGCCTAAGGGTGAACTAAAAATTATTGGAAAAACTAATCAAACAGGAACAGAAGTTATATTTTATCCAGATGATTCTATTTTCCAAACTATTCAATTTAATTATGAGGCAATTCAAGATAGATTACGGCATGCTGCTTATTTAACAAAGGGTATAAAAACATCAATAGAGGATTGTAGTAACAATAATAAGTACAGTTTTTATTTTGATGGAGGCATAAAAAGTTATGTAAAACACCTAAATTTAGGGAAAGAAGTTGTAGATGAAGATATATTTTATGTCGATAAGACAGTTGCAGATAGTCAAATAGAAATAGCTATTCAATATACAGATTCCTATACCGAAACATTAAAAGTATTCGCTAATAATGTTTTAAATCCTGATGGAGGAACCCATTTAACTGGTTTTAGAGCTTCGTTAACACGAGTTATAAACGATTATGCAAGAAAGCAAGGATTACTTAAAGAAAAGGAAGAAAACTTGTCTGGAGAGGATACTAGAGAGGGTCTTACGGCAATAATCTTGGTTAAATTAACTGATCCACAATTTGAGGGCCAGACTAAGAACAAGTTAGGTAATCCTGAGGTTAGGGGATACGTGGAACAAGTAATGAACGAGTATTTCACTTATTATTTAGAAGAACATCCAGCAGTTGCTAAAAAGATTGTTGGTAAAGCATTGTTAGCCGCCCGTGCCAGAAAGGCAGCTCGAGCCGCAAGAGACAATATTTTAAGGAAGGGAATATTAGATGGTGCATCAATGCCCGGTAAACTCACGGACTGTTCAAATAAAGATCCCCAGGAATCTGAAATATTCTTAGTTGAGGGGGATTCTGCGGGGGGATCTGCTAAAACTGGTAGAGATAGCAAGAGTCAAGCAATTTTGCCATTAAAAGGTAAGATTTTGAATGTGGAGCGGGCAAGACTTGATAAAATGTTAGCAAATAATGAAATAGTAAGTCTTATTAAGGCACTTGGGGTTGGTATACAGGATTCATTTGACATCAAAGGCCTTAGGTATAACAGGATTATTATAATGACCGATGCAGATGTAGATGGAAGTCACATCGCTACTTTATTGATGACTTTTTTCTTTAGATATATGCCAGTCATTATTCAAAACGGACATCTTTATATTGCGAAACCTCCTCTTTTTGAACTTGTAAAGCCGGGTAAACAGGAGAGTGTTTTTGTTTATAACGAAGATGATCTCCAGAAAATCATTGACGACTATATAAAAACTAAAAAAGGAAAAGACATAGTTCCAAAAAATAATGAAGAAAGGTACAAAATTGCAGGATTTGTGGAGCAAAAAAGATATAAGGGACTAGGGGAAATGGATGGGGAGCAACTATTTACTACAACAATGAATCCAGAAAAAAGAGTTTTGATTAGAGTAAGTATCGAAGATGCTGAGAAAGCCGATGCTATTTTTAATAAACTAATGGGAGTTGAAGTTGAACTGAGAAAAAACTTTATTCAAACTCATGCAAGATTTGTAAAGGATTTGGATGTTTAAGATGGAAGACGCTAATAAGAAAAATGATATTGATGAGAGTCTAAACGATCATTCTATGATTATGCCTGCAGAAAAATTAGAAAATCGAACCATTGAGAATATTATGGAAGATAATTATTTGAGATATTCGATGAGCGTAATTGTTTCTCGAGCTCTTCCTGATGTGAGAGATGGGTTGAAGCCAGTTCATAGAAGAATATTGTTTGCCATGAACCAAGAAGGTCTTCGTTCTTCCGCAAGGCATCGTAAAAGTGCAAATGTTGTCGGTTCTGTTATGGGTAATTATCATCCACACGGAGATGCGGCAATTTATGATGCTATGGTTAGAATGGCTCAACCCTGGAACATGAGGTATCCATTAATTAATGGACAAGGCAATTTTGGCTCAATGGATGGAGACCCACCAGCCGCAATGCGTTATACAGAAGCAAAAATGCGAAAGGTTGCCGAAGAATTATTGTTCGATATCGACAAAGATACAGTTGATTTTATGGATAATTATGATGGTAGATCTCAAGAACCAGTAGTATTACCTGCTAAACTACCCAATTTATTATTGAACGGACAACTCGGGATAGCCGTAGGTATGGCTACCAATATTCCGCCTCATAATCTTACAGAAGTAGTTGATGCGACGGTATATCAAATAGATAATCCTGATGCATCTCTAGATGATTTATTGAATTTTATAAAAGGACCAGATTTTCCTACAGGTGGTTTAATTTATGGCAAAGAATCTATAAGAATTGCTTATGCAACTGGTAGAGGAGGTATTGTAAACCGTGGGGTTGGAGAGGTAGAAGAAAAAGCTAATGGCAAAAAACGAATTGTTATTACAGAAATACCTTATTCGGTAAACAAAGAATCTCTTATTGTTAAAATTGCTGATCTAGTTAGAGATAAAAAACTTATTGGCATCAGAGATATTAGAGATGAAAGCTCTAGGGGTGATGTCAAAATTGTTATAGATTTGAAAAAAGACACATATCCAAATAAGCTATTAAACCAGCTTTATAAATTAACTCCTCTCCAAACGACCTTTCATTTTAACATGTTGGCCTTAATTGACGGAATTCAGCCTAAAGTTTTGGGGTTGCAAGACATTATAAAAGAGCATATTAAGCATAGACAAAATGTAGTTCGTCGTAGAACCGAATTCGAACTAAAGAAAGCCCATAATAGAGCCCATATTTTAGAAGGTCTTAAGATAGCATTGGATAATATTGATGAAGTTATAACAATAATTAAAAAATCTTCAGATTATGACTCAGCTTTAAATAATTTAATCAACAAATTCAAATTGACCGAAATTCAGGGACAGGCAATTTTAGCTATGCAATTACGCCGACTTACAGGTCTTGATAGAAAAGAAATAGAAGACGAGCTTCAACAATTATTGAAGCTAATAAAAGAACTAGAAGCAATATTGGCAGATGAACACGAGATACTTAAGATAATTAAAACCGAAATGTTAGAATTGAAAAAAACTTTTGGTGATGATAGAAGGACAAAAATAGTTAATTCTGAACTTAATAAACTTAACGACGAAGATTTAATTGCCGATGAACAAGTTGTAGTTACTTTAACTACAGCTAATTATATCAAGAGAAGCTCTATATCTGAATATAGAAGACAAGGGAGAGGTGGAAAAGGTAAAAGAGGAATGATTACCAGAGATGAAGATGTTATAGAAAATGTTTTGTATGCCTCTACGCATGATTATTTATTATTTTTCACCAATAAGGGCAGAGTATTTAGAATAAAAACATATGAAATACCCTCTTCATCTTTAAACGCTAAAGGAATGGCCTTGGTTAATTTGTTACAACTTCAACCTGAAGAAACGGTAAGTTCAGTGATTAATGTTAATAATAAAGACAATAGCTCAAGTAATCTGATTATGTGTACGGTAAGGGGTGTTATTAAGAAAACTCCTTTCGAGCAATATAAAAACGTTAGAAATTCCGGCCTTAATGCCATTAATCTAGATGATGGTGATGAACTTAAATGGATAAGACAAACTAATGGCCAAAACGAAATAATAATCTCAACTTCTAAAGGTCAAGCCATTCGTTTTAATGAAGCCAATGTCCGCCCAATGGGTCGCGTTAGTAGGGGTGTTAGGGGTATTCGACTTAGATCTGATGATCACGTTATCGGAATGGACGTAGTAAAAGAAGATTCTTCGATATTTGTTATAAGTAAATATGGATATGGTAAGAGAACTAAAATAAATCAATTCATTACTCATGCTAGGGGCGGTGTAGGTATTAGGTCAGCAATCGTTAATCCCAAAACCGGTGATTTAATTGGAGTAAAAACTCTTGGAGATTATGCTACCCAGGAGATAATAATAATCAGTAAGCTTGGACAAACTATCAGGCTTGGTATAAAAGATATACCTTCATTAAGTAGAGCTACCCAAGGTGTTAGAGTAATGCGTCTAAACAACAGTGATGAGGTAGTCTCATTGGCTTTAGTTGATAAAATAGAAGACGAAGATTTTCCCAAAAAATAAATTAGATTTGTTTAATCTGTTGACAAGTTGTTTAGTTTTAAGGTAGACTAAGTAAGTCTTTTGAGGTCTTTAGAATGTCCTTGTCAAGGAAGTATTTTAATAGTCTGTGTAGTGCAAATCAACGTCAGTTCATTTTGAATTGTTTAGACAAATTTTTTTAAGAGTTTGATCCTGGCTCAGGATGAACGCTGGCGGCGTGCCTAATACATGCAAGTCGAGCGGTAAGGCCTCTTTTGAGGTACACGAGCGGCGGACGGCTGAGTAAGGCATAGGAATCTACCCCAAAGTGAGGGATAAGCTCCAGAAATGGTGTCTAATACCGCATGTGCTCTTAGGAGTAAAGCTTCGGCGCTTTAGGATGAGCCTATGTATGATTAGCTTGTTGGTAGAGTAAAAGCCTACCAAGGCGACGATCATTAGCTGGTCTGAGAGGATGATCAGCCAGACTGGGACTGAGAACGGCCCAGACTCCTACGGGAGGCAGCAGTAGGGAATTTTCCACAATGGGCGAAAGCCTGATGGAGCAACGCCGCGTGCAGGATGAAGGCCTTCGGGTTGTAAACTGCTTTTATATGTGAAGATTTTGACGGTAGCATATGAATAAGGATCGGCTAACTCCGTGCCAGCAGCCGCGGTCATACGGAGGATCCAAGCGTTATCCGGAATTACTGGGCGTAAAGAGTTGCGTAGGTGGCATAGAAAGCAAATAATGAAATCGTGTGGCTTAACTGCATAAACATTATTTGAACTACTAAGCTAGAGAGCGAGAGAGGTATCTGGAATTCCCAGTGTAGGAGTGAAATCCGTAGATATTGGGAAGAACACCGATGGCGTAGGCAGGATACTGGCTCGTTTCTGACACTAAGGCACGAAAGCGTGGGGAGCGAACGGGATTAGATACCCCGGTAGTCCACGCCGTAAACTATGGATGCTAGCTGTTAAAGGTATCGACCCCTATAGTAGCAAAGCTAACGCGTTAAGCATCCCGCCTGTGGAGTACGGTCGCAAGACTAAAACATAAAGGAATTGACGGGGACCCGCACAAGCGGTGGAGCGTGTTGTTTAATTCGAAAGTAAGCGAAGAACCTTACCCAGGCTTGACATCCTGCGAATTTCTCCGAAAGGAGAGAGTGCTTTATTGAGCGCAGTGACAGGTGTTGCATGGCCGTCGTCAGCTCGTGTCGTGAGATGTTTGGTTAAGTCCATCAACGAGCGCAACCCTTATGTTTAGTTAAATTTCTAGACAGACTGCCCTGGTAACAGGGAGGAAGGAGGGGATGATGTCTGGTCAGTATTACCCTTACGTCTGGGGCTACAGACACGCTACAATGGCCAGTATAAAGGGCAGCTAAGTCGTGAGACGGAGCAAATCCCATCAAAACTGGTCTCAGTTCGGATAGTAGGCTGAAACTCGCCTACTTGAAGTCGGAATCGCTAGTAATGGTAAGTCAGCATATTACCGTGAATACGTTCCCGGGTCTTGTACACACCGCCCGTCAAGCCATGAAAGTCACCAATATCTGACGTGCGAGCTTTGCCTCGCCCTAAGGTAGGGGGGATGATTGGGGTTAAGTCGTAACAAGGTATCCGTACGGGAACGTGCGGATGGATTACCTCCTTTCTAGGGAGAAAAATAGCAGTCATTTTATAAAAAATGTTAGCTAGGTCGGTCTCGAATAAGTTGTAATAAAATACAGTACTGACAACTTATTCATTAGTACGTAAGTACGAGATTTCAGTTACTGATATATTAATCGTTGATTTGTGCTACAAAGTCTATTAAACAAGAAAAGTCCTGGAATTCTCCAGGGCTTTTTTATTTAAGCTAAAATTAAAAAATTTATTGGTGGGCGATGGAGGACTTGAACCACCGACCTCGTCATTATCAGTGACGCGCTCTAACCAGCTGAGCTAATCGCCCCAACAGTTCAATAATTGTTTAGTTTAATGGTGGAGCATATCGGATTCGAACCGATGACCTACTGCTTGCAAAGCAGTCACTCTAACCAGCTGAGCTAATGCCCCTTTATCTATTTAAAACTACCGAAGTATTCTAACAGATTAATTGACGAATTCCAAGATTATTTAATTATTGTCCAATTTTTATTTTTTTGGAGAGTAGTAAGATACTATAAAGATAAATAATAACATAGTAAATATAACAACAGATAACAATAATGATCACTGTTTTTGCAGATTATTAGTGCTTAGTAGTTAAGTAAATAAAGGATAAAGAATAGATAAAAATTTACAACAATATTATATTTTATATTCAAATTCAATAATTTATTTTGAATAAATATTTTATTTAATGTTATTATAATCAAAGGATGAAAACAGTATATTCCAGGTGGGCCAAAATGCGAAAGCAGTTTATTCTTTTTGTAATCTTATCTTTATTAACTTTAATTGCTTCTGGGCCAATGACTTTTGCCGTTAGTGCTTCTATATCTAAAGCGTATAATTCTAGTGAGAAGTTTATTGATGGGGAGATAGTTAGTTTAGTTAATCCAAAAACAAACGTAGTTGCTTTATCTGATTATCATAATCAATCTAGTATGATTGGGATTGTTGAAGGAGAGAACCAAGGTTTAGTTTCAATTGATCCTAACTTGTCTTCTGTACAGGTAGCCTCGTATGGTGACGTGGAGGCAATAGTGAGTAATCTAAATGGGTTTATTAGCCCTGGTGATAAAATTGCCTTGTCTCCCATAAGTGGTATAGGAATGAAGAGTAATGGAACTAGCCAAATTATTGGCATTGCAGAATCATCATTTAATAGTTCTTCGAAATACATATCAGAATCAATTCAAACAACTTCAGGTAAAAAAATAATTACTAGGGTAGGTTATGTAAGGCTATTAATTATGATTGGTTCAGGACAAGGTAATGTTTCGATAATTCAAAGAGTTCAAAATTTTGCCCAAAGCTTAACAGGTAAACCAGTATCCTACACACGCTTGATAGTAGCATTGATAATAGCTGCGCTGGGGATTGTATCGGTTGTAACTTTAATATATTCAGGGGTAGATGGTACGCTAATATCTTTCGGCCGTAATCCATTGGCTAAAGACAATTTTTTTAAGGTTTTAAAAAATATATCAATAATTTCTGTGTTAATAATTATTCTAACCCTTATATTAGTGTATATACTTATCTATTAATAATTAGGACACATATTTTATTCGTTTTCTTATTGACATCTTAAATACAAATATTTATAGTATTAATCAGATATTCTAAAAAAAATTAAATAAAAAAATAATGGAAAAAAGATCTGATGATGGATGAACATAATGGAGCATATCAACTAAG
>JAJZWY010000006.1 GCA_021846445.1 bacterium
TGTTTTTGGGTTTCTTATTTTTATGTTAATATATATCCAAGTTTTCTGGAATGGTCCCATCGTCTAGAGGTTAGGACACCGGGTTTTCATCCCGACAACAGGGGTTCGATTCCCCTTGGGATCACCATGAGAGAATTTTTCATAGACTTAGCTTAATTATTAGTATTTCCTATCTATAAACTTATAAATTTTGACCATTCTAAAACTAGGATTATTGCTCATCTAGCTTAACGTAGTATGTAATGAGTTATCTTGTAGTGTATATCTGTTAACTTGACTTCTAAATCTTTTGACCACGTCGACTACTCTACAGGGTATAAAAACACTCTGGTGCATATTGACATAACTGTACATCTAACTGTACAATAAGAATGTAAGGAAGGACTATATAATGAGTACAAGTACTATTGATACAACCGATCTGCGCAATAATCTAGCAGCTACACTAAATGCATTTGGAAAAGATGACATACTCTTCATTAAAAGGCGAGGTAAACTTACTGGCAAAGCTATTATTGATGACGAGTTGCTAGAAGATTTACTTCTACTGCAAGATACTAGTTATGTTGCAGATATCGCTAAAGCTCGCAAAGAAATAAAGCAAGGTGATGTTTATACTTTTGACGAGGTATTTGGAGACGTCCTCTAAATGACCAAGTACCGCATAGTGTTTGCGGGTAGCAGTAAAAAAGATTTAGACAAGTTAGACAATACTACTCGGCAACGAATTGCCAAAAAACTTATATTCTTCTTAGAACAAGAAGACCCACTGTCCTATGCTCGACAACTCGTGCATTCTAATATAGGTAGTTATCGTTTTCGTGTTGGGCATTACCGTATAGTGTTTGATGTTGATGGTGACACATTGCAAGTAGTAAGCGTAAAACATCGCAAAGATGTTTATAAAGGTTAAATTATTATGAGTGAAACTTTAGATAGTAACCCATAAAAAGAGCTTTACTATGTTGCTGTTAAGTTATTATTGGGTGACGGACAAAAACTATTGATAACGCACGATATATACGGAGATTGGGATTTACCAGGAGGTAGAATTCGTAAGGATGAATTTAATAGTTCCCTTGAATCTGTCATAGAATGTAAGACTAATGAAGAACTTGGCGGTAATATTTCGTATGAGCTGGGACGGCCAGAAGATTATTCCGCCGGTGGGTTGGCTGGTTGGTGTAAATGAATAGATAGCCAAACTAAGAACCTGATTCCATCTAAGAATCTCGGAGCAAATAACCTTCCAATTCGAGTGTAAGGGGTCACCATTACGCTTATGCTAATTTGATATGTCTTTTTAAGTCGTTTTTTGTTATAATTTGATGACTAAAATAAGACAAAAATGAAAATCAAGATTATTAGATTAGCACTATATATTTCAGCTTTTCTTTTAATTCCTGTTTTTTTGATTTCACAGCAAGTTGTAGCCGACCCTATCGCAAACCCTACCGGTTTTGACGATACGTATTGGTATTGGCCGTCAAATCCATCCGGCTATACCGAGATGAGCACTGACATTACACCAATAGTAGATGGTTCCCCCGACGGGTATTATTTTTCATCCTATTATTGGTTTAGTGGCGATTACCCAGCTACAGGTGGATACTTGGGTCTTCAAACCGAGGGCACACAGCCGACCGGAAAAATAGCTATATTTTCAATTTGGGGGGCAACTTCTTCTAGTGGTCCGGGCTATAACGGTTCCGGTACTGAGTCAGGGGAGGCGTACTATACGTCGAGAATTAACTATCCTTGGGTTATTAACAACACATATAAACTCAGTATCAATTTATCGAGTCAAAGTGGAGGAAGTGAAACCTGGTCGGCAACCATAGATGACCTAACCACCAATACATTTAACCTAATAGGCAACATAGTCGTACCAAGCAGCAGAGGAAATTTATACGACATTTCCGGTACCTTTCATGAACGGTATAGTGGCGCTACGACAAGCTGTTCGGATATGCAAGAATCGGAAGTAGAATTTACGAATTTAATTGCCAGTAACGGAAGCATTTCGCCTACTAGTCATTATAATACCCAGCCAAGCACAGGCTGTAATGGAGACTATGCCACTAAGGATATTCCGGGTGGCATAGAGACTATTATAGGCGGTCAATTCTCATCCCCTACGCCCACGCCAACTCCAACACCCGTACCACCATCTACACCATCAATATCCTCTACTACCCCCACTACTTTAAACGTACCCACTATAGTTGCTACAGATAAAACAACAACTCCAACTAAAGTACCTTTGATTGCTTCAATAACAATAACAATCTTTAGTGCTAAAAATCGGCCAGTAGCTAATGCAAAAATAACGCTTAACGGCAAATCTGGAGAGACCAATGCAAACGGGCAAGTAACTTTTAATAACGTAAGGACTGGAAATTATTATGTAATTGTAGAGTCATCTGGGGAAAAGCAACAGTTCAAGCTAGTAGTTAAATCGAGCTCTTCGTCGCAACATATAAGCTTTAAGCTAGCCAATGCTCAAACTTCCTTGTGGCCGGAGATGCTCATCGGTTTAGTAATACTTATCAGTATTTTTGTGGCCTCTACACTAAGATTAATACCAAAATTCAGGAATAAACCTAAGCTCAACATGTCTTCAATTCAACAGCCTATAACTCAGGCTAATAATTTTGCAGGGCCTAATCCTATTGAAAATAGGCCATCATGGCAACAGGAAGTTTCGGATAATCTTAACCATAATGAAAACGAACAGCCAAGCAATCAAGTCGTAGTTAACGAAAAACCCCCCAATGTCGTCAATAATCAAGTCATAGTTAATCAACGTCCAGCAATCATTCATCCTACAAGTCAAACTAGTGACTCTGAACACGGTAGCAATCCTGATTAAACTAGGTTCCACTCCCTGCAGGAAATGTTAATGCCCAGATTGATACCCTTGAGTAACTCATACCACTGATTAATCTCCTCAAGGATATGGTTCCAATTCGATAATATGTGGTTCACCATAGGATAATACGAGATGAGATTTTATTATAAATTTCATTAACTAGTAGTTTAGCATCAATTCTTATCTGTTAAACAGTTCGATTCTCTAATATCATATTGACTTAATTATACCACTTTGGTACTATTTTACTATGACTACAAAATTGCAAGTACCAATCGATAACGAAGTAAGAGAAGGTCTTGAGCTTCGTGCCAAGGAGCTAGGTTTTGATTCAGCTCAGGCATATATTCGTTTTTGGGCAAAATCTGAAGTCGAAGGTAGAAAAACGGATTTTGGTTTACCTACAATAACTCTAAGCCCAAAAGCAGACAGCCGTTATGAAAAGGCTATTGCCGATATGGCAGAGCAGAGAAAGAAGGGTAAATTAAAAATATTTTCAACAGTTGATGATTTTATGAAAGACTTTAAGTAGTGAAGCCAATTTATAGAGATAATATTTTTGAAAAACACTTTAAATCTCGTATAACTCCTAATCAGAACCTAGTTAAGCAATTTGAGCTTAGACTGACCATGTTTAAAGAAGGTGTTAGAGGCACACCAATTAACGACCACGGATTAAAAGGAAGAAAACGTATGTTTAGAGCTTGGTCCGTAGCTGGGTATATAAGGGTTATATATCGAGAAACAGATGAATATTATGAATTCCTAGATATTGGCTCACATAATCAAGTTTATTAGATAGGCGCAACTCTCTATTGGAAATATTAACCAAAGAAGTACTACCTCTAGATAACCTATACCATTGCTTAATTTCTTTTAAGGTATGATTTCAATTCAACATAAGGTGTTCACTATATTCACATGAGCTATACAACAGAGTCATATAACTTTTTATTTTCAGTACAGGCAAAAACTACTTTGACCATATTTAAATTATAACTCCAGTCAATTTATTTAAATATTAAATAGCAGGTATATGATATACTAGACATAATCATGTCACCAATCACAGGGCTAGCTTTAATCGTGATTTTTGCAATTGTTGTGTTTGTTGTCTTAACTCAGTATCTGCTTCTAAAAATATTTTATTTTAAGTGTGCCAAATGTGGTAATCTTTTTACTCCATCTTTACTCGCTGATTTATTAACTTTTCATAGTGCGGGAAGAAAAAGACTTAAGTGCCCGATATGTGGAAAAAGAAGCTGGGCACAACGAATCCGTAAATAATAGTATGGTAATGGTATTTTCGGGGCGTAAAATTATGTGTAGCGTAGGCGTATAAGAGTCCAATGATTGGCATATGGCATAGTTTACTAGATATGAAAAAATATGATGAAGCTTGGCATAAACAAGATGTTGCTGATGAGTTGGAGGAATATAAACAAGAAGTGGCTCTAATAAAAAAATGGAGTGAGTTAAGTGACGTAGTCTATACCTATACTCGTGCTAAATGGAGTGGACACAAGATTTCTTTCCCTTTCAATAAATGGCAGTATTACCTCGGAGAGATATATATGATTCCTAAGTATACTAGTCGTTGGCTATTTTATAGGCTTGTGGGGTTAAGAATGGGATCTCCGGTAAAGATACATGAAGTTCGAAATCCTCATAAAGTAGACAAACTTAATATAATCGCTCAACGGAACGATTTAGATCCAGATCAATTTTTGAAGATTTGTGAACGTCAATTAAAATATTGGCCATTATTACCGTAACGAGCAGTATGTTATAATGTCTTCTAGAGGTTAGAGAAATTAAAAACCCAAGTCATAAAACGCAAATTATGGATATAGAAAATAAACATGTAATTAACCCTAGGAAGTTCTTGAAAAGAGAAAAGGGTAAATTTAATAGATTTAATAAATCTTTGGCTGTCCTGATAACTAGGGGTGTTGGGTCAATGTGGAGTGCTTACTTATTTGCGATATTATCATTGATGAGCCTCCCAGCAATTTTAGTGCTTATTTCTCCTTCATTAAAGCCAGATTTTCCAAAGTGGATTATTGATGCATCGTTGATAACTTTAATTGCTTGGATATCTCAGAATTTTTTACAGTTAGTACTTTTACCAGTAATTATGGTTGGTCAAAATGTCATCCAAGATCATCAAGCAGCTAAGGCCCAAGCGGATCATAAAACGTTGACTTACCTAGCTAATCTTCAAGAAGAGCAGATGAATGAGCTAAAAAGCTTATCTCAAAAACTTAATTCAATCATTCAAAACATACAAAAATAATAAAACTGTGGATAACTAATTGTAAATCAATTGGAATAATGTTATACAGTAAGCATATTCAGAATTAAAAGAAATAAAAAAGGGTAAACAAAAATGAAAAAGTTGATATTTCGCCTTGGTACCTTAATCACAGGTACTATTTTTGGCGTTATTTTAATAACAGCACTGCAGACAGGGAATGTTTTCGCAACTTGTACCCCAACCGGAAATTATTTTACTTGGATAGGTACATCTACTTCAAATAATTGGTCTGTTGCGAGCAATTGGTTAGAGAGTTCTGGAATAGGCGCTAGTAATGTTTATTGTCCAGCCACAGTAGCACCGAGTGGGAGTAATATAGTGGTTCTAGATGGAGACCCTACAGCGGTTTATTCTGCATTTACTGGAACACTAGATCCTACTGTGAATATCGATAGTAGTTCAGGAGTGAGCGTAGCGCAGATAATCTTAACAAATAGCGGAAGCTCAACTGCCCCAGCTTTTAATATAACAGGTTATGGATTGACTTTAACAAACGGAGATGTACCACAGGTCTCGGGTTCATCTACTGGAACAATACCTTCGGTAACACTGGCAAATAGTGAGCTTACTTTCTCCGGAAACCAGACCATAGGGACAACGATAAATAGTGGACAAGGATCTTTTGTCGTAACGACTGGTGCACCAGCTTCAGGTATTCCAGTAATTAATATACCGTCTGGCTATACCGTATCAGTAGCATCAACCCTAACTTTCCCAAATAGCACTATAGATATTCAAAACTTAACTGGTTCTGGTACCCTCGCTTTGGTTGGTGTGTCTGGTAATGTTGGCTCATCTCAGCAATTTCAGTTGGAGGATTTAGGGACCAGTGCTAGTACACCGTTCAGTGGTACTATAGTGATAGGTTCCAATGTACAATTGACGGAAATGGGTAGCTCAATATCTCTAGGGAGTGCTAGTTATGTTATTAATTCGGGGGGTACTTTGGGGCTAGGGGTAATTGTGAACAGCGGAACTACGTCGACCACTATAACTATTCCTAACAACTTGAGTATTGCAGGAGATGGAGGCAATGTATCCGGAGATCTTCAGGGAGCAATTATTGCATCTGCCTCTACTTATTCACCTACCGTATTTTCTAATCTAGTAATTGACCTTACCGGTAAAGATAGTTTAGCTGCTAATACTTCTTTAGCTAGTAAATATTCATCAAACGTTACTTATAATTTCTCAAATATAAATTTGGCTGGATTTAGCCTAACACCTGTTGCGGCATCAGCACCTACATATGGGACCACAACCATAACATACAATGGTCAATCATCTACTGCTAGTACTCCAAAAGTTCCAAAAGCACCAGATACAGGTTCATCGCTAACTAGTTCAGAAGCTATTTTACCTCTACTGGGTGCATTAATGTTGGTCTTCGGGCTTAGGATAATTTCAAAAAAAACTAAACTGTTTAACAAATAATCTCGGTGATCTAAATAATGTCGGATGTTACATTTACAAAAATATCGCTAAGTCAACCTGATTTAAGATTACGGCTAAGAAGAGAAGATACCAGATTTAGTTATCGTAAACGAAATGTCCGTTTAATTAAAGATAGTGATCTTCAGGGTATCAAGATGCCTGCTTCTCAAGCTGATATGCTGAAAAAGGGTAGTTTTCTAAAAACGCATACAGAAATTTATCCAGTCGATACTTCTTCAAATCATAATAACTTCAGTGAACTAAATAATCCTAAATCGCCAATTCTTCAATATATTGAAGTTCAATCAAATCGTAATACTCTAAAAGAACCTATCGTTGGAATAAATAAACAAAAAAACGACGGTTATTTTAATAATATTCGGAAGATTACCTTAAAATATGGCCTAACCATAATAGCTCTTCTATTGATTGGATTTGGGAGTTATTCAACTTTTGTTGGATGGAGAGCAAATAACTTGGTGAAAGAACAGGCTAACAAATTAACTACAATGGCTAATCAACTAACTAAGTTAGGGAAAATACCTCTAACATCAGCTACTTCCAGTAGTAGTGGAACGAGTTCGACCGTTCCTAGTGGTCTATTATCTACTGCAAAGAATGGAGCTTATTATAATCCTCCATTTAACGCATCTCCCCTAGATCCTGTTCGTATTGTGATTCCTTCTATCGGGGTAAATTCTTCAGTTTCACCTACCGGGTTAACTTCTTCAGGGGCTTTAGGTGTACCATATAATGTATTCTATACGGCCTGGTATGATCAATCTGCTTTTCCCGGACAACAAGGTGCAACATTAATTGATGGACACGTCTCATCATGGACTTCAAAAGGTGTATTTTATTACATTAAAGACCTTAAGGCTGGAGATTTAATCAAGGTTACCAATAGAGCAGGCACAACTTTTAACTATAGCGTAGTTAAATCTCAAGTATTTAGTGCTAATTCGGTAAATATGGCATCTGCAGTCACGCCAATTACTCCTGGCACCCCTGGGCTTAACTTAATTACTTGTACTGGTGACGTTATTCCAGGGACTAGTTTATTCAATGAAAGAGTTATAGTTTATAGTTCTTTAGTGTCTTGATTAACTCAAATAGATGTTCTTTATTGACAATATTTTAGCATAAGAGTTATTATTATGAATATAATTAAGACAATATAAGGATGAATATGTTAAAAAATATCAAAAAAATATTGACAATCGGTGGCACAGTGCTTGTCTCGATTATTTTGTTTTCAAGCGTTAGCGTGTTTGCTATACAAGTTAACTCAGCTGCAACGAATGCTTCTTCGGCTTCCTCTAACTCAAAATCAAATCCGGGCACAACTTATGCTAGTGTTGGGGCTTCGGCATCAGTGAATGCTTCCTCTAACTCAAAATCAAATCCGGGCTTGACTCAAGCGGAGATTAAGGTTTGTCAAAATAGACAAAGTGCTATTAACAATATAATGTCTAGGATTGATACTAGAGCCCAAAATCAAGTAAATCTGTTTAATGGTATAGCTCAGAAAGTAGAGGCATTTTATGCAACGTCTGGAAAGACCGTTTCTAATTATTCAAGTTTAGTTAATAACATTTCCATTGCCTCTCAAAAAACTACCTCTGATCTATCGGTAGTTGATTCGAATTCAACATTCAATTGTTCAGGCCCGAACCCTAGAGCTATGATAAATAGCTTTAGAGGGTATTTAACTACTGAGATCTCAGACCTACAGAACTTAAGACTTCAGGTTAAAGATCTCATTGTTGCAATTGCTAAAGCAAATAATGTAACTATTACAAATCAAGCTAGTAGTGGGAATTAGAGGAGGGAATAATGAAAATTAATAGATCAAATAAGGGTTTTTCGGCAATTGAGAGTGTTTTAATCGTAGTTATTGTTCTAGCAATAGCTGGAGTTGGTTATTATGTTTATAAGGCCAACAAAAGCAGTTTAAGTCCTAATAATACGCCGAACGTTTCAACTGTAGCTACTTATCAGTCCCCTCCAGTTAGCACACCTGTAGCTCCTGCCTCAATTTCTAGTGCTTCTCAGCTAAATAGTGTATATCAGGAATTAAACCAAACAGCTATAGGAGCTAATAGTACTGACTCCAACCAGCTTTTGGTACAAGCAAATGGATTCTAGGAGAGTAACGAAACAGTTTTGTCTTTTAGGGCACGATCTTAGTGCGTAGACAGTTTAGCCTAAGAATAACCAGAGAACAAATCAGTTGTTATATTTCTAGGGGATATATTGTTTTTTCTTAGTTCTCTGGTTAATTGCTTGACCATGATGTTGGGCCCGGATATATATATTAATCTTTGATCTATGTCGTCAACTACTTTTTCTAATATATTAAAATCTAATCTCTGGTTTATAATATTTGGGACTTTTAGGTTTACCTTTTTATCCGTTAGAACAAAGTATATTTTTATTCCTAGATTTTGGGTTGCTTCCTTTAAAATATCTCTATAGATAATCTCTGTTTCATTCTTGATGGAATAAAACAAAATTATATCCCTCTTTTCGTCTTTATCTATTAAGTATTTGAGCATACTCCTAAACGGTGTAATTCCGATACCTCCTCCAATAAAGAGTAATTTTCTTGATTTATCATTTGGGAGTATAAAATCACCACCTAAATTGCCGGCTAGTAATAATGAATTTTTGTTTAAACTTAGCATGGCTTTTTTGAAGCTACTTCCTTTGTTATAGAACTTAACTCCAATACGGACGTCTTTTTCGGTAGGAGAAGACGAAAGCGTGAAATATCTTCTATTACCCCTAGAATCAGTGTTGCTATGTGGAATTGTCCATTCCATGTATTGACCTGGTAAATAACTAAAGTTCTTGGTTGGATTGAAAACAAATTCTAGACAATCTTTACTTAGTCTAATTTTTTCTTTCAAAATTGGGAGTAAATTAACCTTAGGATTAACAATAAAAGAATAAATATTACCGATAACTAGAGAAATTTCCGGTGTTGTGTAAAAATTGAGGAAATGAACTTGGGGTGGGAGTAAAAATCCGACTATTCCACCGTATATCAGCTGGTTCTTCTTTTTTACGGGTGACGTAAGTGGTTCTGTTAGCATTACTAATCCCAAGAAGAATACTGCTGATTCAAAAACCATATCATATATACTTGTGGAAACACTTACTCTGGAAATCAGGGCGAAAAGAATGGTAGAAAGCGAAGTGGAGATTAAATAAACTAAAATCATCTTTTCTCTTCTAATTTTTCGGATAATTAGGTAACCACCAATTATAACCAATGGGAGCATTGATCCAGTTCCAATCCACCAATTAGCTGTTTGATGTGGTCCAAGTGCAGTTAAAACAACTGCAATTGCTGCTGGATTAAAAATATGTTTATGTTTGTAGGTAAGGATGTATTTTGATGCCATCGCCAGTCCAGAAGCAGCCAGCATGAACAGGATATTATATAAGCCTAAAGTTGGAGATATTATTAATGAAAGAATTAGGCCAGTGATAATTGAAGATTCAAATGCAGTAGGTAGGTCGAAAATAGAGGCAAAAATTAAATTAATTAACCAACAACTAAAAACAGTTATTGCACTACTTAGTAAGATAGACAAAGGATTATATGTAATAGTCCCTAAAAGTGCCAGTATTATGGCTAGTGCAATAAGCGAGGTCAAGTAATAGATTAGTAATCTATACATACTAAACCTATCTAGAAATTGATCAATTTTTAAAAGCATTAATTAACCTCGTATTTTCCGAGTCCAGTAGTTAATGTTGATATCTTATTCTCGTCTATCATATATCCTTCTAAACTTTTTTTATTCTCAATAAAATTAATTCCGCCCCTACCCATAGCAAAAGCTGCGGTTGCGAATCGATCCGCTTCATAAACATTAGGACCAATTACTGTTAGGCTAACTATCTCCTTAATGACGTTATTGGTTTTAGGGTTGTAGATATGATCTCCCCTAATGTATGATCCTGAAGTAGCAATGCCTTTGTTTCTAAGTTTAAAATTTTTTACAATTGAATTAATTTCGAATGGATTTCGAATTCCGATTAACCAATATTGATACTTATTTTGTTTTGCCCCTCCCATTGCTTGAATGTCTCCACTTCCATCAACAAAATAATTTTTATAACCAGCATTTTTAATTAATTTGGATGCCTGATAAATGGCATATCCTTTGACTATTCCGGAGGGATCTATATTGCCATTATGGTTTATATTAAAAAAGCCATTGGTTTCTTTTTTTGTTTTTTTGGCCAATGAAAAAATTTGTCGAACTTGTCTAGGCCAATACTCCTGTTGAAGTCCATTATTAATTTTTGAGATAAGACTATTTTTTTTATACGTTGAGAAAACTTGGTCAATATCCTTAAGATAATTAAAAACATCATTAAATATATGAGTGTCATCACAATCCTCAATGTGAATTGTAATTGGCATTCCCATTATAATCTTAGTTTTACGCATGAGCCTTAGATAATGCATTAGTTAATGACTGAATAAAAGCCTCGGAAGTAAATGTTGCTCCAGAAATGATTTGGACATTAGCATTCTGAGACTGAATAGTCTCTTGTTTTAAATAAGGTATAGCTTGCTGGTTAATATAAACCGAGGCTGGATGAGAATTAGGATAGGATAAAAATTTAAGATTAGTTATTTTGTTATTGTTAATAACAGCTTGAACTTGAACTTGACCATAATAGGCGTCAGCAACTGAGCCTGTGTAAGTACCATTTTTATAGCCAGTAGTTGTTGGGTTTGTGGTATTTGATTCATTAGAACTATTTGTTTTTTGACTAGAAGAATAAGTTAGTGAACTTGGGTTAGCAGAGAATGAACTGGTTGTTTGCCTAGACAGATTACTTGGTTTAGCTATGCGTGGTCGTTGATGCCTAATACCTATAGAATAGACAAAAAACACTACAAGAATTGCCACACTAACAAAAAATTTCTTCACGCTTTTTTATTTCGGATTATAATTTGGAAGCTTCTTTTTAATATATAAATTGACAATGTAGTATGAGCATACTGCTCCAATAATTCCAAATATCCATCCTGCTCCTATGTCCAAAGGAGTATGAACTTTAGCTAGTACTCTAGCTACGCCAATAATAACTGTAAGGACTAATAGCAAATAGCCATATTTTTTGCTGAAGAAAAAAGTAACAGCAGTTAAAGTACCACTCAAAAGAGCATGATCAGACGGGAAACCATTATCCGGAGCATGGGGTACTAGTGGTTTGACGTGTTCTACAACAAAAGGTCTAGGATCATAATAAAGTGCTCCACCGATAGTTCTTAATGTAAAAGCTATTGCTCCTGCAATAATAATCAAAATAGCAATTTTTATTCTATCTTCCTTCTTGACCGTCCACCAGGCTATCAATTCAATCAATATAGTCAAGTATATTAAGTACTCGGCAGATATTTTTATGACTTCATTCATTGAATTTAGTATACCCATATTTTTTATAATTTAAAACTAAATAAATAAAAATATTGGCTTATTTTCAGTTTTTATTTGTTATACTTAGTTAAATTATGAAAATTATTGTATTTGGAGGAGATGGTTTTTGTGGCTGGCCAACTTCACTTCATTTGTCGTCCAAAGGTCATCAAGTTTTAATAATAGACAATTTCAGCAGACGTAAAATAGATATCGATTTAGGAACTAATTCCCTAACACCGATCCAAAATATGTCCCGTAGACTTGAAACCTGGAGAAAGCTAACTGGAAATAAGATAGAATTCGAAAATATAGATATAGCTAGAGATTTTGACAAATTGGTAAATATATTCTTAAAATTTAAACCAGATGGAGTAGTTCATTTCGCAGAGCAAAGAGCTGCACCATATTCAATGAAGAATTCAACAACAAAAAGATATACAGTCGATAATAACGTTAACGCAACCAACAATATATTGTGTGCTATAGTTGAGTGCAAATTAGATATTCACCTAGTTCATCTAGGAACTATGGGTGTCTATGGTTATGGATGGATGGACGATAATCCTATTCCTGAAGGATACGTAGAAGTAACAATTGACACTAAAAACGGAAAATTGAAGAAAGAAATCCTTCATCCGGTTAATCCCGGGTCAATTTATCATATGACCAAAACTTTGGATCAACTAATGTTTGGTTATTATGCTAAAAATAATCTAATTCGGGTTACTGATCTTCATCAAGGAGTTGTCTGGGGAACACAAACTGCCGAAACTAAACTTGATCAGAATTTAATTAATCGTTTTGATTATGACGGTGATTACGGTACAGTCTTAAATAGATTTTTAATGCAAGTGGCCATCAATCATCCATTAACCATTTATGGAACTGGTGGTCAAACTAGAGCATTTATTCATATTAGTGATACCGTTAAATGTATTGAGATAGCAATTAATAATCCACCCAAGAAAGGTGACAGACCGTTAATATTTAATCAGGTAACTGAAACTAGAAGAGTTTCGGAACTTGCTTTGCTTGTTTCTAAAAAAACTGGTGCTAAAATTGAATACCTTAAAAATCCTAGGAAAGAAGCATCAGAAAACGAATTAGTTGTTGAAAACAAGAAATTCCTAAAACTTGGCCTTAACCCAACTACTCTTAGTGAGGGACTTTTAGATGAAGTAACTGAGATTGCTAGGAAATATGTCGATCGAGTAGACGAAAAAACTATTTTACCAAGGAGTAAGTGGTAGATCAGTTTTTAATTTTTAAGTGATCTTTTTTTATTATTTCCAGGCTATCTTCTAAAATTATTCGATTAATCCTAATTAGATCAGCAATAATACCTAAAGCAAAAGAAATAAAGCTACCAAAAATAAATATAGACCCCAGTAGTAGCGATTGAATATGATGTGCGCCAAAGGCAGTCCGGTGATGAGTAATAGCAATCTCTATAAAGTTAATAATTGGAATTATCCCAATAATTAATAAAACAAATCCAAGACTAAAGAAAAAAGCATATGGCCTATACATAATAAAGGCTCTAATTATAGTAGGTGCAGATTTTCGAATATGCTGCCACGAAGATTTAAATTGTCTAGAATTACGTGTTTTTGGGTTTGTTTGGATGGGTAAAATAGCAATTTTGTGTTTCTTTTGAGAGGCTTGGATGGTTGTTTCGGTAGCCCAGCTATAATCTGCGATAGGGTTAAGTTGAATTGCGGCAAGTCTTGAATAGGCCCTAAATCCACTTATAGCATCAGGAACATTACTGCTGGCGGCAACATTAAGTACTCTAGTGCCAAGTTTTTGAAACATTTTTTTAGACCATGAGAAATGTTTAATCGTTTGAGTTTGTCTATCTCCTATGACTAAATCAGCATCACCTTTCATAATTGGTTTAATTAAGTCAGGAATTCTTTGTTGGGGATATTGATTATCACCTTCAGTTAAAACAATTATGTCTGCCCCCAATTCCAGAGATTTGAAGAGACCATGTTTAAAGGATTTAGATAGACCTTGATTAGTTGTGTGAAAAAGGAAATGTTTAACCCCTAGTTTTTTGGCTACTTGAACAGTTTTATCAGTACTTCCATCATCTATCAACAAAATATCTATTTTATCAATTCCTGCTATTTCTTTGGGTATGCTTTTTAAAACAATAGGTAATGTTTTTTCTTCATTCAGACATGGAATCATTATGACTAGTTTCATTTGATTAATCTGCTCCTTAAAATATTTTAGTATTATACATCACAATTTGATTAATATGCCATATTATCATTTTGTTTAATTAAAAAACCAAAGCTTTGTCTTATATGTTTTTTTATTTTTAATAATAGCCCCTTTAGTAATCTTTTTAGCTATTTTATTTATTTTAATAACCCTATTACTATCTATATACCAACTACTATTACTTCGAACTAGATATGTTAAAAATCCACCGCCTTCTAGGAATAGGAGCATTGTTAAAAAGGCAATCAGCACCTTTAATTTATTTAGCCTGGAAAGTCCAAAACTAAAAGCTTTGGCTAAAATAATGATCATAAAAAACATAATGGGTATTAAATATCGACCGTTCATATTTTCCAGCACGGCCGTATAATTGTAGGTTACATATCCTTGAATAAAAAGAGCAATTAGGTAAAATAAATCAATTGCTAAGAATAACTGATAATAGTAGTTTTTATGGAATATCTTTTTAAAATTGCGAATTACAAAGAATAAGCCAAAAATAGCTATCACAATTGCAGTAGCACTTGGAAGCGGTAGGGGTGGGTAATTTAGGTAATGAGATTTTGAACCGTTAATAGCAAAGAATAATCTATACCACATCCAATAGAACCATTGGTACGTATAATAGAATGGATTGGAGGAAGCCCGAACTTTGTGTTCTAGTACTTGTTGATGTCTACTGTTATCCGATTTCCAAACATAATATTTATTACACTCTTTAACTGTTAATATCTTAGAGCAGTTTGGTGCTATGGCACCATAATCTATTAAATTAAGAATATCGCGTTGAATAAACATGAATAAACTAAGAGCCATCAAAAAGATCATTAAAAATTTAAAGATTATTTTTTGTTCTTTAAAACTCAACCATAATTTTTTAAAAAAGGTTGATAATTTCTTGTCAAAAGATTTGTAGGTAAAATAGATAAAGAATAAGACAATAGCTAAATAAATAGGTAAAAATGCATACTTAACTAAGGTGCTAAATGTACAAAGAACAAATAAAATTGAAATATCTTTAAAATTAGCTACTTTATTTTTAAGCTGGTCAATAATTTTAACCGACAACAAGCCAATAATTCCGACTAACATAAAGAGTAGATCATCGTAATTAATTTGGCCCGCTAACTGTGGAACAATTGGAATTAAACAAAATAAAAATAATGATAAATTTGTTAAGGCTTTTGAAACATTTACCCTAATAAAGATTTTTCTAAAGAAAATGAGTCCGATGGTAAAAAATAAAATATCGGTTAATCTCAAGATAACTATTTGGTAAATTGAAACAGCCGTAATCTGCTTAATGACAATATATAAATAACTCATTAGATAATGATAAAGATATGAGGGGTCTCTAAAAACGACTCCGAACTGGTAGGCGGTTTTGGGTTCTGATGAACCAAATGGATTATGATGGGTTGAGAAATACTTGATTAGTCCAAAATGAAAGTTCTCGTCAAATGCCTGCGGATAAGCCGCTGAAAGGGCAATCCAGGCAGATTCAAAAATAAAGAAGATGATTACAAAAACGTAAAATTTATTACTTTTTAAAAATCTATATAAAAAATTAGTTATTTTTAAAAACATATTATTTTTTTAATTATCCAACACCTTCCTGAAATTAAACTAATATTCAATTCAATTATTTTTGGTTAGAATATAGCTATGCTTAAGATAAATAAAACCACTAAATCTTTAATTAGTCTAATTCTTATTTTAGTGTCAATAAGCTTTGCTGTCTATTTTTTAAATAAACATCAGAACCTGATTCATGAATTTTTAAGAATTTCTCCGTTTCTATTTATTGAAATATTGATTCTTTATTTTGTGATGCTTCTAATTTTAATTTTAATTTTTAAATATACAGTGCAACTTAACAAAATCAAGATTCATTTTAAACAAAATCTTTTTTTGAATATGGTTTCTTTGTTCATGAACTTTTTTATTCCAGGTCAATCTGGCCCAATTTATAGAGCTTATTATATGAAGACTGAGCATAAATTAAAATTTAGTAAGTTTAGTATGTCGACTCTACTCTATTTTGGAATTTATGCAATAATATCACTTTTTTTTGTTGCTTTTGGGATTTTCAATAGTTATTTATTGATTTTAATCTTAATTTGTTTAAGCTTAGGTTTCTACGTATTCTTTCGTTATTATCTGAAAAAAATAAAAAAAGTTAAATTTAAAATTAATTTTAAAACTATTCTCTGTCTTATTTTGGTTACTTTTTTACAATTTATTGTTCAAGGTATTATTTATTATTTAGAAATTCACTCAATTAAGAAGGATCTTCCCTTAAAAGACGTAATTAGTTACACTGGTACGGCAGGATTAGCCTTATTCGTTGCACTTACTCCAGGGGCAATCGGTATAAGAGAAAGTTTCTTGATTCTAACAGAAAAAATTAATCATTTAAATAATTCAACAATCATTTTTGCTAATCTGATAGATCGATCGATTTATATAGTTTTTCTTCTAATTATTGGTATTTTAATTACTATTTTCCAGATTAATAAGAAACTAAAGTATAAAAAAACTAAGAATAACCTAGATTTAATTAATTAAACTTTTTACTTTTAGGACCGAACAGAGTATAAGTTAATGATGAATGAAAACAAGATTATTAAAAATCTATAAAATTTTAGAAAAAAATACCTTTTTATTCTCGATAAGTATTACAGTCTTAATTGTGCTTTTTAGCATAGGTCTGTCAATGGAATTTAATAAATTAGTTCCCTTAAACCCTGATCCTCTAGCCCATTATCTTCTTGAACCTCAAAATCCATTAAAGTTTTTGGCTAATTGGGATGGACCACTCTATTTAAAGATTGCAAAAACTGGTTATGGTGATATAAGTTTAACCAAATTTTTGCCATTGTATCCTATTCTAATCCATTATCTTAATTTAATTATTCCATCTGCTTTAATTTCGGCACTTCTAATTTCTTGGGTTTGTTTAGTTTTTAGTATCTATTTCTATCTAAAAATCATCGATATTTTATTTTCTTCCAAAGGTAATTTTAATAAATTAAACTATTTAATTTTCTATATCTTTTTTCCGTCAGCAATCTTTTTTATCGCCACCTATTCTGAGAGTTTATTTGCTTTTCTTGCTCTAGGTGCAACCTATTTTGCTCTCAATAAGCGCTATCTTTTGGCCGGATTATTTAGTAGTCTATTTTTAGTTACTAATACTTATGGATTTCTAACAGTCTTTTTCATTTTCTTGATTTTAGTAGAGCAAAGACAGAAGCTAGCTAAAATAGCTAGTTTTCTGGTTCTTAGCTCACTTGGTATTGTTTCGTATTCAATATATTTATGGAATAAATTTAATAGCCCACTTGCTTTTATCTTATCTCAGAAGAACAACGGATGGTTAAACGGTAATTATCATGAATTAATTAATAGTTTTAATATTTTTTCTCTTGTTTTTATTTTTCTGTTAATTTTAGGAGCATTTTATTGGTTTAAAAAAAGAAAAAGTTTTGCACTTTATTTATTATCTTTTTTATTAATCCCAATAATTGGTAATCAGTTCGGAGGTTTTAACAGATATGTTTTAATGGCTTTTCCTCTTCAATTTATGGCCTATGATTATTTGAAAGATAAACCAATTCTCAAAAAAGGATGTTTAATAATTTTAATAGTGACTTGGACTTACTTTACTCTCCAATACGGTGGTGGCTATATCGGCGGTTAGTTAATTTAAATTAAATATTTTATTTAAGTATAAAAAACAACATCATAAGAAGTATAACTATTTAATTTAATTTTTTTTTAATAAATTAATTTTGGTTATGCTCTTTTACTCAATTTTTTTGAGATAGGATTGAGCTTGAGTTAATTATTAACGTGGAGGGTAGCTTGAAAAATAATTTAATCAAATTCAAAAACTTTTCTCTTGTTCTTATTATTGGTTGGATATTAGATTTTAATCCCGTACTGGCGGCTTCGTCTACTGCAGGTGTAGGTCAAATATCTAGCTTTATAAAAAGTATCATTCAAATTATGGCAGGTTTAGCTGGCTTAGTTGCTACTGGTTATTTTATTGTTGGCGGATTTAGTTACATCACTTCTAGTGGTCATCCCCAAAAACTTGAGAAGGCTAAACGGACTATTCTATACTCTGCCGTTGGTCTGGCTATTACCATAGGTGCATTTGTTCTATCCAATATCGTTGGATCGCTGGCTACTAATGCATTTGGGGGATAAAATCTTGTTAGATTTTGGTATATTAGCTTCTGTTTCTTCAATCACATCTTCAACCCACAATTCATTAATCCCAATTATAGATATTTCAAGTACAATTGGCTCAGCTGTTGCAATTTTGTTTATTATAATTGGTGGTTTTCATTACATTACGTCTAGTGGAAACGCTACCAAACTAGCAAGAGCAAAGAAAATAATCCTAAATGCAATCATTGGACTTGTGATTCTAATTTCAGGTATGTTTTTAAGTAACTTATTAATATCTAGTTATGGACAGGTTGGATCTACCAAGGCTAATAACCAGATACCTTTGTTGGCAAACATTAAACCCAAAAATCCTTCTTCAGGAATTGTCAGTATTATTATTAAGACTATTGCTGGAGTTTTTGGGAGCATCATTGAAACCATAGGATCTCCTTTTATTAAATCGATATCTTACTTTACATCAGGTACGACATTGGGAGCTAATAATAAGGCTGTCTATGATTTATGGCTAACTTCAGTTGGGATTGCTGATGGCTTATTATTTTTAGTAATTGTTTTGTTGGGTTTTAGAATAATGAGTTTTAGTGTTTTCGGTTTTACGGAGGTTAGTATTCGTCAATTACTCCCCCAAATTGGACTAGTATTTATTTTAATTAATAGTTCAATTTATCTGATAGATTTTGTTATTCAGATTTCTAATATTATGATTAAGGCGATTTCAAATTCAAATGTCATAAATTCATTCTGGAATATTTTAAGATTAGTTGTTGGTCAATCATCAATTTACAGTTTGGCAGTCCTTGTAATTATGCTTATATTTATTATTTTAAGTGTGATTTTAATTATTTATTATCTTCTTAGAATTGTCACAATTTATCTAGGGATAATACTTGCACCAATTATTATTTTACTATTTTTGATTCCTGGACTAAAAGATCTGGCTTTGAGTGCAACCAAAAAATATATAAGTACCATTTTTGTCCTATTTATCCACGTTGTGATTATTGAATTGGCTGCTTCTTTGATGGCTGGGATGATAGCTGCAAATAATGGGCTTCCAGATCCATTAATGTCTATATTGCTTGGTTTAGCAACTCTGGTTACTCTCCTAAAAACCCAAGGTGTAATCAGTAATTTAAGTTATCTTTCTACTACAGCTAGATATGCTAATAAGAGTACTTCCAAATTACTGGGGGGATTTAGTCAATCTGCAGGAATACTTAGAAGAAGTATCCAAACTGTTACGACCGCTAAGAGAAGTAGCGGAAGGTTAGAATATGAACCACGTTCATCAGGACAACCAACTTCTAGACCAAATTATTTAGGAGAGAGGTCATAATTTTATGCGTATTTCAATCATTCCAGCTCAAATTACAACCGTAGAAGATAAAATTACGTCTAGTCTTAATTTAACTCAAATTATTATTCTAGTTATGGCTCTTGTTCTATCTTTTTTGATATACCTAGTAGTTCCTCCGTTTTTAAAATTTAGTCTTCTTAAAATTATTCCGATTATAATTCTTTGTAGTTCTATATCTTCGTTAGCTATTCGCATTGATCAGGATATAGTGCTAAATTATTTAATTTTATATTTTGCTTTTTTGGTTCGACCTAAAATATATGTATTGTTGCCTTCAATAAAAAATGATAGCTATCAAGAATCAAATGAAAACAAGGAGCCTTTGAGACAGAATCAGCCCAAAGTAATCTTTAGTCCAAACCAAGCCTACCAATTCAACAACTTAGCCAAGGATTCAGATAAGTATGTATTTAAGTTTAATAAAAAAGGAAAACTCTATGTTCAAGTTTCCAATATTTAAAAAAATGGGATCATCAATTGATCAAATAGATATTCAAGATATTCGAGAAGGTATCGTTAAGATAAATAAATATAAATATTTTAGGGTTATCCAAACCTCTTCTATTAATTTTCAACTTAAAAATGAAAGTGAACAGGATAATATAATCGACATCTACGAGGGTTTTTTAAACTCACTAAACTTTCCTATCCAAATCTTAATTCGGACACGAGAGATAAACATAGATGATTATTTAGAAAGCATAAATCAAAAAATTAAACATGAAAAAAACTCAATATACTTAAATAACCTAAAAGAATATAAGAACTTTGTTCTGGAGTTAATTAATCAAAATAAAATCCTCTCAAAATTTTTCTATGTAATAATTCCCATAGAGCTTGACCAAAAAGCAGAATTTAACTTAGTCAAAAAACAATTGGCTTTGAGAGTTGATCTAATCCAAAAGAATCTAAAGAAATTAAATATTATTTCGCATGTTTTAGATTCACTATCAATCATTGAATTATTCTATAGTTTTTACAATCCAATCAAGTCCAAACTTCAACCCATTAGTATAGATAATTTTGATATTTCTAAAGAACAGGTTAGTAATAATAGGAAAAAAACTAATGAACATAAAAAAAATCCTAAATAAACGTTATAATCTAGAAAATCCATTTCATACCACTAACCATAGTGTAATTGATTTATTCTCTTATGAGGGATTAAGGGAAAATGAAGATTATCTTAAAATAGATAATCAATATGTTCGTTGTCTATATATTGTTGGGTATCCATTTGTGGCTGTTAGTGGTTGGCTAGATAACCTCATTAACTTTGGATATAACTCAGATATTTCTTATCATATTCAGGAAGTTCCTTCATCCCAAGCTCTCCCCAAATTAAATCGGAAAATTACTGAGCTTGAATCAACCAAGCGGACTATGTTAAGGGATGGAAAAATCATTGGATCAGAAGTTACTGATCCTCTTCAATCAGCCATAGAACTAAGAGATAAAATTTTAAGAGGTCAACAAAAACTATTTCAGCTTAGTATCTACATTGGCTTAAGAGCAAATTCTATTCAAGCCTTAAATAAAATGAGTTCCATTTTTGAATCAGTAATGGCTTCAAAACTTTTTTATACAAAGACAGCCAGATATCAACAACTTGATGCTTTAAAATCAATATTACCTAGAGCCCAAAACAACTTATCTCATCAAAGAAATCTGGATAGTTCATCATTGGCTCTTACTTTTCCATTTATGTCATCAGATTTTGTCCAACCTTCAGGGGTCCTCTACGGGATCAATAAATCGAATAGTTCATTAGTTATGGTAGATCGATTTAATCTGCCAAATGCTAATTCAATAATATTTGCTCAATCCGGAAGTGGGAAGAGCTACCTAACTAAAGTTGAAATTATCCGGCAATTAAATGATGGCACAAAAGTTATTGTTATCGATCCAGAAGGAGAATACAAAAAGTTAACGGAGTCTCTAGGGGGAACATATATTAAAGTATCTGTTAACTCAAAACAAAAAATAAATCCCTTCGATTCTCCTTTTAATAGTTTAGGGAAAAAAGATAAATTTCAATTTATTCAAGATTTAACCAGTTTTATAGAAGTTATGGCTGAAGGATTAAAATCTTCTGAAAAAGCTATCGTTGATAAGATACTTTTAGATCTTTATTCTCGCAAGCGTAAAACTCCACCACTCTTAGGCGATTTTTACTTAAATTTGAAAAAGTATCATTATAATGATCTACTTTCTAGATTAGAAAAATATGTAACCGGTAGTTTATCTGAATTATTTAACTATCAAACCAATATTTCTCTAGATAATCGTTTGATTGTTTTTGGTATTAAAGATTTATCTGAGAGTATCAGGCCAATAATGATGTTTATGATTTCTAATTTTGTTTCAAACTCTATAAAACAGAACAAGAGGAAACAGATTTTAATTATTGACGAAGGTTGGTTATTGTTTGAAAATCCAACATCAGCTAAATTTATCTCTGGATTAGTTAGAAGAGCCAGGAAGTACTATTTGGGAATTAGTATTATTACTCAACAAGCCAACGACTTTTTAAACAATTCTTATGGCAGAATTGTTGCATCTCAAAGTATGCTCAGGATATTAATGCGTCAAGATAGTACGAGTATTGATCAGGTTCAAAAAGCCTTTAGTTTAAGTGAATACGAAAGAGATTTTCTGCTTTGTTCAGATCGAGGAGAGGCTCTCATGATTATTGATCAAACTCATTTAGCTCTAAAAATTGTTTCCTCCAAAAAAGAACACCCTTTGATTACGACTGATCCAAGCGAGCTTTGTTTAAAATGAGAAGTGTTTGGTTGGTGACTGCTTTCCTGATTATGTTGTTGATGATCATGCCCGCCATTGCTCTAGCAAGTTTAACCAATCTGGGTGCTCTAAACTCTACTACTAGTTCATATCTGGATAATAAAAACGTTTTTATATACACCGGACCTTTAATTAAAGGAGACTATTATGCTTTTGGAAATTGTACATATTGGGTTTATTATTTAAGAAAAGAGATTAATCAACCAATTCCAACTACCTGGGGGAATGCAATATCTTGGGCTGTCAATGCTCAAAAAGGTAACTATCTTGTTAATAACATCCCAAGCTTTGGCGCCATTATGCAAGATCCAAATGCATATGGAGGTCTTGGACATGTTGCTTTTGTAACTAACGTAAACCCTGGAGTTAATTTTACTATTAGTGAGATGAATCGTGTTGGATTCGATGAAGTGGATAGCCGAACAATAAGTTTTACTCAATTATCCAAATATAATTTTATACATGATCAAATTAATTAAAATGAGAGTGGTCATTATAGGTTAATAGCCTAAACGAGTAGTCTTGTTCAAAGTCATTTGCATAAAACAGGACAGAAATACCCGTATTCTCGGATTTGATATGAGTTTGAATTTTTTGTAAGATTTCTGGATTAAGTGACTTATCTAAGACTGCCCTAAAAATTAGGCTACGAATAATATACCCATGACTTACTAATGCTATTTTGGAGAATGGTAAATTTTTAAGATAATCTAATATTTGATCAGCTCTTTGAATTTGTTCTTGGTAATTTTCTCCGTCTTCAAATTTTATTCCTTCTCGGGTTAAGGTTTTTTCCCACTCTCTCCACTTCGTTGAAGCTATTTGATCAGTATATTCCTTACCTTGAATATTTTTAGGACTAACTAATTCTTTTAAAAAATCCTTAACATATACGGATTTATTTATTTTTTTACCAATAATTTTCGCTGTTTGATAAGCTCTTTGATATGGACTAGATAAAATGACGTCTAGTCCTGTGTCGGATAAACGATTAGCTATGAGCTTTGCTTGCTCGATCCCTAACTTAGTTAAAGGTGCTTCAGGTCGTTGGAAAACTGACCTTAAATTATCTTCACTTTGACCGTGTCTAATTATATAGACCATTTTTTTATCCTTAAGATCTAAACTCATTTAAATAATTATAAGCTACAATGGATATCTTTGATAACTTTCTTAATAAATATTAAATTTTGCTCTTGAATTAACTTTCTAGTTTTGATCATTTAGCTATAAATGGACCTATTTAATAATTATCTTTAATCGAAAAACAAAACGAATTTTATTTATTGCTCTATTTTTAAACTAGGTTTGGTTGCTGGAGTTAAGCATAAGGAACATATCTTTAATATTTTCAACTAAATAGTTATAATAAGAATAACTTTTGAAAATTAAATGATTGGTGGGTATATAAATTGGATATAAATAGTAAAATAAATCTTAACGAAAATTATAAACGAACTAAAATCATAGCTACGATTGGACCAAGCACAAATAGTTATGAGTTAATTTATCAAATGATTAAAGCTGGGGTAAACGGCATAAGGCTTAATTTTTCTCATGGTACTCATCAGGAAAAGGAACAACAAATAACTTGGATTAGACAAGCATCAAAAGAATTAAAAAAACCAGTCAGTATAATCCAAGATCTCCAGGGTCCTAAAATTCGTCTAGGTGATTTTAATGGGGTAATTGAATTAACTAAAAATCAAGTAGTTGCTCTTGGTCTAAACAAAAATTACGAGAAAGACCATATTATACCAATCCAGTTTGATTTAAGTAAAAAGCTAAAAAGAGGAGATAGATTATATATTTTTGATGGCAGAATAAAGGCTGTTGTTCAGTCTATTAAAGATAAATTAATTTATCTAAAAATTGAACATGGTGGTCAGATTTTATCTAAAAAAGGGATCAACTTACCAGATACTGATTTGGGCGATGAAGTAATTACTGCCAAAGACAGGGCAGATCTTGTTTTTGGTTCTGTTCATGATATAGACTATGTTGCTCAAAGTTTTGTTCAAAATGGAGATAATGTTAGGTCTCTAAGAAAAATATTAACTAGTCTAAATTCAAGGGCCAAAATAATTGTTAAATTTGAGACTAAAATGGCTTCTTTAAATATTTCAGAAATTATTGATCAGGCTGATGGAGCTATGGTTGCGAGAGGTGATTTAGCCTATGAAGTACTACCCGAAGCAGTTCCAATTATTCAACGAGATATTGTACGTGAGGCAATTTCTCAATCTAAACCAGTTATTATCGCTACCCAGATGCTCTTTAGTATGACAACTTCAGAATCACCAACAAGAGCAGAGGTATCAGATATTGCTAACGCTGTTATGGATCGGGTGGATTGTTTAATGCTAAGTGATGAAACTGCAAACGGAAATCATCCCGTGGCGTCTGTAAAACTAATGAAAAGAGTAATTCTTTATACCGAAAAATCGATTAAAAATGAATCTTTCAAAATAGAACAAAAAAAAGACATAGCTCGTGCTATTAGTTATTCAGTGGTTGAACTCGCTACTCAAATTAGAGCAAAAGCAATAGTTGCTGAGACAAAATCAGGCGCAACCGCAAGGCATATTTCTTCTAAACGGACCACCATCCCTATATTAGCCGTGACTAACGATATTCACAGTGCAAATTCACTCGCTATCGTATATGGGGTTAAAAGTTATTTAAGACCCGCCCAAAAGTATGCCGCGACTAAACTAACAAATTGGTTAAGGGCCAATCATATTTTAGATAAAGGAGATTTAGTGGTTAGTGCATCTGGGAAATATCCAGGTGTAGTTGGAACAACCGATACGATTAAACTCAGATTAATTGAAGATTAAGAGTTGATGTATAATTAAGCTAAAGGGTGGACAAAAATGTTTTTAAAAAAAACTGTAAGAGACATAGACTTAGAGAATAAAACAATTCTTTTGAGAACAGATTATAATGTTCCTTTAATAGACGATAAAATTAGTGATGATTACAGAATTAAACAATCACTTGAAACCATCAATTATTTACTTTCTAAAAATTGTAAAATTATTATTATAGCTCATCTTGGTAGACCAAAGGGTAGGGTTAATGACAAATTAAGTCTTTTTCCGGTAGCTAAACGGTTACAAGAAATTTTATCTAAAAACGTTCAGTTTGGGATTGATTGTGTTGGTCCCAAAATTGATCAACTAAAATCTAATCTCAAACCTCGAGAAATTTTACTTTTAGAGAATTTAAGATTTCACCCTGAAGAAGAAAACAATGATTTAGAGTTTGGGAAAGCACTATCGTCATATGCGGATATTTTTGTTCAAGATGGCTTTGGAGTGGTTCATAGAGCTCATGCCTCTACCTCAGCTGTGTCTCAATTTTTACCAAGCGTAGCCGGCCTACTACTTGCTAAAGAAGTTGATACTATTACAAACGTTATGGATGATCCTAAACGGCCACTTTGTGCAGTTATAGGTGGGGCTAAGATAGTAGACAAAATAGAGGTTATTCAAAGATTTATTGACAACGCAGATTTTTTAGTTCTTGGTGGTGCAATGTCAAATACATTTTTGAAAGCACAGGGTCATGATATTGGAGAAAGTCTCTATGATAAAGATGAATTGAAATTGGCACGGGATTTAATCCAAAAAGCCCAAGCTGAGCAACAAAGGAGGAACTTTGTGTTCTTGATTCCTTTTGACGGTGTAGTTTCAAAAGATCCAAAAGAAAATATCCCAACTCGAATTGTTGATTGGTCAAGCTATGTGATTGCAGATATAGAAAATTATCCCAAAAAACCACCTCGAGAAGATTTCCAAATTAAAAAGGATGAAAAGATTTTAGATATCGGGCCGTTCTCTGGAGCATTTATTGCGGGGGGTGTACAGCTCTCCAACACAGTAGTCTGGAATGGTGTCCTTGGGGTAACTGAAGTCAAAGGTTACCATAATCAGATCGGTCCTTATGCTCATGGAACAGATTTACTAATCCAAGCTATTTTGGGCGATTTTGGTAACAAACCGTTTAGTCTTGTAGGAGGTGGGGATACTGTAGGATATATTATGGAAAGAGGATTAAGTGAGGGCTTTAATCATCTGTCCACTGGTGGAGGTGCTAGTTTAGAGTTGATGGCTGGACATAAATTACCGGGGGTAGAGGCACTTTTAAATAAAGATTAACTGTATAATACTTATGCTTTTTGTTAAACTAAAGAAAATATCATGCGAAAAAGAATAATAGTTGCAAATTGGAAAATGAACATGAATATTTCGACTGCCAGTATTTATTTAAACAATTTAAATAAAAGAACTACTATTCATCGGAATCTAGAAGTAATTATTGGACCAGCACTAACGTTACTATATCCACTTAGTCTAGAGATAGACCACCGTAAATTTAGCCTAGCAGCCCAAAATGGTTATTTTAAAGATCAAGGAGCATTTACCGGAGAAGTTAGCTTTGCTATGTTAAAAGGTCTAGTAAAATACGCAATCATTGGGCATAGTGAAAGAAGAATTTATTTCAATGAAGATCATCAACTTATAAGAGATAAGGTGGCTGCAGCTACTAGAAATGAGATTATTCCAATTTTGTGTATTGGTGAAAATAAATCAGAAAGGGTTGCTAATGACACCAAGAGAGTAGTCGCAGATCAGCTTAATAGTGCTCTATATAATCTTACTTCAGACGAAGTAGCTAAGATGGTGATAGCTTATGAACCTGTTTGGGCTATTTCAACGTTTGGGGGAGAAATCCCTAAGCCTTCAGATATTCAAAAAGTAATTGATTATATCAGATTTCAAATTAGTGAACTATATGGAGCAAAAGTTGCCTCGTCCACTAGAGTTTTATATGGTGGTAGCGTCAACTCTGATAGTATAACTGCATATCTTGCATTAGATGGTTGTGATGGCGCATTAGTAGGTGGAGCTAGTTTAAACTATTTAGAATTTTCTAAAATAATTGAGAAAGGTTATCTAATAGATAAGTTGGCATAAAAATGAAAGAAAACGACAAAAAAACAGTAATGGATATATCAAAACCGGGAACCGTAAAACCTCCCCTAAATTCTAAAAATATTATTGTTAAATCTATGCCTATAATAAAAGATCCAATGGTCTTGGATGATCAGGAAAATGAGGATCAACAATTGAGTGGACCCCCTCCATTAAGAATGGGGTTAAATAGAAAACTTAATATTGAGCCTATTCATAATAATTTAGTCGATCAAGACGAAAAAGAGGAAATTAAGAATGAGGATGTTCAACTAGATAAAATCGATGATCAAGAAAAAGAAAATAAAATAACCGAGGAAGATACGCCAAAAATAATCAAAGCGACCGAAATGACCCAAAAAGGTCAAAATCTTTCGCTTCTCCAACAACCAAGTCTTGAAAATAACAAAAATGAAACCACCAATGAAGAAAAGGCGGTGGGGTTAATTCAGAGAGAACAAGTTAATGAAGATTCTGGGGTTAAACAACAACCAAGTCTTGAAAATAACAAAAATGAAACCACCAATGAAGAAAAGGCGGTGGGGTTAATTCAGAGAGAACAAGTTAATGAAGATTCTTCAACAAAACAACAACAACTCGAGGAAGATAAGAAGAAAAAACATGATCAAGAAATAAATAATTTAATATTAAGCAAAAAATACTTTTTACCTTTTAATAAAACTCAAAGAAGAAAAAACAGACGAATTCTTATTGCTACTGGTATTATTTTAGGAATAATTTTGATTCTAGTTTGGTTAGATTTGGCGCTTGACACTGGACTAATTCATATTAACGGCATTCATCCGATTACTCATTTCTTTTCTTAAAAAAGAATGTAAGATTTTGGGAAAAACAAATAAATAATTAATTTCTTGTTAATATATTAGATGATGGACAATCTATTTAGTCAGGAGCTCAACAAAAATCAATACGAAGCTGTTATTAACACCGAAGGACCATTATTAATTTTAGCCGGTGCAGGTAGCGGTAAGACAAAGACCTTAACTTATCGAATATTTTATCTTTTAGCTACTAAAAAAGCCAAAACGGATCAAATATTGGCAGTCACGTTTACAAATAAAGCTGCCAATGAAATGAGAGAACGCATCGCAAAATTACTAAACCTAAATTCTGCCAACTACAATTTTATGCCATATATGGGTACATTTCATGGTATTTCTGTAAAAATACTTCGAACTGATGGTGATTATCTTAAAATGTCTAAGAATTTTTTAATATTTGATGAGGCTGATCAACTTAGTTTACTTAAAAAAATATATAAAAAACTTTTAATTAATGAAAAAAGTTTTCCATTAAGACAAGTGGCATATTACATAAGTTCTGCAAAAAGTGAATTAATTACACCGAATAAATATAAGGATCAATATCTCGATAATCCAGTCCAAAAAATGGTTGCAGACATCTACCCAATTTATTCAAAAGAGCTTAAAAATTTAAACGCTCTAGATTTTGATGATCTAATTTTAAAAACTGTTCAATTGTTTAGGAAATACCCAAAAGTTCTGGCTAAGTGGCAAGATAAATTCAAGTATATTTTAGTAGACGAGTATCAAGATACAAATAATGCGCAGTATCAATTAATTAAATTGTTATCATCAAAAAACCAGAATATTGCTGTTGTTGGTGATGACTGGCAAAGCATTTATAGTTGGAGAGGAGCAGATTACCGAAATATTCTAAATTTTGAGAAAGATTATCAAAATGTAAAAGTTGTTAAATTGGAACAAAACTATCGTTCCACTGCTAATATTCTAAATGCTGCTTATATGGTTATATCAAAAAACAATCAACGGAGTGATAAAAAAATATGGACTAAGTCTGATCCAGGTTTGGAAGTTCAGCTTACCCAAGTTAGTAATGAAAGAAAAGAAGCTCAAAACATTGTTTCTATTATTCAATCCAAAATTAATACACTTAAATATAATTATAAAGATTTTGCGGTTCTATATCGGACAAATGCTCAAAGCAGGGTGATTGAAGAACTATTTGTTAGATACAATATTCCGTACCAAATAATTGGTGGAGTCAGATTTTATGACAGAAAAGAAATCAAGGATTTAATAGCCTATTTAAGATTAATCTATCAGCCCAATGATCTAGTTTCTTTTCTTAGGATTGTTAACCTGCCGGCTAGAGGAATTGGACCTAGAAGTATTGCGTTGTTTAACCAATTTTTAGAAGAAAACGGTAATCTTCAAAAAGCCTTAAGCAGAGTTCAAGAATGTAATCAATTAACACCTAAAGCAAAAAAAGGGTTTAATGAAATTCATAATCTGATAAGTGAACTGAAAGAAATTTCTCACAACGCTTCCCTAGTGGGGCTAATTGATGCCTTAATTCGAAAATTAAATTATTTAAGTTATCTTGATGATGGCACAATTCAATCAGAATCTAGGCAAGAAAATGTCAAGGAATTGCTAAGCGTAGCTAATGAATACCTAGATCTTGGTCTTGATGGGTTTTTAGAAGAAGTTGCTCTGATTAGTGATTTAGATAAAGCAGATTTTAAAAAAGATAGTGTAACCCTAATGACTGTTCATTCAGCCAAAGGTTTAGAGTTTCCTATTGTTTTGATGCCGGGTCTTGAAGAAGGGATATTTCCCCACACTAAAGCTCTCTACGATAGTAATCAAATGGAAGAGGAAAGAAGGCTGATGTATGTTGGAATGACTAGGGCAATGAAAGAACTGTACTTATTTTACGCGAATACCAGACTCTTGTATGGTGGCTTAAATCACAACCCACCCAGCCGTTTTTTATCGGACATTGACGGAGAATTTAGGATCGAACCAGATAACTTAGAAAATGAAGAGATAAAGGATGATTTATTTAATCAAAATGAACCACATTATATACCAGACCTCGAAAAGGGAGATCAAGTTAGGCATACTCTCTTTGGAGAGGGTACGGTCGTTGAAATCGATCAATCAAACGTAGTCGTCTATTTTAAGCAAAGAGGCATTAAAAAACTTAATTTGGACTATACTAATATCCAGAAATTATGAAAAAAATATCTATTTTGATAGGAAGGCAAGTTCACTTTTGGCTGAAACCAATTATTTATCTTTTAATCAATAATTCAAATAGAGCCAGGGTACTACTCAATTACAAAGATCAGGTCTTATTAGTCAAGGGGTATATTTCGGATAACACCTGGAGTTTTCCGGGAGGAGGAGTTAGGAAGAATGAATCTATTGAAGAGGGATTAATTAGAGAAATAGAAGAAGAAACAAAGATTAATTTAGAGAAAGAACAACTTATTTTTGTGTCAAAACTACAAATAAAATACTTAATTTTTAAACAAAATATTTATTTATATAAAGTGGAACTTACCAAAAAGCCACCGATTACTTTACGAAAATACGAAATTAGTGATTCGATTTGGTTTAACCAAAAAGAATTAAAGGAATATAAATTTAATAAATATAATCGTTTATATCTAAAACAGTTTGTTCCATTATTCAAATGAAGAGAATAAAAAGGTATAATTGTATCTACTTTTCTATGCTAAAATGGATAGGATTGGATAGTTTATCTTCGAGTAATTAAGTAGCTATTGATGGCTTTGAAACCTAATATTAAATTGAATACTAAAAGGCGATTTTTTCGTCGTCAGATTAGAAAGATCAAGTTTTTAATTAAACATCCTTCTTTCTATGTTCCTATTATTTCAATAGTTAGTCTTTTAATTGCTAGTTTTACTCTGTATCATATCTTTCAAAATTCATCGGCCATTAAAGTTACTCCCAATTCAAAGATAGTAATTATTTCTTACGATAATATTAAAAGAGTGATCCCAACCAAACAAAAGACTATCCATGCCTTACTTGATAAATTAAATATTAAATTACGACCTGGTGATGTAGTTGAGCCTTCCCTGAATACGCCAATTAATCAGGATGATTTTAGAATTAATATTTATAGGGCAAAACCAGTAGCCATTGATTATCAGGGACAATTAGATTATGTGATGAGTGCTGCAAAGACTCCAAGAGCAGTAGTTGATCAGGCCAATATAAAGATTTATGCTCAAGATAAGGTTTATCAAAAAGCTAGCCTTAATTTTATTAAAACTGGTGTAATAGGGAGCGAAATAGTAATTGACCAAGCTACTCCAATTAGTTTGAGTTTATATGGAAAAATTATTCCAATTCGAACTCTTGCTACTACTGTCGGACAGTTTGTTAAATTAGAGCACATAAACCTAAAAAAGGGAGCTCAATTAATTCCTAGCTCAGCTACTCCAATTAGCGCAGGTATGGCAGTATTGGTGGTTGAAAAGGGTATGAAAATGAGCATTCAGAATCAAACGATTCCAATGCCTATCCAAACTATTTATGATAGTAATCTTGCTTATGGAACGTCAGCTATTCGTCAGACAGGTTCTGCTGGGCAAGAAGTAATTACCTATCAAGATAATCTTATAAACGGTGAAGTTGTCTCTCAAACTCAGTCTCAAGTAATTGTAACTGTCCCGCCAGTTCCCGAGATAGTAGTAGAAGGAACTAGCCTTAGTGGAATTAAGGGAGATATGGCACTAGCTGGTATTCCTGCAAGAGATTACCAATATGCAGATTTTATTATTTCTCATGAGTCTGGATGGTGTCCAACTAAGGCTCAAGGAGAACATTACTGTCCCGCTATACCAGATAATCCATATACCCCCTATGGTTATGGTCTTTGTCAGGCTACGCCAGGATACAAGATGTCAAGTATGGGATCAGACTGGGCAACGAACCCCATAACTCAATTGGAGTGGTGTAATGGTTATGCTGATTCTAGATATGGTGGCTGGTACAATGCTTATTATCATTGGGTTCATTATAGATGGTGGTAGACAATGATTGAGCCCAAAAAATCACTAGGACAAAATTGGTTAGTAGATTTTAAAAGTCTCCAAAAAATAATAAGCTACGCTAATCTTAAACAAGAAGATATAGTTTTAGAAATAGGTCCAGGAACAGGCAATTTAAGTAAACTTTTATTACCCAAAGTTTATAAAGTAATAGCTATAGAGCTAGACCAAAATCTAGTAAAGACTCTAGCTGAACAAAACCTAGCCAATCTTGAATTAATTCACCAGGATATTTTAAAGTTTAATTTTAATGAAATAAAAGGAAGTTATAAAATAATTGGGAATATTCCATACTATTTAACTTCTCATTTAATAAGAGTTCTTTCAGAAATTAAAAATAAACCCTCTGTTGTTGTGCTGTTAGTTCAAAAAGAGGTTGGAATTAGAATATCAGCTTCAAAAGGCAATTATAGTATTTTAAGTCTTTTAACCCAATTTTATTGGGATATAACTTTAGGAGCAGATATTCCAAAGGAAATGTTTTATCCAATTCCTAAGGTAGATTCCAAGATAATTATCTTAAAACCCAAACTTCAGTTGATAGAAGTTGATAGCGCTCGGTTATTTAGGTTGATAAAAATGGGTTTTTCGTCCAAACGGAAGACATTGGTTAACAATTTAAGTACATTACCGAATTTTCCCAAAGAGCAATTTAAAAAATATCTAGTCGATCATCAAATGGACCTAATGGTTAGGGCTCAATCAGTTGGATTGGATCAATGGGTTTCTATTCTTGCCTTTCTTTCAACTTTTTCTCGAAAAAGTGCCAGGATCGTTTAATAACCTAAAAATTCACCACCGAAAACTCCGTATTTTTCTCTATTTATACGAGCAACCCTAAGACATTCATCTTTTATCGTACACTTTTCACATATTGCTTTAGCTGTCGCAATCCTTTTTGTAAAACCCTGCTGATCGTTTCCATTAATAAAATTATTTTCCGCCGTGTCTCTATTGGGAAAGAAAATATTAACGTCAATACCTCTGCATCTTCTGGCTTCAAAATCTTTTTCACTAACCCGATTTTCTAAAAAAATCTTTGGTGGCAGAGCAGTTCTTTTTCTATACTCCATTCTATACTCCATCTTGCTTTAGGGCCTGTCGCATTATATCTAAGTCGAACCCTCCCCAAATACCATGTTCATTATTATCAATTCCGCAATCAAGGCAATCTTGCCGGATTAGACATCTTTGACAAAGAGCTATTGCTATGGCTCTATAATCTTTCACAGATCTTATTCCACTAACCGGATTATAAAACCAAAAGTTTGGGTTTTGACCAGAGCATTTTCTCTGTTTATATTTTTCTTGACCAACAGTATCTTCCAAATTACTTTTAATGATAGGCCTATCTATCGGATCACGATAGAGTTTGTAACTATTAATATTAGTAATATGACAACTTAAATGTCGTTCACTCTTATTTTCCATAATAACGGTGTAGTCTAGCATATTTTTTAAAATGTTGCAATATACCAAGGAATAGTATATACTTTCTAAACTAGATGGGGCTGAATTATAAGCTCGACGTTTGTACTTTATCAGTTGAATTAGCAAGCCGCTTGTCAGCGTTATAGGCAAAATTTATAGATGCAAAATCTATTTTTAGTAAAGTTGCTGATCTATTTAGACCACTAAACTTTGCGCCAGCTTTTGTTAGCTAATAAGTAAACAAAAGCAGTGCTTATCTTTATTCCAGATATGAGTTAAGTGCTTAATATATTTCTGGATGCTTTATTCTCCTAGGAATTCCTAATCTAGGAAATAACTAAGCTCAAATTAGGAAAAGAAAGGTTTTTTTGTTATTTTTAGATACTTTTCTTTAATTAAAAATAACTAAGCATGTAGAGATTCAGCCAGATAAACGAACGGACCCGGTTGCAATAACCGGCAGCTCCACCAATAAAGATTTGCATTTAGTGAATATTTTAACTATCCTGTATCTACACTAGATGAAGCTGCTAAGGTAACTGTTTAGGTTAAGTTTTCTAGGAAAGAATATTAAAAAGTAAGTTTTTTGAGGCGCAGCTAACTGTTTGTCAGATTACCTCAAGACATAAAGGAGTGAAAGGTTAATGGCAAATAGATTATTTGTTGGATCATTATCTTGGGGAACCAATGATGACCAATTAAAGAATTTTTTTGGAAGTGTCGGAACCGTCATCTCAGCAAATGTAATCGTAGATCGAGACAGTAATCGATCAAAGGGATTTGGTTTTGTTGAAATGTCGACGGATGAAGAAGCCAAAAAAGCTATTAGTGAATTAAACGGTAAAGATCTCGATGGGAGAAATATTATCGTTAGTGAAGCTAGACCTAGAGAAGAAAACTCTAGACGATAAAAAATAATATTGACACACCTTAAACATTATTTGGATAGGGTGTGTTTTTTATTTGCTAAAACTAATAATTGGTTTTAATCTATACTTCTAGAGATGAAAATAGCTAAGCTTATCCCGGTAAAAATTTTTTCATTTAAGACAGATATTAATTTAAACCCAGCTGACCTCCAAAAAGCTAGGAAATATATAAAAAATTATTATCCTAAAATTACTGTTTATCATCCAAAAGACGATCAAAATTTATTGGGTTTACCCCATCCATATATTGTTCCGTCAAAGTCCGATAAAATATCATTCGATTTTTCCGAAATGTATTATTGGGACAGTTACTTTATTGTTCAAGGATTATTAGATTCTAAAAATAAAGATTTAGTAATAGGCATTTTAGATAATTTAATTTTTATGTTTAAAAAATTCAAAGTGATTCCTAATGCATCCAGAATTTATTTGTTTGGTCGAAGTCAGCCACCTTTTTTAACTTCTCTAATCTTTGATATCTATCAAAAATATAACCTAGACAACAAATGGTTAAAAGATCATATTAAGGTTGCTGAAGATGAATATACTATGGTTTGGCTAAATTCAAAACATCCCTTTTATCATAAAGTATTTGAGGGTTTATCTAGATACTATGACGTAAACAATATTCATGATCTCGCCGAAGCTGAAAGTGGTTGGGACTTAACTCCAAGATTTAATCATCATGCTCTAGATTATCTACCAATTGATTTAAATTGTCTTTTATATAAATACGAGTTAGATTTTGCCCGGTTTTATAAAATAATTGGTGAAACTCGGAAGAGCATCAAGTGGGAAGATCGAGCAGAACAAAGGAAAAAAGCAGTTAATAAGCTAATGTGGGATGAATCAAAGAAATTCTTTTTTGACTATGACTTTACTAAAAACAAGAGATCTTCTATATCTTCTCTTGCCGCCTATTATTCAATGTGGTCGGGTTTAGCGTCAAAATCACAGGCTCAAGGACTTATTAAGAATTTGCGTAAGTTTGAACATCGGGGTGGTTTATCAACAACCGATCAGCTTTTATTTAATCAGTTCGCTTTTGGGGCTATGCCAACCCAATGGGCCTTTCCGAATGGTTGGGCACCTCTTCATTATCTCGTTATCAAGGGTCTCGAAAGATATGGCTATCATCAAGATGCTAGAAGGATAGCAATTAAATGGTTAAAAACTAATCTCAACTGGTTTAATAAAGAACATATTTTTTTAGAAAAATATAATGTCGTTAATCCTGATAAACCTCCAATAAAGGGTATTTATCCTTCTCAAGATGGGTTTGGATGGACTAATGCAATATTTGAAAGATTATCTCAAGAATACGTTGATAGGTCATTCTAAGACTGTTAATTAGGCTAAATGTTTAATATAATTGAAGCTAAATGAATCAGTTTTATATTACATCTTCTATTCCCTATGTTAATGGAGAACCTCATATTGGTCATGCCCTAGAGTTTATTTTGGCTGACAGTATGGCTAGGTATGCTAGAGAACTAAACAAACAAGTTATTTTTTCTACCGGAACCGATGAACATGGTTCAAAAATTTTCAATAAGGCAAAAGAATTAAATTTAGATGTTTTAGACTTTGTGAATCAAACTAGCAATCAATTTAAGGAATTGGCCAAGTCTCTTAACATATCGAATAATCGATTTATTCGTACTACTGATCAAAACCATATTGATAGAGTTAAATTAATTTGGCAAAAAATGTCCAAGGATTTTTATAAGGGTAAATATATTGGTTGGTATTGCGATGGCGATGAAGCTTATTTTACCGATTCCGAAGTTCGAAAAATGAACGGAATTTGCCCAAATCACAATAAACCGTTTCAAAAAATCGAGGAAAATAATTATTTTTTCCCTTTATCTAAATATTCAGAAAGAATTTATCAGGCAATTGTTGACAATAAATTTAAAATTTACCCTGCGGGAAAAAGAAATGAAATGCTTAGTTTCTTAAGTGATGGTTTGGAAGATATAAGTATTTCTAGACCGATTAAAAAAGTACCATGGGGGATAGAAGTTCCTGGAGATAGGACACAAACTATCTACGTCTGGTTTGAAGCTCTACTAAATTACATTACAGTTCTAGGTTACCCAGAACATTCCGATTTTAAACAATATTGGCCGGCTAATATTCAAGTTGTTGGTAAAGATGTTGCCCGTTTTCATGCAATTATTTTTCCGGCAATGTTAATGAACTTAGGCTTGGAGCTACCCCAAAATTTATATATCCATGGTTTTGTGGGCATTAATGGTAAAAAAATGGGTAAAAGTTTAGGTAATAGCATTAATCCTAGTCAGATCATCCAAAAATATGGTGTTGATCCAACTCGTTATTATTTTTTAAGGCATATCTCCTCATCTTCAGACGGTGATTTCAGCTTTGAGGCAATGGACGAAGCTTATAATAATGAATTAGCCAATGAATTGGGTAATCTGGTTCAACGATCTGTAGTAATGATCAACAAATATCTAAACGGAGAAATAGGAGATATTCCTCCACCAGAACACGACATAATTCCATATAAAAGGGCTATTGAAGCATTTCATCTAGACCAAGCAATTGATGAAGTTTTTAAGCAGGTTAGATCGTTGAACCAATATATTGATGAAACAAAGCCATGGGAGATTGCTAAACAAAATGATCAAGAACACCTTCGGGAAGTTTTAGAATATTTAGCAAGTTCAATTCTAGAAGTTGCTTTTTTGTTAAGACCATTTTTGCCTGAAACCGCCAAAAAAATAGAAGGTATATTTAAATCTAATAAATTACCCTCCAAAGTGGATCTACTTTTTTTAAAAATAGAGAAGTCCAAAAAGAATGAAGCTAATTGATACACATTGCCATATCCAAGATATAGGGCATCACGATAAAACTAATAATACAACCAAGCTTTGGTTGAAATTAAATAAAACCATAGATCAAGTTATTGAAGAGGCCAAAAAGCAAGGAGTTTTCGAATTGATCGTTGTTGGCTGCAATTTGGATGAAAGTATTTGGGCGGTTGAAATGGCAAATAAATATCCAAATGTATTCAGTTCTATCGGGATCCATCCACACGAAGCAGATAAATATGTGAATAGAAAAGATTGGATAGATAAATTTCAGTTGCTTATTAAAAATCCAAAAGTTGTTGCTATTGGAGAATGTGGTTTAGATTTTCACTATAATTATTCCCAGCAATCAAACCAGCTTACTATTTTAAAAGAACAAATAAAGCTAGCAAAAACTAGTGATAAACCAATTATTTTTCACGTTCGGGAAGCCTTTGATAAGTTTTGGGAAGTGTTAGATAAATATAATTTAGAGCATCAATTAAGAGGTTTACTGCATAGCTTTGTTGGCAGTCAACACGATCTGGAAGTAGCACTTAGAAACAATCTTTATATTGGTATCAATGGGATTGCCACGTTTTGTAGAGATAATAGCTTACTCGATATTTACAAAAAAGTGCCAAACCGTGCGATAGTCCTTGAAACGGACTCTCCCTACTTGACTCCTGTACCTTTCCGTGGTATGATTAATACGCCTAAAAATGTTAAACAAATCGCTAGATTTTTAGCAGAACTAAGGGGACAGAAGGTGGAACACTTGGCACAATTTAGTACTGAAAATAGCCAAAAATTGTTCGCTATTTAGTTTGTTATAAAAAGTATAAAGGGGAGTGATGGGATTATTTAGTTATAAGCAACCAGTTAAGGAAGAGCATGAAAGTCTTAAAGGGTCTGAATTATTGAGAGAGATTGAAAATAGACTGGAAGTTTTGGCCAAAGCTTTCCAAAAAACCCAGGCCTTAGAGACTATCTTGGGATTGAACAGAGAAACGGAAGTTAGAAAAAATCGAGTTCTAGATCAATACGAAACTAATTTATCTCAGGATGGCAATATCACAGATTCGGTTAAATTTAATCCATCTAATTCTCCCGAAATTGACAAAATTACTCAATTAAGAAACCAGCTAGACGAGATTTATGAAGAGGTTGCCTAAGATGTCTTTTTTTTCCTATCTTTTAAAAAACACCAATAACCCAAAAATCAAGCTTTCTAGAGAAAGAAAGTTGATCAAATTTGAATCGACATTTGGCCGAAAATTATTTGGGAAGATAGACCAGAATAGTCAACGGGAATTTTTTTGTTTAGATTACGATACATGGGTTTGGTACGAAAAGATTAGATTGAGCGATGGTTCAATTAAAGAAAACAGCATCAAGTATTTATTAAGAGAACGAGACATTCTCAAGAGTTTAAATGGTGAATTGTATAGTGTAGTTTCCAAAGATGAAACTAAAAATTTATTAACAGCTATTAAAGAATATGTTAAGATTATCCAGAATGAATATGATTTGATTCTAACAGGATTAAATAAATAGAACTGTTTCAAAAATTGTTAGATGAACAAAAAACAATCAATTTATCTAGATTATGCTGCATCTACTCCCATAGATCCAGATATTCTAAATCAAATGAATAAGATTGTTTTAGATCATTTTTATAATCCATCAGAAATTTATCAAGAGGCTGTATTATCTAGAAAAGTTCTAGAGGATTCAAGGCTTAGAGTTTCACAGACTCTAGAAGTTAAGTCTTCAGAGATTATTTTTGTTGCTGGTGGAACTGAAGCTAATAATTTAGCTATCTCTGGAATAATGGAGAACTTTAAAGATTCTAATCTAATTGTCTCCTCCATAGAACATGCTTCTATTCTAAAACCAGCAGAACAATATGATTATAAAATTGTCCCTGTTAATGCTCAGGGTTTAGTGGAAATAGATAAATTAGCAAAATTGATTGATCAAAATACAGTCTTAATTAGTATTTTATTAGTCAATAATGAAATTGGAGTTATTCAAGACTTAAAGTCGATTACTAATTTAATTAAAAAAATAGTAGCTAACAGACGATCACAAGGAAATAGTCTGCCACTTTATTTTCATACAGATGGCTGTCAAGCGCTTAACTATCTCAGACTGAGACCTACCAGACTAGGTGTTGATTTAATGAGTTTAAATGGTTCCAAAATTTACGGCCCCAAACAATCTGGAGCATTATTTGTAAAAAGTGGCACTAAAATAACCCCTATTATATTAGGAGGAGGTCAAGAATTTAATTTAAGAAGTGGAACTGAGAATTTAGCAAATATTTATGGTTTTTCTGTTGCTTGTCAAAAAGCTCAGTTTATCCTAAAAGATGAGGTCAAAAGAATTACTCAAATTAGAGATTATTTAATTCAGGAACTGAGTCTAAATCCTAAAATAAAAATCAATGGGTCATTAAGGCATAGAGTTGCTAATAATATTAACTTTCGGATTGAAGGAATAGATAACGAATGGTTAATCTTAAAACTAGATTCAGAAGGGATTATGGTTAGTTCAGGATCTGCTTGTAACGCCTCAAAACAAGAACTATCTCACGTCCTTAAAGCTATTAAGCTATCTGATGATCAAATTCGAAGCTCCATTCGAGTTACTCTAGGACGGAGAACTACAATGGAAGAGATAAAAATATTATTAAAATATATAAATAAGCTGATATAATAAAAACATTATCACTTTGATACATTAATAAGGTGGGTTAATTTATGACAATTTGGTGGCTTGTACTTATCATAACGGTATTGGTTGTAGGGACTATTGGTTTTTTGTGGGTGGCTGTTAAGCTTACTTCAATTTTAAACAATCAAACAGATATTAATCTAAAGAAAGCAAACGATTCTTTAGATAGGGTAAACGGAAAGAATGTTGTAGATGTCTTTAATAATGAGTTTAGGGAAGAGCTTCGGAATAAAGGTAGGCTCCTTTTCGAAAAGATTATAGGAGATAATGCAATGTTTTTACAACAAGATTTACGTTTAACCACAGCACAGTTAAATGACTTTTTGAAAGATCAAATTAGTCATACCCTAAAGGAAGAATTTTCTAAATATGAACAATCGATTAGTGATGCTAAACAGTTGGCCATTGAATCAATTCAAAAAACGCTTGTGTCCCTGGAAGAACAAAGAACAGAATTGGCTAATCAGATTAGAGATGAAATCGCTAAAGACAAAGATAAATTAATTGCTAATTTCGAGGATCACATGGCTGAAATCTTAAACCATTATATTATTGAGGCTATCGGAAACCAAGTTGATTTATCCGATCAACTTGAATATATTTTTGGAGATTTAGAAAGCAACAAGGAAGCTATTGCAGAGGATCTTAGAAATGGAATTTAAATTAGACAATTCAATCTATAAATTAGCTCAACTTCGAAGGATTAGCTTTGAATTAAATCAACTTATTTTAAAAATTGAACAAAATAGGATTATTGATCCCAACTATCAAATTGCTCAAAATAGTTTAGGAGTGGAAGTAGTTAAATTGATCGAACTTAACAATATAGATATTAATAGTATATCTGACCTAAAGAGGCTAGAAAGTTCATTAGAACAAATTGGCCAGCACCCAGCTCTAATTCATTTTAGTTTTAACCAAGAAGCTGATTCCAAAGTTCTTCAAAAACTAGTTGCTTATATACGAGAGAATATCTATCCTAATGTTCTAATTAGCGTTGGACTAGATCCGAGTATTACGATTGGGTGTAGAATACGTTTGACTAATAAATCCTTTGATTTTTCTCTAAGATCTCGCCTAAATAAAAACAAGGATTTGCTGTTGGATAAAATAAGGACTTTTGAAGGGTAAGAAATGACTAAAAATCAGAATATTTTTCAGAAGTTTTTGGACGAAGGCAAACCGGTGGGTGAAATTGTAGCTATCAACCGTTTTGTTTTAACCCTGAGGGGAGCTCAACCTTGCAATGTTTTTTCGCTTATTTTGTTTGAGGATGGTTCCAGGGGATATGTCCAAAAAATCGACAAGGAATTTACGATTGTTCTACATCTCGGAAATAAACCCCCCAAAGTAGGAACTTTTGGTGTTGTTTTGTCTGACCAGCTAAAAACCAAAGTAGGAACTGAATTTATTGGGAGAGTTGTTTCAGTTACTGGTGAACCCTTAGACGGTAAAGGCCCTATCTTAAATTATCGTTCATGGAATATTTTTAATAAGGCTCCAGATATTAATGAACGAGAAGGATTAAGTACTCAAATTGAAACTGGGGTAATTGTAGTTGATAGTTTGTTCCCGATTGTTAAGGGTCAAAGAATGGCTCTACTTGGTGATAGCAAATCTGGTAAAAGTTCTCTAGCTACTCAAATGATAATTAACCAGAAAAACACAGACCAAATTGTAGTTTATTGTTTAATTGCTAAACGGAAAGTAGACGTTGACCAAACAATTTCTTGGCTAGCTCAGAATGGTGGACTAGAAAAGGCAATAGTAGTTGTAGCAACTCTCTATGATTCTCTGGCTACTAACTTCCTAGCTCCTTACGTGGCCTGTTCGATGGCTGAGTACCTTTGGCAAGAAGAGAACAATGATGTAATTGTAGTTTATGATGATTTAAGTGCACATGCTCAGGTTCATCGTGAAATATCCTTACTTCAGGGAGTAAGTCCGGGACGGGATTCTTATCCTGGTGATACTTTTTATACCCATTCAAGATTATTAGAAAGAGCGGGTAAATTAAACAAAAACTCTAAATGTTTAACAGCAATTGGAATAGTCAATGTTTCAAATGGCGATATCAGCGCATATTTACCAACAAATATTATGTCAATAACTGATGGACAGTGGATTTTAGATATGAACTTATTTAAAAATGGTCAACGACCTGCCTTAAACACGGGTCTAAGTGTTACTAGGGCAGGTGGATTGGGACATAATTCACGCCAAAAGCATTTAGTTATTCAAACACTTAAAATATTAGCCGACTACCAGGAAGCTAAGGAATTTTCGCATTTTGGAAACGAACTCTCAGATCAATCTAAAAGAGCACTTTATGTTGGTGATTTAATTTATGAACTTTTAAATCAAGCGCCCAATAGAGTTTTCTCACTTCTAGAGCAACAATTGATGCTTAATTTAATTGTCGATCTAGATTTAGGAGCTAATTTAAGTATTAATGAACTGACTCAAAAAATAAAGCAATATGGATCTAAAATCTTGGTTAAGGATGACTTCGAAGTTCAGCTTCAGAATTTACGGAAAGATTTTTTAAGCCCAAATTCAAACCTAAACAAGGAAGGGGCTAAGACATGAATTTAATTGAATCCCTAAAAAGTGAAATTGATGATTACTCCGTGTTATCTGATTTAGCTGGTGCTTTTGCTGGAATCGCAAGTCTTAGGGTAGCTCAAATTAGAGATGGAGTCTTAAATTCAGCTAAATACTTTAATAGACTTTGGGCAATCTATAGATTAATAAATGTTGAGCAAGATTTTAAATACAATAAATCAATTTCCCAAAGTCATATTTTGGATAAAGAGTTATTTATTATTATTACTGCTGAAAGTGGATTTGGAGGAGATATTGATTTAAGACTGATTGATATGATGCTAGGAGATTACAATTCATCCCAAAACGACATTCTAGTTATTGGTTATCATGGAGCAATGCAACTTGCCCGAAGAGGAGTTGAGTATATCAAATACTTTAAATTACCCAAATCTGACCAAAACATTAATACTGATCCATTAATTAAGGAAATTATTAAATATAGATCAACAACTATTTATTACCAGGAGTACAAGTCGTTATTATCCCAAGAAGTTGAAAAAATAGATTTAAACAAAGCTGTAGAATTAAATATAGACTTAAAATCAACTGAAATTATTAATCAAAAAAATTATATATTTGAACCGAATGCTAAAGAAGTAGCTAGGTATGTTGAAACATCGTTCATGAGAGTTGCACTTTCTCAAAAAATATTAAGCTCTAAGCTTGCCCAATATGCATCTAGATTTAGAGCGATGAGTTTATCGAATCAGATCGCTGATCAATTAAAAAACAACACTAAGCTTTTGTATAACCGAACTAAACGCAACCTAGATGATAGAAGACTTCAAGAAGTAGTTAGTGCTTATAAAATTAGTTTATCAAGGAGTGTAAATTAAAATGGCTGGTATTGTCCAAGAGGTAACAGAATTAGTAATAACTGTTTTGTTTGATGAAGATTTACCGAAGATTAATGAGTTAATTGAAGTTCAAAACGAACAAAAAAGTAAACTTTTGGTTGATAGTATTGATAAAAACGGGATAGTTTATGGATTAAATGTTCGTTCTGATGTAACTATTGTTAGAGGTCAAGAAGTTAAACGACTGAACGAGCCCCCTCAAGTACCGGTTGGCGAACAAATTATTGGTAGAGTGCTTGGTCCATTTGGTGATCCACTAGATGGTTTGGCCCCTCTATCTGATCAGATTAAAAGAGACAAAATCATTAAACTCCCAAATCAGAGCACTAGTTTTAAACCCCCAAAAATAGAAATTCTAGAGACTGGTATTAAGGTTATAGACTTTTTTACACCATTCGTTAAAGGTAGAAAAATCGGTATTATTGGAGGAGCGGGAGTTGGAAAAACTGTTCTTACTATGGAACTTATTAATAATGTTGCCAAGATTGATAGAGGTTTAGCGATGTTCTGTGGAATAGGAGAACGAATTCGAGAAGGTCACGAACTTTGGGAAACATTAAAAGAGAATGATTTGTTGAGAAACACAGCAATGTTTTTAGCCGAAACTAACGAAAATCCGATCCAACGTTCTTTAGTTGGGATGACCTCAGCAACCGTGGCTGAATATTTTAGGGATGAATTAGGCAAAGACGTTCTCTTTTTTGCAGATAATATGTATCGTTATGTCCAGGCCAAAAATGAACTTTCGTCTATATTAAATCAAGTTCCTAATGAGGGTGGCTATGGATCAACTCTGTTTTCAGATATTAAAATCCTGGAAGATCGCTTGAGTTCAAATGACAAGGGGTCAATTACATCAGTTCAGACTATTTATATACCCGCTGACGATATTACTGATCCAGCAGTTTCCTTAATTCAAAACGAGATGGACTCGGTCATAGTTTTATCCAGAAAAGTAGCTGAGCAAGGTATACGGCCGGCTGTCGATTTAAATTTGACTAGTTCTTCTTTGTTGACGCCCGAAATTGTTGGGGAACGGCATTACCTTCTTAGCGTGGAAGTTCAGAGTCTCTTAAAAAAATACCAATCCTTAAAGAACATAGTAGCAATTATAGGTGAGAGCGAATTAAGCCCCAAAGATCGATCAGATTTTCAAAAGGCCCTAAAGTTAATAAATAATTTTACTCATCATATGAATGTAATGACCAAATTAACTGGTCTTAAGGGCGATTACTTTACTAGAGAACAGACTCTAAAAAGTATCGAGGAAATATTAATATGAGTAATGACCAAAATAAGGTTATTGAAAATAAATTAATAGATAACCGAAATCAAGAAGATAAACATGCAGATATTGCCCTCGATGAAATTATCGAACAAGAGAAGGGGTTACTTAAGAATCTACGGGTGATTGCTGCAAGTCCACTGGTTACATACTTTGATGATCAGGCTTTGAGCGTCAGTGCCGTTAATTTAATAGGTCCTTTTGATATCCTTCCAGAGCATCATAATTTTATTTGCCTTTTAGTCCCCTGCACTGTTGCGATTCGTACAACAAATAAACAAATTAATGAGATTAGTATAAATGGTGGCTTATTGCATGTTAAAAACAATAATGTCCAAATCTTTTTAGATATCTAACCTTTTTATTGATAAAATTATTTTTATATGTCGAAAAATGTATTTGTTGGTATGTCTGGTGGAGTAGACAGTTCGGTAACCGCCTTACTTCTTAGTCGTCAAGGATATAAAGTTAGCGGTGTCTATATGAAAAACTGGACTAGGAATATAGCAGGTTTTAGCTGTCCTTGGGAAGAAGATTATAGGGACGCCAAGAGGGTTGCCGTAAGTTTAGATATTCCCCTTTTGGTCTTTGATTTTGAAAAACAATATAGAGAAAAAGTGGTCAACTATATGATTGACGGGTATAAACAAGGAATAACTCCAAATCCAGATATTATTTGTAATCAAGAAATAAAATTTAAGTTGTTTTTCGATCTTTCTATGCAATCTGGTGCAGATTTAATAGCTACAGGTCATTATGGACGAATAGTTAAGGGACATCTTAAAACTGCTGTTGATCAAAATAAGGATCAAACCTATTTTTTATATAGAATGAGTCAACAATCCTTATCTAAAACATTGATGCCCATTGGAGACTATAAAAAATCGGAAATTCGGAACATAGCTAAAAAAAATAATTTAGCAACAGCTACTAAAAAAGACAGCCAAGGGATTTGTTTTATTGGTGAAGTGGGGATTAAAGAATTTTTAATAAATGAATTAGGACCCCAGCCAAGTGGTCCTATTATAGATGACCAGCAAAAAGAAGTAGGTGTCCATGAAGGGGCTATTTTTTATACCATAGGTCAACGCCATGGATTAAATATTGGCGGTGGTCTCCCCTACTACGTTATTGATAAAGACATATCTAAAAATATTGTTTATGTAAGTCGTAACCTAGACAATCCTAATCTTTGGTCGAAGGAGATAAGGCTAACAAATTTCTACTTTACATATAACAACTTCGATTATATAAATAAAAAATTAAAAGTCAGGATTCGATATAGAGGAGATTTGATTGATTGTGATCTTAGGGTGAAGGGGGATAAGGCTTTTATTGGACTTAAACAAGCAGCTAAAGCAGTTGCTAGGGGACAATCTGCTGTCCTTTATTATGGTCAATACTGCATAGGTGGTGGAATTATAGTATAATTTAGATTAATTTATGCTAAACGCTCAACAGATTAGACAAAAGTATCTAGATTTTTTCCAAGCAAAAGGACATCAATACATTCCGGCAGCCCTTCTAGTCCCCCAAAATGACCCAACAACCTTATTTACTGGGAGTGGGATGCAACCTCTTATTCCGTATCTTTTGGGAGAGGAACACCCTAAGGGAAAACGTTTAGTTAATTCTCAACCTTGTATCCGAGCACAGGATATTGATGAAATCGGAGATAATAGGCACACTACTTTTTTTGAAATGCTAGGTAATTGGAGTCTGGGTGATTATTTCAAAAAAGAACAAATTAATTGGTTTTTTGAATTTTTAACCAAAGAGATAGGCTTAGATCCGAAAAAACTCTATGTAACTTGTTTTTACGGTAATCGGCAATTTGGTATACCAAAAGATACTGAAAGTGGATCAATCTGGGAAGAAATATTTAAGCATCATGCTATTGACCACAAACAAGTAGACTTAATTAATCAAGAAAATGGATCAAAGATTGGTTGTCAAGATGGGCGGATCTTTTATTACCAAGAAAAAAACTGGTGGTGTCGAGTTGGAAAAATTGAAGATATGCCAATTAATGAACCAGGTGGTCCAGATACAGAGATTTTCTATTTATTTGATCAAGTTAATCACGATCCAAAATTTGGCAAATATTGTCATCCTAACTGTGATTGTGGCCGTTTTATTGAAATAGGTAATTCTGTTTTTATGGAATATCTAAAAACAATCAAGGGATTTAGTCCTTTACCCAATAAGAATGTAGATTTTGGGGGAGGACTAGAACGGATCGCTGCAGCAGCCATTAATAGTCCGGATATTTTTAAGATTAGCCTGTTTGAACCTATTATTCGAAAGTTAGAGTTTTTAAGTAAAAAAAGTTATGAGAGTGAAACTACTGCTATGCGAGTAATCGCTGATCACTTAAGGGGAGCTTTTTTCCTATGTCTTGATGGAGTGATTCCATCCAACAAGGAACAAGGTTATGTTCTTCGAAGATTAATTAGAAGAGCGATTAGATTTAGTTTTGATCTAGGAATTGAAAATAATTTTATTTCCCAAATTGGAGAGATAATTGGGAATATATTCGGAGACTATTTTACTCAAATTAAGGATAAAAATAATGAAATTATTCAGATTCTAATTAAGGAGGAAAGTCTCTTCAGGCAAACCCTCAGAAAAGGGATTAGGGAATTAGCTAAGCTAAAATCAAAAAAACTGACTGGTGCAGATATTTTTAAACTTTATGATACATATGGCTTTCCGCTAGAGCTAGTTTTAGAAGAAGCATTTAAGAATGATTTAGAAATTGATCAAAAATGGCAGGAAGAGTACCAAAAATTAATTCAAGATCAAAAATTAAGAAGTCAAACTGCCACAAAAGGTACATTTAAGGGTGGACTAGGTGGTCATGAATTGATCCATAAAAAATATCATACTGCAACTCATTTGATGTATAGGGCTCTTCGAGATGTTTTGGGGGACCATGTCATTCAACATGGCAGTAATATTACTGAAGAGAGACTCCGTTTTGACTTTTCACATCCTCAAAAAATGACACCAGCAGAAATCAAGGAGGTAGAGGATATTGTTAATCAGAAAATTATGGAAGATCTAATAGTAACATTTGAAGAATATCCTACGGATGTTGCTATTAATCAACTAAAGGCTCAAGGCGCTTTTGGTGATCGCTATTCGGATAAGGTTAAGGTTTACAAAATGACTCCTAAAAATGAGCAGGAACCCTTTAGTATAGAAATTTGTGGTGGTCCTCATGTGGAACATACTAATCAATTGGCCCAAGGAGGAAAACGGTTTAAGATTATTAAGGAAGAATCATCTTCGGCGGGAATCAGGAGAATAAAGGCTCAATTGATTTAAGCTTTCTTAAAGCAAAAAATAAATAATTTATGTTAAAATTAAGCATATGCTTCAGAAAATTAAAGATAACTCCAAAAAGATTCTAGATAGTACTAAGCAAAAGGCAATGGCTAGAACTAGTTCTTTATTAAATAATGGGCTAAAAAAGGACAAATATATAGTGGCCCTAGATATTGGTACGGAGTATGTAAAAGCTTTAATAGCCAAGACATCAACTCAATCCGAAGGATTGGAGATAATTGGAGTTGGAAGATGCCATCAAAAATTAACAGATATGCAATCTGGAGCTATTTCAGATATTGCTGGAGTAGTTGAAAATTGTGATAAAGCCTTATCTCAGGCAGAAGAACAAGCCAACATCAGTGCCAGATCTGTCGTTATCGGAATTGCTGGAGAGTTGGTAAAAGGAATGACCAATGTAGTTAAGATATCCAGGAAAGACCCAACGATCGTCATTGATGCAGATGAGATGGATAAAATTATTGCCTTAGTTCAACAAAAATCTGAAAATAGAGCAAAGCAACAATTAGCCTATGAATTGGGTGGCAAAAATGTGGATGTTCGTTTAGTTAATAGCGCACTTGTGAGTATTGAAATCGATGGTTACCCTATTTCTAACCCGATTGGTTTTCAGGGAAGAGATGTAGTTATTGGTTTATATACAGCTTTTGCCCCATTAATTCATATTGGAGCATTAGAAAAAACTGCCCAAGAACTAGACTTAGATCTAATAGCAGTAGCAGCTGAACCATTTGCTGTATCTAGAGCTGTAATCGGTAATGACCCTAATCAAAACTTGAGTGCTATTTTAATGGATGTTGGTGGTGGGACTACGGATATTGCTGTTATTAACGAGGGTGGTGTTCAAGGCACAAAAATGTTTGGTATCGGCGGAAGGGCCTACACCAGAAGTATCGAAAGAGAGCTTGGAATTAGCTTTGATCAAGCTGAAAAAATTAAACTAAATCTAGATTCAAATCAGATACCGACCCAAAAAAGACCTCTTATTGAAGTTACTCTTGAAAAAACGGCAGATACTTGGGTTAGTGGCGTTGAGCTAGCTTTATCCGAGTTCGATAAATTAGATAATTTACCCTATAGAATGTTTTTATGTGGTGGTGGATCCAGTTTGAATCTTTTGTTAGATGTTTTGGAACAAACCGATTGGTACAAAAATTTACCGTTCACCAAGAAGCCGGTAGTTCATCATATTAGACCAGAACAAGTAGTAGGTATTGTAGATAAAACCGGGTCAATCAATGATCATACTTTTATTACTGCTATGGGATTACTCCGAGTAGGGATGGATACTATTGACTTTAATCCAAGTGTCTCTGATTCAATAAAAGCTAAGCTAGATAGGGTTTTAAGTGCTTAAAATGGATAAAGAAGTTATTTATTTAGATATTGATGATGAGATAACCTCAGTAATAGATAAGGTAGTAAAATCAGGTGCTAAAATAATTTCTCTAGTTTTACCTAAACGCGCTACTGTTTTCCAAAGTACTGTTAACATGAAATTACTTAAAAGAAAAAGTGAACAGGTTGGTAAAAAAATAGTCCTAGTCAGTTCTGACCCCAACTTGTTACCCTTAGCTGGAAGTATTGGTATATTGGTTGCCCGGACACTTAACTCGGCTCCGGAAATTCCTGCTCCCTTTCATCCTAATTTAGGGATAATTGAAACAACTGAAGATGACGAATTGGGTCTAAAAAAAGAAGCCTTGTCTGAATTAAACTTAAAACAAGCTGCTAACGTTCCAATTGGACAATTAGCTGAGCCAAACCAATCTGTTACTCTAAGAACTAAACTTGATAATGATCTAGATACAATAGATTTAGATAACACCAAAAAAGAACCAGATATTACCACCCAAAAAGAAGAAGAGCCAAAACCAAACAAGAAAGATAAATCTAAGAAGATTAAAGTACCCAATTTTAAACGTTTTAAGCTAATAATGGTTTTGATAGTTTTTATTGTCTTCTTAGTTGGTGGATATATTTTGGCATTTGGGATATTGCCTAGTGCAACTATTAAAATAGCTACTAATTCATCAAACGTTAACACTGATGTAAGCTTTAATCTAAATACTAATTTGACTTCTTTAGATGTAGGAACAAGCTCTGTTCCAGCTAAACAAGCTCAACAATCAAAAACATACTCAGCTACTGTTAACGCTACTGGTCAACAAAACAATGGTCAAAAAGCGACTGGTCAAGTAACAATCTCTGAGAAATTTTGCAATAATACATCCCCCACATTCACCATTCCGGCAGGTACTGGAATAGTCCAAAACAACTTAACGTATATTACTCAAAGTAGTGCAAACGGCAGTGACTTTACGCATTCCATTAATCAAAATAATTGTTATATATTTACAGACCCAAACCCAACTCCTATTAATATTAGCGCTCAGCAAGGTGGTTCTGGATATAATACTAACGGAAATAACGTCACTTTTAGTGTTCCGGGTTATGATTCAACAGGTATTACGGTATCAGCTGTTGGTGGAGCCACTGGCGGGACTAATCAAATAGTAACAGTCGTATCCCAAAGCGACATTACTAATGCTGAAGCTAAAATAAATCCAAACACTTCTTCGGTTAAATCTAGCCTAGAGTCTAAGCTAACTCAAGCTGGTTTCTATCCATTACCATTAACTTTCGTAGCCTCTTCTCCAAGTTATACCCCCAATAATCAGGTAGGTATCGCTGCAAGTTCAGTAACCGTTAGTAGTTCTGTGAGTTATTCAATGTATGGAGTTATGAAGAGTGGTTTAATAAAGCTTCTAGACAATAATATATTAAGTCAGGTTGGCAATTCACAATCAATTTTAGGTTTAGGTCTAACTGGTGCAACATTTAGCTTTACTAACGGTAACTCTGATCCCACTGCTATAACCATTCAAACTACTGCTACGGTAGGTCCTAATATAAATGTAGCTGATCTTAAGCAAAAGATTAAAGGATTAAATATTTCCCAAGTTAAAAATATTATTACCCAAAATCCAAACGTTACTTCAATATCTGTCAAATTGAGTCCATTTTATGTTTCAACAGTTCCCAGCAATACTTCTAAAATTACAATAATTATAGCCAAACCCACCAAGAGTCTAAATTGATAAAATGAATCGTAAAATATTAGCCCTAGATTTAGGACAAAAAAAGATTGGTTTAGCAATTGGTTCTTCCCTTGGACTAAGCTCAACACCATTAATGGTTTTAGAAAATAATCCTGATCTTCTACCTAAATTAAGTAAGGTTATTGCGGACAATCAGATAGATTTAATAATTATAGGTCGCCCAAGAAATATTGACGGATCGAATACTGACCAGACTGTTAAAATTATAGCAATGGGTAAAGAGTTAATGGAAAAACTTAAGATTAAAAATTATCTTTTTGAGGATGAATTCTTGTCATCTAAAAGAGCAAATGAAATTATCTCCCAATCCAAAAAATATAGAGCTTCTGATGAAGATATGGTTGCGGCTAGTCTCATACTGGATGATTATCTATTAAGGATTAATTAATGACTAAATTTAATAATAGACAAAAATATAGAAAGATTCCTAGGAGAGTATGGTTTTTGCTTCTCGGGTTAATAATTCTCTTTTTAATCTCTGTTGTAGTTGTTAGAAAGGTTTATTATGTTTTGCTTGAACCGGTTAGTAATCAAACCAAAACAGAACTTGTCAATATCCGACTTGGTTCAACTGTTAAGCAAATCGCTGATTTACTTGATAGTGATCACTTAATTAAAAGCTCTTGGGCAGCTCAGCTATATATCAATAGTAACAATTATCATAATAAATTACAGGCTGGAAATTATTTATTTTCTGCCAATATGGGAACAATTCAAATCGTCAACGATCTAGTTAATGGTAGGGTTGCAACTAATTTAGTAACTATTTTACCTGGAACAAATATTTTTAAACTTAAGGCAGATTTTAAAAAGTATGGCTACAATCAGGCTCAAATTAATAATGCCCTAAATATCAATAATTATAGGAACTTAAAAGTTATGTCCTTCGTTCCTAGTAATGTCAACACTCTAGAAGGAATGCTTTGGCCTGATTCATTTGAGAGAATATCGACTACTCCACTGAGTACGATTATTGGAGAATCACTTAATGAGATGGGTCAGCACTTAACTCCTTCTATCCAAGCTTCATTTGCTGCCGAGGGACTAACTACTTATCAAGGTATAATTTTAGCTAGTATAATAGAGCAGGAAGTCTCAAATCCAAGTGATCAAGCTAAAGTTGCTCAAGTTTTTTTATCTAGACTATCTCATGGAATGAATTTAGGCTCAGACGTCACAGCTTATTATGGTGATCTTACTCAAAATCAGCCACCTAATCTAGGCTTAAATACTCCCTACAATACACTTTTACATAAAGGATTACCTCCCACGCCAATCAGTACAATAAGTGCCAGTTCTCTTTGGGCTACTTCTCATCCAGCTAATACAAATTGGCTCTATTTTGTTACTGGCGATAATGGCGTAACCTATTATTCTTCAACTTTAGCTCAACAACAACAAAATACTGCCCTATATTGTCACAAATTATGTTCAAACCCCTAAAT
>JAJZWY010000007.1:0-25791 GCA_021846445.1 bacterium
TTATAATTTTGTTAAGGACAGTATACTAATCTTTAGATAAGATTACGAGCACCCTTAGCTCAGCGGATTAGAGTGCCTGTCTTCGGAACAGGAGGTCGTAGGTTCGAATCCTACAGGGTGTACCAATTATTGGTATCTGACATGTCTTTAATAGCCCCAAAAGGCTATTTAGGGGGTAACTCTAGCATTTCGCCATTTAATTTCAGATTCGAAAATATGAAGTCTAGTAAGAATCTTGATGGTTCCATAGAAATTAGATGTGAATCAAATATTTCAACTGCTCAAAAACATTAAGACTTAATTTTTGCTATTTTTTGAACGTATCGCAGTCATAACTTCCTTTCACTGTTTAGATGATAAAACATCTGTCATGCTTCTTCCTCCCATACATCAAGCCATCGTTTATAAAAATCATGTTTAAACGTTTCTCGAAGAAAGTCAATCTTAGTAGACCTTGTTGAAGCACTATTTACTAAGTTATCCAGGACTACAGCGCTAGTCAACAACAGTAAATATTGTCTATAATACATAGTGCGTTATAAAGCCAAAGCTCTAATCAGTATGTTCTCTAAAAAAGAAAAGACGATAACTTATATCTTAAATTAGTTTTCTCGGTTTTAAACAAGGTATCATTGAAACATGCTGTACGATGAAAGCTTTATTAATCAACTACCTCCTATTATGCCTTTTGAAAATCCTTGGTTAGTAGGTATTTGTAGATTTGAAAAAAATAAAGAGCTACTACAACTTTTAGAAAAATGGTTTTCCAATTTACCCAGAGAGCATAGAACTAGGTTTAGAAATAGATTAAGAAGCCTTAAGGATTCAGAATTTGTCTCAGCTTTTTACGAATTAGTAGCCCATCAATATTGCCTAGAAGAAGGCTGGCAAGTCGAATATGAGCCTAAACAGCAATCAGGTAAATCTCCAGATTTTCTTGTGACAACAAAAACAGGTTACAAATTCATATTAGAAGTAGCTACTATTTTCGATAGTGCAGATATTAAAAATACCAATGACAAGAAGGAAGAGGTAACTCTAGCTATCACCAATATTGACACTCCTTTTAAGTTACATTTGGAATATAAGATATTGCCTGACAAAAATATTGTCCCTAAAGAAGTGGCTAAAATGATTCAGCAGTGGTTAGATTCCCTGGATAAGTCTGATATAAAAAAGAAAAATAAAATGGAATTTGGATATAAAGGCATGTCTTTAATGGTTGAAGCTACAATTGATAGCCTAAAACCGAAAATAGGCTGTGTAGTGTCTTATATGGACCCAGGTGGGGCTGTTCCTGACTATTCTGACAGAATCAAATCAGTACTAGATGATAAATCTAAAAAATACAGTTCTAAAAAGACAAAGCTACCACTAGTGGTTATGGTTGGAGATGGCGTAGGACGAATCAGATTGAGCGAAATTACAATTGATAGAACGCTCTTCGGCAGAGATATTATTACTTTTGGCAATGAAAATAACCCAACTCAATGGCATAAAGACAGGAGCGGTCACTTTACTCCAAGCAATAATAAAAGTCTTGGGTGGCTGGGGAGGCGGACTGGACTTAGCGCTGTTCTATATTGCTCATTGCAAGAAAAAACCAGCTTCCAAATGCAAGTTTTCCATAACCCACTTCCCCACATACCACTAGACGAGCAGATATTTTACAAAATGCCACAATTAATTAAATGGAAAAATGATAAGAGTATCGTAATGAAATGGGTAATATCGAACCCAGAAAACTTACGTGTTTATTTTTACTAATATGACTGAAAGGTCTATTTTAAAACAATATTATTAAGGAGTACGAGGAAAAATATAACTAAAGCTAAAGCCCCTATAGCTGCGCATATCTCTGCGACAAATTGCACCTGTTCAAGAAGCTTTAGCCAAAACTTCTGTTTTTTATCAAACTCTTGTTTTTTTGCTGCTATATTCTGGAAGGTTGCTTGTTGAAATGCACGAAATGAACCCGCATATTTTGCATCAACTTTTATTGCAATCAGCTCCAAGAGAAACGTTACTGAAAAAAACACGAAAACTGTATATATTACCCACTTCATGATAGAAGGGTGTTGAAGATAATGAACATTATGGGTATTTATTAAAAAACCGATTATTATTGCAACAGCTGATAGCGCTGTAATAACATCTCTGCCAATCCTAGAATGATATTCTGTTTGTCTATCCTTGCCTTCTTTTTCTAGGACAAACAATCTGTCTTGCTGGTCTTTTGTCAATGACATACTAATTAAAGTATATAACTTAAATTGAAATACTTTGTAATCCAAAACTTAGTAAACTTTTAGATATGCTAATTTCCTTAGATAGACTAACTATTACTTTATAATATTTCTTTCTGAACATATCAGGTAGGGGGTACCAATTATTGATATCAAGATCGATCTGAAACTGGCAAATATTTTTTTAATAGATCAGTCATCAATAAGCTTATTAACGGAATGATAATGATAATTCCAAGACTTTTTAATGGAATTTGATGAATAATTATTCCTCCATATGCCATTACTAATATGAGTATACCTACAACAATAGTAGCTAGCGCTAAAGTTCTGCTAGGCTTAATAGACCAAAAATGCGGATATGATCGTAACGAATAAAGACTAGCCTGTCCCTGGAACACCAACAACAGAAAAGCTAATGAAGCTAACTCAAGATTATTAAAGTGTAGAATTTTTATGGCATATACCAAGCTTAACCCGAAAATCAATAACAAAAAGAACGCTAGACCAATAGCTGAAGAAATCATTTTATATAATTTCCAATTAGCAGGATAAGGTTCAGCTACAGAATTATCGGTAGAAATAGAAATTGTTACAAAATCATTAGCAAATAGAAGCAAGACCGCCATTAACGGTGTTAATATAATGTTTTTTGTAATTAAATAACCAATAACTACTAATCCTGCAATCTCAAAACTTTTAACAATTTTGTTCAACCCCCAAGTTCTAATTCTTTGATATACTTCTCTACTAACTTTAATAGCTATTAAAATGTCCCGTAATCCAGGATTAACAAGTATATAGCTGGCTGAATTTTTGGCAACATCAGTTGCATTAGAGACAGCAATTCCAACTTCAGCTTGGTGAAGTGCCGGAGAATCGTTGACTCCATCTCCAGTCATCCCAACTGTATACCCCTTTTTTTGAAGTTCTTTAATGATTAATATCTTATCTTCTGGAAATGCATCAGCAAAGACATTATTTGTTAGAACTAAAGAAGGATTGTCTTTTAAATCTTGAGTGCTACAAGCCTTAACATTTAATCCAAGCTCAGTGGCTATAGTTTTTGCAGTTTCAATGTTATCTCCAGTAATCATCTTAACCTCTATCCCGTGATACTGTAATTGTTTTAACAAATCCTTAGAATCATCTCTAATTGGATCTTCAAAAGAAATTAACCCTATGATTTTTTGTTTGTTGACTGAATCCCCTATAGAAACAGCTATTGTTCTATATCCTTTTTGATTTAATTTCCTTAGATCGTCTTTATAACTCAATAGCTGTTTTGCATTAATAGAACTTAATTTCTCGGGCAAGCCCTTTAGAACAATTTGAGTTTTATTTTTCCACTTAATAGTAGCCTGGGTTTTTTTGGTCAACGAATCAAAAGGGATAAATTGTTCTTGGGCAATTTGCTGAAGTTTTCTAGCTTTTAGTCTTTTAATTATTTCTCTATCAATAGGGTCTTGATCTGATAAATTAGAACAAGCAGCTCCTAATTCAATAATTTCATCCTCCGAATAGCCTTCATATCCAATAATTTGACTAATTGAGAGACTATTTTGAGTTAAAGTACCGGTCTTGTCCGTACAGAGGACATTCATCATGGCACAATCTTGAACAGCAGCTAGACGACGAACTAAAATTCCTTTATCGTTATTTAGTTTCGCAAGCTGAGTAGCCCCATAAGTCTGAGATACAGCAAACATAGTTGGAAAAGCAATCGGCACTGACGTAATTAAAAGTACCACAATGATTGATAGGGCATCATTTAAACTTCCATGGGTTACTATAATGTAAATAAGAGTTAAAAATATTAAACTAACATTAAAGCCAAATTGATATTTAATGATTGTAAAAATTAGTTTCTCCATATGAGTTGGTACGTGAGCTGTTTCTAATAGTTCAGCTGTTGTCCCATACTTTGTCGAGGCTCCTATTAGATCCACTGTAGCGGTAGCCTCGCCACGAACTAATATACTACCCGAGTAAATAGAACCTTTAGAATCCAAATCAATAGGAAGAGATTCGCCGGTTATAGAAGACTGATCAACACTAACATGTCCTTCGATAATATGCATATCTGCCGGAACTATGTCTCCAGCTCGTAGTCTAACTAAATCACCTGGGACTAGCTCTGAGGCCGAAATCTCTATCCATTTTGAATCACGATTTACCCTAGTTTTAGTCTGAAGAGATTTTTTTAATTGATTTAGGGCTTTATCTGTTTTTGATCTTTGGTAAAGACTGATGAAACCGTTTGAAATCAAAAGTAAAATTATAATAATCGCTTCAATCCAATTTTTGGAATAAATACTTATAATTACAATCAGCTCTAATAACCAGGGTAAGGGCCCCCAGAATTGCTTAAGCCAGATACCTAAATTGTTTTGTTTTGGATCTGGCAAAACATTGGAGCCATATTGTTTTTGAAGTCTATGGACTTGCTCTTGAGTTAAACCCTTATTTTTATTTAGCATCTTTTTATATTATTATACACTCCTTATTTTTTGAAACCATGAACCATTTTCCCAAAAACAATTTTATTTGATCTATAGTTTAAGTGAGTCTTTAGAGCTAAGTTTCTTATTAGGAAATTATTTTAGGCATATTGAGATTCAAATCCTTAAATCTATTCTGACAAATCCTTCTGCTAATTTATATCCAGCTTTTTGGCCAGTCATTTCAGCCATTTGTCTAAGCCATATCTTCGTTTGATCAATATCTGGGATTTGACTTGCATGAGCCTTTAGAGCTAAGATTTTTTTGTCAAATGTATCAGATATATCAACATAATAATTAGTATACTCAAAATTAGTTAAAAGAACCGTTTTAACTTTATGGGGTTTGAGACCATTTTTAGATAACTCCGGAAACACTAGATGATCTCTAGCCAAAGGGAAAACTGCATCAAGAGTAGCTTGTCCAGCAACTCGGTGATCCGGATGATTAATAAAACCTCTTTGAGCAGAATAAATCATTGATGGATCTATAGTAATCACTATGTCTGGTCTAATTGTTCGAATAACTTTAACTATCTCTTTTTTTAGCCCCAGGCTCATTTCAAGTAATCCATCGGGATAGCCTAAGAATGTTACACTTTGACCACCCAATAACTTAAGCGCCTTTCTTTGCTCCTGATATCGAATTCTTGTAAGATCTTTGGGATTCACGGTCTGATCTGAACTGCCCTTTGATCCATCTGTAATAATTAAATAATGAGCTTTTGCACCTTGATTAATAAAGTGAGCTACTGTTGCCGAAGATCCAAAATCTAGGTCATCAGGATGAGCGGCAATTCCTAAAATTATTTTTGGCTTTAATTCTTTCAAGTTTATGTCCATTAGGTTAATTTTATCACTTAAATATGATAAACTAACTATAAAGGATTTTAATTGCCCAAAAAAGACATCATAGCTGTAGATATTGACGAGGTTCTTTACCCTTTCTTGAAAGAATTTGTTGCAGATCATAATTTAAAGTTTAAAACTAATTTAAAAGTCGAAAACTTTAGTACATATGAATTCGAAGATTCACTTGGAATAAATAGGCGAAAAAGCATTCAAAGAATCTATGATTTTTCAAGTAAAACTGATCAAATCAATCCAGAACCAATCAAAGATTCTAAAGACGCAATCTTAAAAATAGCTAAATTTTATGATTTAGTAATAATAACATCAAGACACCCACAGTATCAGGACATAACCGTTAAGTGGTTAAATCGTCACTTTAAGAATGTATTTAAGTCGGTGCACTTAATTGGTTATCACAAAATTATCCAAAATCCAGTATATAAATCGGATATCTGCTTAGCTATTGGTGCAAAACACATTATTGACGATTCTTTAGACAATATCTTAGATTGTGCTAAAAAGGGAATCAATGGAATATTGTTCGGTGATTATCCATGGAATCAGGGCAACCTTAATAAATTTAAAAACATCACTAGGTTGAAAAAATGGACTGATGTTTTAAATTATTTTGGAATTAACTAAGTAGTAGCTAAATGTCCTAAACCAAGTAGAACTAAAATAGCCATCACACCGCCCGCTACGAAGCAAACGATTGCCACAATTCTAGCAATTTGACCCACTGTAGAAAATGCATAAGCATCTCCTAACAACAATCCTCTAAGGGTTTCTCCCTGGAATAAAGTTTGAGACTCTTGTTTCAATTGAACATTACTTGGGTTAGCTAGAGATTCTGCGCTAACTTGGGCATATGTTTGGCCATTAGCTACCTCAGAAAGATGAACCGCTATGAAATGATTAGCATAGGCTCGCGCTTGAGGCCCAGTTAAAAGTTGTTCACCGGCATATTGATCCAGATAGGGACCAATCTTTGGATTAGCTAATTCTGGACTTCCTTTAGGTGGAAAAAATATCTTCTGAGAAGCTAACTCGTTATAAACATTAGACGATGTAAACGAATAAGCCCACCAAGCTAATCCACCAATAACTAGAAGCGCTATTGTTGCTACTACTCCAAACATTATTAAAACTTTATCTATAATCTTACGTTTGCTGACTTTTGGCATAACAGAACCCTTTCTTTATTATATCTTTAATGTAAGCATAACTTTTATTAAAAGTAAATATGTTATAATGGTTATTAGTTATGCTTGGGCTGGTTCGTATAACCTTCCTCCAAACAAGCTTTTTCTTTGTAAATATTTAGATTAATTTTATTTATTCTATCTTAGATTTTTTAGATACAAAAATTTAACTTTATATATTTTGGAGGATTTATTATGCGTCAAAAAATTGACCGAGAGATTAGTGTTGTTATGTACTATAGCGCTTCAAAAAAAATGGCTTTGCCAAGAATTATTCAGTGGCAAAACAAAGATTATATAGTTGGTGAAATGGGTTATATTCATAAAGTTAGAGAGGGCAAAAAAACTCATCATATTTATGAATTTTGCGATAAACAAAAATCTTTAAGTTTTAGGATTTCTTTAGATAGCGAAACTTTGCATTGGAAATTGGAGTATGTTAGCGATGGACTTACCGATTAACCACAATAAACCACTAATAATGCATGTTGATTTGAATTCTTGTTTCGCAATGGTTGAACAGCAGGCTAATCCGCTTATTAGGAATAAACCAGTAGCAATTGCTGCTTATGATTCTCCGGGAGGTATGATTATTGCTTCTAGCTACGAAGCAAAGGCACTTGGTATTAAGTTAGGAGTTAGTGTACGCGAAGCAAGATTAATTTACCCCGATATTATTATCCAAATGCCTGATCCAGAAAAATATTTTGATGTTCATCGTAAGTTTAAGAAAGTACTCCTAAAATACACATCAGAGATATTTCCTAAATCAGTTGACGAATTTGTCCTAAATTTTGATGGATCAAACTCAATTAGAGATAAGATCGATTTAGTGAGAGTTGGGGAGCAGATTAAAAAAGACGTCAAAAACGAGATAGGAAGCTATCTTACAATTAATGTTGGTATTGGACCTAATAGGTTTTTGGCTAAATTAGCTGCTGGATTAAATAAACCCGATGGATTAAATGTTATCAACCATCGGAATCTACTCAAGACTTATTCTAAGCTAGAACTTATTGACTTACCAGGGATTAATATTCGTTTTAAGACAAGACTAAATTTAGCCAGAATATATACACCCATAGATTTTCTAAAAGCTGATGGGTCGTTTTTAAAACATACGGTCTTTAAAAGTATTTCAGGTTATTATTGGTATTTAAGATTAAGAGGATATGAAATTGATCAACAACTCTTTTCTAGAAAAAGCTTCTCTCAGCAATATGCTTTGGGCCAAAAAACATCTAATAAAGAAGAGCTTTCCAGATTAATTATGAAACTTAGTGAAAAAGCAGGGAGAAGAATGCGTCAAGCTGGCTATAGCGCAAATTCTGTATATTTATTTATGTTATTTAAAGATCATACCTATTTTAGGAGATATAAAAAGTTAAGATACTCTCTCTACTCTACTCAAGACATTTATATAGAATTGTTTAAGATATTAAATAATGCCCAAATTCCAGATAAAGTAAGCAACATAAGCATCTCTCTATCTAATTTGATAACCGCTAATTTAAGGCAAATTAATTTGTTTGAAAATACTTACTTAGACCCCAGCTCGTTAACTTTTGCTTCAGATATGATTAATGATAAGTATGGGGAATTTAGTCTTATACCAGCTAGAATGGCAAGAATGGAAAACATAATACTAAAAAGAGTGCCATTCGGAAGTATCCAATAAATCCCAAAACAATTTAAGATAATAAAGGGATGAAATATTTTTTCGAAAAGGATGGTCATTGAATAAACCCTTCAAAGGAGGTACTATCTTTATAAGGTAATCAATAAGGAAATATATGGATTTGCTCAATAAACTGGAAAAGAAATTAGATAAAATCTATAACAAAAACCTCCCTGAACTCCCAAAGAGTGCTAAACAATTTTTAATTAAGAACCTTCCCTGGATTAGTCTTATTAGTGCAATAGCCGTATTTTGGGCTTCGTATGATTTATGGAATTGGGGCCAATATTATTCTAATGTCAATAATTATTTTAATAACATCTATGTTACATATGGAGTAACTAACCCAATAAAGACCAACCAGATGACATTGATTATCTGGGTAGCATTAATTGTTTATATCATTGAAGGTCTATTCTATTTCTTTGCCTTTAAGGGGTTAACTAAACAGAAAAAGAGTGGTTGGAATATGCTATTTTACGGGTTGCTGTGTAACGTAGTTTATGGAATAATCTTAATCTTTACTAATTATGGTAATTTCGGTTCTTTCCTTGGGTACTTGATTGTTAGTGCAATCGCTGGTTACTTTATTTTCCAAATTCGATCGGCATACGTTCAGACACCCCCCAAAAAGATTAAGAAAACAGCTATTTAAAATTACTTTATTTTAGGAATTTAACTCGTTTAATAAAATATTCCAAGAATCATCAGCAGCTGGTTTATAGTATGTTTTTGGATTAGTGTCATTAAAGAAAGCGTGCCCACAATCTTGATATACTTTATATTTAAAATCTACATTAGCCTCTTCCATTGTTTTAACTATTTCAGGTACATCGAAAATTAGAGTTTTATCATTTTGACCGTAGAAAGCATATACTTTGGCTTTAATATTTTTGGCTTCTTCTAAACTATGAGTAAAGTGCCCATAATATGGAAAGACATATTTTAACCTAGGTTCATTAACTGCAAGGGAGAAACTATAAGTTCCGCCAAAACAAAATCCAGTGACTGAAACATTTTGTTTAGTATCTGGATCATCATATAAATAATTAAAACAATCCTTTAGCCTGGCAATGCTTTTTTCTTTAAAATCTGGAGATTGAGTTGGTGCAGTAATAGATGAAAGTAACTTAACTGCTTGATCCCTTGTCTCGTCATTAAATAAATCTACTTGAAGTTTGCCTGGATCTACTTTAGAAAAATCTAATTCAGCCAGTAAACTAGGAGCGAGAGCAATGTATCCCTCTTTTGCGAATCGATCTGCAATGTCTTTAATATTCTCATTCAATCCCCATATCTCATGAATTATAATAATTCCACCCTTTGGGGCTGTCTTTGGTCGTGTTAGATAAAAAGAAACATTTTCAATTTTAATGATATCTCCCATGATTTAACTCCTTATTTTAAAAAAATTAATAGCTTAACTAAAGATCTTTGCTCTGAGTTGGAAGATCTCTCTTATATTTAGCCTTGCTTAATACCTCTTTTAAGGTATTTAGAACCTTCTCAGCATGATCGTAGCTCATAACTAATTTTGTAATAGTTTGAGGCTCTTTTAATCCTAAAGATTGTTTGAAATTAAATATTAATCCATTAGAATCATAGTGAATATCTAACAAATCAGTATATATTGGCTTTTGTTCAACTGGAGATACCATTATAACTGTTTTTGGAACATTTATCCCAAGCAATGCATCCATTATGTTATTGGGTCCAATTGGTTGGCTTGGGACTATTGCACCCGATGAATAGTCGGCCAATTCAAACCATTTGTCTGCCTCGCTTTCTGATAGTTTAAAATGTTCACTTAAAGCTTCAAGAACCCCCTCGGAAGGTTTTATTTCACCGTTTTCAATCTTTCTTAACTTTTCATTGCTAATCTCTACGGAGGCTGATACCTGATCAATGGATTGCCTTTTTTTAAGTCTTGCCTCTTTTAGAGTTTGGCCTAGAACTTTGTATGGTTTATCTTTATCTATATTATTTTTCATACTTTAATTATATCACTTTAGTCCATAGTTTATATATATTTCTTATTACCATAAGAAGGTATAATAGTTAAATGACTTTAGAAAAAAACGTTTCTTTGTCAACCTACTCAACTATTCGTTTAGGTGGAACAGCTCGTTATTTAGCTGAAGTTAAATCAGAGGATGAAATAATTGAAGCTATTTCTTTTGCGAAGTTAAATGATTTACCAATTCTGATGATTGGTGGTGGATCAAATAGTTTTTTTAGAGATGGACTATTCGATGGAGTAGTTTTAGTTAATAAAATCCCTGGTATTAATATATCGCTACTTAATCAAACCTACATTTTAAGTGTGGGGGCTGGGGAAATTTGGGATAATGTTGTTTTGGAAAGTGTAAAACAAAATTTAAGTGGAATTGAATGTCTGAGTCTAATCCCCGGAACTGCTGGAGGAGGACCAGTCCAAAATATTGGGGCCTATGGGCAAGAAATTGCGGATACTTTTTTATATCTTGAAGCTATCGATAAAATAACTTCAAAAAAAGTCCGAATTGATAAATTAGATCTTAAGTTTGATTATAGAGACAGTGCCCTAAAACACACCCCAAATAGATATTTTATTACAAAGATAGTACTAGGATTAAAAAAAACTAACCTAGAACCCCCTTTTTATAATTCATTAGATAGCTATTTAAAAACAAATAACATTTCGGATTATTCTCCAATATCTATTAGAAATTCAGTAATTAATCTAAGGAATCAAAAACTCCCCAATCCAAAAGATTTTTATAATCTTGGTTCATTTTTTAAAAACCCAATAGTTTCTGAAGATGATTTAATAGTTTTAAAAAATAGATTTAGCGATATTCCTAATTGGAAACTAATTGATGGAAGATATAAATTATCTGCCGCTTGGTTAATCGATAAAGTAGGATTTAAAAATTTTCATGACCCAGAAACCGGAATGTTTACATGGAAAAACCAACCACTGGTAGTAGTTAATGAATTAGCTACTTCGGTTGACGATTTAATAAAATTTAGAGATAAAATTATTTTAAGCATCGAACAAAAATTTGATATAACCTTAGAACAAGAACCGATTATTTTACCCTAATCGCTTGGCAAAGGAAAAGTGCTACAAAAACTATTTACTTCAGTTTTTAGGTTAGCTAGTTTTGAGGAGTTATCTCTATTTGTAATTGCTTCTTTCATCCAAGTTGCAATCTTGGTCATATCATCTTCTTTTAGTCCTCTAGTTGTTATGGCTGGTGTTCCGAGTCGTAACCCACTTGGTCGATATGGGGGAAGCTGATCAAAAGGTATGGCATTACAATTGGTGCTTAAATCAATTTTATCTAATACTTCTTGGGCCATTCTACCATCAATCTTAAAACTCGAAACCATATCAATCTGGATTAAATGATTGTCTGTTCCATTGGTTATTAGTTTAAAGCCATTATTCATTAACTGCTCAGCTAGTTTCTTAGAGTTCTTAAGAATTTGAATAGCATAATCCTTAAATGATGGTTGCATAGCTTCATAAAACGCCACTGCTTTTGCAGCAATCGTGTTTTCATGTGGTCCCCCCTGGAATCCGGGGAATACCTCACGATCAATTAAGGTAGGTATGTTTTGGATTGTCTTTTCCACTGGCCTTAATGGATTAGAGACTTTTCCTTTGGTTAAAATTATTCCTCCTCGTGGACCACGAAGCGTTTTATGGGTAGTTGAGGTAATTACATGAAATCCATAATCAAAAGGATTTTCAGCTACTCCTGCAGCAATTAACCCCGCAATATGGGCCATATCTGCCATTAACAGCGCCCCAACTTCATTACCTATGTCCGCAAATTTCTGATAATCCAATTTTCTAGGGTATCCACTGAACCCCGCTAGAATAATTTTTGGTCTCGTTTTTAGGGCAATTTCTCTCATTTGACGATAATCTATTTCACCAGTCTCGACATCTTTCATACCATAACGCACAAAATTATATAACTTTGCTGAAGATGTAATTGGTTGGCCGTGTGTAAGATGACCACCTTGATCTAGTTTCATGGCCATAACTGTATCACCTGGTTCAAGCCACGCCTGATAAACCGCTATATTAGCTGGTGCTCCTGAGTGAGGTTGAACATTAGCATGGTCAGCTTTAAATAATTTTTTAGCTCTATCAATTGCTAAACTCTCAACCCGATCTGTATTTTCCTGACCACCATAGTATCTTTTTCCAGGATAACCTTCTGAATATTTATTGGTAAAGACACTCCCTAGTGCTTCTAAAACATCCCTGGAAACATAATTTTCGCTAGGGATTAATTCAAGCCCTTTTCGTTGCCTATCTCGTTCCTTATTAATTAGGTCATAAACTAACTTGTCTTTCATTATCTCTCCTATTTAACTATTGTATGTCATAAATTCCAAAAACAAAAACATTGAAGATATATACCATATTTGATAAAATAACTGGATAAATGAATCAAACAAACCTCAAAATTGGTCAACTTATAGCTCAAATAAGACAAGAAAGACACTTAACACAGGCTGAATTCGCTAAAAAGGTAGGTACTTCTCAGTCTGCAATTAATCGAATTGAACACGGTGGTCAGAATTTAAGCCTTGAGACTCTAGGTAGGATAAGTGATGTTTTGAATAAACAGCTAATTAGTATTAATCAAGGTGGCTTAAATTTACGAATCGAAGGGGGTAATCAATTATCTGGTGAAATCACCTTAAAAACATCCAAAAACTCAGCAGTAGGTTTACTCTGTGCAAGTTTACTTAACTATGGCGTAACCAGATTTAAATCTTTTCCACGAATTGAAGAAGTCTATAGAATTATCGAAGTATTAGAAAGTTTAGGAGTTAATGTTAAATGGCTAAAGAATAATGATATTGAAATCAGAAGACCCCAAAAGTTAAATATTGAAAACATTAATAAGGTTGCAGCCAAAAAAACTAGAAGCGTTTTAATGTTAATCGGTCCATTAATTCATGAATTTAAGGAATTTAAATTACCTTATGCTGGTGGATGTAAGCTCGGAAGACGAACAATTAATCCTCACTTGTTTGCCTTAGAAGAACTGGGAGTTAATATCCTAACAAAAAATGAGACATACACAATTTCTGTTAAAAAGAAAAATACTGATCGAATAGTCCTATATGAGAGAGGTGATACGGTTACTGAAAATATAATTATGGCCCTAGCGAGATCTGAAAATATTACTACAATTAATTTTGGGTCATCAAATTATGCTATTCAAGATGTTTGTCTATATTTACAAAAACTAGGAATTAAAATTGATGGCATTGGACAGACAACCTTGACCATCAAAGGAGTCGAGGGTCAAATTAGAAAAAACATTAGTTACAGTCCAAGCGAGGATCCAATTGAAGCTATGTTTTTTACAGCTGCTGCAGTCTGTACTAATTCCACTATCACTATTAAGAGAGTTCCGATTGATTTTATTGCCGTTGAACTCCTTAAACTTAAAAAAATGGGACTTAAATTTGAATCTTCAAAACGATACAAAGCAGCTAATGATTTTACTGATTTAGTTGATCTTAAAATTTATAAACACGGTCAATTAGAGGCAATTGAAGATAGTATTCACTCCCAACCATATCCAGGATTAAATGCTGATAATCTTCCCTACTTCGTTCCAATATCTGTCATTGCGCAGGGAAGAACCTTAATTCATGACTGGATGTATGATAATAGAGCAATTTATTACACAGAGCTAACCAAAATAGGTGCCCAGATTGAACTTGCCGACCCACATAGAGTTTATGTTACGGGACCATCAACTTTTAAGTCAGCAGACGTAGTTTGTCCACCTGCCCTTCGGCCCGCTTCCTTATTACTAATTGGTATGTTAGCAGCTAAAGGAATAAGTATTTTAAGAAATGTCTATACTATCAATCGAGGCTATGAGGATTTAGCAGAAAGACTGAATAGTTTGGGTGCTAAAATTACTGTTCTTCATGAAGTTTAATTTTTTGATATAATGATTAACAGCTTAAGCGGGTGTCGTATAACGGCTATTATCCCAGTTTTCCAAACTGGTGACGGGAGTTCGATTCTCCCCACCCGCACCAGCACTTCTTAATTCCAACTCCAAGATTTTGCCAAAGCATTCCCTAGAGCCATTTTACCAACAGCACTGTGCGTAATAATAAATAAATTATTTCCCTGAATTCCTTTCTGATAGAGAACCGCTTCTTCGGAAACAGATAAATTTTTAGCCCTATTGTATGTTTCTACCATATAAGCAAGCTGGCCATCGAATGTAGTTTGTTCAGACGATACTATACTAAATCCTGTAGATAAATGAGAGGTTAGGTCGTTTTCGATAGCAGATTTAAGATTTAAATCAAAATTAGCACTATTTAAATTAGCTACATTTTGGGTCTCTATTTGATAAATATCTAGTGCGTTATTAATATTACTTCCTACGTAAAATTTCACATTGCAACTATTTTTGGGGTTGGTAATAGTGAATTTTGAGCTTAGATTTAAATTGTAACAAGGTGTAACTAAATAAATTGATGAACTATAGCTAGCTGAATTATGGCTACCGTTTTTTAGGTTGAGACTAACATTAACAATAGCCACTATTACAGAAAGAATTGTCAAAATAATTGCCCCTATTTTTAGCTTCTTGGCTATTTCTTTAGGTGTTAGTATTGCTAAGAAAAACCCAACTATTCCAAAAATTATTCCAAAAATTGGGATAATGAAACTTCCCATGATACCAACCAAACCCAATACTAAAGCTATGCTTGCCCAATGTTGACGAGTTTTGGGAAAATATCTTGCATATTCTGGAATAGACTGATTATCCGTTTGCTTAACTTTAGGAGTACCTACAACAACTAATGGTTGATCACAATTCCCACAGAATTTAGCTCCTGGTTCAACTGGTTGATGACAATTTGGGCAAATATTATTTTGATCCATTTTGATTTTAGTTTTTCTGTACTCTATTTAAGCACGTTTTCCACATTTGATGCAATAAAGATGATTATCGGGGTTTGGTGCGCCACAGGACCTACAATAATTATTAATCCCAACTACACTTAACCCCTCTTCCTTATCTAGATCCAGTGATTTAATAAATATTATAAATAAAACAACACTCAACGATAGAGTGATAAAGACTGAAAATAGGATATATAAATTATTTGCAGATAAGAGACCAAAATCGTAAAAAGCATGTAAAATTATTGCTATTAGTAGTACCCATACTATATGTAAAGGATTTTTTTTATCCAATTTATTCTTAATTAGAAAATATCCAACCATACCAGTTAAAGCTCCATGAAACAGTGGAGTTAGCAACATTCTAGTTAAACCTGTTTTTGATCCATAATTAATTGTATAGAGAATATTTTCAAAAAGACCAAAGGTCAATCCAGCAATTACAAAATAAATAATTCCATCAATATGTTCGTTAAAATACCTTTTTTTATAAATAAACAGAGCGAGTGGCCCAAATTTTAACAATTCTTCTATTATTCCGACCAACGTTGTTCCAATTAACAAATTTAGAAGTGAACTATAATTATTTAAAAAATTAGCTGGGATAAGAAAATATTCTAAAAAGCCAGCAATAATAAATCCAACTATTCCAAACAAAGAGGCATAAATGAGAGCTGAAACTGGCTCTTTTTGACCCCTATTACTCTTAAGCATAAAATAAATAACTAAAAAACTTAAGAAAGTAAATCCTAGAATTATCGTTAAATTAGTCATATTTTTTGTTTTTTTTAAACTACTTTATTTAGTATACACTAAAACTATGATATAATCACCTCTGTTGATCTTGCCCCGATAGCTCAGCTGGATAGAGCAGAGGACTTCTAAGCCTAAGGTCGCAGGTTCAAATCCTGCTCGGGGTACCAGTTAATTTTTGTTCTTGTTCTTTTTTCTTTTTCCGTTCTTATTTGTAATTTTTTGATATATTCTACTAATATTTTCGGTTATTATTTTTTCTCTATTAGTTTGATCTATTTTTGAAGATTCAAGTTCAATAACTCTAGATATGAAATTATCTCTTAAGTATCCGACTCTATATTTTAGTGATCTGTCTTCTAGTAATCCACGACGCAAAACAGAAACCCCAAATCTTTCATAATCTTTGTTACTCTTAAGATATAGCTCATTCCCAGATAATTTTGCCTGTCCATTTTCTAGGTCTACCCATACTGGACCATTATCGTCATACGATATATTTTTGGGCTGCATGTCTCCGTGAGTAATTCCAAATAAATGAAGCTTAGAAGTAGCCTCAGCTATATTTCCTAAAACTGGGCTAATTACATGCCTTAATTTCCGAGACGTTATATCTTGATACCAAGGTAATTGACCATAATGTCTTAATCCCTGCCTATACTTAGTAATTAAATAAACAAACACTCCGTTAGTCGATACCTCTATTGGACAAATAGCATCAAGCTTAGGATGATAAGATAATATATGATTAAGAATTTCTTTTTCATGTTTTGCTCTTAGTAAAGTTGGAAATGGCTTAACAGCTACTTGACCATATAAACCTAGTTCACCAAACAATACTCCATGGCCCGAATCACTATTACCTAAGGATCTGTATGGGTTTTCCCTAAAGTATCCAATACTCTTATTAATATCTTCAACGTAATCCCCATGAGAGCCTTCTGGTTCTTCAATAATTAAAGATCCATTAATTATCTCTGAGTTCATTGTCTATTCCTTCTATCATAAAAATGGTCAGTTCTTCTACCCTTCTGTCCGACAACACAGATCTAAAACTATTGTTTATGGTTTTAGATAGATTATCTTTTATTCTTTCAATATTACTCTCCCCTTTTCTAAATTTGAAGGGCGGGATAAATACTATATTTCCATTATCTATATTTAATCCAAAATCCGATAATCCTATCTCATTCATCTTATATCCACCTAAAATCGTTTGGCTTAGAATGCTACCCATTTCCTGATATACATTATCTACCGTCTCAGAATGATATGGATTTGATCCTAGGGTAGCATTAATCACAGACAATAAAGATTTTGGAACTTCAAAAATACTATAATCTTCTTTTTGAAGTAATATTTGAAGAAGATTTGAATTACTATCTGTTTTGCGAGTATTTGTCAATTTTAATGAGTCTTCTGTTCTTTCTCCATATGGATGAAGGCCTTTGGTAGCTAGATACTTTTGATCTGCATAATCTAAGAATAACCTAGAATTATGACTATTTTTTCGATGATTTAATTCAGATATATCTAAAAATACTAAATATTTTTGGGTATCTAAGTCTTTAAATTGCTCTGGGAAAATCATTCATATATTATACAACAAATTATATATATTTGCAATTTGGGTATTTATTTATGGTATATCCTATCTCTCCTGCTGTACATTAATAGGGCTCATTCTGTTTATCTGATAATATTTATACTACTTGTCGTTCTGATTAACATAATTTAGAATATCGACTATCAATGAAGCAAGTGGTTGAAAATTTGGGTTATTAATATTGGCTGATGCGTAGTCATATCCGAAACCATTAAATGCACCATTTATAATGTATCCCTGATAAAGAAAGGCAAACTCATTCAGAGATTTGAAATATATTACATTAACGCCAGTATTTTGATAGTTATCAATTATTTTTTCACTATTTGGATGAGACTCTGCATAATTTATAAAAGCGTTCCATATGTTCGTCCCTGCCTGGAAACCAAATCGACCGCCTTGGTCGATGTTATCCAGAGCTAAAATATTCATCCCCCCATTAGGACCTGATTGTGCAAAATTATCATTAACTTGTAATTCTTGACCGACGACTGAGCACTGGATGGTGTTAGATCCTCCAACATTACCTATCAATGTTTCTATAAGGTTTATTACAGCAGGGCCTAAATCTTTGCAACCTCCTTTTTTTAATAAAGCTTCAGGATTTATTAGAGGTACTTGATTTTGTGTAGCCGAAGTTGTCTTAGGGCTTTCTGTTGATGAACCTCTGGCAGGTGGACTATTGTTCGGATTATGGGCCGTTGTAGTTGTTATTGCTGGATTTGAATTATGACTTTGCGGAGATTCATTGTTTGCACAAGCACCTAGTGCTATACCTCCTAGCGCCAATAAGGTTGCGAAACATAATCTTGTTTTTTCGTGCCTTGTATAACTTCTCTCTCGTTCCATAATTGTTGCCTCCTTGTTGGGTATTCATAATAGAACAGATTATTTACAAAAACAATAACTTTTCAATGATTTAGAGTTGAACTTATTTAAATATATAACTATTTTTTGGGCTTAGTGGCATTAGTGGTTGACCAAGTATATGAAAGTATTAGAGCCATTACCAAAGATCCAAGTGCCAAGAAACCAAATGCTCGCAATAAGTGCGGATGAACATTGGCGTAAAATAATATTAACCCTGCTACAACAAAATTAACCCATCCCCAAATAACATTAACTACTGGCGATGATTCCTTTCCAAACGGGGTTTGATGTTTTTTTCCGAGTATTCCTTTAATGAAATGAGGAACCCCATTAGTTCCAAACATCCCTGCCAAAAAGCTGTATATGTATATATGTAACATTTTATATTCTCCTTTATTTTATATTTAAAGTATTACTCTTTTTTGTACAATTATCAATGATATATTTAACATAATATTGCGTATCTTGTAGTTTTGTGCTATAATAAATGCTATGAATGAAAAAACAAACATTAATCCAGATAGCAGTCCAAATAATCAAGGAGATGAAGCTCTCGAATCGATACGTACAAGGATTGCCGAAAAGTTAGGCAATTTTGTTACCCAAAGGACCATACGAAATAAGGAGAATACTGATTTAGAAAATAATAATCCTGATCAACAAAATGAAGCTATCGAATCGATACGTACAAGGATTGCCGAAAAGTTAGGCAGTTTTGTTACCCAAAGGACCATACGAAATAAGGAGAATACTGAAAAAGATACAACAAGACAATCTCGGAAGGAATATAAGGTATTAAAAAAAATAAATGAAATGAATGAAAAAGAAAAAAGAAGAAATGAAAAAGATGAAAGAAGACAACGTTGGACGGAAGTTAAGGAATCGAAAAAAGAAGAAGAAAGGAATGAAAAAGTTAGAAAAAGAGCAGATAGAATCGAAGATCAAAGGCGTACTGTTTTGCTTTTAGAAGGGGTATATGGGAGAGAAGCGGGGAGACATAGTAGTTTATCTAGCCGTACGTCTGGGGAATACGCAAAATATAAACAACAGAAAAAAGATCTGAAGATATCTCTAAATAATGGTTCAATAAGCCCTGTTGCTTATTCAGAAAAACTAAAAATGTATCAAGGGGAATACGAGAACAAAAGAAAGCCACAAAGAAGAGTTTACAAAGCAGAGAAAAAACTAAGAAGACTTAGTGAACGATATTATGGAAATTAAATATTTTTTATCCTTTTAGTGAATGATACTACTAAAGTCGGATGACTAGATTGGAGCACTATTTATGTATTGAACGTTCAATCCTTGGACAGAATATCCATTGTTACTTAACCAATTTATTGCTTCTTGTTGATTTGCGCCCCCCTGGGCGGTAATTATTAACTTAAAATTATTGGCTATATTTGAATAAGATACTTCAAAATCTCCGTTTGGGCTAACAAAGGGTAATATTGATTCTAGACCAGCCGTAGCGTTCAGAGCTTCTCCTTGAGCCTGAGCCTTTAAAACGTATTCAGATTGTGCTTTAGTTAAACTCTGTGGACTGTATATTGGCCTAAAATTAATTTTTATATTTTTAAGTTCTGAATTATTAGTATTATATATGTGATTTAAAACAATCGAATATTGTTTTTTTGTGCTTAGAAGACTATTAAAATAGACCCTCAAAGTTTTACCATATACTTTATAGGAGCTAACTATTTTGGGAGTTGAAGTGACTAAAATACCTTTATTTTTTAATTCATAGTTAAAATTAAAATCAATAAACGGACTAATATTACTAATGTCGTTTGAAGCGGGCGATAAATTGACAAGATGAAAAGAATAATACTCAAACATATTGATAATTCCTAAACCAATAAAAATAATCAAAAATATAACTGCTATTACTTTAACTTTTTTCGGTATCACTATATTATTGTTCATATTCTTAATTTGGACTTACATATTCATATATATTATCAGAACCACCAAAGAAATTATTAGATGAAAAGTTGTCTGTATATTCTGATACAACTGAACCGGAATTAGACCCACCGTAATTTAAATTATTGGCCCCTCCTTGATCACCACCGATTAGAGTTACAGAGTTTCCGGTAACCGCCACAACTATATTGATGTGATAATAAGGTGGCGAAATTTGATTGGAGTAATGGATAGCTATATCTCCGGGTTGAGGAATATAGCCAGAACCTTGATTGTGTACCGTAAACTTCGGATTCTGTATAGATGCTATGTTTGCTACAGAACTAATATTCCAATCGGTCTGACTTAAAGGATCACCTGCTTGATGAAATATCCACGACACAAAATCCGCACACCATTCTTCCGGGCGATCTTGGCTATAAATTAAATACCCAGTATGAGCATAGCTAAAATTATTGCTACCATTTGATGTGTATCCAGGCTGACTTTTCCAAATACTTAATTGTGCTTGCGCAAGACAAACGACCTGTTGCCTAATTTGACTTAGATTACTACTTGTTGATGACTGACAATTTACGCTACAAGATCCTGATGAATTACTTTGAAGAGATTGAGGGGTCGAAGTTGAAGAACTACCAGATGAAACAGAAGACGAAGATGATGACTGAGTTACTAGATTATTTAGCTCCCCCATCCATTGTTGGATTTGAGTTATATATTGCGCAGTATTGTTTTGCCCTGAAGGTGCATAGGTATTCATTACCCCACCTAGATTATTGCTATTAAGCATATTATTAAACTCAGCCCTTAAATAGGATGCCTCATCTCCACCACCAACAGCATTCTTGTTAGAATTAGCTAAATAATTCACACTGTCTTTAACGCTGTTCCATTTGTACCATAAATGACTCCCCTGGAAACTAGGTTGTCCAGGGGCTGCCTCTCTTCCAAATGCATTGTTAGCATGTATAATATTGTAATCCGTAGGACTTGCTAAACTAGACTCTTTTTGGGCGATAGAAACTATAAAAAATGGATTAATGTTAGAGTTTTGGGCACTTGCAACAATAATTGATCCCAGTCCACTTAGCTCGCTGTAAGGATTCTTTTGAGAAATCCATGTATTGATAGCATCAGCTAGGTTAGCAGAACTTACTGGAACTGAATTTATGGTAATAGGAAAAACTAGTCCTCCAGGTGCACTTTGACCAGACGAATTTGTGGTTGAACATCCCTGATTATTCTGGTTTGGGTCGTAGTATATACTATCTCCGTATAGACTATTCCACTGTTGTTGAGATAGGGCATAAACATTGGTGAATGAGAATATAAAAATTATTCCTATTACTAAACTTAAAATTCTTTTAATCATGGGCTAGTACTCATCATATTAGTGTAATTTCTCATAACGCTAAGGTCTAATAAATATTGCCTAAAATGAGTAAGATCGTGGTTTATCTGTCCATCGCTTAGTAGAGTACTCATGCATGCTTTTATATTATGCATTGTATTATTTAATAAATAATTACAATAGATTGAAGCAATGGTCTTTTCGTTTGGTAAACCGGAAATGGAAGCACCATTATCTTTATAGTCACTAAGGTTATATAAACCTAGTGCGCCACAATTATGATCAGCTCCTGGATCTCCATAGGTTGGTAAGGAAGGATTAAATTGATTACCGTTTGAAGCTGTAGCACTATAGATAGTCGTATATGAATCATAAAAACAATGCAACAAATCATTATTGTTTGTATCTTCTCCTGGAGAGATAGTATTAGGATTTCCCAACATATCTATACGTCTAGCAGAGTAACCTTCATAGGTTACCCGACTAAATAAATATTGCTCATTTATAATTGGGTTATAATAGTTTTGTTTTGTTGAACTAATAGCATATTGAGTTAGATTATACTGTTTTCCGGGATAATTTTGGTTCTGAGTAGCAGCATAAACTGACGGTGATATGATAATTGAAGAGAACCCATGAAACAGAATAACTGGAATTCTAGATATATAATTTAATGCACTAAATATTGCCATGCTAAAATTCAAGGGAATATTAACGGCAAATCTAGAAATTAAAGAGTATGGATTACTAAGTGCAAATGTACGATCAAAAAAGGATAGTCTCGACTGTTGAGTATTAATCATTGTATCCGCTATAGTATTATTTTGAACAGATTGTGATTGTGTTTGTGGCATACCACCCATTGACCTAGAATAGTTATTGTTAGCTAGATTAAGCCCTGCATCGGTGTTATTCATATTCTGAACAGCATTCTGGAAACTCAGTAAATGAACAGGGATCATGGTTTGGATTATAGATGGTACAAGATATTCTATTGCAATTGGTAAAGCCGTGGTCACACCTGTAATCAATGCTTGCCCTGTTCCAAAGGTTGAAAAATCAATCCCACCAGATAGTGCTATTCCTCCAATAGTAATAGCTATACTTCCAGCCGTACTGTTTGATACATTACAAACAGTCCTTGCACCTGGTATAAAGTTTATGTCGTTATTTATGTTACCCATAACTTTCATTACTCCATCATTACTTGGTAATGAAGTCTGATCAATAGGTATTCCACCAGTCCCTCCTGTAGCACTCTTCCATGCAGATGATGCACTAAACGGAAGAGAACTTTGGGAACCTGATTTAGCAGCAGGATTACCGTTATACATTTTCATAACTGACGAAAATTCTGATCCAGTGATTTTTCCACTAGTTAATTGACTAGCCAAACTTAGAGTAGTTGTTCCGTTCCTTATTAAAAGACTTATGATTAATGGGATATGCTTTATAATCTGATTATTCATTAACTCATCAAAAAGACAACCGTCTTGAACAAAAGCAAGAGCAGATATTGAGGTAATACCAGATGCTAACGACTTTAAATCTAAACTACTTTCGAGTGTTTTAGTACTATCAGCTACTGCTTGAGAAGCTGTTTCGCCTTTTTGTAGATCACTTATTACATTCGTTTCTGCACTATTTATATCCCCTGTGGTATTTGTTGCGTCTGAGAGTGCCTGTTGATCGATAGGTTGTTGAGAAGGAGAATTATTGGTAGATTGATCTTCGATTAAATTTTTTGCCTCAAACTCTGCTATCGTTCCTGTGGCACCAACTGCATCCGCATTTTGAATATCCTTTGTAGCATTAGAAGCTGTATCGTTTGGAGTATCGGGCAATATATTCCAATCTGAATTAGCAAATTTAAACATCAAATCCCTAAAACTTGTTACCTCGCCTACCTTAAATTCAGGCATTGCAGCATCAATACGTTCAAATACACCCGACGTATCACTTGTAATATCTTCTGGAGATAGCAGACTACCATTAGAATTTAATAATTGAAAATTACCGTTTGCTCCTTTTTCTACAGTAATTCCTGCCTGATTAAGCATTGATTCAATGTTTGGATCCGTTAAATTAAAGTTACTAATATCATTAGTCAATCCCTCTCCATTTTTTGCAGCTTGTTCTTCTGTTGGCGTGGTTTCTTTAGGGGGGGTTTCTTCCGCTGGATCATCTGATGGTTCTTTTTTACATACACTTGTTTTCCAGCACATCACATTTTTAAATATATGTTTAGATGCCTTATACATCATTTCTTTAACTACCTTATCTTCTTCATTCCCAATAACTTTAGCAATTGTTTGAAGTTCATATGTCGCAATACCTGCAAATCCAAAAAAAATCAAAGTGATTAATCCACCAGCTATTCCTCCACCCAATAATTTTTTATTATTTTTTTTGTTAAATATTTTAGATAAATTAGATTTCTGTACGTTTGGATTCCACAAACTGTTGTCCTGATTATCTTCTAATGAATTAGCTGGTCCCTTTTTTTCAGAATTCTTTAAATTTTCTTTAGATAAAGATTTTTTGTTTGGGTCAAATTTATCCGAATTATATTTCCATCCTGGAGTCTGATTATCTTCGTTCATTAACTATTCCTCAAGATTATTTGGAATTTAATATATTTGGATCTATTCCTCGCCCCGATATAGCTGAGTTTTTTAAATTAGTCATTTCTTTAGAAAATTCATTACTTATACCGGGTTCTGTTGTAAAGGCTTCAATAGCATTCATTTGATCCATAATAATTTTTTTGTTTCCACCTGTTGCTCCTTGATAGGATTCTGCTAATTTACCCATATATGCGCCGATGTCTGCTTCCTTAACTTTTCCGCTTTTCCAGTTTGTAGCTAATTGATTAGCATCTTCTACAACGTCACCCGAAATTTTTTCAATACCAAGTTTCTCTTGTGCACCTGCTTCCCAAGTTTGTGGTTTAGCATTTCCAGCCGTATACCCACTCGCCTTATCCATACCCGCATCGTAATCATAACCCTTGCCATCATTAACTCCTCCAAGATCATACCTTTGAGCTTGTCTCAAGGCAAACTGATTATCATTCATCATCTTCTGATATATTCCAGCATTAGCAGCACCTTCTTTAACACCAATGACGTTACCTTCATTGTCTTTTTCAAGATCATTAAAGCTAACTCCTGCGTGTCTAGCAGTCATTGTAGCCAATTCGTTATAACCCTTCCGTCCTGCAGAAAAACCAAAACCAGTAGATGCTAATTGATTAGCAGAAAGTGCCATTGTTGCATTATTTCTGGTGACCATATCGGACGCAGATATTGCTTGATCCCAAGCTGCAACTGTTTGAAAATCACCCTTTTTCTCCGCTTCATTACGTCTTCTTATTGCAAGATCTTTATCTGCATGAGCCAATAGAAATTTATCATTGTTCTTATTTTTTTGCCAAATTCCATCTTTATCTAAGAATTCACTACCTAAGACACTTCCTCGCATCGTACTTCTCTCGGACAATCTTCTCCTTCTCTCCTCTCTACCCTTTCTTGTTAGTAATCGAGGCGCATTACCAACTTGATCGAACAATGCTCCTTTCGATATTCCCATATTATTTGTAGCCATACCAAATCGGCGCTTTATTTTATTTTGTAAACTATTAGGATCTTGAGCATTTCCTTTGATGCCTCCATGTAATCTTTGTCTTCCTTTAGTTACTGCATCATGAACTGTACCTATTGTATTCCCAGCTATCTTAAAGGCGAAAGGTATTAAGAATAAAGGAGCTAATGAGGCAGCAATTCCTAAGATCTGTGCTAAAACCCCTAGACCATCAGGCAGACCTATACTGGAAACTATTGCTCCAGTAATTT
>JAJZWY010000007.1:25829-52521 GCA_021846445.1 bacterium
AATAAAGCTTCCATAAGTACCTTCCACCATTTTTTAAAGTATTGTTCAGTGTTTGGTAATATATATAGAACAAAAGCTATCGGCGATATTATTGTAAGAAAATATATTATTGCAATCCTAAATATTATAGTTACAAGTATACCTAGTACTGCCATTAATACAGGTAGTCCGATCATAAATAAAAGACCGATAATGATATCTAGCATACCTTTTCCCTTGCTGAAGATTGATGCAACCCCTACTGTTAACACGACACCTGCGAATCCAAGACCAAGTACTGTACCAGTGGTGGTGCTACTTGGGTGTATCGAAAGACTGTTCCCAAAAGGTACAGTTAAAAGACTATATATCCCTTGCCCGAATATATTAGTTATATCTACCAAAGCTCCAACAATATAGATAGAGAGATTTATTAAGATAGCTGCTATTAATATTCTAGGAAGAATCTTTCGGATAGAATAGGCATCTATTAAACCTCCTCCTATGCTTTCGGCAAATATGACAACTAAAAACCCAATAACTAAAAGTACGTCTGCATAGGTTCTAAAATTATTCCAAACAGTATATATACATTGAACAGCTTGTCCAGGGTGACAGGTTTTCGTGGTATATGTAAAAGTTTGTATAGTCAATAACTTGCTAATAATCTTTTCAACATCTCCTTCTATTTTAGCAATTTCATTTATTACTGAACATGCCAACCAAGACAAAGACCAAGATGATGATTCGCAGGTAGGGGTAGATGATGTACTTCCAGATGGATTACTTGAAGTAGAAGATGATGATGAACTATTGTATTTGATTAAGTTAAAATTTTCTATATAAGGAGTTAAATTATAGCCTTTCTTATCTGAAGCGTAGTGCAATTTGAGGCTAAAATTAGCAATGTATGATGATCCACCACCTGGTTCTAAATCACTATTAGGATCAAAAATGTTTCGAGGAATAGAAATTAAATGACACGATGACGCCTCTGCCTGAGGGGGGACGTTTTGTGCTGTTATACTACTTGCCTGTGATCCACTACTTGAACTATTAAATTCATAAAGCTCAGCTGCCGAGGGCGTAGAACCATTAAAAGCCACCGCAATTCTATCGGGACAATTAGAGAGGGGAGTAGCATCAGCATTGAAGTATAAATTTACGTGGTATAGCTTATTAGAAGGAACTTTTTTGAAAGTATTGTTGGGGTTGTTATGATATACACTGTGAAGTTCAGTTACAAATTTAATTTCATTATTACTATATACAAGAAAAAAATTCGCGTTTTGGGGGGAAGATACTTTATATGTATGTGATTTTAGGGATATTGTTGAACATCCTGAAGAACCCCCCACATCGCTGGTAATCTGTTTATAATAAATTGTTAGTGACGGTTGTGTTGTAGTAGACCACCCATTTTTACCATAATTATATGCACTTATACTTATGCTCGTTCCAGTAGAAGAACAACCGGGTCCGGATGGTAGTGTCTGACTAGTTTCGCTATAGATATTATGTTGTTGTTTTTGGAGGAATTGCAGTACACCGTTGGATGAATAAAGAAATACTCTTTCCCATTTACCGTTAGTTCCTGGGATTATTAGATGTACGTTTATCTGATCGGTATTAACCCAATAAAAACTAATATACTTTGTGGGATTTTCATAAATTGTTTGCGCTTGATGAGGTGTAAGTTGAAATACTCCATTTTCAGCTGTATATGTATCTGCATATACTTTATGGGAACTAAAAAATAAGAAAGTAAAAACCGCAAATAGAAGTACTATACCAAAAAATGGAATATATAATTTTTGATGTGTATTTTTGAAATTAAACAACTTTATGCTCAAAGCTCTTCCTTATTTGTGTTCGTTTGTATTAAAAAAAACGCCTAAAGATTACTTTACAAATAATCTTAGGCTAATTATACTTATTATGGTTAAATAATAAAAGAATTTAATGTGGATTCAAACAATTTAAAAGTCTCTGGATTGTCTGGTAATGGACTTTATTGTGCTCATTTGTTGGGGTATAACCCTGGTAATTTATTGGTTGGTAATAGTGTTTTTTCGCTCGGGGTTATTGGGTCAATAAGATCTGGCATCAGAACAGCTGTAGGGGGTGAAATAGCTGCAGTTACAAATATGATAGCTGAAGGGAGAAGATTATCTTTTGATCGATTTAATAAGGAACTAGTGGCTTCTGGTGGTTCTGGTGCAATTGGGGTTAAGAATGAACTTGTTTTTCATCCTGGCAATATTGAGTTTTTAACAATCGGTTCTGCGGTTAGTGACACAATAAATAGAAATATGAATCTTTTTAGTACATCTGCTGATGCCCAGGAACTTTTTTGTCAATGGGATGGAGGTTATCAGCCAGTTAGTTTTGTTTTTGGGAATGTTGCCTACTCCATAGGTATAGTTAAAGGTGTTTTTGGAGGATTTAAGAAATTAATTAAAGGTGAAGTAAAACAGTACAGTGATATTTTTAATTCAACCAGGAATTTAGCACTTCAAAGAATCATTGCAGAAGCAAAATCCAAAGGAGCTAACAGTGTACTTGGAATAAATACCACTATTTTACCAATAGGATCCATTGAGGTTCAAGAAATGGTTATGCTGGGGACTGCATCATTCAACCCTTCAATAAGTAATTTAATTAACAGTGTTGGTGGGATAATCAGCTCAAACTTAACTGCCGAAGAAGTTTGGAATGTAACCAAAATGAATTATATACCCTTAAAATTAGTCCTGGGTACTTCTGTTTATTCGCTTGGTTTTATTGGGGGAATTAAGGCTACTTTGAGTAATTTGGTTAAGGGAGAAATTAATTCCTTAACAGAATTAATCTATGGTGCTAGAGAAGAGTCGATTAATAAAGTCAAAAATCAAGCCCTTGAAATTGGGGCTGATGATGTCCTTGGAATAAAAAACTATATTTATGATTTAGGTGATGGATTGGTTGAGTTTTTGTCTATTGGAACTGCTGTTAAAAAAGTAGAAGGTATTTCTACGCACAGTCCACAATTACCTCCCCAAGCAATTACTAGAGATAGGGAAACATTTTTAGATCTTGCCAATATTCCTTATGGCTTTGCTGTTCAAAAAAAGGTTTAGATAAATTTGTCATATTGTTTGATTTAAGATATAATCACCCCTGTTAGTTTAATAATGGCGGAAGTAGCTCAGTTGGTTAGAGCGCCGGATTGTGGTCCCGGAGGTCGTGGGTTCAAAACCCATCTTTCGCCCCATATATTTAAGATGATTAAAAAAATATTAGCCTTAATTTGGCACTGGAGATTATTTAGTTTATCTATTCTTAGCTTAGTTGCTGGATTAATTTTATGGTTCTTAAAATACCATAGCCAAGCTGATTTCGTTTTAGGTTTCTTTTCAATTATTGAATTAATCCCCATTGTCATTAATATATACAAAGATATTAGAGATAATAATTATGGAATAAATATCTTAGGAGCAACAGCAATTTTAACTGCTGTTTTGCTTCATCAATATTGGGCTGCAATAGTAGTTATCATTATCCTAACTGGAGAAAAAAGCCTAAATGATTACGCTAATCATCGAGCAACCAGGGAGTTAAATAATCTTTTAGGGAATAGTCCCAAGAAAGCTCATTTACTTAGAAATAAAAAGATTATCAGTGTTAAGATTGACGTGTTAAAGATCAAAGATCGATTTATTATTAAACCGGGTGAACCTGTCCCCGTAGATAGTGTTGTAATCGAGGGTTCTTCTAGTTTTGATGAATCTATTTTAACTGGAGAAAATAGCTCTATTTCAAAAGACATAGGAGAAAAACTATTTAGTGGTTCGATCAATTTAGGGGGATTAATAACCGCTGAGGCCAGCGCAACAGCTGAAAATAGCCAATACCAACAAATTATTAGATTGAAAAAATCGGCAATAGCTTCAAAATCTCCATTTACCCGACTAGCTAATAGATATAGTATTTTTTTTACAATATTGGCTTATTTAATTGCAGGTGGGATGTGGTATATAACTGGCCAACCTATTCGTTTTTTAGAAGTAATCATCGTTGCAACTCCTAGCCCATTACTTTTAGCTGTTCCCATTGTCCTTGTTTCAGGAATCAGTCTCGCTTTTAGAAACGGCATCGTCATAAAGTCCGGATCTGCACTTGAGCATCTTGCTGAAGCTCAAACAATTGCTCTTGATAAAACTGGCACCTTAACTATTGGTCAACTTGTAGTAGATAAGATTGTAACTTTAGATGATTCGACAAACTCTGGGGATCTTTTGCTATACGCCTATAGTTTAGAACAATTCTCAGATCATATTATCGCAAACTCTATTATTAAAATTGCAAAAGAGAGAAATCTTAGGGCTTTAAAAGTTAAAAAATTCCAAGAAATACTTGGTAAAGGTTTAGTAGCAGATTTTAGAGGACAAAAAATAGTACTTGGAAACATTAGTCTGATAGAAGATCAAAAGATTCCTATACCCAAAAATTTAAACGTCAATAAACTTCAGGAAACAGCTATTTTTGTAGCTATTAATAATAAATTAATGGGCTATATAACACTTAAAGACAGGCTTAGGGATGAATCGAAAGACACTATTTCTAGATTAAAGAAATTAGGACTTAAGAATATATTAATGCTTACTGGAGATAATAAAGGAATAGCTCAAAGTATGGCATCAAAACTAGGCATATCTAAAGTTATTTCCAGAGCCCTTCCATCAGATAAGTATCGGGCAATCGAAAAACTTAAAAAAAGGCCATCTATTTTTGTTGGAGATGGAGTGAGTGACGCTCCTATTTTAAATATTGCCGACGTTGGTATTGCCCTAGGAGCTAAAGGGTATGTTACTACCTCAGAATCTGCCGATATACTCATAATGAAAGATGATTTATCTAAAGTAGTAAGTGCCTACAAAATATCTAAACATACCTTTAGAATAGCAAAACAAAGTATTTTGATTGGGATAGGACTAAGTTTTATTTTAATGTTAATTTTCGGATTAGCTAATATTCAACCAGTTTACGGTGCCATTGTTCAAGGAATAATCGATATCATAATAATCTTTAATGCCTTAAGGGCTGATCACCTAAAAAAACTTCAAAACTAGCGTTATAAAAAAAGGTATAGTTAGATTATCTAATCCTCCAACTGATATATTCTCAAGAAATGTAGCAATCAGAGCATAAATCGGGATTAATGGATTTAAAAGATTTCCGTGAGTGTATTTAGTATAAATTGTCAATAAAATAACTGATACTATAAAAAAAGTCAGTGTTCCAGCAAGGCTTTTATTGTGCCCAAATACCCTATATTTCTTCCCCACTTTTAAGTTATATCCGATCATGGCAGCCAATCCATCGGCTAAACTCATTTCCAAAAGAGCTATTAGATAAATCCATTTATTTTGAACCAAAAGACTTACTCCTCCTACTGAAATAGCAAAAAATACTTCACCAATAGTAGATCTTCCAACTGAGTGAATAGATCTAAAGAAATTGATTCTTTTAGATATTAGAACTACTACCAAAAAAGAGATACTTAAAAACCGAATACTATCCCAGCTTAAAAAGAATGGCCAAAAGGCCGCAAAACTACCTACTACAATATGGATAACTTTTCTACTTATTTCTCCGTGAACTGTTTTCTTCCTATATATAAATTCATTTATAACAAGGACAATAAAAACAAGAAAAATACTTATTAATACAGTCATTTATGGTATATTATATATCTTTTTGGTCGGGGATGTGGGATTTGAACCCACGACCTCCACGTCCCGAACATGGCGCGCTACCGGACTGTGCTAATCCCCGATATATTTAAATATACCTAAAGCTATTATATCTCGATTTTAATTAAGTTATTTAATAATGGTATTGCTTGTATTACTATTATGTGGTACAATGCTATTTATGAATAAAGATCCCAGGAAGTCAACTAGACGAAGCACTACACCTAAAACGATTGGCGAGAAACTCCGTGATATGCCCTTACTTGATCCTCAAAAAAGGGCTGAAAATCATTATGGTAGGAGATGGATAGCATCGGTCGGTAGTCTGACTTTAGGCTTGTATTTGGGAAATGGAATTGTTAATCACGTAGGACAAGTAAATAGCGATCCTTTCAATACTAAAAATGCACTTGAAACTGTTTACGTAGGTTCAGTTAATGATCCGCCCTATACACCTCAAGGTATAATTGATCAGAATTATCCATCAAATATCTATTTTAATGGCAATGATAATTATTATTTACTTCAATTTTTAAAGAAACAAACTAAGAATGAAAGCGATATCCTTTATCCAGGTGAAGCGCTTAAGATACCTACTGAATTTAGAGATGGTCAGAAGATAGCTACCAACAAACAAGATTGAATCGATAGTTTAATGATCAAAATTGCTGATCAAGTCTAGGAGTATCAAAAAACGCTATTGTAAGGTCGGAATTTTGAGCTTGGTCGGGGATAGAGGACTCGAACCTCCGACCTCCGCGTCCCAAACGCGGCGCGCTAGCCAACTGCGCCAATCCCCGGATATTTCCTTTAGGGTATTATATCAAAAAATTATTGTCAGAAATATTCATTTATTGGAAATATAGTCAAAGCTTCTTTAGTTTTTGGGTTAAATTCAACAACTATTCCATTAAACTGAACTTCACCTTGATCTTCTAAGACATTGCGTAACCTTAAATTATCTCTCCAACGAGCAATAATTACATCTAGTTTTACACCTAAAGAAGAATTTCTTGCACCTATCATTCCAACATCACTAATATGGGCTGTTTTTCGAGGGAGAATTCTAGGATCATTAGTTGGAACGTGCCAATGATCTCCAATAACTGCTGTTACCCTTCCATCTAGATAATGCCCAATAACTACTTTTTCGCTTGAATAATCTCCGTGATAATTAACAATAGTTGCTATTTTAGGTTCTTCTTTTTGTTCTTCTAATATTTGATCAATTGTTTTTAAGGGATTATCTAATTCTAAATTAGCATCTTTACCTACAATTTTACCCAATAAGCTTATTATTAAAACTTTACCCTGAATTGTATTTAAGTACTTATACTTAAGTCCAGGTGTGGGACTGGGATAATTTGCTGGTCGAATTATTGGCTTATTTGGATCTTCGAGATACGGATAAATTTCTGGGTTATATAATGTCCAATTTCCGCCAGTTAGAAAATCTATCCCTAGAGATTTTAACTGATCATATTTTGATATAGATATTCCTTTACCATTATCAACATTCTCAGCTTGCGCTACTATAAAGTCGGGATTATATTTTTTCAAAATGCTGGGGAGTACTTGTTTAGTAGCTTGTAGTCCAAGATCCCCCATGATATCTCCAAGATAAATGAATTTCATAGGTTTATTTTCGAGGCTACTTAGCAAATTCTATCGCCCTTGTTTCTCGTATAACGTTTACTTTAATAGTTCCTGGATATTGCATAGTTGACTCAATTTTGGTAGCTATATCTCTTGCTAATTTTATAGCAGAGAGATCATCGATCTGTTTAGGTTTAACAAAAATTCTTAGCTCTCTACCCGCACTAATAGCATAGGATTTTTCTATACCATTAAAATTATTGGCAATGTTTTCAAGTTCTTTCATCCTCTCGGTGAAATTTTCGGCAGAGATATTCCTTGCACCTGGTCTTGATGCAGAAATTGCATCCACTACTCTAATAATTAAGGCCTCAACTGATGTTGCTTCAATATCATCATGATGTTGTTCAGCAGCTAAGGCAACCTCTTCTGGTGCCCCATATTTACGTAAGACCTCTCCAGAAATATGATGATGTTTGCCTTCTATTTTGTGGGTTAAGGCTTTCCCTAAATCATGAACTAGAGCTGCATATTTAACTGTTTTAACGTCTGCTCCGATTTCTTCTGCAATCATAGCCGCAATATGGGCCATTTCTGTACTGTGTTTTAGTACGTTTTGACCATAACTAGTCCGATATCTTAATTCTCCCAACAAGTGGAGGATTTCTTTTGGAATACCAATTACACCCACTTCTCTAGCAGCGTCTTCACCCGCCTTAATAACATCTTTCTCAACATTCTTTTGAGCCTTTTCAACAATTTCTTCAATTCGACCTGGATGAATACGTCCATCTTTTATAAGCATCTCTATTGCCTGATGGGCTACTTCTCTTCTAACTGGATCAAAACTACTTAGAACTATATATCCAGGAGTGTCGTCAAGCATAATATCCACTCCAGTTGCTTTTTGGAGCGCCTGGATATTCCTACCCTCTTTTCCGATAATTCTACCTTTCATTTCTTCATCTTCTAGCTTTATTGAGGTTATGGTTCGCTCTGCAGTAACCTCCGAAGCCATTCTTTCCATAGCTGAAGTAATAATTAGAGCTGCTTGTTCTTCTGCCTCATCTTTAGCCTCATTTTGAAGTTTAAAAATTAATCCTACTAAGTCATTTTTTATATCTCTTTCAGTCATCTCCATCAGTTTTTGGGCTGCTTCTGTTTTTGAAAGTTTTGCAATCTTTTCCAATTTTTCTTGTTGCTTTAGTCGAATATCTCTAATTTCATTTTTAAGTTGTTCTATCTCATCCTCAGATACCCTCAATTTTTCTGTCCTTTTGTCTAGCTCATCTAGTTTTTTATCAAGATTCTCTTCTCTAGATACTAATCTTTGTTCGATTTCTTGAAGTTCCTTACGTCTAGACTGTTCCTCTTTTTTGGTTTCTTCTATGGACTTATTGGCTTCTTCTTTAGCCTGTTCAACTAGTTTATTGGCTTCTTTTTTAGCTTTCTCAAGTTCTTTTTGAGCATTAGTCTCAGATGAACTCATTTTCTTCTTAACAACAACCGTACTGGCTGAAAAACCAACCACCAAACCCACTACCGCTAGTATGGCACTTAACATATGCTACCCCTCCTTAGATTAAACAGATCTATTCATAAACAATCGCTATCACGTCACTAGTTTATATAGTTCTGGATTTACAAATAATAATTTAATAGAACTTACAGGATTGATTAGTTATTGGTTAAACAATCATCTTTCCTAATAGTTTAATATACATTTTTTATAGTCTAGGTGCAATTTTATTTTCATTAATAAAAATTGTTGGTTTTAAATTTTCTAGATATTCTAGACTCTTTCTTATTCTATTTGGCTCTTGAACGTTTTTAAAAAACACCGCCCAATTTCCTATTTTTTTGGCTTCATCTGCTTCTTGGCTATACCAATTGATTAATCTCTGATCATCGATGTCTGCACGCCAAAATAATCCGTTTGGATTATCGCCAAAGATAGTTCTTAGCACTCTTTTTCCAAGACCTTGATTAGTATAAAGAGGATGAACTGCTAATTTATCCATATAACCTATTCTATTAATATCTATGACTATACCGACTGCTTCATATCTTCCGGTTGAAGGCATATAAATCTTTGCTCCAGGATTTAGAATATTAAAATAATCTTTTATTAATTGCCCCCCAAAAGATATATTTATCAAAGACTCTAAATTAGTTCTATTTAATTGATTAAGTTCATATCGTTTTATTTCTTTAGTTTCTTTTTCTTCGACTAAATCAGGTACCGAAGTCTCTAAGGGTCTCGGAAAGGAAAAATGATTAAAACCTGGCATATACATAGTATGTCATAATTTTGACTATTTTACTATAGTTATTTTTATTTAACATAATACTTACTTAATAACTATTTTTTTAGGGAAATAATGATACGAAAAGTTTCTTTAGGTTTTGGCACTCAACTGTCAAACATGTTCATTTTATTTTTCTTAAATTAGTTTGCTATTCTTTTGGAAAAAAACATATAAAAAATTTAATATTATCTTTTTGATATGATGCTAACCTTATAAAATTACTGCTGAACATTAGATGGTACTTGATAACGAGCAACTGTAAAGGCTACAATAATTGGTATATCTATGGCAAAAATAATTAAGGCCAGGGTTAGCACCAGGAGCATTTTGCCTCTAACGTCATCATAACTAAAAATATATTCCAGCATTCCTGCTTCAACTAAGTATTCTAAACTCATCCAACGTAGTACCAGGAAAAATTTATCCCAAGCAAATTGTTTGATTTGATAAAGTCCTAAACAACTTAAGGCTGCTAATACTCCCCCCAAACTCAAGAATATAGTGACCACCGTCATTGACGGAAGCCTGGGCAAGTGAGCAGCTATATATATACCATCAATTATAATAAAAGCTAGTGATCCTAAACATAATTCATTAATTGGTGGTAATTTTCGCTCCCAATATTCTAAAGATTGTTTAGAATTCAATTTATTGGATCGAAATTTTTGCCCATTTTGACGTGATTTGATTGAACTCATAATGTTGCAACTCTTGTCATAATTATTAAAGTAGCTACTTGCATAATCCCCAAAATTGCAGATCCATATATAAACCGTCGCATTAGAAAACTAATGATTTTAGGGTTAGGTACTGGTTTCTTTAATTCAAATAAAATTGCCAGGTTAGCCGGAGCCAAAGAACCCATAGCTACTATTAACATAATGCCAACTACACAAAAAGCAACAATCAACCAATTATGTTCTGGGGCAGTGGTTCCTAAGTATCCAAGATGACGGGCCAACTGAAAACCCCCAGCAAGAGTCATCGTCACTAGAGTAGGCATAATTAACAACATTTTGGGCATAAATCGTTTAGAAAATTCTATCCTAGCCGGAATTGATAATCGTGCTAAAACCATGGGTCCAATAAACAATCCAATAAATAGGTCTGTTGCTGTCCACAATGCACCACCTACAACATGAAAAAAATCAAGCGCCCATAGCTTGTTAGTAGCAATTGCCACTACTAGACCAATCAAAATAATGACTACAACAGGAATTCCTCTAAGAGGTACTATCTGAAAATTAAGTCCATTGGTTGAAGATATCTCATTATTGGATGTGCTTGAAACAATTTGGTGTCCCGATGTCGAAGCCATAGATTTAATCCTCAATTTAAATATTATGACAAAAAAATCACTTTTTCAATACTCCGTAGATTAGCACAATAGTCAGATACTTTCTTAAAATCTATCAGAATTCGTACTATAAAATAAGGATCATTTTTTGGCTTCAGTAATATGTGCTAAAGCACCGTATTTGGGAATAACTATTTTTTGGTTCTTACCCAACAATAGTTCTTTAATGCCTAACTTAATCCAGTTTTCTGTCATAGAGCCAATGATCGGCTTGTTCAGAGAGTAAGACAAAGCATTTGCCAAGGAGATGCCTATCCTAAGGCCAGTAAAACTACCTGGTCCTTTATAAACAATAATCCCCGATAAATCACTAAATTTTAGTTTATTTTTATTAAAAAGTTTCTCTATTTTTATTAATAGGTCCTCCGAAAGTTGATTAAAATGTCTATATTTAAAATAGTCTACTTTCTGATTTTTATTAAATAAACCTAGCTCAGCGGTCGGATTGTCTGTTCTTAGAGTAAGGATATAGTAGTTCATTTTTAGTTAAATAAATAATTAAATTTAGGGCTATTCTCTAATTCTATTTCTCTAGAATTTAGATCTAGAACTTTAATTTGAATCTTAATTTTATTATTTGGGAGAATATCTAAAACTGAGTCAGCCCATTCTATAATAACAACATCTTTATTATTGAAAAGTTCATTAAGCTCATATTTAATAATTCCTGGATTTTGACTAATTCTAAAAAAGTCAAAATGATAAATAGTAAATTTATCCACCCTATATTCGTTAGATATGGTAAAGCTCGGACTACTTCCTTCATTTTGATAACCCGCACCTTTAGCTATAGCCTTAGTTAAAGTTGTTTTGCCACTACCAAGATCTCCAACAAATTCAATTACTTCCCCTCCCCTTAGTTTAGATCCAAGGTGAGAAAAATACTTCCGTGACTCTTTTACAGAATCAAACCTCAATTTTTTAGAGTTAGTCTTCATCAATTAATCTATATTAAGTATAAATAAACCAAATTAGCAAGTTTTTTAAATAAAATAATATAATGAAAGGTATGCTTTATTTAAACAGTTATTTTCTAGATAAAGAAGTCTTATCTCTTCAGACTACTACTCCAATTGCTTCGGTTGTTAGAGAAATTATTAATCCGAATAATTTAAAAATTGAGGGTTTCTATTGCAAGGATAGATTCTCTAAAAAAATAATGGTTTTGTTGGTTCAAGACATCCGCGAAATTATGGATGATGGGTATATCGTTAATGACCATGAAGCTTTAATTGATCCAGAAGATTTAATAAAACTTAGAGAAATTATTAATATTGATTTTAATTTGTCTGGAAAAAGAGTTGAGACTGTTTCAAAAGATAAAGTTGGCAAAGTCTCGGACTACGCCATTGACAGTTCTTCAATGTTTATTCAAAAACTATATGTTCAAAAACCAATATTTAAAAATCTGAATAATGGAGCATTGGTTATTGGTAGAGATCAGATCAATGAAATAACTCCTAATAAAATTATAATTAATGACCTACTGAGCCCTGCACTTCAGAATGCGAATGCTATTATTTAGTCTTCTGCTGTAATTTCTTTTAATGCTTCCAAGACATCTGAGTAATTAAATCCAACTCTGACTAGATATTGAGTTAGTTTTAGATTATCTTGTAATTTAGGGTTAGATTTTTTTATCTGGATCAGTTTTTTAAGAGTTTGATGATCACTTATTTGTTCGTTTTCTAATGATTGTTTAATGATTTCTTCGGCTATCTTTTTAGCTCTTAATAAATAGCTTATTTTTTTTCTGGAAGCATAATTTAAGTTTAATTTATCATGAATAAAACTTTGAACGTATCTTTGATCATTAATTAGATCCATTTCCTTAAATCGATTTAGTATACTTTTTATTTGCTCCTCAGGAGCTCCTTTTTTCTTTAAATAATCCTTCAATTCATTTTCGGTTTTTTGACGATGACTTAAGTATTTTATAGCTTTTAGATAAAATTCATTGTTCTTTTTTAATTCTTCGATTTTTTTTAGTTCCTGATCGGATATACTCTGGTTTAATCTTAAATTTGTCTCTAGAATGGTTTTACCGTCTAAAATTAATCTCAGCTTATTATCAATAAACACCCCGAATTTATCTTCATTGCCTATCTTTGCAATTCGATTGATTTTCATTTAGAACTTATTCTTCTTTGAGCGATTCTTTGATTTTTTTGATTAGCTCTTCTAAAACTTTGGGATTTTGCTTTAGATATTCTTTAGTTGCTTCCCGACCTTGCCCAATTTTCTGGTTATTATATGAATACCAAGCACCCATTTTTTGGACTATCTCCTTATTGGTTGCGAGATCTAGGACATCTCCTGTTTTAGATATTCCTTCGTTATACATAATATCAAATTCAGCTTCCTTAAAAGGAGGTGCAATTTTGTTTTTAACTACTTTTACTCTAGTCCTATTACCTATTATTGAATCAGCTTGCTTAATTTGAGCAATTTTTCTTATATCCATTCGAATAGAAGCATAAAATTTGAGAGCATTTCCCCCAGTCGTTGTTTCTGGATTACCAAACATAACTCCTATTTTCATTCTAATTTGATTAATAAATATTACGGTCGCTTTTGATCTACTAATAACTCCGGTCAGTTTTCGTAATGCTTGACTCATCAATCTAGCTTGAAGACCAGGAAGTGAATCCCCCATATCTCCCTCTATTTCTGCTCTTGGAACTAGAGCTGCCACAGAATCAATAACTACTAAATCAACGGCATTTGAACGAACTAGTGTTTCGGTAATTTCTAAAGCTTGTTCTCCATTATCTGGCTGAGAAAGCAATAACTCATCTATATTAACACCAATTCTTTTAGCATATTCTGGGTCAAGTGCGTTTTCAGCATCTATGAAAGCTGCCCTTCCCCCTAATTTTTGAACTTCAGCTATAGCATGCAAAGTCACTGTTGTTTTACCTGAGCTTTCGGGTCCATAAATTTCAATTACTCTTCCCCTAGGTAAACCTCCGCCTAGAGCAATGTCTAGGCTTAATGCCCCAGAGGATATAGTTTCTACCTTGACATGTGTTGACTCTCCCAACTTCATAATCGATCCCTTACCAAATTGTTTCTCAATCTGTTCAAGAGCAAGTCCTAGGGCCTTATTTTTATCTTCATTCTCGTTTTTCATAACACTTTTAACCTTTTTTTAAATTATCCACCCATCTAAAATAGATTATATCTCAAATTTAGCTAGATAAGCTAGACAAATCTTAGAATATTTAATTTTTATTAATTTTAGATACTTTTTCTGATATTATTAATAGCATAATTATGAGTGGGCAAAAGGAACAAAAACAAATATGAAAATTCCGGATAATCTAGTCCAGAAATTATTAGAAAATAGTGCTAAATTTAGTTCTACTCAAATTAGAGAACTAAGAGAAAAGGAAGAAAGCCAAAAAAAGCCTCTCCAAGATATAGTTATTGACGAAAAACTACTAACTGAAAAAGAATTAACAAGACTCTATGGAGATGAAATAAATGTCCCATTTGTTGAACTGAACGGTACTCAAATTAAAAAAGAATATCTTAGTCTTTTGCCGGAAAGGATTGCCAAACAATACAAAGCCATAATTTTTGATATAGACGAGAATAAAAATATTTCTTTAGCTATGGAAAATCCTGATGATGTTCAGGCTCTTACCATTTTGAGAAAACAACTCGGGAATAATCTAAACATATTTATTACAACTTCATCTCTTTTACAATCTGCACTTGATCAATATAGAGAAAATATTGGTTCTGAGCTTACAAAAGTTATTCAAACCCAAAGAGAAAACGAAGAAACTGAAGAAGATGAAGGAGCTATTGTTGCCGAGGATTCCCCTATTGCCCAGTCTGTTAATCTAATTATTGAATATGCTATTCAATCGGGGGCTTCAGATATTCATATTGAACCACGAGAAAACTATCTTTTAATTAGATATAGGATCGATGGAATTTTAAGAGAAGCTAATAAATTACCGAAGAAAATTGTAAACTCATTAGTTAGTCGTATTAAAATCATGAGTAATCTTAAAATTGATGAACATCGAGCCCCCCAAGACGGTCGATTTAAGGTTGAAGTTGGCGGACAAACTTATGCCTTACGAGTTTCGACTCTTCCGATACTCGATGGCGAAAAGATGGTCTTACGTATCTTAAATGAATCATCTAAATCTGCCGATTTTAACGAGTTAGGTTTTTGGGGTAAGGCATTAGATGAGCTAAATACAGCCATTATTCAGCCACATGGAATGGTTCTCGTTACTGGTCCAACCGGTTCGGGTAAATCAACAACTTTATTTAGTGTTTTAAGTAAATTAAATACACCAGATATTAATATCGCAACGATTGAAGATCCCGTGGAATACAATATAGTTGGTGCAAATCAAACTCAGGTAAATCCGGCAGCTGGAATGACTTTTTCAAATGGCCTAAGAGCACTACTAAGACAAGACCCTAATGTTATTATGGTTGGCGAAGTTAGAGATAAAGAAACTGCTGATTTAGCTATTCAAGCGGCTTTAACTGGTCACCTAGTTTTTTCAACACTACACACTAATGATGCGGCGACTTGCCTTCCTAGACTTTTAGATATGGGTGTTGAGCCATTTTTAATTGCTAGCACTATTAGAATTGTAATCGCTCAACGTTTAGTTAGAAAATTATGTCCGAATTGTTCTTTTGAAATAAAAGTTGATGATGCTATCGAAAAACAAATCATCAAAGATTTTAATCTTGATCAAAAAAAGGATTTGATATTGGTAAACGAATTAGAAAAAGAAGCCGCTCAAAATGGGATTAACCCTTCAAATAACAAAGCGGACAAGGAACTTAGTAGTACCCCTCAGGAAATCAAACGAATATGGCAGGCCAACAAAGATGGGTGTGATATTTGTAATCATAGCGGGTATAAAGGTAGAATTGGGATATATGAAGTTTTACCAAATAATGAGAACCTCCAGCACATGATCTTGGAGAATAAATCTAGTGAAGAAATTGAACAAAATGCAACCGAAGAAGGAATGGTTAAAATAAGAATAGATGGTTTAATCAAATCTTTGAGAGGTCAAACAACCATAGAAGAAGTATTAAGAGTAACGGTGGCTGATTAGATGAAATTCAATTATAAGGCAATTAATGATCAAGGTAAGACGATTGGTGGTGTTGTTGAAACCGACAGTAAACAAGCCGTTCTAGCCTTGCTCAAAAAACAAGGCTATAGACCAATTTTAGTTAATCAAGAAAAGAGAAAGTTAAATGCTACTATTTGGTCAAGTAAAAAAGTCAAACTTCAAGACTTGGTAGTTTTTTCAAGACAATTATCGACAATGGTAAGTGCTGGTGTTCCTTTAGTAAGATCTTTGGCTGCTCTTCAGGGAGACACCGAAAGTCCCTATTTAAAAGAAGTCCTTGTTGGAGTAACTAAAGACGTTGAAAGTGGACTTAGTTTAGCTGAAGCATTCTCTAAATATCCAACCGTTTTTGATGAAATTTTTGTTAGTATGGTTCGTGCCGGTGAAGAAGGTGGTATACTCGATGATATTTTAAAGAGATTAGCTCATCAAATAGAATTAAATGCCTCGCTTAGAAAAAAAATCTTCTCTGCAATGATGTATCCAACAGTTATTTTAATTGTAACCATTATTGCTTTTTTTGGAATAATGCTCTTTATTATGCCTAAAATCAGCCTCTTATTTGTTGAACTTGGTGGGCCAAATGCAAAACTTCCTATTTATTCGAGGGTTCTGGTAGATTTCTCCCATTATTGTGTGTCTAGTTCAATTATTAAATTTATACCGCTACTTGGTTCAGTCCCACTCCTAAAATCTACACCCAATCTTATCTTAATTAGTGTAATTATTGGGATTGGTTTAATCATTGCTTATCGTTATACCAAAAAACCTAAAGGGAAATTAATTTATCATGGTCTTCTTTTGAAAATTCCAGTAGTTAAGATAATCGTTTTAAAAATTGCTATTGCTAGATTTGCTCGAACCTTTTCTTCATTAATGAGTTCTGGTGTAAATGTACTTGATGCTCTCGAAGTAACAGGAGCAGCTATTGGGAATAAAGTAATAGAAAATGAATTAATTGCTGCTGCTAGAGAAGTTCAAGACGGAAAACAATTAAGTGAGCCGATATCAAAAAGTAAACATTTTCCGGCTATCGTTTCTCAAATGTTAATGGTTGGCGAAGAAACAGGGCAAATCGATACCGTTCTTCCCAAAATAGCTGATTTCTATGAAGAAGAAGTATCCGTATTAATTGACGGGCTAGCTTCAATAATAGAACCAATCATGATTGTCTTTCTTGGAGCAGGCGTGGGATTAATTGCTGCCTCAGTCATGGGGCCAATTGCTGATTTAACTAAAGTTGTTGGAAATAATTAAAAGTACTTGATTTGATTAAACTTATGGTTATAATACATCTTATGACGGTTTATCTTTAAGGTAAACTTGAATATTAATAAATATTAATCTAATTACCATCACTTAGTAAGGAGGGTGGGACCTTATGATATCATTAAAAAACAGACAAAAAGGATTTACAATTATCGAACTTTTGATCGTGATTGTAGTTATTGGAATCTTGGCTGGAATAGTAATTACTACTTATTCTGGAATCCAGGCTAAGGCAAGAAACGCAGTTAGACAGACTGACATTCAGTCTATCCAAACACAATTAGAGGCTTATTACAGCCAAAATGGGCACTATCCATCAAATGCTGATCTAAATAGTGCATCATGGAGAGCAACTAATATGCCTAGTCTAGATCCAACTGCTTTGATTGATCCTTCTTCGGGTCAAAACGTGAACAATGTAGTAGTTGCAGACAACTCAACTGGTCAAGCTAAGGAGTACTCTTACTACCCTGTCGATAGTACGGGTTCATCAGCTAACTGTGAAGCTAACGACACAACATGTGCAGCCTACACATTAACTGCAACATATGAAGGCACAGTTAATGGTCAAACAACTTACGTTAAGCAAAATCTAGATTAATCTAGGCCTTAAACAAAGTTAAATAGGAGCTCCCCAAAAAAAGAGGAGCTTTTATTTTTTTCTGATATAATACTACTTAGTAAAGATAAGCGCTTTGATGGGCAGCCAATGATAAAACAGAACTTACCATATTTTTATAAAGATAAAGCTATTTTTGGGATGGACATCGGACATACCTCTATTAAAGTGATGCAGTCATCATTTGGAGACCCTAATGCAAAAAATAAAAAACCTTCCATTATTGGTTACGGTGCAAATACATTTGCAAATAGCGCTATTGATGATGGAGTCATCGTTAAACCAGAGATTATCGCCTCAGCAGCTAAAGAGATGTTTGATAAAAAACTTATTGGAGATATCACGACTAATAGAGCAGTTATCGCTATACCAGCTTATAGAGTTTTTACGCGTTATTTGGTATTACCAAAACTTAAGCCGAATGAGATAGAAGATGCAACTAAGCTTGAGGTTGAGCAATATATCCCTACCCCCATTGATGAATTATATCTAGATTATGAGATTGCCAACGAAAATAGTGCCAATACTGAGGTGTTTTTTGTGGGAATACCTAAAAAAATTGTTGACTCTTATTTAGAACTGGCAGCTATTTTAAATATTGAGACGATCCTAATTGAACCAACGCTCAACTCTTCGGGGAGATTATTTTCGTTTGATAAGAACAATAATATAGCTAGCGTTATTATGGATTTTGGCTCTCAATCTTCAGACATGAGCATATACGTTGATCGAATATTGGCAACTGGTACCGTTAATTCAGGGGGGAATACATTTACTCATAAAATTAAGGAAGCCCTTATGGTTTCCGACAAAGAAGCTCAAATAATTAAAAACAAATATGGGTTAGGTGTTTCAAAACATCAAAAGGAAATTATTAGTGCACTGAAACCAACACTTGATCAAATTATTGAAGAGTTAAAAAGAATTATTCGTTATTATGAAGAAGAATATGCCTTTAATAACAAGCCGATCAAACAAATTGTTGTATTAGGTGGTGGGGCTAATATGCCAGGACTAAATGATTATTTAACATCCAGCTTAAGATTGGCAGTAAGGCATTCCGACCCATGGCAATACTTCGATTTTAATAAATTGAAGATTCCAAGTATTGACGATAAACTGATGTATGCAACTGTTGCTGGGCTTAGTATTATTAACCCTAGGGAGATATTTTAAATGTTAAATTTATTACCTCCAGATATTAAATTATCATATAAATATGCTAAGCAAAATGTAAAACTAAGAAATTGGGCAATTGCCTTTTTACTGGCAATCGGAGGGTTAGGAATTATTTTAAGTTATGGATTATTTACCATTTCTAAAAATTCAAATAGTTATAATAACCAAATTAATTCATTAAATCATCAATTAGCTTCTGAGCATTTAAGCTCTGTCCGAGCTCAAGTGGTTGATATTTCTAATAGCCTTAATCTTGCTATTAAGGTTTTGGGGAATGAAATTCTGTTCTCTAAGTTAATTCAACAGATTGGAGCAGTAATGCCCAACGGATCAGTTCTAACGGGATTGAATATAAATCAAATTCAGGGGGGGATAACCCTTAATGCCCTATCAACTAATTATCAAACAGCCACTCAAACTCAAGTTAATCTAAGTGCTCCTAGCAACGGAATATTTTCTAAAGTTGATATAGTAAATATAAGTTGTTCTGGTCAAGGGGCATCGTCAAATCCTAGTTATCCTTGTTCTATTGAATTAAGAGCCTTGTTTAACACAGATAATCAGTTCTTATTTATTAATCAGGGAAATAAAAAATGAGTTCAAAAAAATTTCATATTCTAATGATTGCTTTGTTTTGTTTTAGTGTGCTGATTTTCGTTGGTTTAACATATGAGTCAAATAATTTTTTCCAAAATGATGCGATTGGAACCAATAATTTAAAAGCTAAATTAGCTAGCTTAACCCAAGAACAAATCAGCCTACTTCAAGATAAATCAGACATTAAAAAATATACTCCTCTTTTTGAAATAGCTTCATCAATTGTCCCTCAAAATAAAGATCAGGCCGAAGCTGTAAGACAGATAATCAATTTAGCAACTGCCAACAATGTAGTAATTGGATCGATTACTTTTCCTACTTCAACTTTAGGTAATTTACTTCCAGACACTGGTGTAGCTCCTCCAGCTAGTGCTATTAAGGCTGCTCCTAGCCCCGCAAATTCAGCTAGTTTATCTCAGTTAACTCCTGTTCCAAATCTCCCAGGTATCTATGAGTTACCTATAACTATTCAAAGTTCTACACAATCTGATCAAGAGACTACTTATCCAGAATTAATTAATTTCTTAAGTGCACTTGAAAATAACAGGCTAACTGCACTTGTCAGTACTATTAGCATTACACCTAATCCTGCTAACCCTAACTTATTTTCCTTTAGTTTAAGTATTAATATATATATTAAACCTGGAGTATAAATCAATGGATTCAAACAATAAATTAGGCATTAGTCAACTCCTTGAAAATTTAAAAAAGGGTTGGGCGGTATTTAATAAATTTAAAATACTTATTTTTATTATTTTTATTGGATTTAGTTATACTTATCTTTTTCTTCAAGTTAATGGTGCACTTAATCAAAATCCAGTAAGTTCACCCCAGACTCAAGTTGGAACTCCAGCTCCAGGCGGTCTATTTAGGATCAACCCTAAAATAGTTAATCAACTAGAATCATTAAAAAACAATAGCGTTAATGTTCAGGTCTTGTTTGCGCAAGCTAGAAATAATCCATTTGAATAGGGTTAATTTAAATTTAGATGTTTATACGCCTTTGGGGTTACTTTTCTGCCTCTTGGTGTACGTTCTAAAAGACCAATTTGCATCAGGTAAGGTTCTATAAAATCTTCTATGGTTGCTCTTTCTTCGCTAAGTAAGGCAGCTATCGTTGCTATTCCTACCGGACCACCATTGTAATTGTCTATGATAGATTTTAATAGTATTCTATCGGATGGCTCTAGCCCTAGCTCATCTATCTCCAAAAGTTTTAGTCCCGCTATAGTTGTTTTCAAATCGATTGAACCATTTCCTGTAACTTGAGCATAATCCCTAATACGTTTTAATAATCTATTGGCTATTCTTGGGGTTAATCTTGATCTTGAAGATAACATCACGGCAGATTGATCATCAATTTCAATATTTAAAATTTTGGCACTCCTTTTTAAAATAGTTTTTATTTCGCTCGGTTCATAAAATTCCAGCCTATGAACTATCCCAAATCTGTCTCTAAAAGGAGCAGACAACGATCCAGCTTTAGTGGTAGCGCCAATGATTGTAAAATTAGCTAGATTAAGCCTTAGTGATTTAGCGCTTGGACCTTTCCCTAGCATTATATCTAACCTAAAGTCCTCCATAGCTGAAAATAGAACTTCTTCTATATTACGATTGATACGATGAATTTCGTCGATGAATAAGATTTCTCCATCTTTTAGGGAAGTAAGTAGACTTGCTAAATCCCCTGCTCTTTCAATTGCTGGTCCAGACGTAATCTTGATCTGAGATCCTAGTTCATTGGCTATAACTGAAGCCATTGTAGTTTTACCTAATCCTGGAGGACCATACAATAAAACATGATCTAGAGCTTCATTACGCATCTTAGATGCCTTAATAGCTAAGATCAGATTTTCTTTTAACCTTTCTTGGCCGATATAGTTCTTAAAATCCTTTGGCCTTAGACTAGTTTCAATCTCAATATCTTCTGGTTGATTCTTGCTGTCTAAAATTATTCTATCTATCATACCTTAAGGTATCCTTGTTGGGTCCCAACACGTTCTTAGTTTTTTGTCTAAAGTCTTTAATAAATTAAAATCCTCTGCTGTAATTTCAAAATCTAAAATATTTATATTTTGAATAATCCGTTCTTTAGTGATTGACTTTGGGATAATAATTAACCCTAATTGATAATCAAATCGAAGCATAATTTGAGCATATGTCTTGTTATATTTTTTAGCCATTCTAAGAACTATCGGATTATCCATAGGCAACCCGTGAGCTAATGGTGCATAAGCCTCTATTTTAATATTATTCTTATTGCAGTAATCAAGTAACTTTGGTTGTTCTAAAAATAAATGAAGTTCTACTTGATTAACACTTGGTAAAATATTGGCATATTTTTTCAATTCTTCTAGGTGTTTGATGGTATAGTTACTAACCCCTATAGACCGAGCTGCTCCTTGGAGCTTAATTTTCTCCAATGCTTTCCAAGATTGTTTACGAAGAACCGGTACAGGAAAATGGAGTAAAACTAAATCAAAATAATCACTACCTAGTTTTTTGAGAGATTGATCGAAACTTTTAAGTGTTCGTTTATAACCAAAATTATTAACTGCTATTTTCGTTGTTACGAAAATATCTTTCCTATTTATCCTATATTCTTTTATAGCTTTTGCTAAAAAATGTTCATTTTTATAAAATTGTGCACTATCAAAAAGTCGATAATTATTGTCATAAGCTATTTTAAAGGCATTCATAAAATCTGCCTCATCTTTTATTAAATAGAGGCCCAATCCAATCTGAGGAATTTTGGTTCCATCATTTAGTAAAATATCTGGCACTTTTTTCATAAACCATTTCCCAAGGCATCTTTAACTTGTTCTTGGATGTCTTTAGTTTTATCCACTTTAGATAATAATTTAAGGGCATCTTTTTGACTATATCCTAGAGCCAGAAGTGCCTGTACTACTTCTTCATTTTGATTAAACCCATTAATTAAATTGATAGATCCTAGTTTATCAGAATCCTCCAACTTACCTCTTAATTCAACTACTATTTGCTCCGCAGCTCTTTTTCCAATTCCTTTAGCCATCATTAAAAAATTTGTATTACCTTCAGATATTGCTTGAATAATTTCATTAGGTTTAGCAACATTTAATATTCCGATTGCTACCCTAGGTCCAATATTTTTAACGCTTATTAATTTTTCAAAAAGCTCCAAACTCAGCTGATTGTCAAACCCATATAGATCGTAACTATCTTCTTTTATAATTTCATAAATAAATACTTTTGTCGGTTGGTTAATTTTAGCTGCTTCAATCACAAAGTACGAACTATAGACCTGGTAGCCAATATTATTGACTTCAATAATTAAATTATCTACGTTCTTTTGAACCACTTCTCCAGATAAATAAGCTATCATTGTTCCTATTATAAGGAAACAGTTACCCGATTACCATAGTGTGAGTAATGGCAGCAGCTAGAGCATCTGCACAATCATCAGGTTTAGGAATAGTATTTAATTTTAAAAGTACTTTAACCATTTCTTGAATCTGCCGTTTATCTGCTCTTCCATATCCAGTTAAACTTTGTTTAATCTGAAGAGGAGTATATTCAAAAATATTAAGGTTTGCCTGTTTGGCACAAAGTAAGACTACTCCTCTTGCTTGAGATACGCTCATTGCCGTTGTTACGTTTTGGGCAAAGAAAAGTTTTTCAACCGACATAATATCTGGTTTATTTTCGTCTATGATCTTCGTCAACTCATTAAAAATTACTTCAAGCCTATTTTCTGCTTTATCATTTTTGGTTGTTCTAATAACTCCTGCATCCACTAATTTTAAATTGTCCTTGAGGTAATCAATAATTCCAAATCCTAGTATCCCCGTTCCGGGATCAATCCCAATAATCCTCATTAATTTCCCTTTAGCAGATTATCTGCTATTTCGAAATTAGTAAATATATTAGTCACTTCGTCTATATCATCCAGTGCATTGAGCAAACGAATAATCTTGTCTGCCGTTTCTTGGTCAGATATTTTAATGGTATTAATTGGCAAATATCCAAGTTCTGCTTCAATAACTTCTAATTTATTGGCTCTTAAATTATCTCTTATTTTAGCTAAATCACTACTACCCGAAATAACCACTAATCGATCGTCATTCTCTTCTATAACATCTAAAGCCCCAGAGTCGAGACATGTTAATAAGTTTTGTTCATTTTTCCCGTTTACCGTAATTATTCCCCTAAAATTAAATAAATATTGAACTGATCCTTTTTCGGCAATATTTCCAGCATGTTTAGAAAATGCTAGCCTTACTTCTGGATAAGTACGGTTAATATTATCTGTCATAACTTGAACAATAATAGCAACTCCACCTGGACCATACCCCTCATAATATACCTCTTGAAGATTAGTACTTTCTTTATTTTTGATTCTATCTATTGACCGTTTAATATTCTCCTGTGGCATATTGGCAGCTTTAGCTTTATCTATTGCCAAACGGAGCTCAAAATTAGTTTCTGGATCAGTACCATTTTTTGCGGCAATAGCTATTGCATTGCCAAGTCTAGTAAATATTGCTCCTTTAGCTGCATCCTTTACTCCCTTTTGACGTTTGATGGTTGACCACTTTGAATGTCCACTCATAAAAATTCCTCAGCTCTTAATCATTAAAACCATTATACCAAAACTATCTAATTACACCCTAAGGTATCTTTTATATTATTATCAATAGCTTGTAGAATAACTTGTCTTGCTCTAAACGTAGACCAGTCTTCAGCAAGAGAGATTTGAGTAGTCAGCCTATTAAGATATGGCTAGGCATAGAGAAATAGTCTACTGATAATGATATCGGCAATTAGATATGCGTAATTCGTCAGTGGTAACTACATAAACCAAGCGATGTTCGTCGGATATTCTCCTTGACCAAGCTCCGGATAAATCACGTTTTAGTGGTTCTGGTTTACCAATACCGTCAAATGGACTGCGCTGACAATCTTTGATTAGCCGATTTATTTTCTTAAGGATTTGCTTATCGTGTGACTGCCAATAAAGATAGTCCTCCCAGGCCGTGTTAGTGAACGTTAGTCTCCTAGCCATAATGAACCTTAAACTTCAATCAGCTCGTGGACTGCTACCTTACCGGCTTTGGCATCTTCAATAGACTTACGAAGACGCTTAGCATTGACAGGGTTACTTAGTAAATAGTCAGTCTCAGTATATGAATTAAAAGTATCTAAGGGTATTAGTACTACTGTTTGGCCATCATTACGAGTTATGAGTAAGGTGTCCTGGTCTTCTATAACCTGGTCAAAGTAGTTTTTAGCGTTCTTACGAAACTTAGATATAGTTGTAACATTCATAGTACTATGTATTGTATTCTTAAAGATACCGTGTGTCAATAACAAATTTCGTTTATTTTGTGCTTACACTCTACCTTTAAGGGGTTATTTTTTAACTTTTTAGATTTGTGTTATCTACTGAGACACACCACCGCTAATTTCCACCACTGAACTATTTTGACATTTAAGGATAGCACCGGCTCTAATGATTCGCTCCTCTTGTGGCTCTAAATTGCCATCAAGAAGCTGGCTTTTAGTTGATACAGACATAACGCGATAGCTTGGGATATGGTTTCTTTTATACCTCAAATTATCTATGCAAGTGTTACTAAGGCACCCAGTGGTAGTTGAAATTGCGAAAATGCAGAACTATAAGATATGCAATTTTACATTTTTAAGGCCAGTTAGCCTGTTTCAAGCTAACGCCACTAAGCACAGCCGCTAATAGAGTTCCGGGAGAGTTGTTATTAGAGCCACTTGAAGTGGTGTTATTGCTTGTTATGGTGTAACCCCACTGGCCAAGTCCGCCAACGTAGACATTAATGTATCCCTGATATTCGCTTGCAGCCTTTGCAATTATGAGTTTTGCTGGTTGTCCGCCTATGGTCGTATCCGAAACACTAAAGTCAGTCGTATCACATGAGCCACTGCCTAGAGTGCTACAATCACCATTCTGTTGCATTTGAGCTTCTTCTTGAGATACAGAGTCATTGAGATTAGTAAATCCACCTATTTGAATTTCAGCTTCATCTGTCCAGTTCTGGTCTGTAGATATATTTGTGTTGCTTGTTGGTACTACCTTGAAGTCAACACCCGGCGCACCACCAAAATTACCGTCAGCAGCTACTAAAACATCATACGACTTAGACAAGGTTAAACTTAAACCACCTAATTGAGGCGTGTAAGTAAAGGTGGTAGATATAGGCTTAGTAGATGTTGATGATGTTGAACTAGATGTATTACTCTGCTTACTGGCCGAGGAAAGTTGGGATTGTAATGAAACTATCTTTTGATTAGCAGTATTCAGCTTACTATGTTGCCAAGCGTAAGTCCCATAAGCGGCTCCAACAATCAAAATAATAGCTACAAGCGATAGAATGAGTTTTTTAGGACTTTTGTGAGAGCTACTAAACTTTTGTTGTGGTTGTTCAGATACTACATTCGACTGTTGGTGTTGTTCTTCCATATTGCTTTCAGTCTATCATAAGCATTACTGATCGGCCACTAATTTGCACATACACTACATCGTGGACACTTTCCTTCGAAAGATAGTTAAAACTAGTCTATCACTAAACTCACTTGATGTTAGATAATTTAAGCCGAAATATTTACACTCCTGTTATTAGTCCGCTTTTTCAGCCTAATTATAAATACAACACGGAATCTAAAAATTCTATGGAGGGCCCAGTGGGACTCGAACCCACGACACCCTGCTTAAAAGGCAGGTGCTCTAACCGGCTGAGCTATGGGCCCATTCTCTATTAAAATACTCAAACATACTTCTTAAATTATTGATATTTTAAGATAAAAGTCAAGATAGATAGTCTTTTTAATTTTATTTCTTAGATCTTAAAATTGATTTATGACTGAATTTACTACGTTGTAAAACTACTAAAATTAGAATTAATAATGCACTAATTCCT
>JAJZWY010000011.1 GCA_021846445.1 bacterium
GTAAGTCAAAGTAGCCTACCAACAAAAGATCCTAATTATAATTATCCTGACGGATTAGTTAATCTGTGTTTTTCAAAAAATTCAAATAACCTAAACTATGTTACTCTATTCTTTCAAACAAATTTGATTCCCTCACAAGTTGTTGCAAGAGATTACAATTCCCTTACAAAAACATTTATGAATATTCCTGGAGCAGTTATAAATGAATCAAGTTTTGACGGTTCACCAGCATTAGAATTAACCTATAACATTCCCTCCAATAGTCCTCTAAATTCTAGTTCTAACCCAAATATAATTGATGATCCTGTCGGTCTAGCAGTTAGCGTAAACAATACATCATCAACAACCTCAACCTCTACTACTGGCTCTAACTCAAAACTGACACCAGATACTGGAGCAGGAGAACCACTTAATAAATTAAATCTAGTTTCTCCTATTTTAATATTGTCTAGCTTTAGTATAATCGTTTCTTTGAGTTATATTTCATATAAGAAATTAACTATTCAAAGAAGCAAAAACAACTAATCTTTGATTAAACTCGGAAGTTCCCTTAATTACTGATCCTGTACAAGTCATTAGATTTAATCCCGGTGCCTCAGGATTTATTGGGGCTAAAACTTGATTCATGTTGACACTATTATATGGATATATCATTACTTTTTGAACTATGTATTCAAATATTTGACCCTTTCCATTAGTAATATTTATTAGGTCCCCCCTAGTTAAATACTTTAAGTTATAAAAAACGCCTTTAGCGGTCCATGACGATACATGACCATAAATAAACATTGCACCCATTTTTCCGGGAAGTGCAGACTTATTATACCAACCAGTTTCAAAAACATTGTCTGGTGTAGCGATAGATCCGTTTGCTAATAATCCTAAAGAAATAACTGGTACATTTTGTATACCTATCCTATTAATAGTTATGTATTTGGGGTATGTTCCGTTGCTAACCGTATAATTCCGTATAAATTGCTTAGTAAGTGGTCTAGATGAAGGAATATTGGAGAGACTTAAATTGGGCATTAACTTAAGACTATTGCTTCCCTTAAACAAGTATATAGAATAACTAATTCCTGCTATTCCGAGAATTAAAATAGATAAAATTAGGAAAGTACTTCTCTTATTCATTTATTTCGTTCGAGATATTGACGAATCTTTAGGGCTACTGTCGCTCCTTCGCCAGATGCTGACGCTATCTGCATAGTTGCCCCACTCCGAACATCTCCGGCAGCAAAAACCCCAGGAATATTGGTTTCTAGATCCTGATTTGTCTTAATAAAGTTTCGTTCATCTAATTCAACTATACCTTTTAAGAATGCTGTGTTGGGGAATAGTCCAACAAATACAAAAACACCATCTATGTTAAGGATTGACGTTGCACCATTTTGATTAATTTCTATTTTATTAACCAAATTATTTTCTCCCATAATCCGAACTATATTTGTGCCAAGATGAACCTTTACTTTCCCGTTATCGATATATTTTTGGAGTTCTTTTTGTAATACATCACTAGCCTTGATGGTTGAACGGACTAACAGATCTATGCTTGAGGCATATCTAGTCAAAAAAAGTGTTTCTTGAATTGCTGAATTACCTCCACCTACAACAGCAATTGGTCTATCTCTATAAAATGCACCATCACAGGTGGCACAATAATGTACTCCCCTAGATAAGTACTCAACTTCTCCGGGTACACCTATTTTTTTATAATCTGTTCCGGTAGCTATTAATACTGCTTTAGCTCTGTACTGTTCTGATACACCCTGAAGTAATTTAACCCTACCCTCGTCAGTTAGAGTTTTAATTTCGTCATATTCTATTTTTGCCCCAAATCTTTCGGCCTGTTTTGCTAATTCCTCGGACAATTCTAATCCGGAAATTCCTTTCGAAAATCCTGGATAATTATCGATCAAATCAGTTACAGAGGCCATACCACCAACAGCTCCTTTCTCGATTAAAAGGGTATCAATATCTTCTCTAGTGGTATAAATGGCTGTAGTTAGGGCTGTAGGACCAGCACCAATAATTACAAGATCATAGCTATTATCAAGACTCATTTTAAATAAATTATAAACTTTCTTCTGTTATTAGCTCTCAAGCTGAGATTGCAGGTGCTAATTTGGATAAATTATATCCAACTATTACTTCTTTACTGTCATCTGCTTTTACGACAACCGTAACAGGCACCGTTAATGCACCAGAAATGCTCAAAGCTTCCTGTCTCTTGGCGGGATTTTCATCTAGGTTAACCTCTTCATAATTAATCCCTTTTATGCCAAGATATTTTTTAACCATTCCACAGTAGCCACATCGGTTAGTGGTAAAAATCGTTACTTTTTTAGGCATCTTATTATCCTCTTTTATTTTTAATATTTGTTCATTCTAGAGTGATACTGTTCATTATATATAGCGTCTCGATAAAATGCAATACACTATATATTGTGTAATTTAGTACATTTAGTTGTTTTTGATTATTGACAATAAGCTAACATCAAAAACAAGGGGAGCGTTTGGGGGAATACCTGATCCAGGTGGAGGATTAGCCCCGTAGGCTAAGTTTGCTGGAAGAATAAGTCTCCTAGTACCGCCAACCCTCATACCTGGTATACCTAAAGTCCAACCTAAAATAACCTGTTTTAAATTAAATGTGACTGGTTGACCCGTACCTAAAGAACTCTGAAAGATTATTCCAGTTGATGCTAGAGCTCCAGTATAATTTACCTCTACCGTGGCTCCAGCTTTAACGACCGGTCCATTACCAACCTTAAGATCAATACTTTTAGGCGTAGTTACGCTACTAATTGGGGTAAAATTAGCTAGTTTTGTACCAACTAATTTTGAAACCTGATTTAGATTAGACTGATTTGAGGCCACCGTATTGTTGTTCTTTCCATTTTGATAATTAGACCAAATAAAAGCAATGGTTAATGCTGAAGAAGTAATTAGAAATAGTATGGCAAAAAATAAGGCAAAAAATCTTTCTCTTTTTAGAGCCACTAAAACCTCCTTTGTTGATTAATATTTAATTTAACTGGGTTTTGAGGAAAACCACTATTAACAAATTCTGTTAATAACTCCTTCAATTCTTGAGGTAATAGAGTAGACGACGATAAATCTTTAAGAGGGAGCCAAATTGGCTTATATAAATTCTTTCCTTCTTTGTTTATCTTAGCTTCATCTGAGTCATCAGACAACTTAACCTCGCCAGATAAATAGTTGCATAAATAAATATATTGAATTCCATAAACTGAACCCGCATCTTCAATAATAATTAATTTTGGGTCACTAATCTTGATCGATGATTCCTCCCAAACCTCACGATGAAGTGTTTCTATCTCAGATTCATTGGGCTCTTTTGCTCCACCAATTAAAGACATATACTTAAAACCAAACTTGTTTCTATCCATAACCAGAAGATGACTGTCTTTAATAACTACTGCTCTTATCGATATTCTCATGGTAATCCCCTATATTAAATCATAACCACTTAACGTAGTAAATTTTTCAAAATATTCTTTTATTAAATCTTCCCTTAATGTCCTCAGCTTAGAATTAAATTCTAAACTAAAACTAATATTCTTGGTTTGTGACTGTTTAGACTTTTTGAAAATACTCTTAGGACATATTTTAAGTTCTATATCATCATCAATAATACTTTCAAAGATCTGGTCTAAGTCTTCCTTTAGAGTGGCATATTTAGTAGATGAACTAACTGAGATTGTAATATCCTTTTTGATAGAAGGGAATTTAGACAATTCTCGGTAGCTGTTTTTAGTTTTTGTTTGATAAACTCTATCAAGCAATAATTCAAACCCTGCACTATATTTCGGTGTTTTATAAGCACTTAATAATTTAAGGTTATATTCTCCTATAACACCGACAGGGCTATTATTTTTAGCAAATATTAAAGCCGATCTCATCTCATTAAATGGCTTAACTATTTGGCTTAATTCTTGATCAACTTCGTTAATATGTTCAGACAATTGCTCAAACCTAAAACCCTCCAATCCAAGCTCTGAAATTAAATAATTCAAAAAATGCTTAGCTCTAAAAAAGGGAGCTCCATCTAATTCGTTTTTGGAACTATATGAAAAACAAAGAACTCTTGACTCAACAGGAAAATTCGTTTCTAGATCTAAATTGTGAGCAACCCCAAGCTCAAACAATCCAAAATTACTATTTCCCGATCTAATGTTCCGATAGATTGATGATACCAAAGATGGACTAAGACTTAATCTATAATATTGTAACTCTGGACTAATTGAATTAGCGATTTGATAGGCAGATTCAACTGACTGAGCAGAACTTTCGATCATTTTCCTTGACACAAAACTATGGGTCAAAACTTCATTTGATCCAGATGTTTTCAATATCTCTCTAATTTTGTCTTTAAATTCTAAGAATTTATTTTTTGATGCTGGTTTTATTTGTTTAACTAAAGGCTCCATTTTAATCTGATGATACCCTAAGATCCTACCAACTTCTTCGACTATATCTTCTTTAATTAGTATATCCGTCCGCCAGTATGGGGGCGTTATTCTAAAGATATCTTTATGAACGGAAACTTCAAATTGAACGTTAGTTAAAATTCTTTTAATCTCCTTAGCTCTTAAATCTGACCCAAGTAATTCATTTATAAAATTATAATCAAGACTAATAACGTTAGATAAAGTTCCCTTCTTCAGAAATTCTTTTGTTATCCTATTATTATCGACAATATCTGAGCTTAAAATAATTTGAGGATCATCTTCGTAAATTAAATTAAGCACTCTTTTTAGAGCCATTACCGTTTGGAAGGGTGATTGACCTTTGTTAAACCGGGTAACTGAATCACTAAATAAACCATGAGTCATTGATGATTTACGGATAGAGAACATATCAAAATTGGCAGACTCTATTACAATTGAAGTAGTATGGTCTTCTATTTCGCTCTCCAATCCACCCATTATCCCAGCAAGTGCTAGAGGTTTATGGTCATTTGCTATTATTAAATCATTTTCATTGAGATTTATTTCTTTATTATTTATTAATCTAATTTTTTGTCCATTCCGAGCATTTTTAGCCGTCAAGGTAAGTTCATTACCCTTCAGGTTTAATTTATTTAGGTCATAGGCATGTAATGGTTGGGCAGTTTCAAGCATTACTAGATTAGTAATGTCAACTATATTATTAATCGGTCGAATACCCATCCTGTTTAGATAGCTTTGGATTTTTAGAGAAGAAGGCTTGATTTTAACATTTTGAATAATTAGAGCACTAAAACGATCTGTAAGCCTCGGATCTTCAATGTTGAGATTTAGTTTGTACTTATTTTCTTTCTTAATCCTAGGGTTTAGTTTTGGGGCTAGATACCAATCTGGTGACTTAAAAGGATGATCAAAGATCCCTGAAATTTCTCGAGCTAATCCAATTAGCCCAAAACAATCTGGTCGATGAGTAAACATCTTATTTTCAATATCCAAAATGTAATCATTTAATTCCAAATAGTCGGCTATCCTAGTACCTTCCTTTATGGGTTGATCAATAATGATGATACCATCATGATCTGATCCTATACCAAGCTCTGAGGCACTCAACAACATCCCGTGACTGTTTTGCCCCATGATTTTTTTAGAACTAATTTTAAGTTGAGATGATGGAAGAACAACTCCGGGTGGGATATAAACAGCCAAGCAACCAAGCTGAACATTGGAAGCACCACAAACTACATCTATATACCCTGCCTCGTCTCTGAATCGATCTACTCTACTAATCTGACCAGCATCATCTATCTTACATGCATTCAAGTGATCTGACCCTTGAATAGGTACCGTCGAAATTACTTTTACAATATGGATATCCCTAAATTTATCTCCGAGATAAATTGGAGCTTCTTCTAGGGCTCCAAGTTGAGTATCTACTCTATCTGCAATTTGACTAATGTCTGGGAGCTTAAAATCAAGGTATTTTTTTAAATAATTAAGACTTACTTTCATATTTTTTTGCTCTCTTTTAATATTTTCTGTTGGATTTGAAGCAACTCATTATCATCCATCTTTGGCCCTTCCGTAGTAGTCAGGTAGCCAACATATTTGGGATAAAATTCCTGATGATTTGACCAAATATTTGTTTGTTTGCCTAGCTCTCCATGGAGAGGGATTAACTTTAAATGACAGTAGGCTACACCCGTACCTTCAATAACTAAAGCAACTCTTGAAACCTTTAATGCCTTTTTTAATAGACCAGCTACGATTTTAGCTCTATTGATAAGTTCATAGATTAGATTATCCTCAAGATCAAAAAAGTAATCTCCTGGATTTTGTTTAGGTATAAGGACACTAAAACCAGGGGTATTGGGGTAAGGCGTTAAAAAAGCTAGATACTTATCATCTTCCCAAATCGGATATGACTTTATCTTTTTAGCAACAATTAAATCAAAAATAGTTTCACTCATTTGAATTGTCTTAAAAATTCTAATCTTACGCTATGATAGTGCCGAATATCCTCTATACCGTATTTAATCATTATAAATCTAAGTATACCAAGCCCAAAAGCAAATCCGTTGTACTTTGATGGATCAATTCCGGCAATCGAAAGGACATTTGGATGAATCATTCCACAACCAAGCATTTCTATCCAACCAGTATATGAACAAATGTGGCATCCTTTCTGCGCACAATAAATACAATTAACAGAGAATTCAAAAGAAGGTTCAGTAAACGGAAAATAAACTGGTTGAGTCTTGATTTTAATTTCTTCATTAAAATAACTACTCATAAAATCTCTTAATACAGACAGTAAATTAGCAACAGTTACCTTTTTAGATAGATAGACACCTTCAATCTGGTAAAAGGTGTGTTCGTGGCGAGCATCAACGTCTTCATTTCTAAATACTCTTCCAGGGATTATATATCCGATATCTTGATTATTTTTAACTAAATTATCCCTATTTTGGGACAAAACCCTGGTTTGCATTGTTGAGGTATGAGCTGGAGCTACGTAAGGTTTATTTGTTTGATCTTTTTGGACAGTTATAAACGTATCAAAATCATCTCTTGCTGGATGATCAGTAGCAAAATTAAGACTTTCAAACATATGGAAATCATCATCAATTTCTAGACTTTCAATTACCTTAAATCCAATACTTGAAAAGATATCTGTTATTATTTTAATTTCAGTTGATACAGGATGAATTGATCCAAATCTTTGATCTAGTAATTTAATGGAATCTTCATTTTGATTGTCGTCAAATGGCGCACTAACGTCAATTGGTTGATTATTCTCTTTTTCTAGATTATTTTCTCTCTGGATTATGGAGCTAAGTTCATTTTTTAATGAATTTAACTCTTTACCAAAGTGAGCTTTTTGATCTTTTGGAATTATTTTGAGCTCCTCAAATAAAGACTTATATTGGGCATCTTTTAAAATATCCGCCTTGTTTGAAAGTTTTACTACTTTTGTGAGCAAAGACTCTCTAATAACCTTAATTTCATCTAATTTCATAACTTTAGAATAAAGTATACCAAAATTTGCTAAACTTATTCTAGAATAAATATATTATGGCAAACTTTTCATTTGATATTGTTTCAGAAATAAATTTAAGCGAAATTAATAACGTCTTTGATCAAGTTAAAAGAGAACTTGGTACAAGGTATGATTTTAAAAATTCAATATCTTCTCTAAACTGGTTAGATGATCAAAAATCTGGATTTCAAATAGTTACCGAAGATCAATTAAAACTTAATGCCATTTTAGATATTATTAGAAAAAAACTAGCTTCTCGAAATATATCTCAAAAAATATTAGATTTGTCTAACGATATAATTAGTTCTAATTTTAAAATAGCCTACAATATTCCATTTATTAAAGGGCTTGATCAGAATAAAACAAAACAACTTAATCTGTTAATCAAATCTAATTATCCCAAAATAAAAACATCTATAAATAATCAAACCCTAAAAGTATCAGATTCTTCAAAAGATAATCTTCAAAAAGTTATTACTTTGCTCAAATCTTCAGATCTAGATTTTGATATCCAATTTATAAATTATCGATAAACGAATATAATAGATCTATGGACAATGATAAGCTAACTGACTCCAATTTAGTAGATGAAGCAATTAAAGTCCTAGAAGAGAACGACAGTGGTAGATTTATCCAGCCAAATAAAAGTATCTATCCCCATCAATGGCTATGGGACAGTTGTTTTATAGCTATAGGCCTAGCAAATTATGACCTAAAAAGGGCTAAAATAGAAATTTTGGGACTATTTGAGGCTCAATGGTCAAATGGAATGATCCCAAGTATTATTTTGCATGGTAAAAAAGAGCATGGTTTGGTAGCTTATGACAGACACAATGCCATATGGAGAAGCTGGCTAAACCCTAACGCACCAAAAGATTTAGCGACATCTGGAATTACTCAACCTCCAATGCTCGCTGAGGCTATCTACCAGATAGGTCAAAAATTATCTGTCCTCAAAAGAAGAGAATGGTATAAACAAGTTTACTACCCACTGCTGAAATATCATATGTGGCTATTTGCAGAAAGAGACCCCCATCATGAAGGGTTAGTTCTCCAAATTCATCCATGGGAAATAGGATTGGACAACACTCCCCCTTGGATGAGTGAATTAAACGATCATTTACTACCATGGTGGATTAGAATACTACGAGACACTCATTTAGATGATATTGTGGGTATATTTAGAAAAGATCGCCTTTTAAATCTTAAAAACCAGCGATTGACGAACGTAGAAGCACTTGCCTTGTTCTCACTTCAACGCCGACTTCGAAGAAAGAACTACCAATTTTACAAAATAATTGATCATAGTTTATTTGCTATCGAAGACATAACCTTTAATTCAATATTTATCCGGGCAAATCAACTTCTGATTGAGATAGCTAACTTTTTAGGTAAAAAATTACCAAAGGATTTACTAAAATCAATCCATCAAAGCGAAGAAGAATTAGATAAGTTATGGGATGAATACGCCGAGGAATACTATTCTAGAGATTTTGTATCCCATCGATTACTTAAACAATCTTCAATTGGGTCATTTATGCCTCTATATAGTGGTAAAATTAAGAAAGATAGGGCAAGTAGAATTGTTGGTAGTTTAGAAAATGAACATCGTTTTGGGACCGTCTTTCCGGTACCCAGCGCACCACTAGATTCTAATTGGTTTCAAGCTGACCGATACTGGCAAGGTCCAACTTGGGTAAATACTAATTGGTTAATTATCCAAGGACTTAAAAGATACGGTTTTAATGATCATGCCGATGCCTTGAAAGAGTCAACTATTGAAATGGTTAAAAAAAGTGGCTTTTGGGAATACTTTAACCCAATTACTGGTGATGGTCGAGGAATAACTAATTTCTCTTGGACAGCTAGCCTGATTATTGACTTGGTTAAAAATTAATTTTTCTTGGTTTCTTCTTTGAGAAGCTGGACAGAGCTTAAATCTTTTTCTATCTTTAAGCTAGTCTTTGATGCGCTATCAATATGATCAGACGCTTGTTTTAATTTATCTTTTGTTTTTTGAAGTAATAGGCCAAATTTGGAAAAATCTCCTTTTATTTTAGAAAGTGTTTCCCAGACAGCTGATGATTGTTGGGCTATGGCTAATGTTCTAAAACCCAACTGATAACTATTTAGTATTGCAGATATAGTTGTCGGTCCAGTTATGGTTACTCTGTAATTCTGTTGAATATTTTCAAACAATCCGGGTTGACGTAAAACTTCCGCGAATAAACTCTCGATCGGTAAATACATTATCGCAAAGTCAGTGGTTAGAGGAGGATTAATATATTTATTTTTTATTGAATTTGCTTCTTGAGTAATTCTACTTATCAACCCTTTTAAATTCTTTGTTATTTCGGGGTTATCTGCTCTTTCCTGAGCATCGACTAGCCTCTGATAATCCTCAAGAGGAAACTTAGCATCAATAGGGAGTAAAATAAAACCGTCTTTGGAAGATTTATCTGGAAGTTTTATACAAAAATCTACTACCTCTTTACTATCTTCATTAAGTTTAACTTGTTTTAGGTAATGATCCTTGATAAAAATCTGTTCCAACAATGATTCTAATTGAACCTCTCCCCAAGTACCTCGAGTTTTAACGTTCGTTAGTACTCTCTTAAAATCTCCGACATTGTCAGCTAATGATTTCATTTCACCCAATCCTCTCTGGACAACCTCAAGTCGATCACTAACTAATTTAAAACTTTGATTCAATCTTTTTTCTAGAGTACTTTGAAGTTTTTCATCAACAGTAGCTCTCATCTTTTCTAATTTCTCAGAGTTATCTTTTTGAAGTGATTCTAGTTTTTGTTCAACAGTTTTACGAATTAATTCCAACCTGGAATCATTACTCTCCCTTAATTGTTCAACCTTTTTATCTATTGATTCTCGATTAGTGTTTAAAATTTGACTAAGCTCTTGTCGTAACTCCTTAGTCGTATGACTAAGTTCTTTTCGAGAAAGAGAGAATTCTTCTCGGATCGGAAGGTCTAAATTAGTGGTTGAATTTCTTCTATAAAACAAATAGACCAAGAGAACCAAATTGATAACGGATATAATAACTAAAATATAAATCATTAATCTAATTTTAACTCAAAAAGGAATAGATAACTATCTTAAGCTTCAATTTGTACGGTAGTACCAAGTTGAACCCAGTTATATAACCAGGCTGCTGTAGCTAGAGGTAATTCTACGCACCCATGCGATGCGTTTGAGGAATTGGGGCTAATATTCCCAAATGCATTTGCGGGTCTCCAGGTGGCATCATGGAGACCATAGGCTCCGTATTGGTTGTATAAAAACTGCATCCAATAATGAACATAGTCATCCCAGCTACCTGTACTATCTGAACCTTTTAGATAAAGATCTGTTCGCATACCCTGAATATGAAAAGTTCCAGTTGGTGTCAAATCAGCGGCTAAATAATCCATACCTGTTACTACAGGAGAATTATAGAGCATCGTCTGATAACTACAAGCCCATAAATGCCTGGCACTAATGCTCACTAAAACCAATTTAGGAAGCTGATTAGTTGCACATTCGTTAATCGCTGGTTCCGAAGTAACAGTCGGATTTGAGCTAGGTTTAACTGAACTTATTTTTTTAGAACTACTAACTACAACAGCATTGTTATTAGTGTTAAATGCATTAATAATAGTTGATCTATAAAATAATATTAATCCAATAAAAACGAGCAGTCCTATCAATGCCAGTTTAAATTTTGATGATGATTTAGAGTTTGTTCTCATAAAATATTTGCCTTAAATTTATTTTTTTTGTTTTTTTTATTTACTATAACAAGCATACCATTATTCAAACTCAAGATCAATATCCTTAAACATCAGGATAATACAAAACACCTGCAAGCTTTTGATAAACTCCGTCCATATCTTCTTCATTTCTAGCAATCCCGCTAATAAACGAAAATGGTCTTTCCAGACTGCTTTCGTTTGAATTTTCTGTTGATGTTAATTCGTCTAAAGACAAACTTCTCATTTCTGGAATAGAATCGTCTAGCAATAGATTTAATCCATCAGTTTTAACTTGAAGTTTAATTTTTTCTGTTCCAGCTGATCTCTTTTTATTGTTCTTAGCCCTACCTAGATCTAGGCCTATAAACAAATCATAGTTCGTTTTTTTTGATTCATCTAACAAACTAGCTTCTTGAATATAGGACGGAAATGCATAGCTGTTTTCCCAAATATATCCTTTTTGGATAGAACCATAAAATGATCCAATAATAGCAAAACAAGAGAGCTCATGGATTATTTTAGAATCAGCATTATCAAAAACTTTTGAAGAGAGAATATTTTTGGACAATTCAATGAGATTATTATACGTCTCTGTTGTTGATTTTTTATCCTGTTCTTTAGAAAGTGCAATTTTTAAAATGCTCGGCACACAACCTAAAACTACCAGGGACTTAAAATTAGAGGCATCACTAAAAAACTCTATATTGTTTTTATGTAATATGTAAGAAATATTATCTGCGTATTCGTTTATTAATTCTTCCCTGTTCTCTAAACATGATTCAGTTTTATCAAGAGCAATGTCTAAGATTCTATTAGCATACCAATAACTATTGTTTCTCCGTCCTTCAATCACATATATTATTATGATACAATTGTTAACTTTATTAAATAGTAATAGACTTATAGGATATTATGAATCCCATAAATTCTATATTCGATGGAGTATTGAAAAGTAATAAATATAGCATTACCAAACAAAGGAAATTGATTTTTGACAAAATAAGTGAACTTGCACCAGTTAGTTTGTTTGACTTAATTAATTCTCTAAAAGAGATTGATCGGTCAACAATATACAGAACAATCGATTTATTTATTAAACTTAGACTTATCAAAAAGATCGATATTGGATTTAAATACAATATAGAATTATCCGAATTATTCTCTAAGCATCATCATCATTTTTATTGCTCAAAATGTCACCAAATAATAGACTTTGACGAACCTAGCGGGCTTGAAGAATTAATTTATAACTTAGCTAACAAATATAACTTTAAGTCTAGTGAACATAGCTTAGAGATAAATGGATTGTGCTCAAACTGCCAACAGGTCTAAACCAAAGATCCGAGACAAATCGTCTCGGATCACTAGGAAGCCTCACACTTCCTAATATTTAGACTAGCACTGCAATGATATTTTTCAAGATATTTTAGCACCAAATTTTGAGATATTTATCACAAATATTTTTATTATTTCGTCCAATATCTATCCAAAAGATTTATATTCTTAAAGAACACTTATCAATATTTTAGAATTATTTCATAAATAGTGTTGGTTTTAGGTCCATTAATAACAAAATAATTCTCCTGCATTTGCCTCTCAAATTAAACTAAAATTATGCATAATGCCCTAAAATATACAAAAAATAATTTACAATTCTAATGTGTCATAAAATTTAGTATTATACTTACATATCTATTTATTGGGGATTGGCCAAGCGGTAAGGCACTGGGTTCTGGTCCCAGGATCGGGGGTTCGAATCCCTCATCCCCAGCCA
>JAJZWY010000002.1 GCA_021846445.1 bacterium
TTGGCTAGGACGGAGGGATTCGAACCCCCGAATGCCAGGACCAAAACCTGGTGCCTTACCACTTGGCGACGTCCTAATGTTTATCCATAAATTTTAACGTAGTTTAGAGTTATCTACAATAATTAGTTTTATAATTAAAATATAATAATGTAATATTTATAAGAATATGTCTAAAAAATTTATTAATCCTATGGATTATATTTATCCAATAAATGTTAATGGTCTTGAGAGTAGATATTTATTTATTCCTAGTCAGTTAAAGAAAAATAAATCAAACGTGTTAATTGTCTATGACATAGATTTTAATTTAGAAAAATGGTTTGGGTATCTCATTGCCCTTTCTAAATTTAGTAATGTTTATATGATTGATTTACCAGGGCTGGGTGGTGCAGATAATTTTTATAAAATTGGATTAAAACCAGAGTTAGGCAATATGGCTAATTATCTATCGTCAATAATTAAATTAAAATTTAGAAGGCAGAATCTTAGTGTTATTGGAATCGGTTATGGTTTCACATTAATTACTAAAATGATCCAGAACGATCTTGAGATAGAAAAAAAGATTAATAATGTAGTCGCAATTAATGGTTATGTTCATTTTGAAGATTTTAATTTCGATCGGTCCTATAAAATAAAAGTATATTTAAATTATTTTATATCTAAAAATAAATTTTTGGCTCAGTTAGTAAGTTTAGTTATTAAGAGCGATTACTATTTAATAAGAAAATACGATGATAATTATTTCAAAAAGTTTTTAAATTCGAAATTCCCATTCTTAAAGCAATTTGCTATTGATTTAGATAAATCCAGAGATTTTAGAACAGAAAGCACCATAAAGTATAATATCTTAAAATTAGATTTATGTTCTGGAAGGAAGATAGATAAGCCGTTATGGGCTATTAATACAGTAATGAATAAAAAAGTTATATATAAAAGGGTTGAGCAACACCTTAAGGTTATATATAGTAATTATAATTATTTAAACCTACCTATTCGTAAAATGCCTTTTTTAATAAATAATCAAAAATTTGGTTTAAGGCTGATTCCACATAAATTAAAAGCTGTTCTTAAAAAATATACTTAGTATTTGCTAATTTATGAGAAAACTTAGATAATATAAATATGCTAAGGTTCAAAAAAGCTAATAATAAGACGATCGAAGTAGATATTTCAACCCAGACATTCATAAAGGTAGCAATTTTAATAATAGCTATGTTGATACTGATTGTTATTTTTAGAAAGATTAGCTATGCTCTTTTATTGATCTTTGTATCTTTCTTTTTGGCTTTGGCACTGAATGCGCCTGTGCAAGCTGTATCTAGGCTAATTCCCGGTAAACTTAAGGGGAACAGATCGCTTGCCACTAGTTTATCTTTTTTGATAGTCATAACTATCATCGGTATTTTTCTTGCTTATGTTATTCCACCATTAGTACATCAAACCGAAACTTTTATTGGTGCTGCACCTAGATTAATTTCAGATTTCAATAATCAAACAGGAGCAATTGGTGAAGTTATCCGAAGATACCATTTATCTACTCAAGTTAATGATATCTCTAGGCAACTTTCCAATAGATTACATAATGTTGGAGGAGTCGCATTTTCGGCTATTACTGATATTGGTAGAAGTATTTTTGCGATTGTTACTGTTTTGGTATTAACCTTTATGATGCTAATTGAAGGCCCTGGTTGGATGAAAAAATCCCAAAAGATGATTCCCTCTCAATATCATGATTTAATTGTTAATACATCTATAGATATGTATAAAGTTATTAAGGGTTATATTAATGGTCAGGTCCTTTTGGCCTTAATTGCTGCTATTTTAATTTCACCAATGGTATTTATTCTTCACTTTAGTTACCCTATAGCTCTGATAGTAGTTATCTTTATTTGTGGTTTAATTCCTATGATCGGGCACACAATTGGTGCAGTTATTGTCACCACTGTTGGTCTTTTCCACTCATTTTCTTCTGGTTTAATTATTTTGATTTATTATATTTTATATCAACAATTCGAAAACTACTTACTACAACCGAAAATTCAGGCAAATTCCACCAATATGTCTCCCCTTTTAGTTTTTGGATCATTAGTAGTTGGGATAGACTTCGGAGGATTAATAGGGGGTTTGATTGCTATTCCATTAGTCGGTTGTTTGAGGATATTAGTTTTAGAAATTTTTAGAATGTACGGCTTAATCTCTAAAAAAGAATTCACTCAAATAGTTAGTGTGCCTGATTCTAAAATTGAAAAAGATTAACTTCTTATTCCCATCTCCAAAGATAGCCATTTGCTCTATCTTCAATTATGATCTTATTTTCTTTTAACTGCTCTCTAATTTTATCTGATTTTGAAAAATCTTTTAATTGGCGGGCTCTTTGTCGTTCATTTAATAATTTTTTAAGATTATCATCTATGTCTGGGATAGTAGTCAGTTTTAAGCCCAATAATTGGTCAAGTTCTGACAAAAACCAGTTAAATTCATGCTCTTGGTTTTTGGATATTGCGCTTTCTAATATTTGGTCAGTGACTTGACTTAAATAAGCTAAAACCTTGGGGGTATTTAAATTGTCTAGTAGATATGATTTTAATTGTCTAATAATATTTTTGAAATTAAAAGATTGGTGGTTGTTTTTTAATTGATATCTTAACACTGACATTGCTCTAAGGTCTTGGTAGCGTCGTTTGGCAGAATCTAAGCTATCTAAACTAAATTTAGATTGATTTTGATAATGTGATTCTAATATATGTAGTCTTATTTCCATAGGATCGTAAGCTAGTTTAGTTAATTGATCAAGAGTTATTCCATTTCCAAGTGATTTAGAAATCTTTTGATTATTAATGGTAACGTGATTACTGTGCATCCAGTAATTGGCAAGTGGTTTTTTGGTGATTGCCTGACTTTGGGCTATTTCGTTTGTGTGATGGATTGGTATATGGTCAATTCCACCGGTATGAAAATCTAGCGTATCTCCAAGATATTTCATACTCATTGCTGAACATTCAATATGCCATCCTGGAAAGCCTTTTCCAAACGGACTATCCCACTCCATGTCTCTATGTTGGTCTTTTGGACTAAATTTCCATAAGCTAAAATCTGATGGGTTTCTTTTCAGTGGGTTAAACTCAACTCTTTTACCAGGTTGTTGTTGATCTATGTCTAGTCTTGCAAATTTTGAGTAATCCTTAAATTTAGAAGTGTCATAATATATCCCATCGTTCTCAATTTTATAAGTAAAACCTTTTTTTTGAAGTTTTAAAATTAGTTCAATTTGATCGTTGATATGTTCTGTTGCCCTAACTATTAGACTAGGATCTAATATATTTAATTCTTTCCATGAACTCAAAAATTCCTTTTCGTAGTATCTTGCTATTTGCCATGCGGACTTATGTTCATTGTTGGCTTTTTTCTGAATCTTATCTTCACCTTCATCTTGATCTGAAGTTAAATGCCCAACATCTGTTATATTGATAACCCATTTTGGCTTATATTGGTTAGCACGCAATGCTCTAATTAATAAGTCCATTCTCACATAATTAAACCAGTGTCCAATATGGGCATGGTCATAAACCGTCGGTCCGCAGGTGTAGATAGTTACGAGAGGAGGATTTTGAGGTTTAAAAACTTCTATCTTTCTGGTAAGTGTATTATAAATTTTTAGCATCTAGATTTTCTATTATATGTTTGATTTTAGTAGTTAAATCATTAATTAACAAATTCAAATCAGAATAATCATAAGTCTTGAATCCAGCAGCATACCTATGACCCCCACCACCGAATTCTTGAGCAACTATATTTGCAATTGGATATCCATAATTAGTTCGTATTTTTGCAGTAATTTTATGATCTTCATAAATTTTTAAAGCAATTGAGATGATGTTCCCGTTAATTAAACGCATATCATCTAGTACTAAAATCGATGGATTGTACTCAGGACTGTATTTTTTTATCTCGTCGTATGGAATTATTATTAGAGCTATTTTATTGTCTAGGTAGGTTTGAATTCGAGAAAGCAATATACCTTTAAATTTAGTGATTTCTAAGCTTTTTTGATTGTACTCTTTGCGAAGTTTATCTAATTCAAAAGGTTGAACACCATTTTCGACTAAATCACCAAAAATCCGGATTGTTTGAGGTGTGGTTTGTTCAGTTGTTAATCCAAGACTATCCGATAAAATACTAATAGTTAACATTTTGGAGGCCTCTAAATTAAGCTTTAGGTCTAATTCTTTAGCAATAAGATAAATTAATTCTCCAGTAGAAGACAACGGTTGGTTAATCATTAAATGAGTAAATGGTAAATCACTATCTACTTGATGATGATCAAGAACAATTACATCTTTAGAGTTTAACTTGGAAATATCTTCTTTAGTTAATTTTTGAAGTAAGCTGAAGGATGAAGTATCTACGATAAAGGCTAAATCGAATTGATTTGGAAAATTATTGCTTACCCTACTCCATCCTTTTGCGTATTTTAGGTATGCTGGTATTGTTGTTCCACAATACAATTTGGTGTCTTTTCCTAGGTTGTTAAAAATTTGTTCTAAGGCAAGTGCACTTCCCAGACTATCACCATCAGGATTATCTGGTTGGATAATTAGGATATCATTAGCTTTTTCGATTAAGGATTCTAGCTTTTTAATTTGGTTTTTCATTTGATTAGATATCTGCCCTCTAGCGCTTTAGTTAGAGTAATCATATCAGCATACTCAATATCAATTCCAGTAGGTAGGCCTTGGGCTAGACGAGTTAATTTAATGTCTTTATCCTTTAATAAATTTTTAATATATATAGATGTTATTTCTCCCTCAACTGAAGCGTTAAATGCAAGAATTAATTCTTTTATTTTATCTTCGTCTATTCTTTTTTGTAATTCCTTAAAATGGAGTTGTTCTGACGAGATATTATCTAACGGTGAGATTAGACCACCTAAAACATGATAAGTCCCCTGAAATTGATTTGTTTTTTCGATAGCATAGATGTCGAAAGGTTCACTAACTACGGCTACGATTGTTTTATCTCTTCTGGGGTCTATGTATAGTTCAGAATATTCTTGACCTGAAGAGATGATTGCGAATGTTTTTTTGCAAAAACTAATCTTCGAATGAAGATTATCTAGGGAATCGGCTAAACTTTGAGCAATTTTAGGATCTCTTTTTAAGAGATAATTAGCATATCTTTCTGCAGTTCTTGTGCCTACTCCAGGAAGTAGGCAAAAGGCTTCAACGACTTCATCTAAGGCTTTCGGTAATTTACTCATATTTTTTTTAGATAGATAGTTTGCTATAAACCTAAACTTCCTAGGGCTCCCATCATTGGTTGCATTTTCTCTGTAGCAATTCTTTGTGATGTTGTTAGTGCTTCACGTATGGCTTCAGTTAGCCACAATTCAAGTTGCTCAATGTCGTCCAAATCTAGATCATCTGGATTAATTTTAATCTTTTTGAGTTTTTGGTCTCCACTAATTTCGACAGTTACTGCTCCATCACCTTTTGTTATGGTGATGATTTGATGTTCCAACTCTTTTTGTATTTTTCGGGCTTTTAACAATAACTTAGCTTGGTCAAATTTACTCATATCAATAACTTCTCCTTTATTTATATTAATTATATTTTATCAATCCTTAAGCCTTATTTCAAAACTTGATCTGGATCTAGGGTTATTGGCAAATGCTACAAAATATTGTCGAGTATTGAGCAGTACTGAGAGTGATATTAAAATAATTATTAAGATAATTCCAATACTTCGTGCCAATGGGTTTATAGGGAATAACTTAAGCCATATTTGCAAAAGATAGCTTATTCCAGTTGCTATAAAAAAGTAAATTGTTGGTAGACTTAAAGATAATGAATTGGATTTATTAAGAGCTAATAAAACCAAGCCTATAATTAGAATACTAAACAATAATTTTGAATTATTATTTTTAAAATGAAGGATATAAAAGTAGATTCCAATAATAACACATACCAATCCAAAAATATTAAGTATCGGATATCTACCCAACCACAGACTTGGATTATTTGGTCCAAATAAAAAACTATGATCAATTGCTAGTCCTAAATCTTTAAGTTTAGATATTATGTTAATATGTTTCAAACTTAAACCCAAGAAATTGAGTATATTTTGACTAGATTTTATTAAATAAATTACTAAAAGTGGAAGACTTAGAATACTTAGTATGATGTAAAATGGAAGAGAGAACTTATTTTGACTTTTTAAACCGAAATGAAAATCTTTTCTCTGAAAAATTATTAACACTAGAACGAACCAAATTAATCCAGGGATAAAAATTAATATACTTAAAATAAAATTAATAACTATGTAAATAATTGGTGACTTAAATTTTTTCCTTAGTAAACCACTTATTAAAAGTAATAGGCTAATTCCAAATAACGACTGAACATCATTTGTTGCAATTCGGCTGACATTTATTACCCATGGACTTGAGATGAACATTCCTATTCCAAGTAGAGCAGTTTTATTTCCATACCAAAATTTTAATGCTAGAAAAAAAACCATAATTGAAAGATAGCCTAGGATTAAATTTGCTAATCTTAACCTAAATATTGATTGAGTATGGAGTATGTGAATTACCATAAAGCGAATTAGGTTGATTATTAAGTTTAGCGGATTATGGATTAAATAATTAAAGGTTAAGTTTTGTCTTAGGGTTCCTAGTTCAATATTGCTTAATCCTGGCATAACAGAATTTAGTCTAAAACTTAAGACGAATATGCTTAGCAGAATAAATATTAACAGAACATAATACTGATAATTTTTATAAAAATTTAGGTTATGTTTATTTTTCACTTGCTCGAAATGCCTACTTAGTTATTTTGATGTTTAGTATCTACTGAACGGAAACGTTGTTTTTCGGTGTCAAAATAGAGCTCGACTCCACCAGTAGGTCCATTACGGTGTTTTTTTATAAATATATCAGTAATTCTTTTGCGTTCAGTTTCAGGATTATAGTAGTCTTCTCTATATATAAAAGCTACAACATCAGCATCTTGCTCGATCGATCCGGATTCTCTGAGATCGGCAAGTTGTGGAATTTGGGGACTTCGGCTTTCAACGGAACGAGATAATTGACTAAGTGCTAGTACGGGAACATTTAATTCACGGGCAATTCCCTTCAAACCTCTAGAGATTTCACTTATTTCTTGGACTCTATTGCCTTCACTCGAGTACCTGCTTGCGCCACTCATTAGTTGTAGATAATCTATAATTAATAAACCGAATGGATGTTTATGAGCTTCTCTCCTAGCTTTAGTACGAAGATCAGAAATTGTAATTCCGGGTGTATCGTCAATATAAATTGGGGCTTCACTTAGTGCTCCCATTGCTTGTCCAATCTTCTCAAAATCACTATCAGATAGGTTTCCAGTTCTTAATGCCCAAGCATCTACACCTGATTCCATGGAAAGAAGCCTGTCTACTAATTGTTCCTTACTCATTTCAAGACTAAAAATTAAAACAGGTAGGCTAGATTTTAGGGCTATATTGTGGGCAAAATTTAGGGCAAGTGCAGTTTTTCCCATCGATGGCCTGGCAGCCAGTATAAATAGGTCGGATTTTTGAAACCCTGCTAGGACGTTATCAAGGTCTTTATATCCTGTAGATAAACCACGTATTTTATCCTTATCTTTATGTAAATCGTCCAATCTCTCAAAGCTCTCTGCAAGAATCGCTTCTAAACTGATAATATTTTGATGAATATGTTGTTCTGAGGCACTAAATAATTTCATCTCAGATTCTTCAATTAATTCCTTAATTTTTTTGGATTGATCTTTACTTAAGTCACTTATTTCGTTAGCTGTACGAATCAATCTACGCCTAAGAGCTTTTTGAGCAACTATTTCGGCATATTCTTCAATATGTGTTGCAGTTGGAACAAAATTAGTTAATTCAGTTAAGTAAGAAGAACCATTAATTTCATTTAAATATCCGAGAGAAATTAATTTATCGCTAAGTGTTAGAACATCGATAGCTTGTTTGTCTTCGTATAATTCTAAGATAGCTTTATAGATTAATTGGTGTTTTTTTTCTGTAAAGTCCTCAATTTTAATAAAGTCAGCAATTTTAACGATCGCATCAGAATCGATTAAAATTGATCCTAGCAGACTAGCTTCAGCCTCAATATTTTGAGGAATGTCTTCTAAATCTTGGACAGTACTAATTGTTCCCTTCACCATAGAGTATATCTATTATAGTACTTTTTAGAAATGATAAGTAGTGCTATATTTTTACTCTATATTAAGTACTTGAGCTTGCCCAAATAAATCGTTAATTTTATTTAAGTCACGATCTTTTTCGGGAAGTTTTAGGGTCTTGTCAACGGCTGTTTTCAGCGAAAAATCTTGATTAGTTAATTTTTTTATAATTTGAGAAATAATCTGTTTATTTTTCAAATCATTAATTCTCTTTTGATGAAAATCAAATTTAAATGTTAAGTAAATATCGTTATTAACGAATTGAGTCTTAGCCATCATTAAAATCCCATATAGGGTGTTGTGCTCTTTTTTAAGTTCATCTAATAATCTATCCCAGGTTTCTTGATTTAGCTTGGTCATTCGAGGTTGTTTTTCTGAAATTTCTATTTTTGGTTGTCTTTTTATTGATTTTAGGGTTCTACTATCATGAGGAAATTGATTATCTGGCTGAGTCACAAATTCTTGAGGATGTATTGTTTTTAATAAAATTAACTCTAGATAATCGTCACTGTCTAAACTACTGTTTACTCCCAATAAATCGTTTAATAAATCAAAAACTAGTTCTTTTTTAAGTGTTAGTTTGTTTGATATTAATCTTTGACGGAGTTGTTCCATTAAATCTTTAGCGATAATTTTTGCATTTTGACCCTGTTCGTACATTTTTCTTATTTCGTTTGATAGATCGAGATAAGTGCTCTTCGGGTTCTCTAATAGATCAATTAATTTATTTATTTGTTCCGCCGTTGGTACACCAAGTAGACTGATAACGTCTTCTGCAGTTATCTTATTTGACATTGAACTAAATTGATCTAATAAACTAATACTGTCCCTAAAACTAGCTTGTCCATGATTAGCAATAATTTTGAGAGCTTCGTCGTCTATATTCATTTTTTCAAGTTTAGAGATATCTTTGAGATGATCAAATATCAATGATTCTGGTATCGGTCGAAAATTAAATCTTTGAGTTCTACTAATTATGGTTTCTGGAAGTTTATAATATTCTGTGGTGGCAAGAATAAAGATCACATGAGCCGGCGGTTCTTCCAGGGTTTTTAAGAGTGCATTAAATGCTTCCTTTGTAAGCATATGGACTTCATCAATAATATATATTTTGTACCTAAGTTGTGATGGTAATATATTGACTTTATCTTTTAAATCTCGGATTTCATCTATTCGTCTATTTGAAGCAGCGTCAATTTCAATAATGTCGATGTTACTTTGATCATCAATATAGGGTATTTCATTAATTTGATGTGCCAAAATTCGAGCAATTGACGTCTTCCCAACTCCACGAGGTCCTGTAAACAAATAGGCGTGACTGAGCCGTTTCTTGTCAATGGCATTTTTTAAGATTTTGGTAATGTGATCCTGACCAATAATTTGGTCCAAAGACTTAGAACGATATTTTCTGTATAACACCTCACTCATGTATAGTAATTATATCAATATTGTTAGATTTTAACTATTCTCTATATTGCAGCTTCGAGAGCTGCCCATTCTGCATTTTCTTCATTTTCAGGAATATTGACACTAACTTGATCACCAGGCTTTGCCTTAAAATAAGTGACGCTAGCAAGTAGTATCTGGTATTTCTTGTCGCCTACAGTAACAAAATATTTTCCATTTTCAAGATTAAGATTACCAACAACCTGTTTTCTTGGAATTGGTCCGATTTGTTTATATAGGAAAGTTCCATCGTCTGTAATAGTTAACTTTAGGATATCTCCCTGAACTAGCTTAGATTTAGAGGCATAATTAGCGGGGACTGGGTATGTCTTACCATCACTTCCAACCATATTTTGACCATCAAAAACACCTTCAATTATCTTTCCAATTGGTTCATCGGCTGGAATAGCACTAATTTTTTGATCATCGCCAACTAAAGAAACTATCAACTCGTTTGCTGCAGCTAAATTTGTCTCAGCTTCGAGAATTAAGTTTTTTAATCTTTTGATTTGTTTTTCTGGAATTTCTGCCATTTTATCTTGTTTTATTATATTACTTTCTATCTTACCCAAAACCAACAACTATGCGGTTCTTCTTAACCGTACCACTTTTAAGGAAATTAATCAAAAAAAATATAAAATTGTGGATAACTTTTTAAGATTAATTTAAGCTAGTTCTACCGTTGCCCCTGCTTCTTCTAAAGCTTTCTTAGCATTTTGAGCGTCTTCGCTCTTAGCTTTTTCTAATATTAACTTAGGAGCTCCATCAACTAGAGCTTTGGCTTCTCCTAGGCCTAGCCCAGTAATTTCTTTGACAGCTTTAATGACTGCAACTTTTTGGGTTCCAGGATCCTTAAGTGTAACATCAAACTCACTTTTTTCTTCAGCTACTGCTTCTCCTGAAGCATCACTAGCGTTAGCTTGGTTAGTTACAGCTATAGCAGGAGCAGCTGCACTGACGTCCCAATATTCTTCAAGAAAATGGACAAACTTGGAAATCTCTAATGCACTTAATTTGTCCAATTCTTTCACTAAAGATTCAAATTCTTTAGGTATTTCTACTTTTTTGTCATTTGCCATAATTATTTCTCCTTATCCTTATTTAATTAATTTTAGTCTCTCTTGCCTTGAGTACGTAAATAAAACTTGTTAGGTTTGCGTTTAAAACTGTGACGAAGCCATTTAGTGGTTCGAGTAGAGTACCAACTAAAATAGATCGAAGTTGATTTTTAGATGGTAGTTTTGCTAGTTCTAGGACGCCTTGGCTATCTATTAATTCTCCTTTTTCGGATAATCCTGCGATAAATTCAAGATTTGGATTAGTTTTTGCAAAATTTGCCAGTGTTTGAGCTGATCCAAGTTCATCATTTTCGTTAAATGCATAGATAAGCATACCCTTGAAGACGCTTAAATCTATCTTTTTAAATTTTGGATTGTTTTCCAAAGCTTTAACAACTAGCCTGTTCTTCACTACTTTTACTGTGGTTCCGTCTTGTTTTGCTTGTTTACGTAAATTTTCTAATGATTTAACACTAGTTCCAGCATATCTGGCAGCAATTGTTAGTTTTGATTTATTGATTAATTCACTAACCTGACTGATGATAGCTTCTTTTTTCTGTTTTGTAAGAGCCATTTAATTTCTCCAAAAAATTATAGGTAGGTATCGACCAATTAACCTACTGGTTGCCTAAAATAAAGATATAACCTTGGCGACATTTTCAAGAATAAATCCGTCGCTGTCATTGGCAACTTGGGTCTATCCTAACATATTTTTTTGAAGGAGTAAATATGAATTATTGAGCTCCAGTTTCCTTATATCTACTTTGGGAGTAATACTGATTGGCTTAGATATGACAAATCTTTGGCATACTATCCTTATTGATGGAGTCAGTTAATTTATAGTGTTCCTATAGTTACCAGAAAGTTAATTATTAGATATATACCATAACATATATTGACACTCGGTAAAGATCATAGTATAATGAACTTATGTTGAGTATTAAAGCAAATGGAATAAAAAAATCGACCATAGGTTCGGTCGATGTACTTAATTCCCGAGAAGCTGGTGTAATTGAGCATAATGGTAATACCAAGATAGCTATGGCTTCTTATATTGGTCTAGTGACGGTTTCTGGGCTTATTATTGAAAGGGCTTTTGCAGGCAGTAGTGGAGAAATATTTGGTCATGGAGATACTCGGACAGTTGAAGCCAATAGTGCCGGTAGTGTGGCTCTAGTTGGTAACCCTAATCTAGTCGTGGCAAGTGACTATGGTAGCGTGCTTGTTTTTGGGCAACCTCGAAAAACAATATCAAGAAATCATGGGCTGATTACGATCGTAACAGAGCAAGAAAATTTCCAACCAACAGAGGTAGAGACTAGCGATAATGGGCGAATTAGAATTATAACACCTGGTGTAGAAAAAGCTAGGCGTTTAGAGACTAATGAATTACATCATAAATTAGGGATACTATTTCCTCGTAATGAGAGATTAGATCCTCTATATGTGGCCTATTCAGGATTACTTAGAGGAAGCAATCGTGACGAATATTTAGTAGTCTAGCTTTAGTTATTCTTTTCTTTCTAGCTACATAAACTATCCTTAGGGACATTCTGTAGAGTTAATTACCAAAATATTTACTTAATAGTCGCCAAATATCGTAATTATAAATAGATAAAGCTGATATAGGGCTGATTAAAGATTTATAATAAATTTTTAAAGTTTTTGGATAGCTTCTGAAGGTTCTATGCCGTTTTGGTATTGTTTCTGAAACAGTATAATTCTACCTATTCCTTCTAAAATAATTTGGGGGTTTAGACCGCTTAGATGATAGCCTTTTTGGTTTAATATATGGATATTTGGGAAATTATTTAATTCCTGAATCCACTTATCCATTTGATTAAAAATACTATTATTAAAAAATGTTACGGTACCTGTTATGTCACGAGGAATTTTATCCAGAAATAAGCCTGTTTCTCCTCTAAAGAGAGCGATTCCGGTTGATGTTTGTTCAATTAGCGCGCTTAAGTCCAACGGGATAGTGTTAAGTAAATGTTTTTGTTCTTCGAAAGGTAATTTTCTGACCTCAATTAGTCCATCGATAAGTTCATTAACTAAATTAATGGCTACTTTTCCTAACGACAAGTGCATAGTTTGAACAGAATCTAATAAGCATAGATCAATGAATTCATTATATAAAATCTGTCTTTGACTAAATTTTGACAGCGAATTTAGGGCTATTCCAATCATTGATCCTCTAGAATAGCCAAACAATGTTATTCTAGATGTATCCTGGATCTTTTCTTTATTCAAATAGTCTAATAGTGCATTGTATGAATTAGCGTCTCTTTCGAGTATTTTTTCTTTGTTGAGTATGGTTCTTGTTAAATGACGAATCGATCCGCCTATTTGAGGATGTTCGGGGCCTAAGCTTATAGCTGGTAAACCATTTTTTGCGAGCTGCTTGCCAATTAAGGTGTTAAATCCCTTTAATTCAGTTAGCCAAGGGGTGGTATAGACGACTGGAGGTGTCGTTGGGTCGGATTCTTTTGGGTTAAAAAATTGTCCACTGTATCTTAATTTTTCTGAATCTGTAATTTTATCTATTTCAAATTGATAATCGACTATACTATATCCGTCTCCTGAATGATGACTTTTTTCGATTTCAAAATTTGTTACCAAAAATTTACCTTCAGGAGAAGCTACGTTGTGCTTTTCTCTCAAAGTTTTTGTCATATCCAAGACTTGGGGTACCATTGATTTTTTTTATGCTTTACTATCCAAATAGTAGTTCTTGTTTATTAAAATGTAAATAGATTTTATTTTTGTTTTAGCTGTTCAAGTTTGAATTGTTGATAACGTTCAGCTGCCAGTCGGGTTAGCTCAGGGTCTTCATCTTGATTGACGAATTTCATTGCTTTTCCAATATTGGGATGAACATCGACTATTTTTTGATGCATTAAGTTAACTAATTTACGGTATCCTGGATGACCTTGGGGACTGGTACGTAATTCATGGAGATGAATTGCTTCTCTCCCGTTGTAACTTATTTTCCAACGCATTTTATGACCAAGCAGGATTGCATATTGAGCTTCGTTAAAATAGTTCTGTTTCTGTAAATAGCTGTATAGTTCTAGGCTTAGGTCAAAACATTCTTGGTATTTCTCACTAAGCGAAGCTTTTTCGATTAACTCTGGTACTTCATAACCGAATCTTGGAGTTAAATTTTGCCATTCTAAACTATCGACCATACGATGTCGTTGGAGGTCTCTAAAAATACCATAATCACAAACTATCTCCCACGAGTAATGGGCTTTTTCTAACGCTCTTCCAGGTTTATGTCTTCTATTTAAGCGTTCACCAATATAGGTCTTAAATATTTTGAGTTTTTGATCATAACTAAGCTGATTAATAATGGTTTCTATCTCAGAAAGTGATAAATCGGATGATGAAAATAACATATCTGGGAGTAGATCAAGCTCATTTTTGGGGTAGTAATCTACTAAACGGGGATCGCTAGATGCTTCCTTAGGATAATTGTTTTTAAAGAGCTCTTGACTGATTTTCTTAATTTTTTGATGAGTTTGATTTTGATAGGCTACAAATGCTCCCCCTCGATCAGGTTTTTCGGCTCTTTCTAAAAATACGGGGATAACTTTTTTAGCTTGTTGAAGTAATTTCTGACCAATATTTCTGGATTCCTGAAGGTCATCAGCTAGTAAGTGATAAATTAAACTTTCTAGGGCTTGGCCCGAGGCAAATATGCCTACCGTTGATTTTGTAGCTACTGGCAGGATCCCTCTAGCGGCATCGCATGCTTGAGCCTTTGTAGCACTTTTCCAAGCAGCATCTTTTTCGTTCTCAGGTATCGATGATGTTTTTCTGATATACTCCGTCAATTGATGAACAATTTCTGAATAGTTATCAAATATCTGATCGATTATTTTAATGTATTTGTTTTTAGCCGTGCTTTTTAGATTTTCTGGTAGATAGTATTTATATTTACCGGAACTATCTTTTTGATCGTAGTAGATATATCGAGTTGATTGCTCTAGATAGGCAGCTAGTCTTCCCCATTCTAATTTTTTGGTAAGAAGATTGGAAGCATTTTCTATAACAAAATGTAAACCGGCAAGTTGTTGAACAGAATCATCTCCATAAGCAGTAATAACTCTCTGTAGTAAATTTTTATCTTTTTCCAGGTTGTTGGTAAATTCATCGAGTAGAATTATTCGAAGATCATTGCCCCGTCGGCTTAATCTCGCCATTGCTGCCGCTATTGTTACCGGGCTTAAGGTATTATAAAAAGCGTAAACGTCTCCATTTATGTCTGTGACTACTTTGGATAAATAGTTTTTGCCTTCAGTTGTTAGCTGATATTGATCGCCCTTTTTAACTATTAGGTTATTAACTGGATTTTGTTCTTCAAGCTTCTGTTTAATAGGATTATTTTGGAGTATTTCAGAGACTGAACTTGGTTTGGATAGTTGACTAACTTTAGTTGTTATACTTAGTTTAGGCTCAATATGCTCCCAAATTTTACGGAAAACTGTAGCTTGATCTTCGATAGCAAAAATAACCGGATAGTTTCTTTGTCTTGCTTCCCAGAGATATCCTGATCTAACACGTTCTAGAAATAAGCTATCTAAATTATCGAAACGTTCTCCCTGATTTCGATCTTTGGTTCTTTCTTTTAGAATTTGAACAGGCGCATCCAGAACTAGACATATATCTGGTTCAATACCATCTACTGCAAAATTAATTATTGAATTAATACTATAGTAATCTTTAATATCTGCTCTTCCATAATATTGGATAGCTAATGTAGTAAGGTAATTCCTATCTACAAGACAATTAATTCCATGATTGATGTTTTGGGCTATAATTTTAAGTGTTTGACTTCTGGCAGCATTATAGAGTAAAACTTCTGTTTTGGAATTCATCGGATAATTTGGGTTTTGGGTCAAAAGTCGAATTGCCCGAGCAGTTAAGTCAGATAGAGTATCCGGTTCTCTAAAAGTTTTGACTGCTAAATTTAATTTTTTGAATTGTTTATATAATTCGAGGAGTTGAGTTGTTTTGCCTACACCCTCTGGGCCTTCCAGTACAATGTATAATCCCCTAGTCATAAAGTAACTCTTTTATTTTAACTGGAAGATTGCGAGAATCAAGATAAGCCTTGGGTATCATTTGATCAGGAGACCAATTTAAAATAATTTGCCCAAGATCCGTTCCTTGTTGGTATTTTCCGCTAAAGTCGTTATCTCTACCTTCACCATAATTTCCTAGAACTGGTCCTGTTTCATGAAAAATTGCTTGAGCTATTCGTTCTCCAACTGGCAATAAAACTGTTTCGCGCTCATTGAGATTGTATATTTCAAGTGTTAGGCGATTAATATAACCTGGATCTACCCATCCAGCATCAAAACAAACTGCTACGCCGTTTCTACCCCAACTGGACCTAGATTTTAATTCATATGCCCCAGGTGGTTTAATCCCAAAAAATTCATGAGTATGGGCTAGTATCCTTTCTTGTGGTTTGAGGCTAATTACGGGATGATTGGGGGGTATGTTTTTAAATAATTTATAGCCATTTAGATCGCACCATTTCTGATGCTCAATTGCCCTAAAAGGTCCCTCAAAATAGCGTTCTACTTCTTCCTTATCAAAAGGATTGTAAACAGTCCTATCATTCAATTTTTCTATTCTATAAAAGTTATACCCTAATGTAACATCCAAACTGGCATGCGATATATGTTTTGGATTGAAGGGGTGGCAAAGAATATGCTCACTCTCAATATATTCTTTTATTTGAATATTACTTAGTACTGACAATTGTTACCTCCAAATATATATTTTATTTTAAGTTGACTTTAATAAGCAAGCATAAGCTTTTATAATATTCAAAAAAGTTTTATAATTTCCAATAACATAAATTATTAAAACACAATTTTGAAAATATCTAAACCTAAATATTCTTCTAATAACTTTGAAGTTCGACTCATTTCTCTTTTTGTTTTATTTAATGGAATATATCTAGTTGGAAGTACTTTAATTAGACAATTAATTGCCAATCATCGTTTTGCAGATATTACTTATTTCTCAAATGACCTAAATCTAATCGTTGCTCTTAGCTTGATATATCTTGCTTCATTATTGGCAAGAAGAAAAAAGAGTGCTTTTTATTTTAGTATTGTTGCATATACTATTTACTTCTTGTCTAACATAGAAAACTATCTAAATCTTAGTAGTTTGAAACATATTGGTATTGGTTTATTTTTAAGAGAGTTATTGATTCCAGTTATTATTTTATTACTTTTGTTATTAAATCGACCTAAATTTGTTGTTAAAAGTGATATTCAAAGTTTTAAAACGGCTGTTCAGCTTTCATTATTATTAATTGTTATTGTCGGAATTTTTGGTACGGCTGGATTTATTGTTCTAGGTAAATCTGGCTTTCATCGAAATCTATCTATTCTAACGGCAGTTCATTATACTTTTGATCAAGTTAATCTAACTACTAATAAGCCCCTTCATGTTTACTCTCCAAAAGCTCAGCTATTTACCGAATCTTTGCGAATCATATCTGTATTTAGTCTGATTTATGTCTTCTTATTATTTTTTAAACCAATTAAAGATAAATATAGCTCAAGAACCAATTTAGAAAGATTTAGGAATTTACTTTATAGTCAAGAAGATTCAAGAAGTGAAGATTTTTTTAAGATATGGCCAGAGGATAAAAATTATTTCTTTGATCAAACTAGGACTAGTGGTCTAGGATATCGAGTAAATCATCGTAATGCCTTAGTTTTGGGTGGTCCAACTGGTAAAAGAGCGAAGTTTAGGCAACTACTTGTTGAATTTAATGATTTTTGCAAAAGTAATGACTGGACCTGGGCCGTGATTCATACTGAGCATAAATACTTCGATATCTACGAATCGTTGGGTTTTAAGAAACAATTGATTGGCAAAGAAGCTATTGTTGATCTAGATAATTTTATAAAAAACCAAAAAGAAGATAAATATTTTAGAAACATATTAAATCGTTTCAATAGCCGAGGGTACAGTTACAGTTTGATTAAACCTCCTCACGAGACAACTGTATTGTTGAGATTAAAACAAATATCTGACCAATGGTTAAGAACTAAGGGTCACGTTGAGAGAGGGTTTGCAATGGGTTGGTTTAATTTTAAGTATATTAATCTATGTGATTTAATTGTTGCTAAGGATAATCAAGGGATAATTCAGGGTTTTGTTAACATTATCCCTGCGCCTTATGATAAAACTGAAGCTACTTATGATTTAATGCGCTCCACAAAAGAAGCAGCCGGGAATGTTAATGATTTTCTGGTGCTCAGTTTAATTAATGAACTAAAGCATCAAGGATATAAAAGATTGAACATGGGATTATGTCCTTTGGTTGGCGTGAACGACGAAAAGACATCAGATTCCCAATTAATTAATGGACTCCTAAAACTTGCTTACGCTAATGGTAATCACTTTTATTCGTTCAATGGACTCTATAGATTTAAAAATAAGTATTATCCAAAATGGAGGAGTAGATACATTCTCTATAGAGGTGGAATAACTCAATTTTCTAAAATTAACAGATCCTTGATGTTAATAATGAGAAAATCAGCATCGTCAAAACGTTTTTAGTTTTTAGAGATTTGCTAAGTTAAGTTTAATGGATGGACCCATTGTAGTTGTTAAGTATACCGACTTAATAAATGTTGATTTTAGGGAACTTGGTTTGTTTGATTTAACACTATCAATTAAAGCTTCTATGTTTTTTAGAATCTGGACTGGTTCAAAACTAACCTTTCCAACTGAGCAATGGATTATCCCATTGCTATCGACCCGATATTCAATCTTACCATTTCGAGAATCATTATAGGTCTTATTTATATCCGTTGTTACGGTTCCGCTTTTTGGGTTTGGCATTAGACCTCGAGGTCCGAGTAATTTTGCATATTTAGCTAATTTAGGCATTAAGGAAGGCGTGGTTATTAATACGTCAAAATTTAGTTCACCTCTGTCTAATAATTGTAAGAAATCATCACCTCCAACTAGATCAGCACCTATTTTTTTTAGCTCGGGATCATCGGAATAGATGGCTACTCTTATCTTTTTGCCATTGCCATAGGGTAGAGTTAGGCTATCTCTGATATTATGATCTGCGTGTCTTCGGTCAATATTCAAGCTTATATGAATTTCTACACTTGAATCAAATTTAGTTTTCGATGTTTTGGGTAATAATTCAATCGCTTCTTCGAGGGCGTATTCCTTAGTATGATCAATAAGAGTATAGCTATCCTTATATTTTTTAGACTTACGTTCATGTATGGGTCTAGTTTTTGGTGTAGCCTTGCTTTCGATATTTTTAGGCTCAGACTTCCTTTGTTCTTTTTTTAAGGCTTCCTCTTTTTGGGAAATAGTCTTTTTACTCCGCTTACCAGCTTTTGAAAATGTAGTTTCGGGAATGACTGTGTTAGTTCTTTTTTTAGGCTGTTCTTTTGTTTTTTCGGATACTTGTTCTTCTTTTTTGGATGGCATATTTACTCCTTTTTAGTACTAACGATTAACTTATGTCAAGTTAATCTCCTAAATATTTAATGTTATTCTTCTATCTCGACTCCCATACTTCGTGCAGTACCGGCAACCATTTTCATGATTGATTTTATATCTTCGCTGTTCATGTCTTCAGCTTTGATCTTGGCAATATCTTCTAAATCCTGACTAGTTAGTTTTTTGGTTATTTTTTCACTATTTGGTTTTCCAGAACCCTTATCAATCGATAGTTTATTACGAATTAAGTCATCTGTCGGTGTTCCGACAACTCGAAAAGACATAGTTTTGTCCTCATATATTGTAATATGGGCAGTAACGTCTTTTCCATTGAGATCTTTGGTTTGAGAATTAAATGGATTAACGAAATCCATCATATTTACACCGTATTGTCCCAGAGTACTACCAACTGGAGGTCCCGCACTAGCTTGTCCAGCTTTTAATTTTAATTTCAAATTTGCCTTAACCTTTTTTACAGCCATATTTTCTCCTTAAACTTTTTTAACCTGCAAACTATCTAATTCTACAGGAGTTTCTCTACCAAACATACTTACTAATATTTTTAGTTTACCTTTTTGAAGATCAACGTCGTTGATTGTTCCATCAAAGCCCTTAAATGGACCGTCAATGATATTCACTACTTCACCGACGATGAAGTCCATTTTATGTTTAGGCTGTTCTAGTCCCATTCGTTTTTGAATCTTTTCGATTTCTTCTGGTTCAATTGGACTTGGTTCTGTGCCACTTCCAACGAAGCCAGTAACGCTTGGTGTATTACGGACTATATACCATGAATCATCGGAAATTTTCATCAGAACTAATACGTACCCTTGGAAGATTTTTTTTTCAACTATTTTCCTCTTGCCGTTTCTTATTTCAATCATTTTCTCTTTAGGTACTAAAACATCAAAAATTTTATCTTTCATATCGAGACTATTTGCTCTTTGACGAATACTTTCGGCTACTTTTTCTTCGTATCCACTGTATGTATGGATTGCGTACCATTTTTTAGTGTTGTCTTGATGTTTTGCGATTGTTGCCATCGTTACTCCTTATTTTAACAAAATGAACTTAAATATTTTACCCAATCCATAATCTAATAGTGCCACCGAAACTCCAAAAATAATGGCGAAAATGACGACCGCATAAGTAAGCTTTAAGCTTAGCCTAAAATTTGGCCATGTTACGCCTTTTAGCTCGGCAAATGAATTTCGTATATATCTTGGATAAATAATTAAGCTTAAAATCTCTAAGACCTTGAAGATAATTCTAAAGATTAAATATTTTTTTAATTTCAGAATTTCTTTTTTAAGGAAACTTAATAGCCAGAATATTTTTCCAAAAAGCTTAGAAGTCTTTTTTTTCTTAACTTTCGGTAGTTTATTCTGTTGGTTTAATTTATCTCTAAACGTTTCAGGATTTTTAAATCGCCTCTTCCGAGGAGTTACTTCTTTAACCAAGACAATACCCCTTAAACTTAAAAACCTACAATATTTGTAGGTCTATGTTGTCAATTCTAACAGATATAAAGTTAAAGTCAATAGCTACTTTTGTTCAACGCTAAAGAGTGCCTAAAACCAGCTATTACATTTGAGCTACTTGATCTGTAAGCCTATATTTTAAGCGATTCCCGGTGGACTGGAGAAAGGCAACTGTAGAAGCAGTCTATATGGGAGTCAATAAAGCCTTAACTATTAACAGTTTAATTTACTGCCATGATTAGCACACTTTAAGCATTATTTCAGAATTAGAAAAGACCTAGCTTTGTAATTAGTTTTATATAGCATTTGTGGAGTATTTTCTTTTTGATAACTTATTAACATACTCAAAGTGTAAATAGGACTCTTGGAAAATATTTAATTTAAAAAACTTAAAATTTAGGCATATTCATTTTATTTGTTATTATTGTTTTGTAGTGATCAATTTAAATTATCTATATTTTTCATTCCTTTATAGTTTTTCGGTTGTTAGTTTTTATAGCTACATAATTAGTTATTTTAAAAGTATTTTATTAAATAAGATCTTAGCTGTGATTGGGATTATATTTGATTTAAATATTCTGATTATTTTCCTGATTCTAGTGTTTAAAATAGCCTTTTCGAGATCTCAAATTCTGTTTGATCTTTTAATAATAGTGACTTTTGGGGTTAGTATTCTGTTTCAAATAATTAATAAGTTAAGACTCTATAAACATTTAAGCAATGTTCTTTATTTGAAAAAATCCTATTTGATTAATCTTGGCATAATGATTGGTTTCCAATTAATTATATTAATTAGCTATTTCTTAAAATTTAATATTTTTGCCCTTTTATCGGTACTCTTTTCAGTTTTAATTTTTGGAGCAATTTTTAAAAATTACCGAAAATTATATAGGAGGAAATTTAATTTGAATAAATTTGTAGACGATAATTCTTTACCTTCAATTAGTGTAGCTATTCCGACTAGGAATGAGACAACGGATTTAATTAATATTTTAAAAACAGTAATCGATTGTGATTATCCAAAGTTAGAAATTTTAGTGTTAGACGATTGTTCTTCGTCACCTAAGACCGCTCAAATCATTCGTCAGTTTTCGCATGATGGAGTTATTTTTGTTCAAGGAAATACTCCCCCAAAAGATTTTTTAGCTAAGAATTATGCCTATCAGCAATTATACGATGCGTCTAATGGTGAATATATTATTTTTATGGGTGTAGATTGTCGTGTTGATCGGTATTTCTTAAGACGAATTATTGAATTTATGCTTACTAAAAACAAAAAAATGGTTAGTGTCTTGCCAATTAATGAAATAGCCCGAAAAAGAGATTTTTATAAAGTGATTCCGCAAACCCTTAGATACTCTTGGGAACTAGCATTTTTCAGAAGATTCGTTAATCGTCCTCCAGTACTTAGTAGTTGCTGGGCAACAAGTCGAGATCTTTTGTTGAAATTTGGTGGCTTTGAGGGCCTAAAGAAGGATATTATCCCGGAAAGAACTATTGCAAATCAGGCACTTAGTTTAGGAGACTTCTATTCTTTTTTAATTGCCAATGAGCAACTTAAGATTTCAAGTGTTAAACAATATAATGAACAGTTAAATACGGCTATTAGAGTTAAGTATCCAACCTTAAAGCGTAATTTGGGCTATATTTTAATTATTATTACTATTCAATTTACGGTGTTCTTTTTGCCAATTTTAGAAATAATTAATGGATTTATGAACGGAAATAATTTGATTTCTTACACTTTTATAGTGGTATTATTGATAAATTGGGTATCCTATTTCTTTATTTTGAAAATTACTACTCGTAAAAATCTATACTTCCATTCGATTAGTTATCTATGGGCATTTGGATTAGATATTTATCTTTGGGTTTTATCCAGTTTAAAGTACGAATTTGGAAAAGTTGTTTGGAAAGACAGAAATATTTGTATACCGGTCAGAAAATTTTGAGATTTAGAGGTTCGGGACCTTTAGTCTAAAGGTTGAACCGTGATTTAAGGTTGATTCTATTTGAACTTCTGCACCAATAAGCGTAATTAATTTTTTAGTTACGTAAAGACCTAAACCAGTACCCATTGTTTGTTTAGTTCTGTAATCTTCACTTCTAAAAAACTTATCAAACACTTTTTTTTGATCATTTTTGCTAATACCTATCCCGCTGTCTGTCACTTCGAAAATAATACCATCTGGATAAGGTTTTGCGCCAATACTGATAAAGCCTGAATAGGTGTATTTAATGGCATTAGTGATAAAGTTTTGGAGTATTTCTTTGAGGTATAGTTCTGAGGTATTTAGCAATCTAATTTCTGGAGAGAGTTCTTTAATGAATTTAATTTTCTTGGCAATAATTTCTGGATAATAATTTTTATACAATTCATCAATTAGCGAAACTACGTTAATCTTGATGCAGTCTAGTTTTAGGATATCTCTATCTGCTCTGGATAGAGTCGAGAGATCGTTAACCATATCGGCAAGATAAAGAATTTGGGAATGGGCGTTGCTAAGAGCTTGTTTGATAGCGCCTATATCTTTTGTTTTATCTGCTATGAATAGAGCATTGGAAATATTGCCTTCAGAAATTGCTATTGGTGTTCTAAGTTCATGGCTGACCACACTAATAAATTCATCTCTTTCTTCTTCAAGCGATTTTTCTTGAGTTATATCTCTAATTAAAATAACGTAGGCTATTGCTAATTTATCATTAAAGTTAGCCTTAATTGTTGAAATATTTAAATATAGATTAATCATCGGTTCATCATCGGGATACAGAAGCCTAAAATTTCTATAAGTTTCAGTAGAAGAAGTTTCTTGGATTATTTTATTAATATCAACAGGGTTATTTTGTTGATCGATTAATTTTAGTAATTGATTTATTTTTGTTTCTGGGCTAATTACATTTAGGTTGATGATATTTAGAGTAGCTCCATTATAAATCGATACGCTTAAATCCTTGCGTAGAGCAATTACTCCTTCGGATACAGAGTTTATAAGAGTAATTAAAGTATTTTTTGAAATTCGTTCAGGCTCTGATTTTTTTTGTTTAGGCATATGCTTATTTTAGTAAATTAGTTTCTAAATTAAAACTAATATATGTTTTCTTTTAATTTTTTACGAATTGTTTTATTGTTTGGCATTAATTGATCGAAATAGTTCCAAAAAGTTTTACTATGGTTCATTATTTTGGTATGAATTAATTCGTGAACAATTACATAATCTATTAATTGCCACGGTAATTCTAATAAATTTTGATTTAAAGTAATTATTTGTTGGCTATTGCAACTACCCCATCTACTTTTTAAATTTCTTATTTTAAGTTGTTTGTAGAGAATATTATATTTTTGAGATAATTTTTCTAACCTTTGGGGGAGAAGTTGGCAAGCTTCTCTTTTTAATACCTTTTTTGAAATATTGTTGATATAGTCTTGAACAGCTTCAGACTTAGGATCTAGGTCAAGAGGATGTTTGATAATTATTTCTGTCGCTCCCAGGATTGATGAGCATTTATGAATATTTTCTGGTTTTAGCTTTAGGTAGTGATTTTTACCGATTCTGGAGTTATTTTGGTAAAATCTTCTATTTGGCTTTCTTTTTTTAATCCAATCCATTTTGGATTGAGCAAAATTAAGTCCTTCTTGGTAACTACAATAGATGGGTATTGAGATATTAATTTGCGCAGATGAATTAATAGTTAGTTTTATCCGTCTTGATGTTTTATACTTTCTGATATTTATCTTTAAATCTTCAATATAAAATGATCGTTGGTTCATTTAAAATTAACGGATAAAAACGTTTCTTCGATTGAGGTCTACTCTTCCCTGAGCCTTTGGGATTAAATTGACCATTCCTGGTTTTGGTACCATCAAATTATCAGCTAGGTTAATTATTCCTCTATTACTTAGTCCTGACAAAACGGCATTTCTTTGGGTATGGTAGAGATGTTTACCGCTAATTACGATAGTATCTTTTAGCACTGTGGGGTTTTGCATTTGTTTTATGATCGCATCAAACGTTGTCCTATCCCATTTTGGAGCGTACTTATCGTCTTGTTTACGTTTATCCCTTCTAGCTATCCGCCCAAAACTTGTTTCCTCGTCAATCTGGAGCCAAATAACAACAAATTCTGCAGAATATTTTAATGCTATATTTTTAAGCATAGTTCTTTGGGCATTGGTTAGAATATCGGCATCGTAAATGACACTTAAGCCGGCACCCAAAAACTCTTCGGTCATATAGTTAATTAGTTGCCGGACAATCACATTTTCTTGTTTGTCATATCTTGGTTTTTCAAAGAGTTCAGATCTGATTCTATCGGATTGTAAATGAGCGACTTGAACTTCTTCAGCAAATTGTCTTGAAAAATATGTTCTTCCAGAGCCTGGATAACCATAGTAAACTACTAAGAATGGCTTATTTGGGGTTAACTTAGTCATATTACTATACTTATAGCAGATTTTGATGAATTTGCAAAATAAATAAATTGTTCTATTATTATCCACTCCTTTGATATAATTATTTTAGGTTAAAAACCTAGGGGAGTAGCTCAGTTGGTAGAGCGTTGGTCTCCAAAACCAAAGGTTGCAGGTTCGAAACCTGTCTCCCCTGCCAAATTCTCTAATTTGATTCGTTAAAATACTTGTGTTTATCTAGTGCTGGTAGTACACTTAGAAGTGTCTAATTAATAATAATAAAAAATGGATTAAAAATAAAAGCAATGAAGGTGATGATGCTTGGCTGGGAGTTACCGCCGTACAATAGTGGTGGACTAGGAATGGCTAGTTATCAATTATGTCGCTTTTTAGCCAAAAATGGAGTAGACATTGAGTTTGTCTTACCCTATAAAGCTGAACACAAGATAGATTTTATGAAGATTACTCCGGCTTCTCCAGAAGGTGTTGTATCTGTGGAAAGGCTGGGCGTTGCTTATGACACGCTTAAATATGTATATCCAGAAGAATCGAAGGAGGAATATTATGATCTTTTTTCTCAGGTTAAGATGTATGAAGAGGCTACTCTTAGGTTAGCGTTAACTAAAAATTTTGATATTTTACATGCTCACGATTGGCTTACATTTAGAGCCGCTCTTCGAATAAAAGAAATTAAAAATTGCCCTATTATTCTTCATGTTCACTCTGTAGAATCGGATAGAGCTGGGCATAAAATTGGTAATCCATTAATTTTTGATATAGAAGAGTTAGCCCTAAATCTAGCCGATAGGGTTATTGCTGTAAGTGAGCACACAAAGCAGTCAATTATTCAGAATTATAACGTACCAGCGGATAAAATAGAGGTAGTCCACAATAGCATTAATGTCGAAGAATTAATAGAACTAGATCCAAATAATGTTTATCGCTATCTAGAATATATTAAGCAAAAAGGCTATAAAGTAATAACCAATATTGGTAGGCTAACGCTTCAAAAAGGGCTTACCAATCTAATAAGAGCTTTATCTAAAGTTAAACAATACTATCCTAAGGTTCTCTTACTGATTGTTGGGAGTGGAGACCAATATTATGAACTAATTGAACTTTCAGCTTCACTTGGTGTTGCTCAAAATGTCTTATTTACTGATTTTCAGAGAGGTAAAAATTGGCGTGATGCCTTAGCTATTGGTAACTTATTTGTCCTTCCTTCAGTTTCCGAACCTTTTGGTCTTACTCCTTTAGAATCGATTGCCTATAAAACTCCTGCCTTAATATCTAAACAATCTGGAGTTAGTGAGGTATTAAAGAATGTCTTAAAGGTAGATTTTTGGGATATTGACGAGATGACTAATCAAATAGTTGGAGTATTAGAAAATCAAGCTTTAGAAAATGAATTGCAAAAGAATTCATATAAAGAAGTTGAAGAAATGTCGTGGGAACATTCTAGTAATAAAATCGAAGAGATTTACCGGAACCATCTTCAGGGGGTAGTAGGATGAATCCAAAGTCGATTGTTCTCTATCTTCACGTTCATCAGCCCTTTAGAATAAGACATTATAGTGTTTTTGATATAGCCTCGAAACACGATTATTTCAATGCTGATTATGATAGTGATCAAAGTAATCAAAAGATTTTAGAAAAAATCGCTCATAAATCTTATATTCCAACCAATAATTTACTTTTGGAGATATTAAAGAATAATCCAGATTTTAGATTTAGTCTTTCGATTACCGGAACTTTACTGGAGCAACTCCAAAAATGGGCTCCAGAGGTTTTAGAATCATTTAAAGAACTCGTTGATACTTCTCGGGTTGAGATCGTTGCCGAGACCTATCACCATTCTCTTGCATTTTTCTATTCTAAACGTGAGTTTGAAACTCAGGTACAAATGCATACAGATCTAATAAAAAATATTTTTAATAAGATTCCAACTTCTTTTCGAAATACAGAGTTATCGTATAATAATGATTTGGCTTATTGGGCAGATTTAAAGGGTTATAAGGCGATTATCACAGAAGGATGGGATCCAGTCTTGAATTGGAGAAGTCCAAACTATGTTTATAAACCAAGTTATTCTAATAATATTAAATTACTATTGAAAAATTATAAATTAAGTGACGACATTGCCTTTAGGTTTGGTGACAGGAATTGGTCTGAATGGCCCCTGACAGCTGATAAATTTTGTCATTGGATTAGCGATGATCCTAATGGGACAAATGTAGATTTATTCATGGATTATGAAACATTTGGTGAACACCAATGGCAAGAATCTGGTATTTTTGACTTCCTAAGGCATTTACCCAGTGAATGGATGAAAACTTCAGGGCATAATTTTAAAACGATTACCGAGACAGCCGATTCTTTTGATCCAGTGGATAGTATTGATGTGCCTAATACCATTACTTGGGCTGATACAGAGAGAGATTTAAGTGCATGGTTGGGAAATTCAATGCAATCCGAATCAATAAAACAAGTGTATTCTTTAGAAGATAAAATACTTCAGACCAATGATCTTAATTTAATTGAAGATTGGCGTAAATTACAAACCTCAGATAATTTTTATTATATGAGTACTAAATATTGGAATGACGGAGATATCCACTCTTATTTTAGTCCATATAAGACGCCCTATGAGGCGTATATTAGCTTTATGAATGTTTATCATGATATTTTATATAGAATTGCTGAACATGGAATAGAAATCTAGTATAATGATAATTAAGGAGGATTTAGGTGGGTAGATCTGTGGTACTTAGCAACGGTCAGATGCTTGTAGGGCTGGATGAAGCAGGATTTGTGCATGATTTTTATTATCCTTATGTTGGATTGGAGAATTTAACTAGTGCCAGAAATAGTCAGCATAAGATTGGTATTTGGGTTGATGGACAATTTAGCTGGTTAAATGATGGATCTTGGGAAATTTCAATCAATTTTGAAGATGAAGCCTTAATTTCAAATATTGAATATATTAACTCTAAACTTAATTTAGCTCTAAATTTCAATGATTTTATAGACATGAACTCAAACTCTTTTATTCGGCATATTACTATACACAACAATGCTGATAAAGACAGAGATATCCGGTTGTTCATGCATCAAATGTTTCAAATATCTAATGGCGGTAGAGCTGATACAGCTTTATATGTTCCTGACGGTAATTATCTACTAGATTATAAGGGTCGTTATTCTTTGGCTATCTCAGGTAAGTTTAAAAATGGGAAGTCTTTTGATCAATATGCTGTTGGTAATTTTGGGATAGAGAATAAAGCCGGAACATTTATGGATGCGATTGATGGTGAACTTTCCAATAATCCCGTCGAACATGGCGGTGTTGATAGCGTAATTAGATTTTCCAAGTTATTTAAAGCTAATGAAATCGATACAGTAGACTACTGGATTATAACTTCAAGTAGTCAAAGCGATGATCAGCGCGTTCATGAACATTTGATGGAGACTAATATTGCTGAATTGAGAGATCAGGTTAGACAATCCTGGCATAACTGGATGTATGAAAGTGAAGTTAAAATTCCGGATTATTATCAAAAAAATATAAAGCAAAGCCTACTTGTTGTTAAGGCTCACATAGATGAGAGAGGTTCAATTTTAGCAAGTGGAGATTCTTCTATTTTTAATTATGGACGTGATTACTACGCATATTGTTGGCCTAGAGATGCAGCTTATGCTCTTTGGCCTTTGATAAGATTAGGTCATTTTAATGAAGCTAGGATGTTTTTTGAATTTGCCAGAGATACCATGCATAAAGATGGTTATTTGATGCACAAGTATCAGCCTGATCGTGCCGTTGGTAGTACTTGGCATCCATTAATTCATGGTAAAAATAGGGAGTTAGCTATTCAAGAAGATGAAACGGCCGGAGTTATTTTTATGATTAACGAATACTATAAACAAAGTAATGATCGTACGTTTATAGAACATATTTATCGTACATTTGTTCAACCTGCAGCTAATTTTTTGGTTTCCTTCGTAGATAAATCTAGTGGTCTGCCACACGCTAGTTATGATTTGTGGGAAGAGAAATTTTTAACATCGAGCTATACAGTTTCGGTTGTGATCGGGGCACTTCAGGCTGCTACCGAAATTGCAACTAAAATTGATTATCCTGATGACGGTTCAAAATGGAGGAGATTGGCTGAGAAATTTAGAGATAATCTTGATTTGCTCTATGACAAAGAGAAAGGCTATTTCGTTAAGGGCTTTTTATTAAGAGATGACGGATCTTTAGCTTATGATAGTACTTTAGATATCTCAAGTCTTTATGGACCTTTTATGTATTCCGGAATAGATCCATATGACCCTAGAATTGTTTCAACTTCTCAAAAAGTAGAGCAACTAATTCTTAATTCCTCTCCGTCTGGTGGTGTTTTGAGATATGACAATGACAACTATTTTTTAACTAAGCACCAATATAAAGGCAACCCTTGGGTCGTTAGCACTCTTTGGCTTGCTCAATACTATTTAGTAGTAGATAAGACAGCTCGAGCCAAAGAACTGATAGAATGGTCCCTAAATCGTCAATCAAAGAGTGGTATGCTTAGTGAACAGTATGACCCTGAAAATAACTTACCGCTAGGCGTTTCGCCACTTGTTTGGAGTCATGCTGAATTAATCAATTCACTTCTAGATTTAAGTTTTAAAATAAAATAAGCTTTATTTTTTAGGTTTTACTTCGTTTCTACCAAGATTCTTTTTGATTTCTGAAAAAACAACTCTTTTTCTTAATTTAGGACTGTATTTCTTTAAAGAGAGCTTATCTGGAGTATTTAGGAAATTTTTAGTACTATAATAAATCCTTTCCTTGCTTTCTTTGGAATAGAATCCAATAATTTTACGTTTATCTCCTTTTTTTGCCATAGCCTACCTTTTTAGTTAATTAATTCTAATTATCTAATTTTACCAGAAGATTGTACTTATTTCTAACTTACTATTTTTTTTAAAGCTATCAGGGTTAATTTAATTATCTTTATTTTATTTTTTAGGCATCAACAAACAGTCTTATGGTCCGATTTATTGAATTGATTCAATCGATGTCTTTAACAAGTAGGTAAGACAATTTAAAAAGATATTCTTTAAATGGAGCCATGATCGGGATTCGAACCCGAGACCTCAACTTTACCATAGTTGCGCTCTACCGACTGAGCTATCACGGCTTACTAAGATATGCTTTATTTTAACTATTTTTTGGATATTTTTCTATTATAATTTAGTCTAGTTTGATAGAATATAGACTATAATTGCGTGCCGATATAGCTCAGCTGGTCAGAGCAGCTGTTTTGTAAACAGCAGGTCGTGGGTTCGAATCCCTCTGTCGGCTCCAAGAAGCAGGGATAGTGAAGCGGTCAAACACGGGTGACTGTAAATCATCTGGCTTTCGCCTTCGGGGGTTCGAATCCCTCTCCCTGCACCAAATTTGACACTACTCGAAAATGTCTGATCGCTATCCACAAACTAGTTCAAATTAAAAGATTTATTTCTATTTTATAACGATAACTAAATTACTGCTCTTCGCGGTCTTCTTATTTTATGTGGGATAGTCCTTGTAGCTTTCTTACTTAAGTAACGTTTAAATTTCTTCTTTAGTTCTGTGGCTTCTTCAATCATATCATTCTCGAGATAGGTTTTGTAAAGGAGACTATATGATTCTTTGGTTGGTTCTAATTGAATTGCTTCTTTTAATTCTGCTACTGCTAATTTAATGTTTCCTAATTTCTCTTGTACTTTAGCATAGGCCACGTGTCGGGTTGCTAAGTTATTTTCCAATTTTAAGGCTTGTTCAAAAGCCAATGTAGCTTTTTCGTAATTCTCTGTCTCATAATATATTAAACCTAGATTATGTAGGGTAGTAGCGCTGTCGTCTAAACTTGAGGCTATCTCAAAGCAATCAATAGCATCTTTATATTCTTTTTGCTTAGCGTAGAGTATTCCTAATCTGTTGTAGGCAGCAACATTTTTTTGGTCAATTTTTAATATTGTAAGTAGGGCTTTCTCGGCTTTTAGGAATCTATTTTCTTTAATACTCTGATGGACTATTTCCCACAATTTAGGCATTTTATCATTGATTTTGGACGTTACATTGACAAATTCATCGTCTCTAGCTCTTAAATTAATGATTGCTAGTGCTCCAAAAAATAAAATAATTAAAATCTCATACATATTGTGCTACTTATTATCTGCCAAAATTAATTAAATAGTCAAGTACTAATATTTTTAATTGAGCATTACTTAATATTTCTATATCAAGTTTAAGTGTTCTCTTTAAAACATTCTGCCAGAACAAAGCATTCTTAGAATTTTCCGAGATAATTCCGTATCTACTCATTTGTTTTATAATTAAAAGAACTAATCTTAATCTTTTTTTGTTCGAGACCAAATTATTCAAAAGTATTAATCTTGAATAGCTGTCTTGGCCAGCTATTTGTTTTGCGAGATCTAGAGCTTCACTATAGTTAGGATCCTTGTTTAATATCTTTTTAGTTATTAAAATATTTGAATTAGAAATATTGAGAGCTTCAATAATTTTATCTTCCTGATAATCTTGGTCTCTAAAATATTTTATTAATTGATCTCTCGATGGACGTAATATTTTAAGATGAGATACTCTTGATCTAATTGTTGGTAAAATACTTTTTAAATCTCGGCAAGTTAAAATAAATATTGTTTTTTCAGGAAATTCTTCCAAGTTCTTTAATAGCTTGTTTTGGGCCGGTATTGTTAAATTTTGGCTATTTTTAATTATTATTATTCTATTTATTTTGTTGTCTAAGGGAACCTTTAATTTTAAAAAGTTCTTGATTTTTGTAATTTGATCAATGCCAATTGAATTTTTAATATCTTTATTAATTTCTAATAAATAGGGGTAAGACTTTATTTTATTTAAGTCAAGGTTTAGTAACGAATGAACTATATAATTAAGAATATTAGATAAGTCATTCCCCTTTTCAATCTCTAGCAGTAAGGGTAACTTTGGATTAATTAAATAGTTATTTAGTAGTTCTAGGCTTTTAGGATTTATTAATTGTTTATTGATCATTTTCTAAAACTTGATTAAATATTTTTGGTAAAATACTGTCAAATAAAAACATTTCACTATTTTTGTTTATTCTAATTTCTAATGACTTGGCGTCCAAAAACATTCTATCACTTTTTGTTCTAGAATAGAGTCTATCCCCAAGTAAGGGATGATTTAAGTAAGCTAAATGGACTCTTAATTGATGAGTCCTACCGGTTTTAGGCTGAAGCATTACCAGACTATATTTTTTAGATTCTTTTATTACTTTATAGTAGGTTTGTGCTGATTTTCCACCTGGGTCTACTCTAAAAGTTTGAGGTTTTTTGGGATTTCTAGCAATGGCTAGATCTATTAAGGCTTCTTTTTGTTCAAAATGGCCTTGGCATATTCCGTAGTATGTTTTTATTACTTTCCGAGATGCAAATTGTTTTGTTAACCATAACCTTGAAGCTTCATTTTTGGCACAGATCATAACTCCAGATGTATCACGATCTAAGCGATGAACTATTCCAGACCGATTATTTAAATTAGGATAATTAATCTTAGGTCTAATAAAATCAGCTACTGTATTTTCTAGTTGAATTGCTCCTTTCGAGTGAGATAATACCCCAGCTGGTTTATTAATTACTATAACATCATTGTCTTCAAAAAGTATTTGTATATTTGTTTTGTTGCTTACTCTAGGAAATTTTAATTCTAGTTTATCTAGGTTAGGATCAATTAATGTTCCGGCCTTTTTAACAATTTTACCGTTTACACTAAGGTTCCCTTTCTTAATCAATTGAATTATGGAATTTCTGCTTAGTGACTGATTTAAATTTAATAAGTGTTTGTCAACTCTTTCTTTATTAGTCATTTTCTGAGTCCAACAGCTTTTTGGACTGTATATAGTTTTTTGTTGGCTATTTCATTAAGCTCAGCTTCACTTAGAGCTAATTTGCTGATTATTTTTTGATCATTTATTTTTTTATAAATCTTGTCTATATTGATTAAAAATTGTTGGATCTCTTCGGATACTATTTTCTTAAATTCTAGATAATTGGTTCTATCCTTGATTTGATCTAATGTTTGTTCAACGGTTTGGTTTTTAAGTAAACTATATATTTCAACTAAATTAGAAATCCCAGGTTGTTTGTTGGGATTATAATTAATCGATTTGAAATTATCTGTAGTTGAGGCCATAATCTTTTCATTTGCTTTTGTGGGAGAATCATCTAAAAATATTACTCCTTTGGGATTCTGGGCACTTTTACTCATTTTTTGATTAGGATTGATTAAATCCTTTATTTTCCTTCCGTTTTCTTTTTTGAAAAAAGCTACTTGTTTTTTAGTTTCTTCAGGTACAACAAAAATTTCTCCAAATTTATTGTTGAATTTAATAGCCAAATTCCGGGTAAATTCGAGATGTTGAGTTTGATCGTCGCCAACAGGCACATATCGAGCGTCGTACAACAGAATATCTGCAGCCATAAGCACTGGATAGTTCAATAGTCCAAGAGAACTTTCTTTGTTGGACTTAGTTTTTTCCTTAAATTGGATCATCCTACTGAGTTGACCAAAACTACTAAAACATTCTAAAATCCAAGCTAATTCACTATGTGCCGGAATATAGCTTTGTCGATATATTTTAATATTAGGTTTATCTATATCTAAGCCTAGGGCAATATACAATTTTATATTGTTAAATATTTGGTCATTTAATTTCTGGTAATCTATTTCAGTGGTGATGCTGTGAAGGTCAGGAACAAAAATATTAAAAGTATATTCAGGATAAACAGATGTATAATCAACTATGCTCTTAATAGCTCCAAAATAACTACCAATATGTAAACTATTGTTTGCTCGAAGTCCTGTTAAAATTGTTGTACTCATAAGAATAGTATATTACAAGAAACCTTTCTTGTAAGTAATTATATCTATCGTTTAGTGAATTGTCGTTTTTTGCGAGCTTTTAACAATCCGAATTTCTTTCGTTCTTTTTCTCGAGGATCTCTTTTTAGGAGATCAGCTCTTTTGAGGGTAGACTTAAAGTCTGGATTTAATTGAATTAAGCACTTTGAAACACTTAAATTGATAGCATCAATTTGGCTAGACTTACCTCCACCACTAACCAATGTTTCAATATTAAAATTATTGGGGATATCTAATGTAATAAAGGGCTTATTTAATTTATTAATTAGTAGTTTATTGTTCTTAAAATAATCATGAATGTCAATATTATTCACTAAAAATTTTTGGGAATTTGCTCTCAACCTTGTTTTTGCTAATGCTCTTTTTCTTCTTCCTATAGCGTAAAAAAAGTCCTTGTTATCTGATTTGGTAACCATTATTTTTCTCCAATTCTAAACAATTTAGGTTTTTGAGCTAAGTGATTGTGAGTCTCATTTTTATAAATTTTAAGACGACGTAATCTTTGATCTCTTAGTTTATTAACTGGGAGCATTCCTCTGACAGCTCGCTCTATTATTTTCGTAGAATCTTTAGTAAGTTGAGTCTGTAAATCGATTTCTTTTAAGCCTCCAGGATGCATTGAGTGATGATAGTATTTTTTTTGAGTCAATTTATCACCTGTAACCACTAGTTTATCTGAGTTTATGACTATAACATAATCACCACAATCAATATGTTTAGTAAATATGGGCTTATTTTTGCCCATTAATAGTATGGCAATTTGAGTAGATAGCCTTCCTAGTGGAGTTTTAGATGCATCAAAAATATACCAGTCCCGATTTACTTGTGCTGGTTTTGCCGAGAAAGTCTTCATTTTTTAGTCTCCTTTTTTTTTGAATTACTAGCCTTTTTGTCAAGCTGTTTTGTGTTCTTGGGAAGACTTAGATCATCCTCTGTCTGCTTAGGCTTAGTTTTTTCTGATAGCTTACTAGGGGTTGTAATGTCTTTTGCGGGTTGATCATTGTTTTGATCTTTTTGGTCAAAAATAAAACTAATTGATGCTAGTTGAGTATTATCTCCTCGCCGTAAACCTAATTTCTTAATTCTTAGATAACCACTATTTCTAGATTTAAGCTTTGGAACGATTTCATCAACAAGTTTATGAGCACTTGATTTAGTATGTAACCTTGAGATAACTCTACGTCGTGATGCTAAACTATTTTGTTTAGCGGTTGTAATTAATTTTTCTAATTTTGGTCTTATCTCTTTGGCTTTGGGCAAAGTTGTAGTTATTGATTCATGAATAATTACTGATTCAATTAAACTTTTCTCCAAACTTCGTCTTTGATCAGTTTTTCGATGAAATTTGCGTCCTATATATCCGTGACGATGCATTCTATATCTCCAATTCGGCCAGTTTATCTTTAACTTCATCAAGTGCCTTAGATCCAAAACCTTTTAGATCTTTTAGGTCAGCATCATTAAGCTCAAATAAGTCTTTGATTGTATATATTTCATTATTAATCAACGCATTTGTTGTTCTTGCAGATAGATTCAAATCCTCTATAGAAGTATTCAGAATAGATGATTCGTCGTTCTGTTCTGCATTTTCTTCTGATTTCGCTTTTTCGGTATCTAATAAGCTCTCGCCGACTGGTACCGTTGTTTTTCCTGCCAAAGCTGTATATTGATTAACTAAAATAGCAGCAGCTTCTTCAAAAGCATCACGAGGAGTTATTGAACCATCAGTATTAATTGTAATCGATAGTTTATCCAAATCAGTAATTTGACCTACACGGGTATTTTCGACTTTGTATCTAACTCTTAGAACTGGGCTAAATATGGCATCAAGAGCAATCATATCCAGACTTTTTTGGGCAGTAACCTCTTCAATTGTCCTGTAACCTCTTCCTACTTCAACATTTAGGTCAGCTATAAACTTAGCTTTTGGATCATCAATTGTTGCGATTAGATGGTTTGGGTTAACTATTTCAACATCTGCATTTGTTTGAATATCTTTTGCTAAAACTGGACCTTGTCCTTCTTTTGATATTCGTAGAATTTGAGGATCCGTACCATAAACCTTAAACCTGACTCCTTTTAAATTGATCATAATGTCAACAACATCTTCTTTAATTCCCTTGATTTCGGTAAATTCATGAGAGACACCTTCAATTTTAAATGATGAGATTGCAGCTCCAGCTATAGATGATAGGAGGACTCTTCTTAGTGAATTACCTAGGGTCATACCGTAACCGGTATGTAATGGTTCTATTACAAAAGTTGCACTTACTTCGCTATGATCCTCAACGTTAACTAAACCCGCAGTATGTATTGTGTTTGACATTTATTCCTCCTTATCTTGAATAATATTCAACAATTAATTGTTCGTTAATATCTACCTCAGCGTCTTCTCGCTTTGGTTTAGCTAATATGCTAATCTCAAATTTCGATCGATTAACCTTAAACCAACTAGGATAACTTGGTGGTTTGGGACTATTTTGGTCTAAACTCTTGAAATATTTAAGTTTTTGACTATGTTCTCTAAGCTTAATTTGATCATTAACTTTAACTTCAATTGATGGTATGTCTACTCTTCTTTCGTTTAGGAGGAAGTGTCCATGGGAGACCAACTGTCTAGCTGCTTGTCTGCTAACTCCAAATCCAGCCCTATAAACTAGATTATCTAATCTTGATTCTAGAAGGATAAGTAGATTTTCTCCGGTTTGACCCTTAGTTTTAGTTGCTTTTTTAATCATTTTAGCGAATTGTCTTTCTAATAATCCATAAAGTCTTTTAACTTTTTGTTTTTCGCGCAATTGTATTTGGTACTGACTTTTTGCTCTAGGATGTTTAAAATTAGAAGACTGACCAGGCATAGAGCTTTTTTTAATTAAGGCCTTATGCGCTTTAGGATGAAGCGCATATCCTTCTCTTCTACTTTGTTTTACGATTGATGATCTATCTCTTGCCATAAGCTATTTTAATTCTTTCTAACCTTTCTAGGTCTTACTCCACCATGTTTAACCCCTGTTACGTCATAAATACTGGAAACGTCAACGCCCATGGAAGACATTATCCGAACCGCTGAATCCCTTCCTAGCCCTATTCCTTTTATATAAACATCTGCCTTAATAAGTCCATACTTGTTTTTTGCTTCTTGAATAACTTTCTCGGAGGCAACTTGGGCGGCATATGCTGTTCCTTTTTTAGAACCCTTAAATCCACAGGCACCAGCGCTGTTGCTGAGCAGAACATTGCCTTTATCGTCTGTGAATGTGATTAGCGTGTTGTTGAAGCTAGCAAAGAGGTGTACTTGACCAATTGGCACATTCTTAGTGATTTTACGTTTTTTGGTAGTACTATTCTTTGATTTAATTTCAGCCATTTTAAATTATCCTTATGTCTTAGAGACAGCCTTTTTGGCTGTTCCGCCAATAGTTACTCGTTTACCTCTCTTAGTGCGGGCATTCGTTCTGGTTCGTTGTCCTCTGGTCGGTAGATTAAGACTATGCCTTAATCCTCGGTATGATTTTATATCTTTTAATCTCTTGATATTGCCTGTTACTATTCGCTGAAGATCTCCTTCAACAATATACTTTTCATTAATTACATCCTGAATTTTGGAAATTTCATTATCTGTTAAGTCTTTAGTACGAATTAATGGATCTACGTCTGCTTGCTTGAGAATATTTAAACTTGTTTTCTGGCCTATTCCGTAAATATAGCTAAGCGAAACCCATATTAACTTCTGAGATGGTATTGTAATTCCTGAAATTCTAGCCATTAGCCCTGCCTCTGCTTATGTTTTGGCTTTAATTTATTAATTACATAGACCCTTCCCTTACGGCGGACTATGATATCATCTTTACTGATTTTCTTTACACTTGCACGCACTTTCATGCGGATCATTGCTCCTTCTTCTTTGTAATGACACACTGCTTATTAATTTTGGCGGTAAGTTATTCGACCCTTCGTAAGATCGTAAGGTGTCAATTCTACCTTAACGCTATCGCCGGGAACTAATTTGATAAAATGCTTCCGCATTTTACCGGCGATATGAGCTATAATTTGATGGCCGTTCTCAAGCTCAACCCTAAACTGAGCGCCTGGAAGACTCTCGGTAATTGTGCCTGATAGCTCGATCACTTCTTTAGTTTCTGCCATAAATATAACAAGAGCTGATTATAGCAGAGGCATATCTGTTTTGTCAAAAGAATTTATTTGTTCTGTTTATTGTTTTTTTAGGAATTTTAGTCTTCTTGCTCCAGTTGCTGCTTCTAGGTTTGTTTCCGGGTCATAGAAGAAGTCTGGTTTAGAGTATTGATCATAAGTAATCATTAGAGCTTTTGATTCGACAGCCCTGAGGGTTTGAAGGGCAACCGATACCAAGATAAGGATAGAAGTACCTCCAATTGTAACACTAACATTAACATAAATTTGGGCTATTATTGGAATAATTGCCAATAAACCAAGCGCAATTGCACCAAATAGGGTCAGCCGGTTAACTACTTTCGATAAGTATTTTTCGGTTTGATCTCCACCTCTGATTTTGTCCAAAAATCCACCTTGTTTGTGCAGATTTTCAGCTATTTCTTTTGCGTTAAAGGTAATACTCGTATAGAAGAAGGTAAAAATAAAAACTAATAGGAAATAAGTAACAGGATAAATGTAGGCTATCCAACCTTCTGTTGAAAACGTAGTTGATGTTGGGGATTGAAACCAAGTGACTAGGTCATGGCCTATTTTAGCTAAAAAGGGATCATGTGCACCGCTCAGAAGTTGACCTCCAAAACTCGGTACACTTAGAAAAGCAACTGCAAAAATAATTGGGATTACTCCAGCTGTAATTAATTTGATAGGCAGAGTAGTCGTTATTCCTCCATATGTCCTATTTCCTTGAACTCTTTTAGCATAATTTACGGTTAAATTTTTGGATGCTTCGTTTAGCATTACAACTAGCCAGGTTACAATTAAGATCGAAACAACTATTATGGCTAGATAGATTAGAGCTGTTTCGTTTATAGGAAGAGTAAAGTTCAGAAAATGAAGTTTGTGCCCTGTATTTACAGAAGAAATGATTGCTGAAACGTTTTGGGGAAGCATGGAGATAATACCTACGGTAATTATCAACGATATTCCATTTCCAACACTCTGCTCTGTAACTAGTTCTCCAAGCCACATTAGGAGCATTGATCCTCCAGTTAATGCTGAAACCATTAGTACCCATTGGATAATGGATGTATTGGCTGTAATATTGCTTATTCCACCCAAACTATTAGCTGCTTGCCTAATCAAAAATATTGATCCGATAGATTGAATAATTGCTAAAGGGAAGGTCAAAATTCTAGTATATTGGTTGATTTTTTTCTGACCAAATTCACCTTCCTTATGTAATGCTTCTAGCTTTGGAACTGCTTTTGTTAGAAGTTGCATAATAATTGATGCATTAATATATGGGCCAAGGCCGGCGACCATTATTGAGAAATTAGCTAATGCACCACCAGATAAGACATTAAAAAAACCAAGTAATTGTGGTGAATTTTTAGAGTTAAATAAGTTCTGTAGTACCTGATGAATTGTTTTAGCATTTGAAATTGGGACAGGAAGTTCAGCTAAAATTCTAAAGACAATTAAAATACCAATTACAGCTAGCAATCTTTTTTGCATGTCTCTGTGTTTTAAAGATTGCCAAATTATTTTCCAGTTCAAAACTATTTTCTCCTGTTATCTAGTTTAAATAAATCAAACATTAAAATAAACTATTTTGTTTGAGATTTTTTGGTTCGCAGTGGTGGATTGGTTTTATTAAAAACACCGCCAGCTTCTTGAATATTTATGATAACTGCTTTTGACGCCTTGTATAAGTTTATCTCTTTAGCAGTAGTAAACTTTGAACCATTAAGTAATTTGATCCTAAGATAAGGGTTAGCTATTAAATTGTATTTAACTAAAACAGATGTATCAATTATGCTTTCTGGGAGTTGATTAAGCTTATCTGTAGTTAAATTAGTCAGCTTAGCTTTTTTGGATTTAAAACCTTTAAGTTTGGGAAGTTGCTGCATAATTGGTGTCTGTCCACCACTAAATAGAGGATTTCTTTTTGATCCGGTTCGAGAATTCTGGCCCTTTGTTCCCCTTCCGGCAGTTTTACCTCTTCCAGCAGAAATGCCTCTCCCGACTATTCTCTTATGTTTTTTGGATGATATGTTTAATTGATTATATTTCATACTGTTTCTACCTTATTGATTTGAGTTTTAGCTGGTTTTAGGTTTGTTGTCCATTGATCGGGAGTAGTTAAACCATTAAGTGCCTTGATCGTTGCAAGTGCTAGGTTTATTTTGTTAGAAGATCCACGTGATTTGCTAAGTACATTACTTATTCCAGCCGTTTCTAAAACAGAACGAATTACTCCACCAGTAATAAGACCAGTTCCTTTACCTGCCGGCATAATTAATATTTTGGCTCCAGACACTTTAGCGTTGACTTGATGAGGAATTGTGCCGTTAATAACAGGTACCTTAATTAATTTTTTTTGGGCAACATTAGTAGCTTTTTTAACTGCTGCTGTGACGTCTCCTCCCTTTGCTGTTCCGATCCCAACTTGATTTGTTTTTGGGTCACCAACAACAACTAAGGCCCTAAATCTAAATCGTCTTCCTCCTTTTACTACTCGAGTAACCCGATCAATTTGAATAGTATGCTCTATAAACTTATTTGAACTCATAAAATTATTTCTTTTGGAAGCAACTATAGCTGTATTTTCATCCATTTTAAACCTCTAATCCTTCTTTTCGGGCAGCCTCTACCAAAGCTTTTATCCGACCATGATATAGTTTACCATTTCTATCGAGAACGACTTTATTAATTTTCTTTTTAAGGGCTTTTTGAGCTATCTCTTTCCCTACTGAGGCACAAGCTATTGTTAGATTAGCATCTTTTAGTTTAAGCGAATTAGCCGAAACCAATGTTTTTGATTGTTGATCGTCAATAATTTGGGCATAGACAAATCGGTTCGAAATATATACAGACAGCCTCAAAAGTTGACTATGGTTCATAATCTTGCTTCTAATTCTATTTTTTCTTCTAATCTTATTTAGTTTTTTAGCTTTTAATTCATTCATTATTTTTCCTTACCACTTTTTCCACTTTTACGGATTATTCGCTCATCAATATATTTAATTCCCTTGCCTTTATATGGTTCAGGTTTTTTTATTGCCCTTATATTAGCTGCAACTTGTCCAACTTGTTGTTTATCAATCCCAGATACATTAATAATATTCTGATCAATATTAATACTAATGCCCTCAGGTATCTTAAAGTTTACTATATGAGAGTAACCAACACTCAATTGAAGATCAGATCCTGATACATTGACCTTATATCCAACCCCATTAATTTCCAGTTTTTTGGAAAATCCTTGACTAACGCCAATTACCATATTATTAATTAAAGTTCTGTACAAGCCATGATTAGATTTATTTATTTTTTGGTCATCAACTCTAGATACACTAACCACGTTATCTGATCTAACTACATTAATTCCTGGGACTAATTTAAGGCTTAAGCTACCTTTTGGACCCTTAACGTTAATCATATCAGCAGAAGTATCTAGTTCTACATCTACTGGTAAACTAATGGCTAATCTTCCTATTCTACTCATTTTTAGACAACCTCACAAATAATCTCACCACCAATATTCAGTTTTTTGGCTTCATTTCCAGTCACTAAGCCTTTGTTGGTACTTAATATAACCATACCCTTGCCTTGTTTTACGACAGGAATCTCTTTGGCATTAACATAGCTTCGTCTACCTGGCTTAGATACTTTCTTCAATTCCGATATTTTTGGGTTTGAATTTTCGGCAAATATAGTAATCAGAATACTTTTTTGGGGGTTACTTATTACTTTATAATCTAATATAAATCCATTCTTTTTTAAAACTTTTAATATAGCTTCTTTAAATTTACTGTATGGAACGCTTGTTTGAGGATTGTTAACATTCAGAGCATTTCTAATTCTTGTTAGCATATCGGCTATAGGGTCTGTTGATGTAATCATATATTTTACTCCTACCAACTTGATTTCGTTATACCTGGAATTTCTCCTTTTGAGGCTAATTCCCTAAATGTTATTCTACTTAAACCAAAATAACGCATATATCCACGTGATCGACCTGTTATCAAGCAGCGATTATTTTTTCTAACTGGAGAAGAATTTCTTGGTAGCCTATAAAGGCCTTCAAGATCACCTATCCTTTTTAATTCTGTACGTTTTTTAGCATATGAAATTATCATTCTATCTCTTTTATGATCTCTAGCTATTGAAGACTTTTTAGCCATTATTTATTCTCCTTTTCGAAAGGCAATCCAAATTTGCTTAGTACTGCTCTGGTTAATTCTTTTTTGGGATTTGAAAATACAATATTCATTTGTAATCCGTGAACAGGGGATGTTTCCTCAAAAGAAAGTTCAGGGAAAATACTTTGTTCACTGAATCCTAGGGAATAGTTTCCGTCTTTATCAAAGGCTTTTATTTTAACACCGTGAAAGTCTTTTTGTCTAGGTAAAACTATGTTTATTATGCGATACAAAAATTGATACATTCTGTCACCTCTCAATGTAAGGCTTAAGCCGACAATATTTCCCTCTCTTAATTTAAATGCAGCAATCGATTTTTTAGCTTTTCTATAATAAGGTTGTTGGGCACTAATCTTACGAAGAGTATTTGTAGCTGTTTCAATAAACTTTTTATCATCTTTGTTTCGTCCAATACCCGTATTTAGAACTATTTTGCGTAATTTTGGAACTTGATTGATGTTTTTTAGATTAAATTCTTTTTTGACTTCAGCAGCAATAACCTTAAAGTAGAGATCTTTAAGACTATTTGAGGTTAATTCATTTTTAGTCATACAATCTCCTTTCCACTTGTTTTGTAAATGCGTATCTTTTTGCCATTCTCGTTTATTTTATAACCAATTTTAGATGGTTTTTTGGTAGTTGGATCGATGATTGCTACCTTAGAAACGAATATTGGTTTAGTTATTTCTTTAATTGATCCTACTTTATTAGTTTGGGAAGGCTTAATGTGTTTTTTAACTATATTGATACCTTCTACCGTAAGCATATTGGTTTTTGGGTGAGTTTTTATTACTTTACCAGTTTTGCCCTTGTCCTTACCACTTAAGACAATTACTTTATCGTCTTTCTTCAATCTAATTTTATAAATAGGCATTTTATAATACCTCCGCTGCTTGACTAATTATCTTAGCATAACCAAGTTCTCGAAGCTCACGAGGGATAGGTCCAAAAATTCTAGTTCCTTTTGGAAGTTTATCGTCACCAATAATTACAGCTGCATTATCGTCAAATTTTATTGTACTTCCATCCCTACGATGAATTTGATCCTTAGTTCTAACTATGACAGCCTTAACTACGGATTTTCTTGGTACATTTCCAGAAGGATTTGCTTTTTTAACAGTAGCAACAATAATGTCACCAACTCGAGCATATCTCCTTCCTGATCCACCTAAAACTCGAATGCAAAGAATTTCTTTTGCTCCAGAGTTATCTGCTATAGCTAATCTTGATTCTTGTTGGATCATTGCCTAAGACTCCTTTGTCGTTTCATTGTCTGATTTAGATTGCTTTTGAGGAATATCCTGGTCGCTTTTTTTAGATTTATTGGGAGTTAATTCAGTTTGATTCTTTAATATTGCTAATGACTCCATACTCAATTTAGCCTTTTGGATGATCTTATGTAATCTAAAATACTTCTTGGCACTTATCGGACGACATTCAATAATTGAAACTTTATCTCCAATATGTGCTTCGTTTTTAGGGTCGTCGACCAAGTACTTCTTAGATGAAGGATAATTTTTTCTATAGAGTTTATGCTTTTTGGTACTTGCAATTTTAACAGAAATTGTTTTTTCCATTTTATCTGATGTTACAGTGCCAGTTAATATTCTCAACATTATTTAATCTCCTTTACCAATTTTTCAGAAAGTACGGTTAAAATTCTTGCTAATTCTTTCCTATTCTTTCGAATTATTCGAACATTAGAAATTTCACCTAAGTGAACTTTGCGCCTTAAATTAACAATTTCGGTCCTTAAAGTACTACTTTGTTTAGTTAAGTCTTCAGTGGATAGCTTTCTAATTTCAGATATTTTCATTTTATACCTCATGCCTTGAAATAAATCTAGTTTTTACGGGAAGCTTATGAGATGCAAGACGCATAGCTTCCTTAGCTTGATCTAGTTGAACACCTTGCATTTCAAACAGAATAGTTCCAGGTTTAACTTTAGCTGCAAAATACTCTGGATTCCCTTTTCCGCTACCCATCTTTACATCTAAAGGTTTTTTAGTCACTGGGGTATGGGGGAAAATTCTTATCCAAATTTTTCCACCTCTTTTTATATATCTAGTCATAGCTTGTCTAGCTGCCTCAATTTGACGAGAAGTAATTCGTTCATGACCTTGAGATTGTAGAGCAAAATCACCATAAGCAATATGGTTTCCTGATGAAGCTTGACCTCTAATTCGGCCTTTCCTGACTTTCCGGAATTTTGTACGTTTAGGCATCAACATCTTAATTATCTCCCTTGTAAATCCATACTTTGGTAGAAATTATTCCGTCTTTAGTTAAGGCATTAACTTGAGCATAATCAACATTTGCTCTAATGGTGTGCAATGGAACAGTCCCAGCAACTTCTTTTTCTGTTCTAGCCATATCGACACCGTTTAATCTTCCGGATATTTGAATTTTGACACCCTTTACTCCAGCGTTCATTACATTAGAAATTCCATTTTTAAGTGCTTTTCTAAAGTTTATTCGTTTTTCGATTTGATGAGCTATATTTTCGCCAACCAATTTTGCATACAAGTCAGTTTTCTTAATTTCTTCAATATTAATTCTAGTAGGACAATTAAAAATCTTTTCTATGTTTTTCTGTAATTCGCTAACACCATTTCCACCCTTTCCAATAATTACTCCAGCCTTACCTGTAAAGATAGTTACGGTTACAAGATTTGGTGTTCTCGAAATTTCAACTTTGTTAATTGATGACCTTGATCCAAGATTCTTGGAGATGTAATTTCTTACCATAATATCTTGCTTTAAATAAGTAGTATAGTTTCTCTTATCTGCAAACCACTTTGAAGACCAATCTTTATTGAGTTGGAGGCGCATTGATATTGGATTAACTTTATGACCCATCTTATTTATCCTTCTTAGTAGTTTGCTTATTATTTTTCACTTCTCTTTTTTGTCCATCAACGAAAACTAAAATATGCGAGTATCTATGTTTAAACTGATGAGCTTGTCCTCTTGCTACTGGTCGAACTCTTTTAAGGGTCTTACTTCCTGGAGTTACAGAAATCTCAGTAATTCTTAAATCTTTGCTTAAATAATTATGATTATTAGTTGCATTTGCGCGAGCACTTAAAATAGTTTTTTTGATTGCAATAGCCGCTTTTTTGGGAGTAAATTCTAATATATTTAAGGCATCATCGACTGTTCTATTCCGAACTAAACTAGCAACAACGCCTACTTTTCGAGGACTGATTCGAACATTTTTAGCCAATGCTTTAACTGCCATTATTTAGCTCCTTTGGCAAGTTTACCACCGTGTTTTTTAAATTTACGAGTTGGAGAAAATTCACCTAATTTGTGGCCTACCATATTCTCGGATATAAATACTGGGACATGAACCTTACCATTATGTACAGCAATTGTTTTACCGACAAATTCTGGAGAAATAGTTGAGGATCGTGCCCATGTTTTAATAATTGTCCTATCTTCTGGTGATAGCCGAGCGATTTTCTTAGCTAGCTTAAAATCTACAAAAGGTCCTTTTTTTAGTGATCTGCTCATTTTATTTCCTCTTTTCCTGATGTCTCGTGCGAACTATTAGTCTACTATTCCTGTTCCTTTTTCTAGTTTTCAATCCTAAAGTTTTTTGACCCCATGGTGTTTTAGGAGCTGATCCATGTCCTTTTCCTCCTCCTACACCATGTCTTCCACCATCTCCACCTCCATGAGGGTGATCTACTGCGTTCATTACTACACCCCTAACAGAAGGTCTAATCCCTTGGTGGCGTTTTCGGCCTGCTTTTCCTATTTTAACGTTTTGATGCTGTTCATTTCCAACTGTGCCTATACTTGCGCTACAGTTGTCGTTAAATAGACGTATTTCACCACTAGGCATTCGAACTTGAACATAACCATTATCTTTCCCCATCAATTGGGCACTTGTTCCTGCGGAGCGTACCAATTGAGCACCTCTATTTGGCTCTAACTCTAGGGCATATATTAGGCTTCCATTTGGAATGAATTTAAGCGGTAATCTATTCCCTTCCGAGATACTAATATTTTCGTTACCTACTTCAATTTTTTGGCCTGGTTTCATATTAGTTGACGCTAATATGTAATGGTAAGTATTATTTGAAGATAACACTCTCGCAATACGAGCAGTTCTATTAGGATCATATTCGATATGCTCTATAGTTCCTACAAAATCAACGGGTAGTTTATAACTAATTATTCGATAAAATCGTCTTACTCCTCCACCTTGATGTCTGGTTGTTATTTTCCCCTGATTATTCCTACCAGACTTTTTCTTATTAATGACAAGTAGTGACTTAAGTGGCTTTCGGGTTGTAATAGAACTAAAATCTTGACTTGTCATTCCTCTTTGGCCAGGTGTAGTAGGATTGATTTTTCGAATACTCATTTTATTTGCTCTCCGGCTGTTTCCTTAAACTAAAACGTTTTTTAGTATTAAGGTTACCAGTAAGTTTTTTAACTTTCCTGTCATCTTTCAGGATATTTTTAGCAATTGCTTTGTCGAATTGCTTTTGGCTTTTTTCTTCCTTTTTAGTCTCTTCTTCAACACTTTCAAAAAAAGGTAGTTTTGTTCCTTTCGCTAGTCTAACGTAAACTTTTTTGTATTTTGATCTACTACCAGATCGAGAACCTTGTCTTCTTCCGGTAATCGATATTGTTCTTTTAACCTTACCCTTAATTAAAGCTGAATTTATCTTAACAACTTTAACTTCAAAATTTTTTTCAATCTCTTTTTTTATCTCAGCTAGATTGAGTGATGGTGATGTTCTAAAGACATAGACACTATCCTTGGATAGGCTATAACTTTTTTCATTGATAAGTGGATCTAGACTAAATAGTTTCATTATTTATGAACTCCTTGAGCTAAACTCTCCTTTAGCTTATTAGCAGCCGATTCAGTAAGTAAAATACTATTTGCATCCATTAGATCGTTTAGGGAAATCTGGTTTTGGAGCTTTACGAATAGATTAGGGATATTCCTAGATGCAAGTAACAAATTTGAATTAAATTTATCTTCACCAATTATTATCGGAGTTCTTAGGTTTAGTTTAGATATAAGTTTTTGGATAGATTTTGTCTTTGGTTCTTTTAGGTCTAGTTTAGTAATAATAAAAATTTTGTTCTGATCAAAGGCTAAGTTAAGTGCTTGCCTAAATGCTATCTTTTTAGCTTTCTTGTTAATCCTTTTTTGATAGTTTTCTTCTCCGGTAGGACCAAAAGCAACACCACCACCTCTCCAAATAGGGTTCCTGGTTGATCCAAAACGGGCTCTTCCTAATCCTTTTTGTCTCCAAGGTTTTTTTCCTCCACCACGAACTTTAGCTCTGGTTTTTGTGATAGCTAGATTACGTCTCAGATTTGCTAAATTGGAGATATATACATCTTTAAGTAACTGATGGCTTTTAATTTCAACATTAAGTTCTTTATCAATATTAAAATATTTATCACTCCTAGAGCCATTTGCTGATATTATTGGAGTCTTCATTTTGACATCCCTTTAACTAAAACCAAACTTTTTTTAGGACCCGGAACGGCACCATAAACTCCAATTATTCGCATATCTGTCTCTACAAGTGCTATCTCTAAGTTCTTGATAGTGACTCGAGTGTGCCCCAATCTACCAGCCATCTTTTTACCCTTTAAGATATGCTGTGGATACATTGAACCGATCGATCCTACTCGTCGATAACTTCTACCTCCGTGAGTTTTTCTTCCTCTATGGAAATTATGTCTCTTAATTGTACCAGCAAAACCTTTTCCTTTACTCAATCCTTGAACATTAACTTTGTCGCCAACACTAAAAATGTCGGGGTTAATTGAGTCCCCGACATTCGGATCATCCGCATTAAAATCGTCAAAAATTCTAAACTCTTTAATGTATTTTGGTAATAGCGAAGAACTTTTTAGTTGACCTTTCAGACTTTTCCTTATCTTTTTGACAGTTTCTATACCAACCCGAAAAGCATTGTATTTGTCATTTTCGACAGTTTTCTTAGAAATAACTTGATGTTCACCGACACTAAGTAAAGTAACTGCCCTAAAATCACCATTAGCAGCTATAATGCTTGTCATTCCAACTTTTCTAGTAAGTAACTGTTTTAATGCCATTTTTCCCTTATTAATAAAAATCCTTGGCAATTGCTGGTTTCTACCTAAAACGTAGACCTATTTAATTACCAAGCTATTTAATTTAAGATACCATGCTAGATTACCACGATGCTTCCTATCTTGTCAATACGTTGCTTATTTTACAAAATAGTTCATCATTTAACCAACATGCTTAGTTTCAAAAAATTACATTTTAATTTCAACATCACAGCCCGCAGGAAGTGATAGATTCATTAACGAGTCTATCGTTCTTGGAGTGGGTTCATAAACATCAATTAATCTTTTATGAGTTCGCATCTCAAATTGTTCACGACTCTTTTTATAGATATGAGGGCTTTTTATAACTGTAAACTTCTTAATTTTGGTAGGCAACGGTATAGGCCCTGATAACTTGGCACCTGTTCTTAAGGCCGTATCTATAATTTGTTTACTGGCTTGATCAATCACTTTATGATCATATGCTTTTAAACGAATTCGTATCTTTTGTTTTATATTCTCTTCGGTCTTTACTTCTGCCATCTTATTTTATTACTTTTGTTACAACTCCGGCTCCAACTGTACGACCACCTTCTCGAATTGCAAATCTTAACCCTTGTTCCATAGCAATTGGCGCAAGAAGCTTAACTTTAAAGGTAACTGTATCGCCTGGCATAACCATTTCCTTATCTTGAGGAAGTTCTACTTCTCCGGTAACGTCAGTAGTTCTAAAGTAAAATTGGGGTTTATAACCTTTGAAAAATGGAGTGTGTCTTCCACCTTCTTCTTTGGTAAGAACATAGACTTCTGATTCAAACTCTGTATGAGGGGTTATAGATCCGGGTTTTGCCAGAACTTGCCCTCTTTCGATATCATCACGTTCAATACCTCTTAGTAGAACACCGGCATTATCTCCAGCTTGTCCCTGGTCTAATGATTTCTTAAATGCTTCAATTCCCGTTACTACTGATTTGGTGGTGGGCTTAATTCCAACAATTTCAACTTCATCATTTATCTTAACTATACCAGCTTCAATTCTACCAGTTGCAACCGTCCCTCTCCCTTTAATTGAAAAAACGTCTTCAATCGGCATTAAGAATGGCTTATCCAAATCACGTACTGGTTCTGGGATATAGTCATCTAGTGCTTTGACGAGATCCATAATTGCTTGTTCGTTCTCAGGATCACCTTCTAGTGCTTTTGTTGCAGATCCGCGAATGATTGGACAATCTTTATCAAAACCGTTTTTTTCTAGAAGTTCTCTGATCTCTTCTTCTACTAGGTCAACTAATTCTGGATCAGCTAAGTCCATTTTGTTTAAAAAGACCAATATTTTAGGTACACCTACTTGACGAGCCAATAAAACATGCTCTCTAGTTTGAGGCATTGGGCCGTCTGCAGCCGAAACAACTAAAATTGCGCCGTCGATTTGAGCTGCACCAGTAATCATATTTTTAACATAATCAGCATGACCAGGCATATCGACGTGAGCGTAATGTCTTTTCTCGCTTTCGTATTCTTGGTGTGAAGTAGCAATAGTTATACCACGAGCTTTTTCTTCCGGGGCTTTATCTATATCCTCATAATTCTTTGCTACATTTATTGGACTAGGTAATTTTTTAGATAATACATGAGTAATTGCTGCGGTTAATGTTGTTTTACCATGGTCTACGTGACCCATAGTTCCTACATTAACATGTGGTTTACTTCTATCAAATTGATCTGCCATTACTTTTAGACTCCTTTATAAAGTTTATAAATTTTATAAGTTTTATTACGAATTACTATCAATCTAGCACTTCTTAAAATAACCTCTGTAGTATAACCAATTTATTATACTTTTGTAAAGTATTTTATACAGATTAAGCATAAATGAGGTTATCGAAAAGTATTCGGAGCAACTTCCAGTAACTTTCAGATTCTAAAATATTGGAGTTTCAAAAGCTCTAATAATAGCAGTATCAAACTTATCAGACCTTGCAGTCCTAGTATATTGACATATCCAGTTGGGTGCATTTTGAGAGTTGTAGTTAGCTTTATAGACCTGATCAATTTGATTAACTGAATCAGAAGAATTAAAGTAGGCAATTAAGCACTTAACACCCTGGTTCTCCCAGGTAACGGGTTCACCTGTGGTAATTATGGATTTTATTTTCTCGGAAGAAAAATTATGTCTTTGACTAAAACCTGTTAAAGTTATTTCAATTTGATTAGCTTTGTAACTTGCATCGATTATTTGACCAGACCTAGTAACTCCACTTACTAATCTGCCAACTGGAGAAGGATCATCTAGATCATTGAAATAGGCTTGATTGCCATTATATCCAGATCTACTATTTAAAACAGCTTCTTCAAGTGCTCTCTCAAACCGAATGGTTTTTGCTGTGCCTAGTCGTTCACCGCTAAATGAATTAATGTCTACAGATATCAGATTCTCGTTCAAACTTGAAATGCTGATAGAATAACCATTCACAAGAATCCCTTTTATCCAAGAATTAACTAGATCCATTTCTTCGTCTGAGTGTTGTTTGATATATTCCATAAACTACAAGTACTAATTTAAATATTATACTATACTATTATACTGTACGTTTGTCAATTTCGGTGGGGTGCATCAATGAACAGGAGCTTACACTCTATCTATGATGGTATCGTGAGATGGATGAAGATTTTGGAAGTATCCTATTTTTAAGTATCTACTTAGTTGATAAGAAGAAGGAATTATACAGGTTTAACTTTTAGTAAATTGCTGACAAGCAAATCTAGCGTCTGTCTTTTTGTTAAATGTGTTGTATCAAAGATTTTCTCTGAATTATCTATTTTTTTGTATAGTGTATCGTACATATCATCAAACACCTTCGCGGGGACGGTATACTTTCTCCGAGCATTTCTCTTATTTAACATCTTTCTCTCTGCTTTTAGTAGTACGTTAACACATTTAAATCCGTAACGATTAGCTATATTAATGAGTTTTTTAGAGTCTATATATCCTAGTTCGTTCGTATCCCAAGTAAAGGATCCGTCTATGATGATTGTATAACGGCTATCTTGTAGATATTGTTCGAAAACAGAAAGGAAGTTTTTATCGGCCAATAAGTGTTCGTTGTGTAATACTTTAGCTTTGGATTTGTTAAAGTTATGAATACCCCATCTAAAATAGTCTTGTTCTAAAATAGCTATTGGTTTGGGTAGTTTTTTAGCCAATAATCTAGTTAGGGTTGTTTTGCCACTGGCTGGAGCACCCCTAAAGATATAAACGGTCTTTTGCATACTTCAATGATATCATAAAAAAGTCTGACTGGTCTGCGCTTTTCTAGAGTGCTTATGCTTAGTGTTCTTAATTGACTTTCTTCCCAAACCTTTACTGTGGCTAAGAGGATTAACTTAATTATTTTCTATAAACCAATACTTTAATGATACAAGATATACTATTTTTCTCCTTTATGTCCATTCAGGTCTAGCAAGTCTTTGTCAAAAGACAAACAAGTTATTCTTATTTAGACAATTTTAGTGTCAGTACTGTCGGTAAGTTTGGTGGAAAAAGACAAACTAAAGTTCAGATGAAATACGAAGCTATTATTAAAACTGACCTGATAGATTCACCAAAAGTGCGAAACTAATGTCTTTTTCGTTTGACTGTTAATCTAGATATCTGGATAGAACTGGAGCAGAGATTATTTCTTGGTTTTTGCTATGATTGCTTCTGCTACATTGCTAGGCACATCAGCGTAATGATCAAGTTCCATAGAACTAGACGCTCTTCCTTGGGTCATACTGCGTAGATTAGTGGTATAGCCAAACATCTCTCCTAGTGGTACAAAAGCTGTTATTTCCTTGACGGCTGAAGTCAGATCTTCGATTGTTTCAATCCTACCTCTTTTTGAATTAAGGTCTCCAATAACATCTCCCATAAAGTTTTCAGGGGTTACTACAACAACTTTCATGATTGGTTCAAGCAAAACTGGGTTAGATTTTTTGACAGCATCCTGAAGTGCGATCGATCCTGCTATTGAAAAGGCCATCTCTGATGAATCTACGTCATGATAACTACCGTCGTATAATTCAGCTTTTATATCAACAACTGGATAGCCAGCGATAACACCGTTACCCATAGCTTCAACTATACCTTTTTTTACAGCTGGGATATATTCACTCGGAATTACACCACCCTTTATTGAGTTAATAAATTCAAACCCCTTACCCTGTTCGTTTTGAAATAGTCGAATCCAAACATCTCCATATTGACCCCTACCACCGGATTGACGAATAAATTTACCTTGAACCTCAACACCGTCTTTACGGATAGTTTCCCGATATGCTACTTGCGGTTGTCCAACGTTTGCTTCTACGTTGAATTCTCTTTTCATCCGGTCAACAATAATTTCTAGATGGAGTTCACCCATTCCGGAGATAATTGTTTGGCCAGTTTCTCTATCAACCTGAATCCTAAATGTTGGGTCTTCTTCTGCTAACCGTTGAAGGGCAAGACTCATTTTTTCTTGATCTTGTTTTGTTTTAGGCTCAATTGCGATACTTACAGGTGGTTCAGGGAAAGTAATACTTTCTAGTAGTATTGGATTGTTTGGATCAGATAGTGTGTTACCTGTAGTCGTAGCCTTCAGACCAACTATTGCAGCAATATCTCCGGCATAGACTTGTTCAACGTCCTGTCTTTTGTCTGCCTGCATTCGTACTATTCGACCGACTCGTTCTTTTTGATTTGTTGATGAATTCAGAATATAAGAGCCAGCATTAATTATTCCAGAATAAACCCTAAAATAGGCTAGTTTACCGACAAAAGGATCAGTTGCTATCTTAAAGGCTAATCCACAGAAGGGCTGATTGTTTAGGGGTTTTCTTTCTTCTTCTTGATCGTTCTTAGGATGTTTTCCATAAACCGATCCTTTATCCAATGGACTTGGTAAGTAATCATTTACGGCATCCAATAATTTTTCAACAATTACTCCTCTTCCGTCTCCGCCACTGACTATAAAAAACTTTCCACCAAGTACTGCCTTTCTAATTGCTGATTTAATTTCCCCCGGACTTAGTGATTCTTCTCCTTGCTCTAAATATTTTTCAAGAAGTGCTTCATCTTCAGTAACAGAATTTTCTATGAGTAAACTTCTGTAGTGAATTACTTTATCTTTTAAATCAGTAGGGATAGGTATTTCTTTTAATTGGTGGTCTCTAAAATCATCATAGCTATAGGCTTTCATTTCAGCCAAATCAACTATACCTTTTACAGATTGTTCAAAGCCAATTGGAAGATGAATCGGAAAAGCTTGTTTGCTTAATCTGTTGTGAATTGATTCTAGGGATTTATAAAAATCTCCTCCAGTCTGATTAATTTTATTTATAAAGCAAATCCTTGGGACATTATATTTATCTGCCTGTCTCCAGACTGTTTCAGACTGAGACTCTACACCCATTTTACCGTCAAAAATGACAACAGCTCCATCCAAAATTCTTAACGATCGTTCAACTTCAACCGTGAAATCAATATGTCCAGGGGTATCGATTATGTTAATCTGACAACCCTTCCAGTAACAAGTCACAGCTGCCGAGACTATCGTGATTCCTCTTTCTCTTTCTTGAGCCATCCAGTCAGTTGTTGTTTCACCTTCATGAACAGCACCAATTTTGTGTTTCAGGCCAGTTCTATATAATATTCCTTCAGTTGTAGTTGTTTTTCCGGCATCAATATGAGCAATTATTCCAATATTACGAATATTCTCAATTTGATATTTATTTTCTGACATTACATTCCTTTAATATTTTGCAAAATGAGCAAATGCTCGATTAGATTCTGCCATTTTGTGTACTTCTTCTTTTTTCTTTACGGCTCCACCCTGATTTTTATAGGCGTCTTCGAGTTCAGCTGCTAAGCGGTCTTCCATGGGCAGACCTTTTCTAGCTCGTCCAAATTGCACTAGCCACATTATGGTTAGGTGCTGTTGTCTTTGAGGTTTAACATCAAAAGGTATTTGGTAATTAGCACCTCCAATTCTTTTAGATCTAGTTTCTAGGTGTGGTTGAATGTTTTTAATGGCTTGTTCAAAGACTTCATAAGGATTCTTAATTTTTAAATTATTAGCAGCTTTTTGGAGAGCTCCATAAACAATCCTTTGAGCTAAATCTTTTTTTCCATTTAACATTACCCTGTTAATCAATTTTGTAATAGCTACAGAGTTATAGACTTGATCAGGTTCAACGACCCGCACTAAAGATTTAGTTTTTTTTCTGGGCATTATTTAGAGTCCTTTTTAGATCCATATTTAGAACGACCTTGTTTACGATCTATTACACCTTGAAGATCCAAACTACCCCTGACAATGTGATATCTGACTCCCGGAAGATCTTTTACTCTTCCGCCTCGGACCAAAACTGCTGCATGTTCTTGGAGATTATGGCCTTCGCCGCCAATATATGCCCAAACTTCATATCCATTGGTAAGCCGAACTCTGGCTACTTTACGAAGGGCTGAGTTTGGCTTCTTGGGTGTTTTAGTAGTTACTTTGACACAGACTCCTCTTTTAAAAGGAGCACTTTTTTCGTATGATTTGTTTTTTAGATTATTAACAATCCGTTGCATTGCCGGAGATTTGCTCTTGTCTTTGGTCTTTTTTCTGGGCTTTCTTATCAATTGATTTATGGTTGGCATATTGCTCCTATTTAATATAGCTTTATAAGGATAATAGACTATTACTCCAGAATAGTGCTATTTTTCAATTCTTATAGTCTACTCTCTACTATTTCTTGATTCCTCATATTAACATAAATAAATTAAAATTTAAAGCTTAATTTCACTTGTCCCCAATTCGTCTTCTTCCATGAATTGACTTTCCGACCATCCTGTACCGACGGGTATTTTGCGACCTAAGATAACATTCTCTTTTAATCCTACTAGATGATCTATCTTACCACTGATTGCGGCATTAATTAGGACTCTATTTGTATCTTGAAAAGAAGCAGCGCTTAAGAATGATGTTGTGCTCAATGAAGCTTTAGTAATTCCTAAAAGTAATTGAGTATATTTAGCTGGTTTTTTCCCTTTTTTAAGGAGCTCGCTATTGATCTCAATAAGATCATTTTTATTAACAATGTCTGCGGTAATAAAGTCACTATCTCCACTATCGTCGATCAGAACCTTCGAGAACATTTGTCGAATGATAACTTCCAAGTGTTTGTCAGATATTATCTGTCCTTGTCCGACAAAAATCTTAAGAATTTCGTTCATAATATATCTTTGGGTTGACTCAACACCTTGAAGCCTTAATAAGTCATTCAAATTAACGGATCCTGACGTTAATTTTTGGCCAGCTATTACTTTATCTCCATCTTTTACATAAACTTGCTTAAATCCAGCTACCTCATATTTAATGGAGGCTTGTTTAGTTGGTGAAAGAGTAGCTACGTCTTTATTCAACATAAGTTTGCCACTAATTGGTGCAACTATGGGATCAGAGCCATCTTCATTGGCTGCAATAATATCACCACTAAAAACATCCGATTCAGATTTTACGAAAATCTTTCGCGAGCCTAGCTTAAATCTCAGGTTCTGTTCACCGGAAGGTCTTAATTGTAATATATAACGATCACCTTCTTCCCAAACGTTAACAATTCCATCAAATTCAGCCAAATAAGCCTGTCCTTTAGGAGATCTTGCTTCAAAAAGCTCCTCTACCCTAGTAAGGCCTTGTGCAGTATTATCGGCAAGAACTGCACCACCACGGTGCTTACTATCTAAACTTAACTGGGTTCCTGGCTCACCAATACTTTGGGCAGCAATCACGCCGATGGGGTGATGAGAACTAACTAGTTGTCCAGTGGCAGGGTCTATTCCGTAAGACAATTGAGGAATCCCAAATGATTTACTAGAAGATAAAACGCTATATATTTTTAGTTGGTTTATATTTTCGTTTTGATCAATTTTTTCTGCTATTTCTTTAGTAATTAGTTCTCCCGCTGAAGCTATCTTGGGAATATTCTCGGCCAAGTATCTACCAATCAATCGTTCTCCGAAATTTATACCGATTTCATCAGCATCACTCCTCAGCATGTTAAATCCAGGATCAACAGACTCAATGTTATCAACATCAACAGTAAATAGATCTTGAGAAACATCAACTAATCTCCTGGTTAAGTAACCAGCGTCTGCAGTTTTAAGGGCAATGTCTATTAGTGATTTTCTAGTACCTCGAGTGGCATTGAAGTATTCTAATGGATTTAAACCTTTAACATATCCAGATTTAATTGGTAGTTCAATTGCATTTCCAGCGGCATCAGACATAACCCCAAGTATTCCTACTGACCGTTTCATCTGAGTCACGTTACCTCGAGCACCTGAATTAAATGAGATAGCCATTGATGATTCAGAATCTTTCATTTGTTCAGATATCAAATCTTGAATCTTGGAATCAACCTTAATCCAATTCTCAACAATTAAACGATGTCTTTCTTCTTGGTTAATAAAGCCTTCTTCGTACTGATTTAATATCTTATTAGTTTGAATGTCTGCTTCTGAAATAGATTGATCCATTTGATGAACGTTAATAAAGTCTGACAGGCCCATTGATAGACCAGAAATAGTAGAATAATCGAATCCAAGATCCTTCAGTAAATCACCTATTATTGCAGTTCGTTCCTGACCATATTTGGGATAAATTTCACCCATAACCTTCTGAAGTTCTTTTTTGCTCATTGTTCGGTCTTGAAATGGAAAATCTTCTGGTAGAATTTCATTAAAAATAAAACGTCCTAATGTGGACTGTATCTCTTGACCCCTAAATTTAATACTGATATAGCTCTGAAGTGCTATTTTGTTCTCATCGAAAGCCATTAAAGCTTCATTTAAATCACTAAATTTTATAGAATCTTCTTGCTTAAATTGATTCCGAGTAAATGTTAGATAATAAGCACCTAGGACTATGTCTTGCTCTATATGTAAGACCGGTGAACCATCGGCAGGTTTAAGCAAATTACGAGTTGCTGCCATAATCTCTTTAGCTTCTTTTTGGGCGCTTTTACTTAACGGTAAATGAACAGCCATTTGGTCTCCATCAAAGTCTGCATTAAAACCCTTACATACTAGTGGATGAAGTTGAATTGCTCGTCCTTCAATTAAAACAGGTTGAAATGCTTGGACACTCAAGCGATGTAAACTTGGTGCTCTATTTAGTAAAACATATTTATCTCTAATAACTTTATCTAGTGCATCCCAAACAGTACTTTCACCAGATTCTATTAATCGCGTTGCACCCCTAATGTTATGTGCTTTTTCATTAGTTATTAACTCACCAATAACAAATGGTTTAAATAGTTCTAAAGCCATCATCTTAGGTAGTCCACATTGATTCATTTTTAATTCAGGTCCAGAAACTATTACAGATCTACCAGAATAATCGACTCTTTTACCTAACAAGTTTTGCCTAAATCTTCCCTGTTTGCCTTTAAGCAGATCTGATAGTGACTTTAATTTCCTTTTCTGTCCGGTTGAAGAAACTGCCCTTCCGGATCTCGTACTATTATTATCAATCAAAGCATCTACTGCCTCTTGAAGCATTCTTTGTTCGTTACGTTGAATAACCTCAGGAGCATTTAAATCTATTAGTTTCTTAAGCCTGTTATTTCGATTTATAACACGTCTATATAAATCATTCATATCTGAGGTAGCAAATCTCCCACCTGTTAATTGGACCATCGGTCGTAGATCAGGAGGGATAACCGGAAGAACGCTAAGGCACATAGAGTTTGGTTCTATCCCAGCCTTATAAATACTTTCAATTAGCTTAAGTCTTTTCATCAACTTTTTTTGCTTTTGTCCTTTAGCTAACTTAACTTCCTCATCTAGTTCATTGATTAATTTAGAAAGATCTATCTCAGCTAAAAGTTCTTGAATTGCCTTAGCACCTATACCTATTGTTATAGTTTTCTTTAAATTCTCGTTTAAATCCCTAAAGTCGGCTTCTGAAATTAATTCGTATTTTTCAAGTCTTGAAGCTTGATTTGAAAAAGTCCCAAATTCTTTTTCTAGTTCTCCAATTTCTTTCGATTGCATTTCAGCAAGGGACTTAATGTTGGCATCTTTCTTGGCTGCTTCTGCTTCATATTTTTTGACAATTTCTTCTTTTTGTTCAGTCAATAGAGCTTCTTGATCTGCAATAATCTGTGCTTTTAGTTCTAAATCAACAGATTTGATGATATATGAAGCAAAATAGCTAACCTTTTCTAGATTTTTAACTGTTATTCCGAGTATCTGACCTATAGCGCTCGGAGACCCCTTTAAAAACCAAATATGGACAACTGGTACTGCAAGTGATATATGTCCCATACGTTCTCTACGGACGATTGATTTAGTGACAAGCTCACCTTTTTTGTCTACAGCAGCTTCACGACTTCTAACTCCCTTATATTTATTATCATGAGGATTAATATCTTTGACCGGTCCAAAAATTCGTTCACAAAATAAACCGTCACGTTCTGGTTTCTGGGTTCGGTAGTTGATCGTTTCTGGTTTGGTTACTTCTCCATAACTCCAATCCATAATATCTGCTGGAGATGCAATTGATAAACGAATTGCATCGAAATCTGAAATATCACTCTTAAAAAACTTTGGGGGGTTCATCTTATTTGCCTCCATCTAAATTATTGTTAGTTTGTTCATCTTCTTCTGTAACTTGGGGGACTAAATCATCATTATCAATTTCTAAATCATTGGTTTTAAGTTCGTCATCAACATCGACAACTAGAAATTCATCCTGTTGGGAAGGTTCAGACAAGTCAATATCCGAAATTTCGGGTGAAGGAACTTCAATTTTAGATTCATGGATAGCCTCACTAGAAATATTTTTCTCTAACACTATTTCAGCATCAATACTTTCATCGGTTTTTATTAATTCAACCTTAAAGCCTAATCCTTGCAACTCTTTAACTAAAACATTGAAACTTTCTGGAATTTTTGGTCCTATAATCTCAGTTTGCTTAATTATCGACTCATAAGCTTTACTCCGGCCATAAACGTCATCTGACTTTATGGTTAGCATTTCCTGTAAGGTATTGGCAGCACCGTACGCCTCAAGTGCCCAGACTTCCATTTCACCAAACCTCTGACCACCATTTTGAGCCTTACCACCTAGAGGTTGTTGAGTAACCATAGTATATGGTCCTGTAGACCTGGCATGAATCTTGTCCGTGACCATATGGTTTAATTTGATAAAGTACATTGATCCAACAGTAGTCAATTCTTTAAATGGATCACCATTTCGCCCATCATAAAGCTGAATTTTGCCATTAGCTGGAATATTACTTTCTTTAAGAAGTTCCTCTATTTTTTCAATAGAAACACCATCAAATGTAGGAGTAGCTACCTTAATCCCTAGTGCTCTGGCGGCCATACCTAAATGAGTTTCGAACAATTGTCCAATATTCATTCTTGACGGTACACCTAAAGGATTAAGAATTATATCAACTGGGGTTCCATCTTCCATAAATGGCATATCTTCAACTGCTAAAATTTTAGCAATGACACCTTTATTACCATGTCTGCCACCTAATTTATCTCCAACAGAGATCTTCCTCATTTGAGCAACAAAAACTTGGATTTGTTGAATAACACCAGCTTTTAATTCATGCCCGTCTTCACGGTTAAATATTTTAATATCAACAACTTTTCCATGTTTTCCGTTTGTCATTCTCTCAGACGTATCACGAACATCTTTTGCTTTTTCACCAAAAATGGCTCGCAATAATCTTTCTTCAGACGATAATTCTTGTTCACCCTTTGGAGTGATCTTACCGACCAAGATATCACCTGGGTGAACTTCAGCGCCAATCCTCACAATTCCGTTTTCATCAAGATGTCGCAAGCTTTCCTCGGAAACATTCGGAATATCGTTAGTAACTATTTCAGGACCTAACTTTGTTTCTCTAACTTCTGTCATATAATCTATGATGTGGATTGAGGTAAGACTATCGTCTTCAACCAACCTTCGGCTAATAATAATAGCATCCTCAAAGTTATAACCTTTCCAGGGCATGAAGGCTACAATTAAATCTTTTCCTAAGGCTAGTTCACCATTATTTATGGACATTCCTTCAATTAAAGGATCATTTTTCTTTACTTTCTGACCTTTATTGACAACTACTTTTTGATTTATGGAACTCCCAGCATTGCTTCTGACGAATCGAAGTGGGTAATACTTTTTAGTCTCATTCTTATATTTAACGATTACTTCTGATGCTGATGCCGAGATAACTTCACCATCTTCTTCAGCCACGATTAATTGTCCGCTATTTAGGGCGACTTCTGCTTCAATTCCTGTCCCTACAATAGGAGACTCAGGTTTTATTAACGGTACAGCCTGTCGTTGCTGATTGCTTCCCATAAGACTTCTATAGACATCATTGTGCTCCATAAAAGGAATTAAGCCAGCCGATGTACCGATTGCTTGATTTTTAGCTGCATCAATGTATGAAACGTCATTTGGATCAACTTCACCAGATTGTAAATAAAACCTGGCACTAACACGTTCATTTACGAAATAACCGTCTTGATCAATTTTTTCGGTACTATTTGCTATGATGGCTGAAATTTCATCATGAGCATCTAAATAGACAATTTGGTCGGTTATTTTAGCTTTAACAGGCCAAGTAACCTGATCTTTATTTTTTACCATCTTATCAATATCAGATGCTTTAATTTTTTGACCTTTTTTGAGGAATACTCTTCCATCCGGATATTCATAATCCTTTGAGGCAATGTGGCCTAGGGCTTCTTTAGGGGTTACGCTGTTAATAACTTTTAAATAGGGTGTTTCAATAAATCCATATTGGTTTATTCTCGCATAATTAGCTAAATTAAGAACTAAACCAATATTTGCTCCTTCGGGTGTCTCCACTGAACAAATTCTTCCGTAATGGGTAGGGTGCGCGTCTCTAACTTCGAGTCCCGCTCGATCCCTACTTAATCCTCCTGGTCCCATAGAGCTCAATCTTCTTTTATGAGCCAATTCACTTAACGGATTCATTTGATCCATAAATTGAGATAACTGTGAGCTAGCAAAAAATTCTCGAACAGATGCTACAATCGGTCTAGCATTAATTAGCTGACTAGGCGTAATGTTATCAATGTCTGACATCGACATTCTATCTTTGGTGTTTCTCTCCATTCGAAGTAATCCTATCCTAAACTGTCTTTGAACCAATTCGCCAACCATTTTAATTCTACGATTTGCTAAACTATCGATATCATCAGCAGGTTCTTGTGTATTATTCAACCTAATAATTTCAGCAACAATCGCAAATAGATCACTTATTTTTAAAATTCTGTTTTCTTTATCATTTGGAACATTCAAATTTAGACGTCTATTTATTTTGTATCTACCTACGCTAGACAAATCAAAACGTTTATAATTAAAAAATAAATTTTCAACTAAATTCTTGGCATTATCTACAGTAGCTAAATCACCAGGTCTGAGCCGACGATATGTTTCAATTAAAGCTTCGCTTTGGCTTTTAGACGTATCTTTATCTAAAGTAGCCTTTAAGTAATCGATCTCTCCAGTATTAACATGTTTAAGTTGATCATTAATTTGACTTTCTGTTACACCTAAAGCCTTAAATAAAGTGGTGATCGGCATCTTCCTTTTACGATCTATCTTAACAAAAATGGCATTAGCAGTAGATGTTTCTAATTCTAACCATGCCCCTCGACCAGGGATTACTTTTGCTCCATAATAATTCTTTGATCCACTTTGTTCTGAAATAAAGAAAACACCAGCTGATCTAACTAATTGACTAACAACAACTCTTTCGGAGCCATTAATAATAAATGTTCCTCTAGTTGTCATCCATGGATAGTTGCCTAGATATATCTCCTGTTCCTTGACTTCACCAGTAACTTTATTGGTTAGTTCAACAGTGGCTAATAAGGGGACTTCATAGCTTATATTGTTAATTCTAGACTGATTTTCGTCATACTTAGGTTCACCAAATTTATAATCTTTGAAGCTTAATGATAACTTGGAACCTGTATAATCATCAATTGGATTAATTTCGTCGAGAATTTCTCTTAAACCTTGGTCAATAAACCATTCAAAAGACTGGTTTTGGTGACTTACTAAATTTGGTAAATTTATTGTTCTGTTTTTTTCTGTAAAATAAATTCTTTTTTGTTTCGAGCCTTCTTTAAAATTGCTTTTTGGCATACTTAACCTAACCCCTTTTTTCGTGGTGTCTAAACACTATACCTTTGACGGATTTATATCGTTATTAATTGTTTTGACCCTTTAAGTTGATACTTACCTTGAAGAAACTAAGAACGCTTTTATTAAATCAACAAACAAAGTGTACTTACACTACTTCTTAATATAAGAGTTTGCTATTATATTTTGTTGTTGTCAAGTCTTTTTTTTGGGCGACTATCCCCTCAAAGCAAGGAAGTTAGCTAAGTAATGGTTTGGATTAGAAGACTATTTATGAGTTACTATAATGATATGTCTATGGTTGCTATAAGTTAAATATCTATTAAGTTTATGCTACTACCTCAATAACAATAACCTCTTCATGTCCGTCTAATTTTAATTAACTTCCTTAAGAGGATATCTTAATTTTTTATAATTTTATCTACTATTCCATATTCTTTAGCTTCATTTGCACTAAGCCATTTATCTCTTTCCATATCTTGATGGATAACTTCAACTGGTTTAGAAGTATTTTTTGCCATAATCGATTCCAGGAGAGCTTTAATCCTAATAACTTCCTTTAAGTCTATTTCTTGGTCCGTTACTTTTCCTTTTGTTCCAGAAGAAGGTTGGTGTATCATAACCGAGGAATTTGGTAACATTAAACGTTTTCCCTTAGTTCCTGAACTTAATAAGAAAGCTGCTGCTGAAGCTTGAAGACCAATACCAACAGTTTGAATATCATTAGAAATATATTGCATAGTGTCATATATTGCTAGAGCGTCATAAACGCTCCCTCCCGGACTATTAATATAAAACTTAATATCTTCTTTTGGGTTCTCTGCGTTTAGGAATAAAAGTTGGGCTATAATAATATTTGCACTTGTTTGGCTAACGTCTGTTCCTAAAAATACGATCCTGTCTTTCAAAAGTCTTGAATAGATATCATAGGCTCTCTCATATCTACCTTCAGATTCAATTACAGTTGGAACTAGAACTTGATTTTTAATGGTCATAACTTCTAAAGCATACTCCAATTAGCACTAAGCTGTCAAGAGTGCCAGCTGTTAAATAGTTCCCTTTTTTTAGGCTTAGCATAATGTTAGCTGAATACACTCATCGTCATTTTCGAAAAGCACTTTTCCAATAAATTGGTATGCTATCTTACTTTCTTTTTCTCGATCTACCTCTGATCGGATATCTTCATCAGGACTACCTTCAAAACCAGGCAATCTTTGTTCAGAACCATTTTGATTATTTGTCATTTTTATCTCCCTTTTTTTAGCTTCTTCTCTAATACTAGTTGTTAAACATAAGACCAGTCAAGCATTTTTTATTTTAATTCTTGGGGATAAGTTCAGACTTTATCTTTTGTAAAGTTTTTTCGGTTAAAAGTTGGAATTCAATATCTCTGTTGAACTGATCCGTGTTTATCTGTTGTTGACTATCGGGGTCTTGATATCTTTTTTTATAAAAATCAATTCTTGAATTTATTTCATTTTGTTCTATCTTGATATCTTCTTTTTGAGCTATTTCACTAAGTGCTAAAAAGCTTTTAATTCTTTTAGTTGCTAATTCCTTAATATTCTTTTGGTATTCTTCTGTAGTTAACTTTAAGCTATCCAAATACTCTTGATCTGTTAATCCCTTGTTAATAGCCACTCTTCTGTCATCTTCTTTAATTTTTTCAATCTCTTTTTCGATTATTATATCTGGAATACTGACTTCAATAATTTCAGAAAGTTTAGATAAGATTTGATCATCCAACTGATTTTGATAGATAGCCTCATTCTCATTCTCTAATTGTTTTTTGATTTCATTTTCAAATTCTTTTAAATTTTTGAAAGGTCCAAACGAGCTTACGTTTTGATCACTAAGTGGTGCCTTGATAGCTTTTTCGACTTTCCCTACTTTAACTTTGAATGTTACTTTTTTATTTTGAAAACTTTTATCATGATAATCCTTCGGAAAAGTAAGTATAAACTCTTTTTGTTCAGCTTTTTTTAATCCAAGCATATTTTCCTCAAAACCTGGAATAAATGTCTTGCTTCCAAGAACTAATTTAAAATCTTTAGCACTAGCTTGATCCAACTTTTTATTGTTTTGATCAAAACCATCAAAATCAAAGCTAGCTCTATCAGTTAACTTGAGTGGACGATTAACTTCTTTATAGAGTGTATTCCTTTCAGCCAACTGTTCTAGGGTGTTTTTAAGATCACTTGAAGAGACGATTTTCTTCTTTAGTTCTATTTTTATTTTGTGATAATCGGACATTTTTATATCAGAGATAACATCAAGTTCAACCTTAAATTCTAATTCCGAGAAAGGAATAAACTTAGTTAGTCTAATCCTCGGATCTCCAACTATTCTAGGTTTTAGCTGGTTAACACTCTCAATATAAAAATCATTGATTGCTTGATTTATTAACTCATTCTCTAGAACATTCTGATCAATGTTTTTTTGAACTAATTCTTTTGGAGCTTTTCCTTGCCTAAATCCACTGATTGTAGTTTTTTTCCGATAAGCCGAGATTACTCTATCTTTTATTTTAGATAGTTCTTGCTCATTTACTGTAACACTATATTTTGTAACCGAATTTTTAGTAGACTGATCTTTGATTTGCATAGTTTAAAAGTTTAGCATAAATACTAGACAAGATGCAAAAAGATCGTTGCGACTAATAACGAAAATACAAAATAAATTATCTCGACTACAATGCCAATAGGTTTTTCCGACCATTGGATTAGAGTCGAGTATTTAATAAAATCATTCATTTTTATGTGCTTGTTTCTATTTGCTCTAATGAAATTCCTCAAATAGATCAGATCTGGTAGGGTAGCAACAACCGCACAGATAAAAGCAATAAGATAGTTGCTTGGGTGAAGTAAAAGAATCGACAAACCATAAATTGTCGTAAGAGTTATGTCAATTGCTAAAACTCGTTTAAACCATTTCGATTTGATCCAATTCGGATTTTTTTTGTTTCCAAAATGAGGCAGTGTGTCTAAAACAAAATGAGAAACTAAAGCCAAAGGTATTGCAAAAAAAGGATTGATTACAACAAATCCTATAATGCTTCCTGTAATTGCGTGATTTATTGCTGTCATTTTATTTAATCTTGTTGATAATTTGATCAATGGTCAGTTTTAGTTCAACATTAGATTTTAAGTTCTTAAAACTGTAGAGCTGATGATTTAATTCTTCTTTACCTATTATTATTAAATATTGATAATTAGATTTTAGTGCCCATTTAATTTTATTGGGTAAACGAATATCTAAACAATTTGTAGAGACATTAAGCTGCTGTTCTCTTAGATAGTCGACAACTCCGGAAATATCAGATAACTTTAAGCCAATAGTTGCTATAGCTAAATTAGTTTTGGGTTGTAATTCGGGCATTAAATGATGATTATTCAGAAAATTAAACATTGTTAGATCACCAAGACCAAAACCGACAACTGGCAGGGGTTTCACGCCAAATTCTGAAATTAATGAATCATACCGACCCCCACCTAGAATAGATCTTTTATTACTAGGGTCAGTATCGTAGACCTCAAATACAATACCAGTATAATAATTGAATCCACGTACAATTGTGGGATCAAACACAATATTATCGATTTTTAACTTATCGAGAAGATCTTTCAATTCCCTAAATCCATCAGATAATTGAATGTCTTTTGGTAATTGTCCCAAAGAGGTTGAATCAAATATTTTTTGAAGATTTAGGTCAATTACGGAATCTTTGGTAATTTTATTCAGTTCTTTGTGGAACTGACTACTTTCTATTTTATTCTTTTGATCAATTAAATGATATAAATCACTAGTTTGTTTTGGGCTAAAACTATACTTTACGTTAAAAATATACTCCATAAGTTTTCGACTATTTATTCTGATTTGATATTGATCACTTTTGGCTCCAAAATTAACAAATATTTTATTAATTAGATTAATTAGTTCGTGCTCAGCATCATTATCTTCTATTCCAAACAAATCGACATTAAGTTGCCAGTGTTCTCGGAGTCGACCAGTTTGTTGTCTTTCATATCTCCAAACGTTAGGTATTGAATATAACCTCAAGGGATAGGCAAGCTCATATCTTTTAGCCGCCACCATTCTTGATACCGTAGGAGTCATTTCTGGTCGAATTACTAATCTCCTATTGGAACGATCAATCAACAAAAAGGTTTGGTTATTGACTATTTCGTCACTAGTTTTTGACTTATAAAGTTCTTCACTTTCTAGAATTGGACCATCGTATTCTTGGTATCCAAACAATTCAGATGTTCCCCTAAACTTGTTTAATATATAGTCTAGTTTTTGTTTATCACTTGGATAAAAATCTCTGGTTCCTTTGTATGCTAATTTTGATAATGACATATTAGCTATTATCTACTAATTTCTTTTGAATTTAAACTGAAATTTTTTAGATTTAATTTAATTGACATCTATTTCCGTAAGTTTTTTGGCAACTTAAGTCTCTTTATAACGTTCTACTAGCTACGACTTATCGGCTGTTAGGAGCCATACTGTTTTCTGTCAGAGATCTAACGCTATTCATCGCTAGGTCATAATTGGAATGACGAAATAGTAACTCCATTAATATGTTAGTATCTATAAAAATGAGTTTATTGGCCATATCTTTGACTCAGTGATTGGTCACGTAATTGTTTGTATAATAAATCGTAGAGTTCACCTTTTAGCGACATGCTGTATCTGAGGGATTCTTTTAGAGCCTCATGGCTGCCCGGTTCGGGTTTTGCTAATTTTTGTTTGATTGAAGGTATCAATTTAATTAGAGGTTTGCGGTGGAATGTTGTTTTATATTCGTTACCACTAGCTACCTCCTTAACAATAGAAGCGTGGTTACGCTGAGAATCCTTTGCTGTAATTGTTTTCATATTTAAATGTTAGTACTTTCTAATAAGAAAGTCAGCCTTTATGCACGTACCAATACATCGTGGACACTTTTAGGAGAAAAATAGTTAAATCTAATGTATCACAGAATTCTTAGGGTGTTAGCTAATTTATGGCTTGGTGCGCGAGAGAGGACTTGAACCTCCATGCTTTTTAGGGCACATGCTCCTAAGGCATGCGTGTCTACCATTCCACCACTCGCGCTGAAGAATAGATAGGGTAATTATATTAAATAACGGATTTAATTTCAAAGACTATTTATTCTGGTTTACCTCTTGATAAGCTTTATACCAAATTAATGTCACGGAGTTTATAATTATTGGAATTAATTTATTTTTAATTTCCTGAGACATCTTTAAGGTCCAACCTGAATCCATGAATTCATGATAGATATCTAATCGGTAGACCTTTCTAACATTTTTCAGAAACCATTTATTTAGATCTAAATCGGTAACCAGATCTATGTCCTTTTTAGATGGAATAAACTCATTAAAACGAACTGGTGCGATTAATGTAGCTATACCGAATTCAAATGATGCGTGAGTTGTAAATAAACCTTTGGGACCCCACATTTTCCAATTATTTTTTAAGGCCTCCTTGCTATCGATGCCGGGCATCACTAGTTTCTTTTTTAGAGTTGATCTATCCTCATTTGAATGGCCATTCCTTAGTTTAGATAATTCTTTATCATATGGAAAATGATGAGCAGGAGTTAATCCGTCAACAACCGCATGAGCTAACCAGGCTGCTTCGAATGACATTTTAATCTTATCTTTTTGTTTTAAGGCGAAAACTAAATTCTTGTAATGTAATTCAATATCATAAATCAAAGGACTATTGGTTGGATTGTTGGGATCTATAAAATGCCAAGGCTCGTTGTTTGCAGGGCTTTTCCTTTTAATTCCATCAGGTCCTTTATCTCCCTCAAACTTAATAATCTCCTTAGCAGTCGGAAATTCGATATCCGGTAATATAACAGATAGATGTTTTCGGGCAATTCGATCTATTTTTTGGTGTGCTCCAATAACAGAACCAGACATCCTCGTTAGTGTTGTTCCAGAATACATATATTTATTTAGTCTAAATTAATTATTTTTTTAATATCGTTAGCTTTATCAAGTAGCGTTTTATATTCTATCATATTATGCTTTTGATAAAAATCCTGAGCTGCCTCAAGAGTTAATTTATTGAGACGAAGATCATTTATGTTCGATAATCGTAAATCCATATTTTTACCATGTTGAAAGATTCCATAAATTGAACCTGGACCTCTAATTTTAAGATCCATCTCGGCAACATCAAATCCGTTAGATGCTGATTGAAGAATCTTTAACCTTTTTGGGTTGTCTTTTTCAGGATCAAAAAGTAAATAACAACTTCCAGCTAATTTATGTCTTCCTACTCTTCCTTTTAACTGATATAACTGAGCTAGCCCAAACTTATCACTTTCATAAATAACAATTTGGGTTGCCATCGGATTGTCGATACCTACCTCTATAATCGTTGTCGATATTAATATATCAATCTTTCGATTAATAAAATCATCCATAATTTTTGTTTTAAGAGTAGTTTTCATTTTTCCATGAATAGTTGCCACCTTAAACTCTGGATAAAAAGTTTTAGTTTGTTCTTGGACTTTAGCAATTGAATAATGATCGTTTAACTTAGAGTCAATTGAGCGACAGACAATTATAAGTTGCTCCCTATTATCTAAATGTTTCTTAATACTAGTAATATGTTTTGTATAGTCAAAATATGACGAGATAATGACTTTTGGAGATTTAACCTTGATCGGCTTAATACTGAGTTTAGAGATCTTTAGTTCATGGAATAAAGTAAGGGCTAAACTTCTTGGTATGGGTGTAGCACTTAAGGATAGTAAATGTGGCATAAATTCTGATTTTTGTTTTAAAAGTTGTCTTTGATGTACCCCAAAACGGTGCTGTTCGTCTATAATAACGAGCGCTAACTTTTTAAATTTTAAGTCTACTTGGATCAGACTATGTGTACCAATAATGAATTTTATTTTAGCGTCTTTCAGATTTTGATAAATTTCTTGAGTTTCATTTTTGGTTAACGAAGAGCTTAAGAATGCTACTTGTTTGGAAATACCAAGATTCTTAAACAGACTTCTAATGTTTTTATAATGTTGTCTTGCTAATATTTCGGTTGGAGCCATTAAAGCTACCTGAAAGTCATTTTTAATAATTATGTAGGCAATACAAATTGCAATTACTGTTTTTCCCGTTCCAACATCACCTTCAATTAAACGATTCATCGGTTCAGCTTTTTGTAAATCTTTTATTATTTGCCAAATTATTATTTTTTGTTGGTCGGTTAACTCAAAGGGAAGAGCCTCCAAAAACTGCTTAGTATGCTCTAAATCAAATTTTATACTATAAGAACTTAATAGCTTATTCTCCTCTTTTAGAAGAATAGCGCTTAAATTTAGAATAAACATATTCTCAAAATCAATTCGGTATTTTGCTCTTTGGAGCATTTCGCTGTTTCTGGGGAAATGAATATTTCTTAGGGCTTCGTTAATATTTAAAAGATTATATTGATCCAATATTTGATTAGGCAATAGTTCCTGGTCAAGTTCATTTTCTTGAATAAGGGAGTAAACGATTTTTCTGATATCCGATGATTTAAGTCCTTTTGTCTGATGGTAGATTGGAACAATTCGCCCAGAATTAATGTTTGGGGATTGAACACTTTCGATAGTTGGACTAATGATTGAAAAACTTCCGTATTTTAAGTCAAGTTTCCCGCTCAAAAAATATTCTATGTCAGGATTTAACATTTTTTTTCGATAACTTTGATCGAACCAAATAACTTTAAGTTTAGCTGTTTCATCATAGCAATCAGCTTGAGTGATTAAATGATGATTTTTAGTTCTAAATTCTTTTATATTATTGAATTTGACAACTAAATTTATGTTTCCTGGCTGAGCATCCTTGATTTTAATAATTTGGGAATAGTCTAAGTATTTTGTTGGAAAGAAATAAATTAAATCTTTCAATTTAAAAACATTTAAATTTCTAAAATACTCTTTTTTCTGTTTACCTATTCCCTTTATATTTTGGATGTCACAAAGAAGATCTAACATTTATTTTGTATAAATTAAGAAACTCTCATTAAGGGATTTCCCTTTTCGAATTAGGGCATATTTACCAGAAAAATCCTCAGGTCCTAGATGATCATGATTGAATCTATTATTATTTAGATAAACACCACCATCTTGGATTAATTTCCTAGCCTCTGCCTTTGATTTACAGAAACCGATTTCAACCAATAAATCAATGGTTTTAATTTGATGATTTATTTGAATAGAGCCAATCTCATTTTGGAGTTCAGTTAAGGTTTGTTGATTAATTAAACTAATATCTTTTTTATTTGTTAGATAATCGGTTACATTTTGGGCGATTAAGGCTTTTTCGCTCCCGTATAGATAAGTAGTAATTAGATTAGCTAGAGTTCTTTGAGCCAATCTAGAAGCAGGATCTTTCTTAAATTGTTTTAGTAGTTGGTCAAATTCTTCTTTTGTAATAAAAGTGTATATTTTTAAATAATCTAAAACGTTTAGATCATCAACATTTATCCAAAATTGATAAAATTTAGTAATTGACGTCTTTTGGGAATCTAACCAAATAGCTCCATCTTCAGATTTTCCAAACTTTACACCGGTAGCCTTGTTAATGATTAGGGGCATAGTTAAAACATTTACTTCTTTTTGGGCTACTCGTCTTATAATGTCTACTCCGGCAATAGCATTCCCCCATTGGTCTGCTCCAGCTAATTGTAGATTTACAGCATATTTGTGGTTTAAGTAATAAAAATCGTATCCTTGAATTAAAGAATAGCTAAATTCAGCATAACTCAAACCATTATTTTGATCATTGATTCTGCTCTGAACGAATTCTCTAGAGAGCATAGTACGTAAAGGGATAAAATAACCAAAGTCTCTTAAAAAATCTATAAATCTTATATCTTTGAACCAATCATAGTTATCGACAATTGTTACTCGATCTTCAAAAAGCTTCTTAAGCTGTAATTTAATCTTTTGCCTATTTTGGCTGATTACTTCCATATCTTTTAGTTCTCTTTTTTTAGATAGACCATCAGGATCACCAATCAAACCCGTCGCACCACCAATTAACAAAAATACTTTATGCCCCGCTTTTAAAAAATGATCAACCATAATTAATGGGGCAAGGTTACCGACGGTTAAAGAATCTGCGCTCGGGTCAACACCAAAATAGAGAACTTGTTTAGTTCTATCTAGTTCATCAATATCCCTAAATGTGCTTTGATTGATAAAACCACGCCAACTAAGTTCTTCGCTCAATTTCATAATTTATCTATTATAATCCTTTTTAGCTTCTTAAATCTATAAGTTATAAAAAAATTGACACTTTCAGATAAATAATTGCTATAATTTTATTAAAAGCGAGCAAGTTAACAATTCCAAGGAGATAAAAATAGTAATGTCAGATCATCGTTTTAAACATTACAGAGCTCATTCAAGGAGTACGAAGATATCTAAAGATCTGCCCACAACAATTAATAGAAGAAAATACAGAAAAGAAAAAAAAGCTCAACGTAAGGCCCTCTATTTGAGTACTCTCCCCAAAAATAAAATTAAAAGATTACTATATAGGATAAAACCAGGACATTTATTTCATTACTGGTTTAGTTTAGATGGCCTGATAATGAGCTTAAAATTGTTTAGTATATTTGTTGTTTTAGGCTTTATTGTCACCTTGGGATTATTCGCTTATTACCGTAGAGAGTTACCTCAATTAAAAGATATATCTGGAGATAATATAGGAGGAAGTGTTTCTTATTACGATCGTACCGGGAAAATACTCCTTTTTGAAGATTATTCTGGTATAAAACGAATACCTGTCCAAAGTAACCAGATTTCTAATTATATGAAAGAAGCTACGGTAGCTATTGAAGATAAAAATTTTTATACAGAAGGAGCTTTCGATATCCGAGGAATAATCCGAGCAGCTTTTCATGACATTTTTAATAGAGGTGGTGTATTAGAGGGTGGATCAACCATAACCCAACAAGTAGTTAAACTAAATGAAAACTGGACTAATAATCGAACAATTACCCGAAAAATTAAGGAATTAATATTAGCTGTTGAAGTAGCACGAGAATATACCAAAAGTCAGATTTTAACTGGATATTTAAATATTGCCCCGTACGGAGGTATAGATTATGGAGTTCAGAGTGCTGCTCAAGACTACTTCCATGAAAATGCTTCTCAATTAGATTTAGCTCAATCTGCCCTGCTAGCTGCTATGCCCCAATCACCAGCGCTATATTCACCCTATGGTTCAACTCGCTTTAATCCTGCGGCAGGGAATACTTTCAATGCTCAGGCATTGCTGGGAAGACAACATTACATTTTAAACTTAATGGTTTCCCAACATTTAATTAGTGCTTCTCAAGCTAACGCTGCTAAGAAAGAAAATGTCTTAAACGAAATACATCCTATGCAAGGTAAATATACGAACATTAAGGCGCCCTATTTTGTACTCGTTGCCAAACAACAATTAGAAAATCAGCTTGGATCTCAGGTAGTAAGCCGAGGCGGACTAAAAGTTATCACTACTCTTAGTATGCCATTACAAAAGTATGCTGAAACTGATGTTGCCAACAATTATAATAATGTTGTTAGCGATAATGGTGATGAAGAAGCTATTGTAGCCGAAAGTGTTAAGACAGGGCAAATCGTAGCATTAGTTGGAGGTGTAAATTTCAATAATCCAGCATACGGTCAAATTAATTATGCAAACATCAATGTATCGCCTGGCTCTTCTGTAAAACCTGCAGTTTACGGTACATTTATTAATAATAATACGAACGTAGGTGCAGGGTCAGTTTTATACGATGTCCAACAGCCTATTATGAATTATTACCCGTGCACCAATAAAGCTCTTCCGCTTTATGGTGGAAATTGTTTGTGGGATTACGACTTTAAGTACCCAGGGCCCGAAACTCTGAGATATGCCCTTGGTGGATCAAGGAATGTTCCCGCTATTAAAACAGTTCTATCTGAAGTTCCAAACGACACTTCAAATGGCCATATTGACTCCATTAATAAGTTCATTTCTACCTTTAACTCAATGATGGACGTTAAAGATGGCTATACTTGTTATCAACCAAACGTCAATGTTGAAACTGCTGGACCTAATCAACAAACTCAATGTTATGCATCTGCGGGCATTGGTGACGGAGCTTACATTCATATCGATAATCAAGTAAATATGGATGCAACACTTGCTCGCCTAGGTCAAGCCATACCAGAAACATATATCTTAAAAGTAACCGATGCATCAGGAAAAACTTTATATAAATGGACTCAACCTAAGCCCTACCAGGCTATCCGAACTGACGCAGCCTACATAATAGATAATATCCTAAGTGACCCAAGGGCTTCTTATTTACCGGGATATTGTACAGCCACAAATTGTACTCCTCTTTCTAGTTTTGGCTATAAATTTCAAAGATATAATGGTTGGGATATTGCTATAAAAACTGGAACGACCAATTATGGTTTTGATGGTTTAATGACAGCATGGAATACTCAATATGCAGTGGTTAGTTGGGTTGGTTATCATACTCGAAATAGGCCTCTAAAAGCTGGCCAAATGGAATATTTAACTGAACCACTAACCAGAACATTCATGACTCAAGCTCTTAGTGCTCTTAACGAAAAACCAATTAATTGGGTACAGCCCTCAGATATTAAAGTTCTGCCCGCCTATGTCCAAAGAACTCACATAGACTTTGGTGACCAAGAACCTGGCCCGACCATGGAACTATTCCCATCGTGGTATCAAGGCAAGAATTCTGGAATAACGTCTGAGACTATTGATAAAGTTAGTGGGCTTTTGGCAACCTCTTGTACCCCAAATCTAGCAAAAGAAGTTATTAGTGGAGCTAATGATTCTTCTTTCTCGGTAGATATATTCTACCCAAAATTCGTAGGTAATGAACAAAACCTATCAGGAACAAGCCTTTTGAGAACCATTTCAACCTCTCAAACAGATAATGTACATAATTGCAATGATTCACCGCCAAAAATAACGGTAACGGTTTCATCAACTACTGGATCACCAAGTTCAGCATGTATAGGCTCATGTACTATAACAGTAGCTGCGTCCCAAGGAACTCATCCTCTATCAGGGGGAAGTTATCAGACTTCGCCTGCCGGTACCGTCCAAATTTTACTAAATGGAAGCCAAATTGTTGCAATCAAAATACCCACTACATCCTCTTCTAATTTTAACTATTCATTTCTATATAAGCCTACTTCTTCTGGAAGCGGGACAATAACGGCAAACGTAATCGATAGCGTTTTATATGAAGGTTCATCATCAACAAGTATCAATTACGCACCTTAAAAATATTATTTTAAGTATTTGATTAATGTTTCCCTTAAGTCTTTTTGAGGATGATAAAAAGTATCTTTAATATTAGTTTGAGGTCCAATTACACCGTCAAAATGCATTTTTTTAGCTTCATCTACCCTAGTCTGAATTTGAGGAACATGACGTATTTCACCACTTAATCCCACTTCACCAAATAACGCATAATCCTTAACTATCTTCTTGGCAGTAGCACCAGAAGCTATTGCCATACAAATTGCTAGATCGGCACTCGGATCTTTAATGATAATTCCACCGACTATGTTTATATAAATATCTTTATCTTGAAGTTTTAACTTAGTCCTTCGCTCAAGCATAGCGATTAATAAATTCAACCGGTTAAGGTCAAAGCCACTTGTTGCTCTTTTCGGATAACCAAAACTACTTTTATTCACTAAGGCCTGAATTTCAACTAGTATGGCTTGATTTCCCTCTATCGTAGGATGGACTACTGAACCATCACTAAAAATACGTTCTTTTAATAGTGCCTCTGAGGGGTTTTTGGCAATGCTAAGGCCTGCTTTAGTCATTTCAAAAATAGCAACTTGATTAATCGAGCCAAATCTATTTTTAATTGCTCTTAATATTTTAAAGTTACCATATTTATCTCCCTCAAATTGAAATACACTATCAACTAGATGCTCCAATACCTTTGGTCCGGCTATAAATCCATCCTTTGTAATATGCCCGATTATAATAACAGCACTAGAAGCTTCTTTGGCGGCATTAATAATTAAAGAAGCAGAATTAGTAATTTGAGATACACTACCAGTCTGTGATCCAACCAAATAGCTTGAGACAGTCTGGATTGAGTCAACTATTACCAAATCGTATTTCTTAGTTAGGATTGTTTTTGCTATATCATCTGAAGAAGTAGTTGAGGCTAAAAAAAGATTTTTATTAGTTATTTTTAGCCTATCCAGTTTTAGATAAACTTGACCAATAGATTCTTCTGCAGATACAAATAGAACTTTGATTTCTGGATCTAAATAATTAACTAATTGTAAACAGAGGGTTGTTTTACCAGACCCTGGATGACCAGCAATTAACGAAACGCTACCCCTTACAATTCCATCTCCAAATATATCATTTATTTGTTTAGAAGATAATTTTATCTGGGATTGATCTACACTAATATTGGAGACTACTTCTGGAATAATTTCCCTAGCCAGGTCATCTCTTTTTGATGGAGGATGTAGATCTTCGATCAAACTATTCCACTGACCACAATTAGGGCATTTACCGCTCCATTTATTAAATACCTCGCCACATCTTGAACACAAATAATTGTTCTTTACCTTTGACACCATTAGCTTCAATTATATAGACTTATCCTATTTTTTGGTAGCAAGTTCTTTTGATTCATTACTCACCCTAAATAGCAGTTCATGGTTATTTGCACTAACTTTTATAATATCACCGTAATCAATCCGTTCCCCTAGAATCAAATTGGCAACATAATCCTCGATAGTTGATTCGATTAATCTTCTTAGTGGCCTTACTCCATTTTTAGGGTCATATCCGTTTGTTAAAAGGTAATCTTTAGCTTTTTTCCCAAGCTCTAGAATAATTCCTGTTTTATTTAAACGATCATTTATCTGTTCAATCTGAAGATCTATTATCTTATAAATAGTCGCTTTAGATAAATTTTTAAAGACAATAACTTTATCGATTCGATTTAGTAATTCGGGTTTTAATAGTTTTTTTATTTCTTCTAAACTTTTTGACTCAACTTTTTGGTATTCCTTTTCCAGATCGTCTGCTAGGTTCTCTTCAAAACCTAAACTTCCCTTTTTTTGAAGTTTCTCTGAACCAATATTTGAAGTGAGTATGATAATAGTATTCTTAAAATCTATTTTCCTGCCTTTTGCATCCGTTAGAACACCGTCTTCAAGAATTTGCAAAAGCATATTAAATAAGTCAGGATGGGCTTTTTCAATCTCGTCAAATAAAACCAAGGAATATGGTTTTTTGCGTATTTTGTCGGTTAATTCTCCTTCGTTTTCATAGCCAATATAGCCAGCAGGTGCACCAACTAATCTTGATACATTATGGTGTTCTCCAAATTCACTCATATCAATTTTAACGAGATTCTTGATAGAACCAAAATATTCCTCTGCCAGTACTTTAGCTAATTCTGTTTTTCCTACACCAGTCGGACCCATGAAGATAAATGAACCTATCGGCCTATTTGGATTTGATATACCTGATCGGTTTCTTTTTATTGCTTTAACAACTTCTTTAATAGCATGCTCTTGACCCAAAATCTTTTTGGAGATAATTTTATCTAGTCTTAAGATGTATTTAGATTCTGATTTGACTACTTTTGTTACCGGAATCCCAGTGATTCTAGCTACTACTTTTGCGATATCATCTGAACTTAAAACAAGGTCTTCTTTCTTGTGATTGTTTGATAAATTTAAAGCTTTAATTTGCTCATTAATTTTAGAAGATTCTGTTTTATATTGAGCAGCCAATTCATAATTCTGGTTATCAACAGCATCATCAATCTTAAGATTGATCAATTTAAGATCTTTTTCCAATTTCCTGATTGCTGGATTTGATTTAATCCGTTCTATTCTTAGATTAGCAGATGCCTCATCAAGCAAATCTATCGCTTTATCTGGCATAAAACGTTCACTTAAATATCTTTTTGCAAATTCTACTGTATCAACCAAGACTTCATCTGGAATTTTAATTTGATGGAAATTTTCATAATGTTTGACTAGTCCTTTTAGGATCTTAATGGTCTCTTCTGGAGAAGGTTCATCAACATATACCGGTTGAAACCTTCTTTCAAGAGCTGAATCTTTTTCAATATATTTTGTATATTCATCTCTCGTTGTGGCCCCAATTAATTGTATGTTTTTCCGGGCTAATGCTGGTTTTAGAATATTTCCGGCATCCATTGACCCCTCGGCAGATCCAGCTCCAATAACTAGGTGAATTTCGTCAATAAAAGCAATAATATTCTTATTATTTTGAAGTTCGGAAATAACCTTTTTTAGTCTTTCCTCAAATTCACCTCTATATTTAGTACCAGCAACCATTGCAGCTAAATCTAAAACTACTATTCTTTTTTCAATTAAACTATCTGGGACATCCTCTTCAACAATTTTTTGGGCAAGTCCTTCAACTATGGCTGTCTTCCCAACACCTGGTTCTCCAATCAACACCGGATTATTTTTAAGTCTCCTATTTAAGATACTTATAATTCTTTTCAACTCATTTTCACGACCCACTAACGGATCAAGCTTATTATTTTTTGCTCTGTCTGTTAGATCAATTCCATACATTTCAAGAGCACTATTCTTAATTTGTCTTGATGAATGATCTCTAAAATTAGAAAGTCTGGAATAACTATTAACTAATTGTTGATGATTAATAAACCTGCCCAGATCATTTAGTAACAAGTCTATGTCTACATGGATATCCTTGAGTAGCAAAGTTCCGCGAGAACTTTTCTGACTTAAAATACTATACAAAATATGTTCTGTCCCCGTTAACTCTTGGTTCAATTCCTGAGATACTTCATAAGCCGTTCTTAGAGCTAATTTAGCAGTTGCACTCAATCCTTTAGCACCAATGTTAGCAGAATTTGCGGAAGGATTTAGGTTTTCTTTTACCTTTACTTTATCAATAGCAACACCAAATCCTAGAAGTATTTTTGATGCAGTAGAATCTTTGATTTGAAGTATACCAAGAAGTAAATGTTCGGTACCAATATAAGCACTCTTCATCTCGTTAGCTAAGCTATCGGCAATCCTTAAACTTTCTCTAGCATTAGCAGTTAAGTGATTTAAAAATTCATTAAATATTGGATTATTTTCAGGTAACATAATTTATTTAGATGATTCCTATATTATTACATACTACTATAGATAATAGTAGTCCTATTGGCACTCTATTGTCAAGAGTGCTAGTTTTGGTCCTGTTTTTCTATAGCATCTAACAGTGAGCTCTCGAGCTCTGTTTTTTTCTTTAATTTAGGAACAGATCCTTGAGTCTTAGGCTCAATATCTTCTTTATTATTCTGATTAATTATATCTATCTCATAGCCTACTAGCTTAGATGCTAAACGAACGTTTTGGCCATTTTTACCAATCGCTACACTTAATTGATCTTCGTTAACGTAAACTTTAATATTTTTAGTTTTTTGGTCAATTTCAATCTTATTTATTTGTGTTGGACTTAATGCATTTTGAACTAACTCCTTAAGTTCAGGGCTATAAACTAGGATATCTATTTTTTCCTGTTCTCCTACTTCGCTCATTACAGCATTTACCCTAATTCCATGACCACCCACAAATGTACCAACCGGATCAACACCATGAACGTTAGATGAAACAGCAATTTTAGTACGAATTCCAGCCTCCCTAGCTATTGCTTTTATTTCAACAGCCTTACTTTCCATTTCAGGAACTTCATTTTCAAATAATTTTTGGATAAATTCAGTAGAACCCCTGGAGACAATTAATTGGGGGCCCCTGGCATCTTTATCGTAATTCTTAATTAATACCTTTATTCTTTGACCAGGATATAGATATTCTCCCTGAATTTGTTCACTTCTTGGCATTACCGCCTGTACTCGCCCAATATCTACTTTAACTAATCCATTCTCAATTCTTGAAACATTCCCATTGGCAATAGTTCCAATTTTATTCTCAAACTCGATATAAAGAATTTCTTTTTCAGCTTCTCTTAAACGTTGGAGGATGACCTGTTTTGCGGTTTGAGTAGCTACCCTACCAAATCTAGCTATATTCTCATTAACTTTAACAAAATCAGAAAGCTTAGCATCTGGCTTGATATTCTGAGCGTCACTTAAACTTATCTGGTATGCAGAATTCTGAACTTTATCGACAACTTCCTTGTCAACAACTATTTTAATCGCTGAAGTAGCTGGGTTTAAGGATACTTCAATTTCTTGCTCACTGTCTCCAAACTCTTTCCTAAAAGCTGCAACAATTGCTTGTTCTAGGATATTTTTTACGACATCTTCATCAAGATTTTTTTCATCTGCAATTGAATGAATAACTGTAGCTAATTGTTTTAAATCATTTTCCATCTGGATACTCCTTAATTTAAAAATTCCGACTTTATAACGCCGGAATCAAGATACATTCATTAATAGATTATAATGGTTTAAATAATAAAAGTAAAATTAATATGATAAAATTTTAATAATGTCAAAATCAGTAAAAAGACTCTACCGCTTCATAAAACCAATAAAATACACCATTGATCTAGATATAAATGATCAAAAATTAATTTTTAGTGGAGAAGAAGAAATAATTTTTGAAAAATTGAAGAATCCAACTAAAAGGCTTACTTTTCATCAAAAAAATCTAAAAATATCAAAAGTTAATGTTTTTAAATATGATTCAAACAATAACCTCCAAGAGCTAAAATTGAGTAGAATTAATGTCCATAGAAAATATGACGAATTGAGGATCCATTTCGATTTTCTAATCTATCCAGGGAAATATCTTATCAAAATAAGTTATTCGGGAATTATTACCGAAGAAATGAATGGAATATATCCCAGTACGTACAAATTTTCAGGCAAGAAAGAGCGAATAATTTCAACTCAATTTGAAAGCCATCATGCAAGGGAAGTATTCGTTGCTATTGATGAACCAGAAGCTAAGGCTATTTTTCAGATTAGTCTTAAAACTGCTAAATTTAATACTATTTTATCTAATACTCCTGTTTTTGGCAGAAAAGTCCTGAATGAGCAAATCACTACCATATTTAATCCGACGCCTATAATGAGTAGCTATTTAGTAGCCTTTGTGATTGGTAATTTCGAGCATATCTCCACCAAAACGACAAATGGGATTAATCTATCAGTATTCGCACCAATGGGCAAGAAAAAACAATTACAGTTTGCTAGCTCTGTAGCTAAAAAATGTCTAGAGTTTTATCAGGAATTCTTTAAAATAGATTATCCCCTGCCAAAATGTGATTTGGTAGCTATTCCAGATTTTGCTTCAGGGGCAATGGAAAATTGGGGTTTGATTACCTTTAGAGAACAATCCTTGCTCTTTTCAAAAGAAATTAGTTCAATCCAAACTAAAGAGTATGTTGCTAATGTAATTGCCCACGAACTAACCCATCAATGGTTTGGTAATTTGGTTACTATGGAGTGGTGGAGTGATCTGTGGTTAAATGAAAGTTTTGCCTCCTGGATGAGTTATCTGGCGGTTGACCATTTATTTCCAGAATGGAAAGTTTGGGATAAATTTATAACCGACGAACAGTCCCAAGCCTTAGCTGAAGATAGTCTTAGAAACACTCATCCCATCCGAGTTAAAATTTCTCACCCTGATGAAATCCGTTCTATTTTCGATGTAATAAGTTACGAAAAGGGTGCATCTATAATAGCTATGCTTGAATCGTTTATGGGGGATGACCAATTCAGAAAAGGAATAACCTACTACTTAAAATGTCATCAATACGCTAACGCTAATACTGATGATTTGTGGTCAGCCTTAGAAAAAAACTCTACTCTACCAATAAAAAGTTTTATCAGTAATTGGATCAATTTACCTGGATTCCCGAAAGTCGAACTTAAATATGCCAAAAATACAGTTCATTTTTCTCAAAAAAGATTTTTTGTGGATAAGGACAACACCAGCGAGCAGAATATATGGTATATTCCCTTAATTTCTAATAAATCAGATTTTAAGCTTAAAATGCTTACTAAACAGAACCAATCTATTTCATATTCAATTCCTGAAAATGATTATTTTATGATCAATTTATCCAAGAAAAGTTTTATAAGAACTTCTTATGGCAAGAACCTATTGAATAAAATAATCGCCAATGTCCAAAAGCTTAGTTTGATAGATAGATACAGTTTAATTACTGATATGTATGAGCTAACTAAGGCAAGAGAATTTAAGATAATAGATTTACTCGAAAACTTAGATAAGTTTTTATTTGATAGAGAATTGATTATATGGGAGGAATTTGCTGGGATTGTCAGAAATATCCGTCTAATTATGTCTAACCAAGAATTAAGTACTTTGATTAATGGTTATGTACTAAATAAAACTAAAAAAGTACTAGATTATTATGGGCATACCCCCAAAGAATCAGATAGCTACTTCGATAAACAACTTAGACCATTAATCCTCGCCCTAAATGATCGAGCAGGAAATGAAGAAATTAAAGAGTGGGCTTATAGTCAATATCAAATAGATCCAACTTTAGGACAAATTACACCAGATATTAGACCAGTAATATATGGGTCTGTTGCCCGGAGAAATCTAGTCAAAGATTACGATATCCTTCTTAATCTTCATAACCAGTCATCAGATTCTGAATTAAGAAGTATCCTTGCATCTAGTCTTTCAATTTTTAAAGACCCTCAAAAAATTAAGAACAATTTAGAATTGTTAAAATCAACTGACATTCGTTTGCAAGACCTAATTTTATGGATTAATTCCCTGCTTTACAATAAATCGGCTAGGCCCTTAATTTGGGAATGGATTAAACAGAACTGGGAGTATCTCCAAATGAAAATAGGTAATGACTTAGGTTTCTCACGATTACCTTTATATATAGCCAGAGTATTTTCCTCTAGGGCATTATATGAAGACTATGAGCACTTCTTTGAAGACAAATCTACTCCAGCTCTCCAAAGGAGTATAGGGCAAGGAATTGAAACAATTAAATGGCACTATAAATGGGTTGATCAAGATTTCGACACTGTCTTTAAATTTTTCAAAAATAATAATCTGTGAATAGGACTTACTCCATAACAAGACAATGCCCGAAAGTGTTCCTTTGTGCCATATCCCTTATTTTTCAAAAAAGAATAATTACTAAATAACAAATGGTAATCTTCCATTAATCTATCTCTGGAAACTTTGGCAAGTATTGATGCTGCTCCAATATTTTGATTAAGTTTATCTCCACCTATTATAGTCGAAACATTACTAAGACCTAAAAAATTAATATTCCCGTCAATTAAAATTTGGTGTCTACTAACGTCTAAATTTTGAAGAGCCCTGTTAATAGCAATTTTGGTGGCTAATGTAAGCCCAAATTTATCTATTTCGTCCGGCCAAACATAACCGATATTCCAGAATTTAGAATACTCTAAAACACGCCTATATTCCAGAATACGCTTTTTGGGACTTAATAATTTAGAATCTTTAAAAATATAATTAGTTTTATTCAAACTAACGCAACCCACCACTAAAGGTCCCGCTAAACTGCCTCTACCTACTTCATCAATACCGATAACCACACATTAATTGTAGTCTAGAAGTTATTCTTTTGTCTCTTCTTTTTGAGCTTCTTCGATTGATGGTTTATCTATTTCTTGCGCTTCATCAACAAAATTAACTTCTTGTCGATCAAAATCCTGAGCACTCAACCGAGCAGACTTACCAGTTCGGGTTCTCATATAAGACAAGTAGTTTCTACGGACTTTGCTTCTCTTGATAATTTCTATTTTGGTTATTAGAGGACTATGGACCAAAAATGATTTCTCAACACCGATCCCAGCAGAAATTTTACGAACATAGATCCTACTACTTTGATTGTTTGGATTAGATGTTTTAATTACTAGACCCTGGAAATGTTGAATTCTTTCTTTGTTACCTTCTCTAATCTTTTGAGAAACTTTAACAGTATCTCCACTCTTAGGTCGTACAGTCGAGTATTTCTTGTACCTTTCGTTGATATCTGTTATTGCGCTTCCCATAATCCGTTTGATTTTACACGATTATCCGATTTTAATCAATTCTTTTTTAACCAGCAACCCTAAAAACTTCTTCTAAGGTTGTAATGCCTTGGAGCACTTTCGATATACCGTCTTGAAGTAATGTTTGCATTCCAGCACTAATTGCTGTTTTTTCAATTTCAAGGGCATTTGGTACATGATTGGGTGCATTAGCTATCAAAGATATAATGCTATCTGTGATCTTGAATTGTTCTCTAATTGCAATTTGACCCTTATAACCAAAAGGGTTTTGATCGGTTGGATTTGATTTATAAAACTTAACTTGATTAATATCAGGTCTATCAATATTCGGAGGAAAAGTATTAATAATATCCGAAATTTTATCCAGCTCATACTGTGAGGGTCGATACTCTATTTTGGTATCATCATCGAGTCTTCTAATCAGTCTTTGGGCCATAATTAGTCTGATTGACGATACAAAAAGAGGATTTTCACCAATAATATCGATTAATCTGGAGACAGCACTAGACGCAGAATCAGCATGAAATGTAGTTAAAACTAAATGACCAGTTAGGGCAGCCTGAAGGGCTACTCGAGCTGTCTGACCGTCACGAATCTCCCCTACCATAATAATATCAGGATCTAGTCTTAGAATACTTTTAATATGATCCGAGAAATTGATCGGTTTAGACAAATCAACTCCTGCTTCAACGGATATTTGAGTAATATCGTCAAACTGATACTCTACTGGGTCTTCAATAGTAATAATCTTTCTCTGATCTGAGGATAGTGCGCTAATCATTGAATAAAGAGTGGTTGTTTTACCGGATCCAGTCGGTCCAACGATCATAACAAGACCACTTGGTTTTTTAATAATAGCGTCAACGGTTTCTCTTTCAGAACTGGAAAGACCCAAGTAATCCAAATTATACATTGACCTTTCCATGTTGAATAAACGCATAACCACATCAATACCATTAATAGTCCGAATAGTTTCTATGCGGACATTAACATCAACCAAACTACCATCATCCATCTTAACTTTTTGAGATATATGTCCCTGTTGTGCTTCTTTTGCATTTGTTGAAATATTCCCAGCCGACGCAATTGCTCCAACTAAGACCCTATATTTGTCATAGGAAATTTTTGCAATTGGATGAAGTATGCCGTCAATCCTAAATCTAATCAGAACAAATTCTTTTTTGGACTCAATATGAATATCTGAAGCATTCAATTTATGGGCTTCATTTACCAAATAGGCAAGCATATCTTTGGCATTGACTTGCTCTAAAATACTAGATATTTCAGAAATTAAATCTTTATTCCGAGATGTTTCTAGGGTTATATCTTTATACTCTATTTTGGGAGGTGGATCATAAATATCTAGGTATTCCTTGTAGCCAGCCTCAGAAATAAGCGAAAAAGTAACAATTTGATCCTGAAATCTATCTTTTAACAAACTTAATGTATTTGAAGGAGTAGTATTTAAAATGCCGAAATGAATATGACTTTGGTCATAACTTAAAGGAACCACTTTTAAGGAACGAATTTGTGGAGGAGATAATAAGTCTTTGTAGATTTCCTTTGGTGCACTATCTGATGTATCATAATAGCTAAGGTTTAGTATAGAAGCACGCTTAGATGTCGTTAATTCTTCGTCTTGCCTTGGATCATTGCTCATATGCTGACTATTATAACTGCTTAAGCTTTTAAAATGAATAACAAAATAACATTAATTTTAGATAATATTAGAAGCGCCCAAAATGTTGGTTCTTTATTTAGAACTGCCGAATGTTTAGGTGTCTCTAAAATCTATATATGTGGCTATAGTCCTTATCCTCTCCAAAAAAATGATTCCAGATTACCTCACATTGCCCTAAAGAATGATCAAATGATCAATAAAACTGCTCTTGGGGCAACTAGATTTATAAAATGGTCTTATTTTCCGGACACTTTAAAATTAATTTCGAAATTAAGAAAAGAAAAGTATTTCATTGTTTCTTTAGAACAAAATTCGAAAAGTATTAAATTAAAAGATTTCAAGATAAGCGACACTAAAATAGGATTGATAGTTGGAAATGAAATTAGCGGTTTATCTAATTCAATATTGAAAGAATCTGATCAAATCGTCGAGATCGAGATGGCTGGAAAAAAAGAGTCACTTAATGTTGTACAAGCTTCAGCTATTGCTATTTACTCTATTTTAAACCTATAATTAAATATGACCCTTGTAAAAAATAAACTAACTAAAAGAGATCTAAAATCGATTCAGATCAGAAATGGTCAACTCCATAAAAACTTTAAACATCTTAAAAAGATATACTGGCCTTATTTACCTATCATAATAATTATCGGTCTAATACTGACAATAGCTTCACGATATCAAATATTTTCCAAGAACCTAAACCATAATACTTCCTTGGGGACAGCCTCCCTAAACAGATTTAGCAATAATATATTCATCGATCTTGCTATTATAGTTTTGGCACTGTTACTAGTCATCCTAGTAATTTCTAGATTCTCTAGATTCAAAAAAAAGTGACTCTATTTAATAAAGACATTCTCAGAGCCGACCAACTCCTCAAACCTAGAAATTTGGGTTGAATTTGCTTCAATTTTATTAGGAAGTTGGATGGCTTTCTTTTGACTACCTTCTCCATTAACTAAAATAACTTTTACTTTACCATCTTTTAAATCGATAGTTTCTTTGAGAGAGATTAAGAGATCGTCATTATCAAAATCATTTAGCTTAACATAGACTCGTTGGGCACTTATTGGTTTAGTCAAAGAAATTGATTTAGCACCAGGACCTTTAAAACTTTCTGGTACAGTAGTGTTGTCCTCAAACACTTTAATATCTTCAATAATTAGGCTATTACCCTTCAATGTATTCTTGTTAAGCCTCAGCTTAAATCTAAAAATTAGACTCAAGCTTAAATCTTTTTGAAATTGTTGGTATTCCTTAGGAAATAAGACAGCCTCAAAATCATTATCAATAGTTTCGATTTTAACAAAGGCCATTGGTTGATTTTTCTTGGTTAGAATATGATGTACGCTTTGAATAATTCCAATTATTTCTAGAACAGAATTATCCTTCAGACTATCTAAATCATCTAGATTTGAATTTATTTTTAGAATAATCTCACGATTATATTGAAGAGGATGCTTACTTAAGTACATGCCTAGTAGTTCTTTTTCCCAAATCACATATTGTTGAGTAGTATTTAATTTAGTTGTACTTTTTTCCAGATTTAATTTTCGACTATCTTCTAAAATGGGTTGATCAAGATCAAATATAGTTAATTGATTATTAAGCTTAGATTTATTTTTAGTATTTGCAAACAAAATCAATTGATCAATATTATTTAAAAGTACTTCTCTATCTTCTTCTTGATCAAACGCGCCAGCCTTAATAAGACTCTCCAATACTTTCTTGTTAACTATTCTACCCTCAGTTCTAGACAGAAAATCTTCGATTGAACGAAATTTCTGATCTGATCTTGCCAGAAGGATATGTTCAGCGGCAGATGAACCAACATTTTTTATTGCACTTAAGGAAAATCTGATTGTATTTTGGCCCTTCTTAATACTAAACTCTGCGTATGACTCATTAAAATCAGGAGGTAATATTTCAATACCCATATTCAAAGCTTCTTTTATTTCGATAGCTAAACGATCTTTGTCGTCGTAATCCGATGAAAGCAATGATGCCATAAAGGGAACAGGATAATTTGCCTTTAAGTAGGCGGTATAGTAAGCGATCATAGCATAACATGTAGCATGAGCCTTATTAAAGGAATAGTCTGCGAATGGTTGGATCAACGACCACAACTTTTCTCCGCTATCCTTTGATAAACCATTGAGTTGGGCTTTTTTAATAAAATTAGGATATTCATTTTTCATGATATCCCGATCCTTCTTACCGATTGCCTTTCGGATTAAATCTGCCTCGCCAGCACTATATCCAGCTACTATTTGAAGCATTTGAATAATTTGTTCTTGGTAAACGATAACACCATAAGTATCCTCCAGAACGGGTTTAAGTAGATCGTTCAAATAAACGATTGAATCTGGATTATTTTTTCCTTTAATATAATTTGGGATTTCGAGCATTGGGCCCGGTCGATAGAGAGCATTCATTGCAATTATGTCTTCGAACCTATTTGGTTTTAACTGTTTTAGATAACGTTTCATGCCGGTAGATTCAAACTGAAAAACACCAGTCGTATCACCATTTTGAAATAATTGAAATGTCTTTGGATCATCGTCTGGAATTTTAGATAAATCTAGGTCTAAGGAGTAGACTTTCTTTAAAATACGCAAACAATTTTTAATGGTTGTTAAGTTAGACAGTCCTAAGAAATCTATTTTAAGTAAACCCAATTCTTCTATCGGACCCATTGGATATTGTGTAGCAATAACTCCTTTTTGAGCCATTTCTAAAGGCACATGATCAGAAAGAACAGTTGGTGCAATAACCACTCCGGCTGCATGAACTCCATGACTTCTAATAGTACCTTCAATTTTTTGGGCATAATCAAGAATTTTCTTGGATTCGGGATTATTCTGATATTCTTCTTTTAATTGGGCATCCTCATTTAGCAAAACGCTAAGCGGTCTATGTCTGCCTTGAACTGGAGGAGGAATGAGCTTAGCTAAACGATCTGCCTGTGGATATGGTACTTCAAGAACTCTTGCTACATCTCGAACGGCGTTTCGTCCCGCCATTCTTCCGAATGTAACTATATTGGCAACCCTGTCTTTTCCGTATTTATTAATACAATACTGAATTACTTCATCTCGTCTTGTATCCTGTATATCAATATCTATATCTGGCATCGATATTCTTGAGGGATTCAAGAACCGCTCAAAAATTAAGTTATACTTTATTGGATCAATTTCAGTTATATTTAGAGCATATGAAACTATCGATCCAGCGGCTGATCCTCTACCAGGACCGAAAATAATACCCTGGGATTTTCCCCAATTGATAAAATCTTGAACGATCAGGAAGTAGCCAGCATATTTCATTTCAGAAATTACCTTAAGTTCATATTCAACTCTAGAAAGTATATTGTCTGGTATATCTTTTTTTACTTTTTTGGGGTCAACAGTTTTTATTTCTTGATTGAGATACTTCTTGTAAATCCCCCTATAAACTAATTCTGCCAAATAGTCTTCTTCTTTTAGCTTACCCTGAAGTTCGAATTTGGGGATTAAATTTGATGAAAATAAAATATTAACATTACATTTTGATGCTACTTCCTTGGTGTTCAAAATAACTTCTGGATGATCTTTAGCCCATCGTTTAAATATTTCTTGAGGAGGGGTTAAATTTAAATCAAAATCATCTAGACTAAATCTATCTTTGTGATTTAGCAAAGAATTAGTTTGGACACAAAGTAGTATTTCATGAATAATTTTATCCTCTTTTTTTAAATAATGGGCATCCGACGTTAAGACTACTTTTATTTTTAATTCTTTGGCTAATCTAAAAATTTGTTGATTAATTTTAAATTGATCTTGATGATATGTAGGATGTTCTGGGTGTCCATGATCCTGAATTTCAAAATAATAGTCATCTTTAAAGATGTTTTTGTAAAATAGAGCCACCTCTTTCGCTTTTTGATTATCACCAGCTAAGAGAGCATCCCCAATTTCACTTCCCATACATCCACTCAAAACAATCAATCCTTGATGATATTTTCGGATAAGATTATGGTCAATTCGAGGCTTATAATAAAACCCCTCAAGATTAGCTATAGATGATAATTTAATTAAGTTGTGGTAACCCTGGTCATTTTTAGCTAGCAAAATCAAATGATAATTTTGTTTGTCCAAAGGTCTATCTCTATCTTCAATAGTTCTTGTGGCAACATAGGCTTCCATACCTAATATTGGCTTTATTTGTTGTTTTTGAGATTCCTTATAAAATTCAATCAAACCAGATAAGGTGCCATGATCTGTCACCGCCACACCAGTCATTTGATGAGATTTAACATATTCAACCATTTTAGGGATTTTAGTCAAACCATCTAACAGACTATACTCCGTATGATTATGTAGGTGGAAAAAATCATTATATTTTATTTTTTCTATTTGTTTTGACACGAGATAACCCTCCATCAGTTATCACTATAGCTCTTACACTATAAGTATATATTTATTATATTCAATACAATAGACTAACTTTTACAACAATATTTTGGTCTTTAGGTATTTGATCAGCTCAGGACCAATATCATCACGCTTCAAGGCAAAATCAATCACAGTCTTGTGATAGTCTAAAATATTCCCGACATCATAATATTTACCATTTTCAATTTTTAGGGCATACATTTTTTGGTTATCCTCTAGTGCTAAGTTCAGGGCATCAGTAGCATAAAATTCTCCACCTTCAGGAACTAAGCGTTGTTGGGTATGGAAATATTTTAAAATTTTCTTGGTCAAGATAAATCCACTGACAGTAGCCATAGAAGAAGGCGCATTTTTAATTCCAGGTTTTTCAACAATCTTATCAATCAAAAGAACGTTTTTGGCTACTTCCTTGCCAGAACAAAATCCATATTTTAGATAATCTGCCTCTTCTTTTGCCTCAATAGTACTGATGATAGGGGCTTTATAGGTATTATAGGCTTCAAGCATCTGGGCAAATCGAATTGGTTTAGAAACAAAAAAATCATCACTCCAAGTGTAATAAAAAGGCTCATCTCCAAGTAAATGTTCTGAGTTCAGTACTGGCGTTGCCGAGCCGTAGATTCCTTTTTGTCTAATATAAATAAAATTAGCTAATTCGGATATTTCTTGAACTTCATTAACTAAACCAAGTTTTTTGTCTCCAGCTTGTTTCAAATTTATTACTAAACCTTCAACTGGTCTATCAAAATGATCCTCGATTGCTCTCTTGGTATAACCAGTAACTATAATAATATCTTCAACACCAACACTAACTAATTCTTCGACCACGTATTGAATAATTGGCTTATTAATTAATGGCAACATTTCTTTTGGCATAGCTTTTGTCTGAGGCAAAAACCTAGTACCAAATCCTGCGGCTGCTATAACGGCTTTCTTTATTTTAATTTTTGACATTTTTTAATTTCTCTATCTCTTGATTAATAATATCTTGAATAATTAAAGGATTCGCTTGACCTTTAGTTTCTTTCATTACTTGACCAACTAGATACTGAATGGCCTTATCTTGTCCAGACAATATATCTTTAGTAACCTTAGGGTTGTTTTTAATAGTATTTATAGCTACTTCTAATAATTCATCTTGATTAGAATTTTGAGCTAAATTATGAGACTTAATGTAACTATCAATATCTGGTAGTGAAGAAGCCATCAGAATATCTTTGATTAATATCTTTAGAGCAGTAGAATTAATCCTATTCTGAGAAACTAAGCTATAGGTGCTTAAATAAAGTTTATGACGGTCTTCAATATTTAAAATTTTCTGATTAGATTCATGAGTTAAGGGTATTTCTATGTTAACAATATAATTCGTTATCAATTTGGCTTCTTCTTTATTTAGGGAAACAATAAATTTTAAGTTTTTAAAATCATTATCTAGACCATCTTCTAAAAGGGAATAAATAATTGACTCATCTAAACCTAAATCTTTGAGCTTATAAAACCAATAATCTGGCATTAAGGGCATACTTTTTTTAACATCCTGAATATAGGCCTCATCTAATAGAATAGGAGGAAGATCTGGATCAGGCATATATCTATAATCGTCGGCGTTTTCCTTACTCCTTAGACTATATGTACAGCCTTTTGGATCATCCCATCCTCTTGTCTCTTGACGTACTTCTTGATTAGTATCCAAAAGTTTAGATTGCCTTTTATATTCATAATTAATTGCTCTTTCTATTGATTTAAAGCTGTTAACATTCTTAATCTCAACTCTTTGACCTAAATCTTTATTTCTGGAAATACTGATATTAACATCAAAACGCATATTTCCATAATAGAGATTCCCATTCGTTACATCGGCATAACGCATTAGCAAATAGAGAGTTTCAGCGTATTGTCTAGCTTGAAGAGCAGATTTAATATCCGGTTCTGAAACTATTTCAAGAAGTGGTGTACCAGATCTGTTTAAATCAACAAGTGAATAATCTTTATTCCCGGGATGGATACTTTTCCCAGCATCTGCCTCTAAATGAGCACGAGTAATATTTATTTTGACCAATTTATTATTAGAAATAAATTGAACATATCCCCCTATTATAATTGGTTGATCATATTGGGTTATCTGATAGCCCATTGGCAAATCAGGATAGAAATAATGTTTCCTATCAAATTTGGAGAATCGTTGAGGTTTACTATTTAAGGCAAAGGCTGCTCTCGAGGCTAAATAAATTGCATTAGAGTTTAAGACCGGTAAAGCTCCTGGCAGACCAAAATCGATATGATTAATATCCTTATTTGGTATTTCTTGATCATCAACATTTAAGGCTCCGGAGAATAGCTTAGTCTTAGTCTTGAGCTGGACATGACATTCAATACCAATTGTCAGTTTATAATTATTTTCTTGATTCATCGCTTTTTTTGACTACTCTTAGAGCATCTAGTTGAACTAGAGCATCCCTGAAGCCAGTTAAGGCTTTAACTATCTCCTTCTTGGTAAATTTATTAGCATTATCTTCGGTTATTCTTTTGGCCAACTTATGGGCGAACCAGATTTCTTCTGAGCTTTTTAACTGTTTTTGAGCAGATACCAGTTTTTCGCCAACAGTATTCCCTTTATAATGAGCCTTGGTTAGGGCTTCGTCTAAAAGTTTATCAGCATCAATTACAGCTTTATACCATAGTTTCTTTTGCTTAAGATAAGATACTAGTCTTAGCCAATTATTCAAATAATATTTAGGATTAATTAGCTTACTTTTGTACCTCCTAAGACCAAAATATACTATTACAAATAAAAGAACCAAAAGAATAATGTAATCAAGAAATATTAGCATATGTTCTCCTCTATTTCCTGACAAAAATCTAACAACTGATTATCTTTTCCGATCTGACCCATCAATTGCAATCCTACTGGTAAGTTATTTACAAACCCTGCAGGTAGACTGATTGCTGGTATACCGACTAAATTTGCAGCAACTGTCATTATATCGTTTAAATACATTTCTAATTTAGAACTACTCTTTTCTCCAATCTTGAATGCCACATCAGGTACTGTAGGCCCTATTAGGAAATCATAATTTTTGAAAACTTGGTTAAAATCGTTAATTAATTTCGTTCTGACAGTTTGAGCCTTTTTATAATAGGCATCATAGTAGCCACTACTTAAAACATAGCTACCAATCATAATTCGTGTTTTTGCCTCATCTCCAAAACCAATTGTTCTAGACTTTAGATAACTATCCTCTAGATTGGAGGCCTCTAAATAGCTATAGCCAAAACGCTGACCATCGTATCGACTTAAATTAGAAGCTACCTCCGCAGGGCACAAAACATAATAGACGCTCAGTGCCAGATCTATACTTGGTATACTGACTTCATCTACAACTAGACCCATTCGTTTAATTTTATTTATAGCCGATAATATAACTTTCTTAACATCAGGATTTAAGTCATCAGCAAGATATTCTTTAATGATTCCTATTTTTATCTTAGATAAAGTCATTTTCTGATGTTTATTAACTATTTTAAAGCTGTCATCAAGTGTAGTACTATCGAGTGGATCTCTTCCGGAAATAATGCTCATAACATATCTAGTATCAGCTATATTCTTTGAAAACGTACCAATAGTGTCCAGACTACTGCCCATTGCTATCACGCCAGATCTACTGACCATCCCATAGCTTGGTTTAAAGCCAACAACATTGCAAAAGCTAGCCGGTTGACGGATCGAACCACCCGTATCTGTACCTACACTAAAGGGAACAATATCTAATGCTACAGACGCAGCTGATCCACCCGAGCTACCTCCAGCTACTCTTTCTAAGTCATAGGGGTTTTTGGTAACAAAAAAATCACTATTTTCCGTACTAGATCCATGAGCAAATGCATCCATGTTAGCTTTCGCTACACAAATTGCACCCTCTGATTCTAATTTATCAATCGCTGTAGCCTGATAAGGAGCATGAAATCCTTTTAAAATATTTGATGCGGCTGTTGTTGGAGCTCCAAAAACTAGAAAATTATCTTTAGCAATAAATGGCACACCGGCTAATTTAGCTACTTTTTTATTATTCAAAATATCAAGATCAATTAATTTAGCTCTTTCAAGGGCTTCTTTGTCTAAGGTCGAAATAACAGTCTGATACTGACTATTTTTTTTGATATTTGATAAAGCTACTTTAACATTTTCGGTAGCCGTAGTTTGTCCACTAGATAGTGATTCAACGATACTTTCTATTTTGGGCCAACTCATTCGATTACTCTTTTGACTTGAATAAAATTATCTTTAACTCTTGGAACATTCCCTAGAAGACTGGCTGGGGTTTGATGATAATCTATTTGCTGATCACTCCTTGAGATATTACAAAGACCATTAACAGAAACAGTCGGGTCTAAGCCGGTTGTCTTAACAGTGTTTAATTTTTGGACATATTCAATAATTTCGGTTAATTCCATCGAGTACCGGCTAATTTCTTGCTTGGTTAGCTCTAGTTTTGCTAATTTAGCAATTTTAATAACATCCTCTTCGGTTATTTTTTTATCCATATTTAAACATATTATACAGAACTTAAGATTAAATTGTCATCATTTTTATTTATAATAGACCACCTCAGTCCACATTAACCTAAAAAGAATAAGTTGTTTCTGGATTAATCGATCAAGCTAAATCAAGAGTTTAGGCTCTTAATTAAATCTCTCAATTTTGCTGCTTCCTCAAATTGTAGATTTTTAGCAGCAAACTCCATTTGGCTATTTAATTGATCAATAACAAGTATTTTTTCCTGTTTGGATAAATTTAATTTACTCAGGTTCAGAAATTGATCATTCTTTTTGCGGTCTAAAAGAATACCTCCAAGAATAGTTTTGTTGTTATTCCTTTTTATACTTTTAGGGATAATTTTATGTACCTTGTTATATTCTTCTTGAATTTGACGTCTATAATTTGTTTTATCTAAGGCTTTTTGGATACTTTTTGTTTTTGAATCAGCGAACATAATTACTTTACCATCAATATGCCTTGCAGCTCTTCCAATAGTTTGAATTAAGGCTTGCTCACTCCTCAAAAAACCCTCTTTATCGGCATCCAGAATGATAACTAGAGAAACTTCGGGAAGATCAAGGCCTTCTCGTAATAAATTTATTCCGACTAAAACGTCATAAACTCCTTTACGTAAGTCATCAAGTAAATCTGTTCTACTAAGTGTCTCTATATCACTATGGATATAAGTTACTTTTATTTTCATGTTTTCTAGGTATTCACTTAGGTTTTCGGCCATTCTTTTAGTTAAGGTTGTTATTAAGACTCGTTGGTTCTTGGAAACTCTAGCCTTAATTTCAGAAATTATTTGATCAATCTGGTTATTCGTTGGTCTTATTTCAATTTCAGGGTCTATTAACCCTGTTGGCCTAATTATTTGCTCGACAATTTGAGCACTCCGTGAAAGCTCATATTCCGCAGGTGTTGCACTAACATAAATAGTCTTATTTAGATGTTTTTGGAACTCCAAAAATGTTAAGGGTCTATTATCTAGAGCACTGGGTAACCTAAAGCCATAATCGACTAGAACTTTCTTACGCGCAAAATCACCATTATACATCCCTCTAATTTGAGGAATACTCATATGCGATTCATCTATAAAAAGAAGATAATCATCAGGAAAATAATCAAGTAATGTTGCCGGTTGAACTCCAGCCTCTCTAGACGTTAAATACCTAGAATAGTTTTCGATCCCCTTAACAAATCCTGTTTCCTGAAGCATTTCGAGATCAAAATTAGTTTTTTGCTCTAGTCTTTGGGCTTCTAATAATTTGTTATTTTTCTTAAAATAGTTGAGTCGATCATTAAGTTCACTTTTAATTTCTTGCATTGCAGTAGTTAATTTCTGCTTAGGGGTAACAAAGTGTGAACTAGGATAAATATCTAATTCCTCTAGATTTGCCACTGTTTTACCAGTAAGTGGGTCGAATGAACTAATTTTTTCGATTTGGTTACCAAAAAAATTAACCCTATATCCTAAGTCATCACTGGCCAAGAAAATATCTACTATATCTCCCCTGACTCGAAAAGTTCCTCTTCTAAAATCCAGATCGTTTCGTGAATATTGAATATCTGTTAGTTGCCTTAACAGTTTGTCTCTATTACGAATTTCTTTTAGTTTTAGGTTTATTTTTAGATTGGCATAGTTTTCGACTGACCCAATACCATAAATACAGCTAACACTAGCAACAATAATAACGTCTTTCCTGGTTAGTAAATGATCAGTTGCACGGTGCCTTAATTGATCGATTTGATCATTTATTTTAGAATCTTTTTCAATATATGTATCTGAACTGGGAATATAAGCCTCAGGTTGATAATAATCAAAATAGGAAACAAAATAATCTACAGCATTTTCAGGAAAGAACTGTTTAAATTCTAAATATAATTGGGCAGCTAAAGTTTTATTGTGGCTAATTACCAATGTCGGCTTAGAATACTCTTTGATAACATTAGCCATCGAAAATGTTTTACCGGAACCGGTAACACCAAGTAGAGTTTGTTCGCTTATTCCCTGATTAAGACCATCAAGAAGTTTAGACACAGCCTGGGGTTGATCACCAGCTAAGTTAAAGTCAGATTTTAGATTAAATATAGACATAATATATATTTAGTAGTATAGCTATATTTTAATTAATATAAAAAACTAATAATAAATATCTTTATACTCCTGATATTTTTGATCTAGATGTTTAGTTAATTTACTAACTATATCTTTTGGGTCTTTGCTAAAAGTTATAAATATATTTCTACGGAGAGGTTTGGCAATTGACAGGAGACTTTTAATTTCTTCTTCAATCCCACCTGCCCCATGGACAAAACCGACTGGAGTATCTGATTCAATCGCAATTGTAAATTCATGAAGGGTTCCCAGTCTACCTCCAATACTAATCACTGCATCAGAAGAAGTTATTAAAAGAGAATCACGACCAACATAATGCATACCAGAATACAATATAGAATCATAGTTTTTAGTAGGTAGGCTGTATTTCAAGATATGTTCTGCTTTTGATGATGCCGGACTAATGCCTAAACTCATCCTTCCTCCAGCCTTTTTATATCCTTCGGCTGCATAATTTGGAAGACCGATCGTAGCTCCTGTCATTAGGGTATGACCGGCTTTTGCAATTTCTTGACCAATTTGGAGAGCTAAATCTCTACCCTCTTCTACAGAAACGCCTTTTGCGGCGCCTGAAACGCAAATTTGATACATATCTTTTATTTTATCTTGTTTAAGCTTATATTTCCACTGTTTCTAGGACTTTTTGGCTAGGAACATTAAGAAACAATAAGTTATTTAAATAACTTAAGAAAAATGAAGTCTTCATGCTATCTACAAAATGTTTAAAAATAGCAGTTTTAGAATCTAGGTTATGATATAGATTATATGACATATCTAGTAAATTAAAGGAAATAAAACTATTCCCCTGGAGATGTCCTAGATTAAAATTATCCGTCCAAAATTTTAGTTCATCTGAAAATCTTACATTCTTAAATATTGATCCAAGAAACTTAAAATCTTCCTTTTTAAGAATATCTGGATCGTAAATGTCAATTCTAGAAAAAAGAATATGATGAATTACTTCCCAGGATAGTTTTTGCCTAAAAAAATCAGAATAAACTTCCAATTTGGAAGTGCTTGAATTAAAGAAAAATTGATTAAAATTAGCCAAAGGTAAATGATATTTAAGATAAGTTGAATAGAGATTAATTTCATAAAAAGAATTAATAATCGATGAGTAATAAAAGACAGTTTTACCTTTTATGTATTGATCTTGACATGGAATAATAATTAAAGATCCAAGTTCTGGTATAGATAAACTAACTTTATCTAGATTTTTGATCAAATCTTGGAGTGCCGTTCTCCATTTCTTGTTTAAATAGATTATCTCTAAGTCTGAATTTTTAAAATCTGAGGATTTAACAGATTTGTAATTTGAATAAAATTTAGTGACGTAATTATCACCTTCAAAATAATTTATTCCTAGAACGATCAAACTTAAATTTTCTCTTTTTAGGAGAGATTCTACAGTCCTATAATGAAGATTCTTAATTAACCTTTTGGGCGGGTTTTTAATTAAATAATTCTTAATAAATGATGGTTTAAGACGAATTAGGTCACTCATTTTTAATTCATCTGTAATAATTTTAAACCCATCAATTAACTTTGATTTTGCATTTACTTTCGAACCAGCTAAAGATCGTACCGATAGATAGAGTCTCCGATCATCTTCTTTTAATTTATTGATTAACCCGTGATAAATTTCGATTGAGCTGGAATCAAAAGGGTCAAGACCTAGGTCAACTAATTTATCCTTTAGCTTAATAGCTAATTTATTGTGTAACCTGATATCTTCTCCGTTATGACCTGTCTTTTTTTCTAAATCAGTAATGAAGTGTTTTAAATCAATTAAATTTTTATTAAATAATGATTCATAAAACTTATACATAATTTTTCTTTTTCAGCTTCATTTTAACATAAGTCTAGTCAAATATTAATTGATACTTTTAGGATAATACCAATCAGGTGCATTTTTTAGGAAGTTGTCGAGTTGATATTCAGTTAATAAACCCGCTTGTGCTCCAACTCTTTGAACAACGTTCATTGAATTAATCGGAGCCCACATTAAGGCCTCCTCCGTACTCTTCCCCTTGATCAGTGCTGCCACAAATGTAGAAGCAAATGAATCACCGGCACCAGTACGATCAATTGGTGGTGCTGGATCAGGATACAAGGGCATTTGTAGTCTTTTTGAACCATCGCTCAAATAGGCTCCATTAGGTCCATCGGTAATAACAACTATTTTAGGCCCAATTTGATGCAATTTATCGAGTAAGTCGTTAATATCTTGGTGATTACCACCTCCAACCGTTACAGCCTCTTCTCGATTTAAAATTAGTACTTCACTACGATTATAAATCCTAGACATCCTCTCTACCCCGAACTCCATCTGGAAGGTACCAGGTTGAAAAGCCAACTTAATTTCTGGATTCTGGTCTAACCAATCGCTAATCTGATCATGATAGTCCTTGCAATGCTCAGAAACTGATGATAAATATATCCATCTTGGTTTTTCTTTCTCTCTCAGATGTGGCCACTGATAATCATAGTCCTCATGTCTAATTAAGATCGTTCGTTCTTCTTTATACCATAAGACATAATGATAATTACTTCTCTTGTCGTGATTAATTCGAACTAAATGGGTGTCTACACCGTTATTATGGAGTGCCTGAATCATATCTCGACCATGAGCATCTCCACCCACATTTGTAACATAAGCACTTCCTAGGCCTAGTTTGGCAAAAGCGACAGCTGCGTTCGAGGCGTTTCCGACAGCTTCAATTATTTCAGCATGGTCAAACGGAATTTTTGTCCCAAACTCCATAGCCAACAATCTTTTTTGATCATTTTCGATTATCTGGGCATTATCGTCAATCAATTTTATAAATGCATCGGTTACTATATCTCCGACACTTATAACATCAAATTGTTCATTCATTCCCACCTCCTTAACCTAATTATTTGGCTTAATGGCTTTATTTGCTGAATTAAAGTCGTCTATTTTGCTTTCAACAACTTTTGTTAGGACATCTACAACATCCTTTGAAATCAACTTAGCTACAGAATACTGATCAGGATGTTCCTTTAAAATCTTTTCCAAAGTAGTTCTATAGGCGTAACGCATATCAGAATTTATATTAACCTTCGAAACTCCAATCCGAACAGCTTCCCTAAAATAATGTCCCGGCGTATCACTGCCACCGTGTAAAGAAATATTAACATTGATTGCATCTCTAATTTTTTGGAGCAGATCTAAATCTAAAATTTTAGGAACTGGATATTTACCGTGCAGATTGCCAATAGCAGCAGCAAAAGTGTCAATTTTGGTAGCATCAACAAATTTCTTTGCTTCTTGTGGAGTTGAAAATGTTTTTTTGATTTCATCATAATCTATATTCGTACTAAAAACATTCGATCCGCCACTGAAATAATGCGGTTCACTTTCAACAGAAGCACCAGTAAGTCTAGCATAATTGACAACTTCTTTAGTAGCATTAATTATCTGATCATCCGTTGCATCATGATTAGATTGAGAAATATCGATATGGATAAATTCAAACCCCGCCTCGATTCCTTTTTTAGCATCTTCAACACTAGGGCTATGATCTAAATTAATATATATTTCAACATTTTCCTCTCTTTTAAAGTTATCTACCATATCACGTATATTGTATAAACCAATGTCATCGACTTCACCTTGGCTGACTTCGACTAAAACTGGAGCATTTTTAGTTTTTGCAGCTCTAATGACGGCTTTAAGGGTAGCTTCATCATCTAAATTAAATGCACCAAAAGCCCAATGCTCTAATCTAGCCTGTTTCATTCTAAGTCTAGCGATTGCACAATTTCTTCTAATGTCTGGTAATGTTAATGGCATGCTTCTATTATACTCCTCTTATGCTTAAAAAGATTTCAAAAAACTAAGTACCTGTTCTTTAATCCCCTGGCTATCTAATTTAAAAAATTTAATTAACTGATCAGGGCTACCCGATTCGCCAAACCGATCATAAATCCCCAACCTTTTCATCCTTACTGGATAATTTTCAGACAATACTTCGGCTACTGCGGATCCAAAGCCTCCGTTTACTTGAGCTTCTTCTATAGTAATCACCTTTCTGGTTTTCATCGCACTTTTTAAAATAGTTTGCTCATCCAAGGGCTTAATTGTTGGTAAATGAACCACTTCAGCATCAATACCCTCTTTATAAAGTAATTCTGATGCCAGCAAAGCCTGGGCACTCATCGTACCAGTCGCCATTAATGAAATATCCCCACCTTTAGTTAAAATATAGCCTTGACCAATTTGGAACGGTGTTTTTTCGGTAGTTATAATGGCAGTTTTTTCTCTTGCCAACCTAATATAATTAGGCTTAGGATCAGAAGACATTGCTAAAGTTATCTTTTCGGCCTCAACACTATCAGCTGGTGCAAAAACCTTCATATTGGGAAGAACTCGCATTAAAGCAATATCCTCAAGCATTTGATGAGTTGCCCCATCGGGTCCAACACTAACTCCTGCATGTGATCCGACAATTTTTACAGGTCGATCATTTAAACAAATTGTTGTTCTAATCTGCTCCCAATTTCTACCGGGGCTAAAAGCAGCATAACTAGATACAAATGGTATTTTATTTAAAGCTGCAAGACCAGAACCTAGTGTAACTAAATTTTGCTCTGCAACACCAATTTCAAAGAATCTTTCCGGAAATTGCTCCTTGAACAAATTCATTTGAGTAGATTCGGTTAAGTCGGCACAAGCAGCAACAACATTATTGTTAATTAAACCAGCTTTTTTTAAACCACGTCCAAAACCAGCCCTTATTGGTTCATAGTTTAGAGGCTTAAGTAAGTCTACTAGATATAAATTTTGATTAAACTGCTCATTGATGCTCACTTTTAATTTTTCCTCCTAATGTTCTTAACTCCTTCAGAGCTAACTTAGCTTGTTCTGAATTTGGTGGTATCCCATGCCAACGGAAATCCTTTTCCATGAAATCTACACCTTTACCTGGTATAGTGTGGGCAATAATAATGACTGGTTTTTCGACAATCGTTTGAGCCATATTAAGAGCATCAATAATTGCTTCTATATTATTCCCATCAATTTCAATGACATGCCAATTAAATGATTCCCATTTACGTCTCAATTCTTCAAGTGGCATAACTTCTTCTGTTGGTCCATCAATTTGAATATTATTCCGATCAAGTATTGCGGTAATTGAATTCAATTTATACTTTGGAATTAACATTGCTGCTTCCCAAATATTACCTTCATCAATTTCACCGTCACCCATAACTACATAAATCCTTCTCCCATTCATCTTGTTTAGTCGAAGACCTAAAGCCATTCCAGCCGCTTGAGATAGCCCACAACCTAATGGTCCGGAGGTGTTTTCTAGTCCAGGAAGTCGAAGCCTTTCTGGATGACCCTGAAGTCTTGATCCAAATTGTCTTAGTGTTTTTAATTCTTCTTTTTTAAAATAGCCTGCCTCGGCCATTGCGGCGTATCTAACCGGAACACAGTGTCCATTACTAAGCAGTAAAATATCTCTTTCTTCCCAATCTGGATTTTTAGGATCGTGATTTAAAATATCGAAATAAAGAACTGTAAATATGTCTGCAAGACCAAGTGGACCAGCTGAATGTCCACTTCCTGCATGAAGCAACATATCAATAATATCTTCACGGATTCGTGTAGCAATTAGTTCTAATTGTTCTATTGAGTATTTAGTCATTCTACCTCCTCCAATAGATTATTTAATTTCTGATACTGCTCCTCTGGATTACGACTAAACTGAATGAAACTGCCAACATTGAAGACCCTTACACCTTGCTTAAATAATGACTTAATGTTGATATCGTTTATACCACCGTCCCAACCAATCTCTATGTTGGGCAAAATGTTTCGAATTTTCTTAATTTTAGAAACATTTGTTAGATCTATCTGGCCACCTTGATAACCTAAAGATCCGCCAAAGATTAGAAGATGATCAAAATTACTTATTATCTTTATTTTTTCAGAGTCAATTTCAGTTGATGGAAGAACTGCTATTCCAGATGGAATATTATTAGTTTTAAGTTTTGAAAGAATTTTGGGAAAATCTAAGTTGCTCTCAATATGAAAGATAACTAGATTCGGTTTTAGGCTAATTAAGGAATCAAGATAGGGTTTTGGATCTTCAAGCATCAAATGATAGTCCACTCTTAGGTTATGAGGGATGGAAATTAAATCGATTGAAGGTGATTTTGTGGGAGCAAATGAACCATCCATCAGATCAACATGAATTCTTGGAGCAAAAGCTTCAACCTGATCAATTTGTTTTTGAAAATCCTTTAAATCTTCGGCAGTAATAGTCGGACAGATTGAATAATCTTTCATGATCCAAATTGATCCAATTCATTAATTCTTCGGATGAATCGAGGAGCTTTACTAAACTCTGAACTAAGCCAAACAGTCAATATTGTCTTGGCCTGTTTTAGAGATGTTTGCTTAGAGCTAAAACAAAGTACATTAGCATTATCGTCGTTTCTAGAATCAATTGCCTCTGACGTATTCCAGCAAAGTGATGCTCTAATATTCTTAAATCTGTTGGCTGCCATTGCCATACCTTGGCCACTTCCGCAAATAAAAACACCCACTGAATCTTTGTCGTTTAATATTTTATTTATTGCTCTAAAAGCATAGTTCGGAAAATCGTCATTTTTGTCATAGTCCTGATTACCTACGTCAATTGGACTATATTCCCCAAACTTTCCAATATAATCAATCAACTGATCTTTTAAATAATAGCCATTATGATCTGCGGCAAAATAAATGTTCATTTTTGTTAAGCCCTAACAAGAGTTCTACCTAAATCAGCAGTGACTTCAACCAGCCTATTACTGTAACCCCATTCGTTGTCATACCACGCTACAACTTTAAGTAAATTCCCGGAAATAACTGACGTTAGCTTAAGGTCTACAATTGCCGAATGACTGTTGCCAATAAAATCGCTACTTACCAATTCCTGCTCACTAACATCCAATATACCTAAGTAATACGGTTCTTTGGCAGCTCGTCTAAATGCTTCATTAACTTCATCGACAGTTACATCTCTTTTGGTCAAAATAACAAAATCTGCCAATGAGACAACGATAGTAGGGACACGTACTTCAAACCCCCCAAATTTATTCTCCAAAACAGGGAAGGCCTTAGTTGCTGCTATCGATGCTCCAGTTGTCGTTGGAGTTATATTTACTGCTCCAGCACGATCTTCTCTCAAATTTTTCCCGGGTCCATCCTGAAGATGTTGTGAAGCTGTATAGCTATGTACAGTAGTCATCATCATCTTTTCAATACCAAAGTTTGATTCAATCACTTTTGCAACAGGAGTTATACAGTTAGTGGTGCACGAAGCATTGCTATAAATTTTGTAATCTTCCTTTAATCTTTGATCATTTACACCTAAAACAATAGTTGGAGCACTATCAGGATTTTCTCCTTTTAGTGGAGCTGATATAACTACTTTTTTAGCACCTGCCTTAATATGAACATCAGCTTTATCTGGATCCACAAAAAAACCTGTCGATTCAATAACGACATCAATATCTAAATCTTTCCAAGGTAAGTTGATGGGGTCCTTTTCGGCATAAACTCGAATTGGCCGTTGATCAACTATAATATTATCCTGATCATAACTTACTTCCTTGTCGTAAGTTCCATAAGTCGAATCATGCTTTAGGAGATAGGCAAGAGTTTGAGTATCACTCAGATCATTTATTGCAACTATCTCTAGATCACTTCTATTAAACGCGATCTTAAATGCATTTCTTCCAATTCGACCAAATCCGTTAATAGCTACCTTTGTGTTCATTAAAATTCCTTTTTTAGATTTATTTGTTAGATATCTCTATTTTAAATCTTGGAATTGATAAACACAAGCGTGATAACTTAATTAGCTTGGTATCTTTGAATACACTCTGCAATTATTTGCTTTGCTTTTTCTTCGTCTTCCCAACCTTTTACAATTGTACTCCCGGGCTTTTTTAAATCTTTATAATGTTTAAAATGTTCTTCGATTTGAAGTTTTAGTTGATCGGATAAATCATTGAGACTATTAATGCTATCCCCGTTATTTCGGTTATCATTAGGTACACAAACAATTTTATAATCATTCTGGTTATCATCTTCGAAATTTAATAATCCAATAATCTTTGCTTCTAACCAAATTCCAGTAGGCAATGATTCATCACAAATTACCAATGTATCTAGTTCATCTCCATCCTCATCTATAGTTTGAGGTATAAAACCATAATTAACTGGCTTAGGATAAATGCTTGGTTCAACCCTATCTAGCCTAAAGGCTGCCCTTTTCGGATCCCATTCTATTTTTAAATTGCTTCCTTTACTAATCTCAATAACTGTATTGATAAATCCTTCTTGATAGTTTCCTGGATCAAGTACTTGATTAAAATCTGCCATATATCTCCTTATTTTGTGCTACCTTTTTTAATAATATATCATTATACAGGAACTATTGTAATTACTAAGCTCTAAAATTGTTCTATAATTATACTTAAAATGATTACTAAATTTGTAAAAAGGCAAAAAGAAGCTAACTCTATCTATACTTATTATTTTGAAAAACCAAGTAATTTCAAGTACATTGCCGGTCAATATCTAGAATTAAGTTTAGCTCACCAAAATCCAGATAATAGGGGTCTCAAAAGATGGTATACATTGTCTTCATCACCTAGGCAAAAGTACCTAAGTATTACCACAAAACACACTAAAAAAGGTAGTTCGTTTAAAAAAGCTTTATTCAATATTTCAAAAGGTCAAGAAATAAAGATTAGTGAATGTATGGGAGATTTTGTTCTTCCCAAAAATAATCATAAACATCTTCTATTTTTGATTGGAGGTATCGGAATTACGCCAGTATTAAGCATTCTAAAAACTTTAAAATTATCCAATAATCATGATTACAC
>JAJZWY010000003.1 GCA_021846445.1 bacterium
CTTTCATACATTTCATCTACTTCTTTCTTAGAAAAGCCCAATACTGCGCCATTTAAATAAACATTGTCTCTTCCGGATAGTTCTGGGTTAAATCCTACTCCAAGTTCTATAAACGGCACTAATTTGCCCTTAATAGAAACGTTTCCTTTATTTGGTTGATAAATACCGGCCAAAATCTTTAATAGGGTACTCTTTCCGCTACCATTTCTACCCACTATCCCAAAGAATTCTCCTTTTTTAATCTCAAGAGAAATATTTTTTAATGCATGCTGAGTTTCTTTTTTTATAGTTGCTTTTCTAAACATGCTTGTAAAAATACCCTTTACGGTACTTGATTTTTCGTGAACCAAAACAAAATCTTTGCTAACGTTATTTACTTTAATTACTGTTTCATTTTTCATTTTAGACATCCTCCGCGAAAGATTTAGAGTGTTTTTTGAAATAAATACTTGTTAAAACAAATAGTATTATCGTAAGCCCTATTGGTATACCCCAGATCAATCGGTCTCCACCGTATATTGTTGCGATCGTTTCGGTAGAGTGTGTTATTAACACATATCTAGAATCTTGAATAACCTGAGCAAAAGGATTCAATATCATAAACTTTGAAAATGCATGAGGAATTCTAGATAGTGGATATAGTATCGGGGTAATATAAAAGGCTGCCTGGATAATAACTTCCCAGATAAACGAAAGATCTCTGTATTTTACAAATGCAGCACTTAAGAAAAAACCTGCTGTTAGGGCTATTAAAATAAGCTCAAGAATAAGAGGTATTAACCATAGGGCGCTCCACGTAACTCCAACATGTCCTGCAATCATAAAAATAACAACAACTATTGATGTTAAACCAAAGTTTATAAGAGCAGAGCAAATTATAGACAAAAGAATAACATATTTAGGAAAATTAATTTTACGAATTAAATCTCCTTTACCGACAATAGCCGTGACACTACCCATGGTTACTTCTACAAAAAAATTCCAAAATAAAAGACCTAGTAATAAATATACGGGGTAATTAGGAACACTATCTCCTACTTTTAAAAACTTAGTAAACACAAGATATAAAATTACAAACAACAATAACGGTCGCAACAATGACCAAACATATCCCAAAATAGAGTTTTGATAGCGCACCTTAAAATCAGTACGAACCAACTCTCGTAGCAAAATTAAAGAGTATCTATAGCGTTGCATAAATCTACTCATTGATAATTAATTATATCTATTCTCTCTTACTTGAGCAATTTTAAATTAACTACAAAATATGCGATATAATAATTCTAAATAATGAAGAATGTTTTAGTAACTGGCATAAATGGATTTGTAGGTAGTCACCTATTAAACGAGCTAACAACATACAACTATAAAGTTTTTGGAGTAGGAAAAGAAAAACAAAGTTACCAAAATTTAAAAAATTATTATTCTGTTGATCTTTATAACAGCAATACAGTTAACGAAATTAATTTTAGTTCTTTAGATTATGTTGTCCATTTAGCAGGACTTGCAGCAGTTGGCCCATCTTTTGAAAGTCCTATACAATACTTAAACACAAACCTTGATATTCAAATTAATTTATTTGAAGCCTGCCTAAAGCAGAATTCTTTCCCGACATTTTTAATAATAAGTAGCGGTAGTTTATACAATCCCAACCAAAAACTTCCTTTAAATGAAACCGCTTTAATTGAAGCCTCATCTCCATACGCGGTTAGTAAAATAGGTCAAGAAGAGTTAGCAAAATATTACCGTAAAAGAGGTTTTAAGTGCATTATAGCAAGACCTTTTAATCATATAGGTCCTGGTCAGGGTTTGGGTTTTATAACCCCAGACCTTGCCCATCAAATATTTTATAATTTAAAGAATAAGAAGAATGAACTATTGGTTGGAAATCTTGAAGCAAAACGAGACTATACAGATGTCAGAGATATAGTTAGAGGATATCGACTTTTAATTGAAAAAGGACAAGATGGTGAAACGTACAACCTTTGTTCTGGGAAATCTTATTCAGGTAAATCAATACTAAACAAAATGCTAGATTTTGAAAAACTAAACTTTAAAATAGTTAAAGATCCATTAAAGTATAGGTCTTTAGATATCAAAAATATTTATGGATCATATAAAAAAATAAATCAAGCTACAGGTTGGGAGCCTTTTTTTGACATTAATCAATCTATTAAAGACATTTTGTCTTATTGGAAAAACTTAGTTTAATCTTTTTTGTTTTTTTCGATAGTAATATCGTTTTCTACCATAATTTTTACTAGTTCAGGGAAATCTATTTTTCTTTTCCAGCCAAGAATTTTTTCTGCTTTTGAAGGATTTCCTAATAATATATCTACTTCGGCGGGTCTCAAAAATGCTTTGTTTTGTCTTACATATGGTTTCCAATCATTAATTCCTATTTCTTTAAAGGCAAGTTCTAGAAAATCTTTTATTGAATGGGTTTCACCTGTAGCTAAAACATAATCGTCTGGCTTTTCTTGTTGAAGCATTAACCACATACCTTCAACGTAATCTCCAGCAAAACCCCAATCTCTTTTTGGTTCAAGGTTACCAAGTTCTATGTGGTCTTGTTTACCTAAATGAATTCGTGCAACTGCGTTACTTATTTTTCTAGTAACAAACTCTAGTCCTCTTCTAGGGCCTTCGTGATTAAAAAGGATTCCACAACTTGCATGAATCCCATAACTTTCTCGATAATTTTTTGTAATCCAATGGGCGTAAAGTTTTGCCGCACCATAGGGGCTTCTTGGATGGAATAGTGCGTTTTCATCATATCCCTTTCCAGGTCTATTATAATCAAGTCCACCAAACATTTCAGATGTAGACGCTTGATAAAATCTAATCTTCTCTTGTCTTCCGCTTTGTCTAATTGATTCAAGTAAATTTAGCACTCCTACGCCTGTCACCTGGGCTACTAGATTGGGTATTTTAAAAGAATATCCGACATGACTAATGGCGGCTAGATTATATACTTCATCTGGTTTGGAGTCTTTAATTGCTTTATTTAGTGAAGATGTATCGGTTAGATCAGCCTCAATTAAATTAACATATGGGAGATCATTTTCAACTATTATTTTTTTGGGATTTTGTTGCCCTCTTATGACACCAAATATTTCATAGTTTTTGCTTTTTAATAACTCTGCTAAATGAAACCCATCCTGTCCTGTAATTCCTGTTATTAAAGCTCTTTTGGTCATTGGCTTTCTTCCTCATTTTCTTCAATAGATCTTTTTTCGCATGGATTATTGATTAAGTGTAGTTCGTCAAGAGTTATACCCAATTCTTGGGCTAATTGATCTCTGTATTCCGCTAATCTAATGTGGTAGTCTGTGTAGCTTTTCTCCACAGAACTTCCTTGTTTACTGGCAAATTCAAATAATGACCCTGGGTTATTGTTCACTTTTTATCCTCCTTAATTTATTTTCTTAATTATAGCAAAACTTTCAAAGTTTGGGAGCATTGTTTTTAATATTTTTGATTGTTTATGCTTAAATAAGAAGTATGAAAAAGATTGTTGTTGATGCAAGGGAATCTGGTACAACTACAGGAAGATATGTAGATAAGTTAATAGAGCATTTATATAAGCTTAACCCAGAGTTCTATATTGTGGTTGTAACTAAACCATCACGAGAAGATTACATTAAAAAAATAGCTCCTGGTTTTAGGGTTGTTACCACCAATATTAAAGAGTTTACTTTTTCAGAACAATTGAGGTTTTGTTGGTTGTTAAAAAAACTGAGGGCAGATTTAGTTCATTTTTGTATGGCCCAGCAACCTGTTTTGTACAGAAAAAACAAGATAACCTCTATACAAGACCTAACAACTGTTAGGTTTGTTAATAGATCTAAAAATTATTTAGTATTTAAGTTTAAGCAATTGATTTATGGTTGGGTTATAAAAAAAGTTTCTAAACAATCTAGTTTAGTTTTAGCGCCCTCGAGATTTGTTAAAGAAGACCTTATTAAATACACTGGTTTGTCCGAGAATAAATTTGTAGTAACTTATTTAGCGGCTGAACCTATTAATGAAACCCCTGAAATAATTGATGAACTAAAAAACAAGAAGTTTATTCTCTATGTTGGTAGACCCATGGAACATAAGAACCTAAAAAGGTTGATTTTGGCGTTTAGTTTATCTCTCCAGAAAAATCCTGATCTTTATCTTGTATTGGCTGGTAAAAAAGATTCTAATTTTTTAATGATTGAGGATTTTGTTAAGCAAAAAGACATTAATAATGTTGTTTTTACCGACTATGTTTCTGATGCCAAGTTAAAATGGCTTTATAGAAATTGTAGGATGTATGCCTTTCCGTCTTTAAGCGAGGGTTTTGGGTTGCCTGGATTAGAGGCGATGGTTGAAGGAGCACCGGTAGTTTCAAGCAACAAAACTTGCTTACCAGAAATATATGGTAATGGAGCTCTTTATTTTGATCCACTAGACATAGGGGATATTAACGAAAAAATAAATAAAGTATTAGGCGATGAATCCTTTAGGTCCAAATTAATAAAAAACGGATATAATCAAGCTCAAAAATACTCCTGGGAAAAGACAGCTAAACAAATACTCAATATCTATAAAGATGTTCTTGGGTAGCTAGTCTTCTGGGGACAAGACTATGTGTCTATCCCTTCCTTCTCCCCTAGATTCAGACTTTATGCCATATTCCGAGGCTAATTGGTGAATAACCCTTCTATCTGCGGCATTCATTGGCTCGAGGTCTTTAGGGGTCTTCGATTTTTTAACCTCCTTAACCCAGGTTTCTGCTCTTTCCTTAAGTCTGTTAGCTCTTTGTTTTTTATACTCAGCTACGTCAACATTAATTCTTGTTATGCTATACTCCTTATTTTTCAGAGTTAACGATGTTAAATATTGAAAGGCTCGCATATTTTCGCCCCTTTGACCTATTAAAAAGCCGTTCATGTGGGTTGATGGAATGTTTAACTGAATTAGGTCATCGTCATTGGTTGCTTGAACGTCTGTGTTTAGACCAAAGAAAGACAATAAGTCCTCTAAATATTTTTTAGCAAACTGAATTGCTTCTTCGTTTGAATTGTTCATTTTCCTCTCCTTTTTTGTTGTTTTTTGTGTTTGGTTTTAGTTGTGTTTGGTTTTGGGATAATTTCTGCTTCTTTTATCTTAGAAACATCTTTTGTTTTCTTGGTAGTTCCTGTCTCTAGTTCCTCTTCATCTTCTTTTAGGGCTATGCCTTGCTGAATTAGAGCAATAACACCACTTGCAAGCCAGTACAAACTAAGGTCTGCCGCTATATTTACGGTAAACAAAAATATCATTAAAGGAAGCAGGAAACGAGTACTTTTTCCAACTGCACCATTAATTTCACTCTGGTCAGCTGGTTTTCCAGAATTAGCTTGTCTTAATATCTCTCTTAAACTCTTCTGGTCTTTAGAAGTAGGCATTAATTGTTTGCTTTGGTAATACTGAGACACTGCACTTAAAATTACTATAATCATAGCTGGCCAATAGATACCTGTTTTATCTAGAGCAGTTTTAGATAGGTCTATAAAACCAAAAAGAGTGTTATCAAAATAATGAAGATTGGTTGATAGGTGTTTTATCCAAGGTAGTTTTTGGATGGATACATAAGAAAAACTTACGATTTGTTTCGGGTCTACTATAATTTTATTGATTCCACTATAGAGCCCTATTAATACAATAAATTGGATAATCAAAATAGGAAAAGTAGATAGAGGGTTTATCCCCTTTTCTTTATAAAGTTCCATAGTTAGTTTGGTTTCTTCTTGTTTATTTCCTTTGGTCGCTTCTTTAATCTTTTTTATTTCAGGCTGGAGTTTCCGCATCATCTTAGCTTGGTGTAACTGTTTTTTCACTAGTGGCCAAAGAAGTAGCCTAACCACTATTGTGAAGACAATTAGAGCAAGACCAAAATTATGCCCTGGTATAAGGGCATAAATTAAAACCAAAAGATTGAACAATGGTTTTACAATAAAGGTTGTAAACATTCCGACTTTATCTCCCTTTTCTTTCGTTCTATTTTATATTGTTTTTTTGTTTTTGTCTTCTTGATTATTGGCTTTTTTTATTAATTCAACTATTTTCTTTTCTAGGGCTTTGGGTTTATTTTTCAATATATCTTCTTTAAAAACAGAAATAATTAAGCTTTGGGGGGGTTTTATTGTGTCTATGTTTAGGCGAATGATCTCATAGATTTTTCTTCGTATTTTGTTTCTTTGAGTTGCTTTTTTGCTAACCTTTTTACTAACCACAACAGCAACTCTAGGGTTTTTTTGTTCCCTAGAAAACAAGGATTTTATTGAAAAATCCTTATCATAGTAAGTTAAGCCGTATTTATAAACCGAGTTAAGGCTTTTCCTTCCATGAAACCTATATTTTTTGGCTATCATAAATATTCCCCATTTATTTAAATAATAGGTTAATGGGATCTTTTTTCAAAAAATTAAGCACTTAGTTTGACGCGTTTTTTGTTCCTGCGCCTTCTCAAAACTGCTTTTCCTGCCTTGGTAGACATTCTCTTAAAAAATCCATGTTCTTTGGCTCTTCGTCTTTTTTTAGGCTGATAAGTTCTTTTTGGCATTACCCAATTATATCTTAAGTGTTGTTATTGTTTAAGTATTTTTTTAATTATGGATCTAGTTATACACCAAGACATCCTTTTTATACACAGAATTATAGGTTAAAAATGGCTTTGTGGAAAAGTTTACTTTTTAGGGCTTTGTTTTTTATATTTAAAAATTACCACAGTTTAGTATGTGGAAAACTTTTAGTATTTAGGTTATTATTAGACTACTAACGTTTTAGGAGGGTTATGCAGCCTGAAGGATTGTGGAAATCTGTTTTAGGAGAAATTGAGCTTTCTGTTTCAAGAGGAAGTTATTTAACTTGGTTTAAAAACACCGAATTGTTGCGTTGTGATCGTGATAGTGCGGTTGTTGGAGTACAAAACATCTTTATAAAACAACAGTTAGAAAAAAAATTTAATGATCTGATTTATCAGATTTTACAAAAGAAAGGAATTAAAACAAAAGAACTCGAGTTTAAAATAATAACCCCTAAAACTCAACGTCTAATATATGACGATCCTGTTGTTTTAGAAGAAAGTGTTCAGGAACATCTTAAAAACGAAACAATAAATAGTACTAGAAATAGTTTTACTCATTCATATAGACAGGGTTTGAACGAAAAATATACTATGGATAGTTTTGTGGTTGGGTCAGGAAACGAATTAGCTTTTGCGGCCTGTCAATCTATAACCCAAAATCCTGGGATTAAATACAATCCTTTGTTTTTATACGGTGGAGTTGGCATAGGTAAAACTCATTTAATTCAAGCTGTAGGGAATTACTTAACTCAAAATAATCCAGGAATTAAGGTTCTGTATATTTCTACCGAACAATTTGTTCAAGAATTTGTTGAATCCTTAAGAACCAGAAAAACAACAGAGTTTGCGGACTATTATAGGTCTTGTGATGTTTTAATTGTTGACGATGTTCAGTTTATTGCTGGAAAAGAAAAAATTCAGGAAGAATTCTTCCACACATTTAATGCTCTACATCAAGCCAATAAACAAATTATTATTAGTTCTGATAAACCTCCTGGTGAAATTCCTACCATAGAAGAACGTTTAAAAAGTCGTTTTACATGGGGAATGAGTATAGATATGCAGGAACCAGACTTTGAAACAAGGTGTGCAATTATTAAAAGTAAGTCTATTAATCATGGTGTTGACCTAAACCAAGACTTAGTTGAATTTATCGCCAATAACTCAACCACAAATATTCGAGAACTAGAAGGTGCCTTAAATCAGTTATTTGCTTTTTGTGAAATGAGGGCTGTCGAACCCACCTTATCTATAGCCATGAGTTTACTCAAAACCGCTAAAAGCAGGCCAAAGCATTTAAGCGCAAAACAAATTATTGATAAGGTCTCTAAATATTACCAAATATCTTTAGAAGATTTATTGGGACCTAAAAGAGATAGAGAAATTGTTGTACCTCGTCAAATCGCTATGTATTTATTAAGAAGTGAACTTCATTTAAGTTTTCCTAAAATATCTGCTGAACTAAAAAGAAAAGATCATACTACAGCTATTCATTCAGTAGATAAAATTGAGAAAGAAATAAGAATAAATCCAGACATTAAAAACGGTGTATCTGTTTTAAAGGATAGAATTTATGCTTGAAAATTACAAAAATGGCTGTGTTTTTGTTGAGTATAAAGTTTGTTTTTTTGTTTATAAAAAGTTTATTGTTGTTTTTTGGTCCTTTTGGGGTGTGTTTAAAAGAGCTATTTATAACAAAACAATACAATTGTTGTCCACCCTAAAAAAACCTCTCCACTCTCTGTTGTTTTGGGAGTTTTTACACACTATACACAGCCCCAATAATAACAATAAAGAACTTATAATTAATTATTATTTAGAAGGAGTATAAAATGAAGTTTCAAGTAACTCAAGAAAACTTAATAAAACCATTAACAGCGATTGCCAGAATAATCAACACCAACAACACTCTTCCTATACTGAATAATATTTTAATTAAAGTGACTAAAACTAATGTTTCTCTTTTGGGTACAAACCTAGAAGTCTCTATTACTAAATTTATAAGAGCAAAAATTATAGAAGAAGGCTCTCTAACTGTCCCGGCTGTGTTGTTTACTAATTTTATATCTAATCTTCCAAATAACGTTATTACCGTTGAATCAATTAAAAATCAATTAAAAATCAATACAGAAAACAACAACGGAATTATTAACGGGATATCTGACGAAGAGTTTCCTATTATTCCAGAGACTAAAAAAGGAACCGTTTTAAAAATTAACGCTCAAGAATTTAAACAAAAACTTCAACAAGTTGTTTTTGCAGCCTCCAATAACGAAAGTAGGCCAGTTTTAACAGGCGTTTTTTTGTTTGTTAAAGACCTGAAACTATATCTGGTGTCAACCGATGGTTCTAGGTTGTCTGAGAATATTATTAATAACATTAACAAGGAAGGAAGTTTATTGGTTCCTAGCTCTGCAATAAACAATTTAATTAAAACCATAGCAGATGAAGACGAAGAAATCAGCATTATTATAGACAACCAACAGGTTTGTTTCGAGTTTAATGACACAAAATTTATATGTCGGTTGTTAGAAGATAAATACCCCCAATACCAAAACTTAATTCCAAAAAGCTTTACTTCAAAAGCAAGAGTTAATAAGGTTGAGTTCATTAACATGGTTAAAATAGCTAATTTATTTGCAAAAGAAAGTGCTAGAAGTATAACCATAGAACTAGATCCCCAAAATCAAGAAATTAAAATTAATTCCTTAACCAGTCAAATTGGTGAAAATACCTCAAAAGCAAAGGCTGAAATTAAAGGAAGTGGCCAAATAACCCTAAACTCTAAATTTTTAATGGAAGCGCTTAATTCAATTCAAGGAACCGTCGTTGATTTTTGTTTTAATTCTAAAACAGAACCTATTTTAATTAAAGACACTACAGACAGAGACTATACACACATTATTATGCCCCTGAAAGTTTAGATGTTTGAGTATATTAAATTAAATAACTTTAGAAATTATCAAGAAGACGTATTTGTTTTTAAAAAAGGAATAAATATAATAATCGGACCAAACGGTTCAGGAAAAACAAATCTTTTGGAGGCTATTTATTGTATATCTAGATTTAGCTCCTTTAGAACCAAACTAGACAACCTAATAAGGAATAAAACCAATAAGTTTATTTTATCTACCGAATACAACAATCAACAAAAAACACTAATTTATAACAAGGAATCTAAAACCAAACAATATTACAGAAACCAAAAAAAAGTATCTATAAGCAAACAAGACCAAATACCCATAGTTTTGTTTGAGCCTAATTTTTTTAACCTAAACCTAGTTTCAAATGAACAAAAAAGAAGTTTTATTGACGATTTAATTATTCAAATAAAACCAAGCTATTCAAAAACCATAAGCCAATACAAAAAAACACTACTTCAAAGGAATAAATTACTTAAAAAAGGTCAAACTAAAGACCTTTTTCCATGGAACATAAAAATATGTCAACTTAGTCAAGAAATTATTAACAATAGGTTAGACATAATAACAGAAATAAACCAAAAAATTTCAAAAAGGTATAACAAATTTTCAAATAACTTTGATAAAATAAATTTAAAATACAAATCTTTAATTAATTTAGAAAATTATTCATCAAATTTATTAAAACAGCTTGAAAATAATTTTTTACAAGAAAAAATAATCGGACATACTCTTTTCGGGCCACATAAAGATGAAATAGTTTTTTTGTTTAACAATAATAACGTTAAATCTTTTTTATCTCAAGGTGAAAACAGATCAATAGTTTTGAGCCTAAAACTAACCGAGAAAGAAATTTTAGAAGATAAAACAAACAAATTGGCAATATTTTTATTTGATGACCTTTTTAGTGAATTGGATGGTAATAGAAGAACTACTATATTAAAACAAATTGACATAAACCAAACATTTATAACCACAACGGACGTAGATTTAGTTATAAATAACTTGCAGAGCAAATTTAATATTTTGCCAATTAATAAGAAAAAACTATAAGATTCTACCTTCTTGATTAGAGCGAATGTCTATTTGAGCCTGATTTGGTGGTGGTGGAGGGGTAGTTGTAATCAGGTCAGTTTCTGTGGGGCTAGCAACTACCTGAATATGAACATGGTTTTGACCAGCAAAAAATAACCCCTGTCCTACCGGAAATTGACTTAGTCTCTTTTTTTCTTCTGAAGTTAATTTAAATACATCAGCCAAAACATCCACTGCGGTAGGAGATTGTTTTAGAAGTATCTGCATTGATGCGTTTGCAACAATTGCTCTTCCCATGCGAGAACCCATAAAATCTTCAACATCTTGAGTGACGGTGGTTAATCCAAGATTATATTTTCTTGCTCTTTTCGCTAAACTAAACAGAAAGTTCGCTGAATCTTCGTATTTCATTAATTGCCAGGCTTCGTCTACTATTAATATTCTTCTTTTTTTATCAACCTTCGTTTTATTCCATATATAATTTAAAACAATATACATAGCTACTGGTCTTAACTCATCTTCTAGGTCCCTAATATTAAATACAGCCAGAGGATTATTGATATTAATATTAGATTGTTGTGAAAATATTCCAGAAAAAGTCCCAGTTGTATATTTTCTTAATCTTTGAGCCAGTTGTGGTCCGTTGCCCCCCATATGAAGTAAAACATCATATAAGTCATTGATGGTTGGGGGTGGACTTTTGTGTGTTAGAGGATCGTTGGTAATTCCTGCTTTTGCATAGGTTTCAATTAATGCTGAGTCTAGGTCTGCTTCTTCCGAAGGAGCTAAAACCGCCGATATAATAGCTTGTTGTCCTAGGCCCGCAACTTCTGCCTGTGCACCACCCATCATTAACCTAAATAAACCATGTAATGTAATCAAGTTACTCCTAAGCGCGTTGTCTGCTTCTTCGGTGTCAACAACCTCAGGTAGATCAAAGGGATTTATTCTTGTGGAAGAATTTAGGCTAAGGCGTACATATGCTCCACCAACCGCCTCACACATTTTTTGGTATTCGTTTTCTGGGTCTATTATAAAAATTTCTACCCCAAACATCATACTCCGAAGAGCTTCTAGTTTAACTGTAAAAGACTTACCTGCACCAGATTTAGCAAAAACTACTGAATTACCATTTTCTAATGAAAATCGATCAAAAATAACCAGACCTGAATTGTGCATATTAATTCCATACAAAATTCCGTTATCCTGACTAAGATCAGCACTTGTGAAAGGAAAACTTGTGCTAAGTGCCCCAGTGCTCATATTTCTCCTAATTTGAAGCATGTCAACCATTTGCGGGACAGTACTATTAAACGATTGTTCTTGTTGGGAGGTGGCCGGTTTAGAATAAACCAACATTTGACCCAACATAGACTCTACTTTATGACCAACAAATTCTAGTTCCTCTTGGTCTTGGGCGTATACCGTGAAATATAAACCAAATCTGAAAAACTTTTCTTCACCTACCTGAAGTTTGTCTCTTACTTCTTCGGCATCTAAAATAGCAGCCTGTTTTGCGGGGTCTCGAACTCTACCCTTTTCTGAGTCTATCTGAATACCAGCCTCTAGTCTTGATACCTTTTTTCGAAGATTTTCCAAAACAAGCTGACTTTCAACCGGATATACATAAATACTTATGTCTAGCACTTCGTCCAAATTAACCAAAGGACTTAACCAACCGGTGTAAACATTTCGCGGATAACCGTATACATAATAGGTTCTGGCAAAGCGTGTTCCTATGGTGAAATATGTACTAAAATATTCCAAAGAACTTGGAGCAATAAAGTCCCTAAGTGCAACAATTCCCTTTTTATAAATGTTTTGGGCTTCTTGCTCTTCTTGAAGTTTTTGAGCCTGAGCAACAGCTACTGGGTCTATGTTTTTTGGCTTGGCCATTTAATTATTTAACTCCCGCTGAAGATGCTCTTGGATAGCGACTCCTTCGCCCTTCATAACCATATCTGTATTTAGGTCATTAAAGTTTTTCAGTTGCTGCCGAGTGGCTGTATCAGGATTATATACGTCATAAAACAACTCAATAAGTTCTTGGGTGTCTAACGGTAAGCCCTGAACTCCACAATCCAATAAACCCCCTAAAATAGCCTGGACCCTATTTCTTAGTTCGTTTTTTGCTTTTTCTAGGGACTCTTCGTTTACAACAATATGTTCTTCTTTTGACGTGAATATTCCCAGCAGCCCTTTTAATAAGTTTTTACTATCATCTAGCATTTTTTGGGCACTTTCTGTTGGAAAATAAGGTATTACAATGTAAAATTTTTTATCCATTATGTTGGTTCTTAGACTCAAGTCGTCAATGTAGTCGATATAATCTTCCATTAATAGTGCGAGCAACATGTTGTCGTGCTCAGTTCTAATTTTGTCCAGTTTTTTAATATAGCCCTCTAGGTCTATTTTTTGAGTTTTTATAAAAATTTGGATTGGAAAGTAAAGAGTATTTAAAAATCCTTGATAAGCATATTCAACAGCCTCTTGTTCAGTTTGGCTCATTAAATCAAAATTAATGCTTTTTACCATAACAATAGCCCTAAATGATCCATCGTTCATGATTACAATTCCATCTCTTATCTCAGCAATTTGTAAAGTGTTTTGACTATTATTTGGATTAACTTTTTGTTTGGTTTTAGGTGTCTGAGGTTGGCCCTGTGGTTGCGATTGGGTGGTTTGCGTAGGTGGTGGTATATTAACTCCTTGTTTAGGAATATCAAGAACCCCGTTAATTACTGGTTGACTGTTTGAAATATTGGTTTTTTCCATACCACCCCTAATGAAGATTTATTGATACTTCGTTATTTTCTTTTTTGGATATTTTATCTGCTTCATGAGAAATAACGGTAACACTATAATCATTATTTCCAGATAAATTAAGTATAGCAGGATTTAGTTGTTTAGTTGATACCCTTTCTTCTGTTTTTTGACTTGGTTGTTTAGCTTTTGTGACTCTGTTTGCGCGAACTCTAGACATATCCGTTGACGTACTTATGGCCGTTGGTTGAATTATTGGCGGAGCGTTTAGGGGCTCGGTCTTTTCTCTAATTTTTTCTAAGTTACTCATAATTTTTTTCCTATGTTCTTGTTCGTTTATCGAAATTAAATCTACCATTTTTTGGGCTAAAGGATTCTGTTCTGTATTTAAGATATCGTCATTGATCGTAGAAAAATCCTCAACCTGGTTTTCTATTGGTTCTGCAATCAACAAGCGATCATTATTGGTTGAATTAAGCATTGAAGAATAGTTTGTAAATGAGTTTTGTTTAATTACCCATCCCCGTGTATCTAGAGTATTTGCTAATGCCTGTAGTCTAGACTTAATCTGGTTTTGGTCTAAACTATTTGTTTTTATTTCGACAATTTTTTTAGGAGCTGTAATAGTTACCAAATTTTTGGTTCCTGTTTGTGTCCAAACCCTTTTCCTTGGAACCAAAAAGAACCTAATTTTAGCTAGTACCCAAACTTCGGTTGGTTGATCTTTTCCAAGAGGGTAAGCCAATATTCCAAAAAAAATAACAAAAGGTACTGTTAGTAGGTCTAAAAACCATCCATGAATTGTAATAAACAAAAAAGATATATAACTAAAGAAGAAAGCTATTAATAAATAAACAAACTGTCTAAAACTAAAAAGCCAAATTAGTTTGTCTTCTGCTTCAATATCTTGAATTACTTTGTATGTTGCCATAATCTTAAGCATAATTATATCAAACACCAACCATATATAAAGGATATTGTTCTTTAAAATTAAAAACAGTAAAATATCTGTAGTGAAAGAATTAAATATTCAAAAACTAATACTAAAAAACAGCTTGTTTATTTTGTTTGTTTTTGTTCTCTTATTTTTTGTTTACGGATTATTAGCGCAGCAAAAACCAATCACCATAAACAACCAGGAGGTTGTTTTGTCTGCTAGGTGTGGAAACACCTCCTTTGGAAATAGTAAAAAAGGAGTATCAACAAGTATAGATTTTGGCTGTTCAGGAAAAGGAAATCCAATATTTGACCTAACTTTTGCTATAATTAGGTTCTTAGTTAACGGTGTTGGAGTGGTCATAATAGCTTCAACAATTTATGCGGGTATTCAGTATATTTTATCTTCTGGAGATCCTCAGAAGATAAATACGGCAATAACAAGGATTAGGAGTAACGTAATAGCTCTTATTTTGTTTATCTTTACCTATGCAATTATTGACTACTTAGTCCCGGGAGGATTGCTTAAATAATGTTAAACGTAATATCGAACACACAACTATCTTTAACTGGCTGCACTTCCACTTCTGCAAGTTTTTTTAGATTTCCAACGTGGTATGAATATTTGTCTTGTTCTGGAACAAATCCACAAATAACTAATATAAATGATGTTTGGTTAATTGTTTTAGCAATAATTAATATTTTACTTCGTGTGGCGGCCATGATCGCGGTTTTTCTTATTATTTATGGTGGTATTAAATTCATGACCTCACAAGGAAACCCAGACCAGATTAACAAAGCAAAAGGTACAATATTAAGCGCAGTAGTTGGCTTAATTATTTGTGTTCTGGCCGATGTTACTATAAGCTTTATTGCAGGTTCTATAAAATGAAAATAAACATACTTCATACATTTATTGGTTTTGCGTCTGGGTCTGGCGCCAGCATTTTGGTTAATGGTTCGCCGTATTCAACAGATTTATCTAGAATATCGGCTGGTACTACGCAACTCCAACAGATTTTGAAAATAGTTTTTGGAATAATTGGCGGGCTTGCTGTTTTAATAATATTGTTTGGAGCTTTTAAATTTATTACTTCAAGCGGTAATCCAGAAAATATTGCAAAGGCAAGAGAGACGATTATTTATGCTGTTGTTGGCCTTGTGGTGGCAGTGCTTGCTGAAGTTATTGTTTCGTTTGTATTGTTTAGCGTGAAAGGGGTTTAATGAACAAAAAACAGCTAATGGGAATTATTTTTTGTCTGATTTTCGGTCTTTATTTATTTTTACCCCTAAAGGTTAGTGCCGTTAATGTACTTAACATATGCACTACTAATGCTAAAGCCACTAGTTCTACTGTATGTCAGGACACGGGGACTAGCTCAACAAAAAACCCTATTACCACAATTATTAAAGTTGCGGTAAACATCTTTTCGGTTGTATTGGGAATAGCGGCTGTGGTTGTTATACTTATCAGTTCATTAAGAATGGTAATAAGCGGAGGAGACCCTAATACAATAAATTCATCTAGAAATGCGATATTATATGCCCTAATTGGATTATTTATTGCCACATCGGCGGGAATAATAGCAAATGTTGTTTTTTAAAAAAGCTATCCATAGATTTTGTTTGTTTTTGTTTTTAACTTTCTTTTTTTTAATCCAAACTACATCATCTGGTTTTATTTCAGTGACGAACGCTATTAGCCCTACTCCTAATAATTCGGCAGAATCGCAAGCATGCTCAGGCCTAGAACAGTTCAATGGATTTAGGGCAAATTGCACCAATGGGTCCAAAACTTACATAACTAGTATCGTGAAAAAAATAATAGACATACTCTCCTACATTATCGGAATTGCCGCAATTATAATGATTATTTTTGCAGGATTTAGATATGTTACGTCAGGAGGAGATAGTGGCAGTGTTAAGAATGCTAAAAACACTCTTATTTATGCCATAGTTGGATTAGCCATAGCAGCTCTAGTTCAGGTTATAGTTATTTTTGGTTTTCCTAAAAAATAAATATAAATTATCTAGACGAAATATATAAAGTTATTGAAAAATAAAATAATCTTTAGTATTATTATGATTAAGCTTAACCTAAGAAAGGATAGTCAATGATTAAAAAAATTAAAAATTACCTCATTTCTTTATTAGTAGTTTTTAGCGTTAGTTTACCAGTAACTGCACCGCTAACTGTGTTTGCTGCTACCCCTTGCCCTGGTGGTGCGTCAGTTCAAAATAATTCCATAGTGAACAATATCAATAGCGGAGTTAATGCAGCTACCGGTCAAACACCCGGAGCCGGAACAGGCTGTACCTTAAATCAAGGGATTGGAAAGATAGCATCGACGGTAATTAATTTATTTTCATTAGTCGTTGGAGTGGTTTCAGTGGTCTTCATTATTTATGCAGGATTTAGATATGTTACCTCTGGTGGGTCTTCTGAGAATGTGTCTGGTGCCAAAAATACTCTTATTTATGCCATAGTTGGACTTGTAATAGTGGCAATAGCACAGCTCATAGTTCATTACGTACTTAACAGCGCAGCTACAGTCGGAAGCTAGTTAAGAAAACCAATATAACTTAATACTAAGTAGAAATTAAATAAAGTAGACACTAAAAAAAGAGTCTTCATTCCTAGAGTGAGTTGTTTATTGTGTTTTTTATATATTTTCATAAAAACGACAAATATGAGGGGTAAAAAATCTAAACTATATCGATACCCAAACTGATTTGCCCCGTCCCCATAATATACCAATAGAGCAATAAGACTAAGTAGAGAACTAAAAAGGAGTAATTTATCTTCTAGGCTATATTTTGACCATTTTTTGGTGAATAAATATATTAAGAAAGGAGAAGTTAAGAGGACACTTGTTCCCAGATTATTATTGATAATATAAGGAAACTTTAGGCTCCAGGAGCTAGGGTTTTTTAGAACTGTTAAGGGTCCTCGCAAGAGAAAAGTGTATAAATTGGTCGGAATATGACTTAGTGAAATTAGTCCCATATTTCTTGTCTGGAGAGCAGAATAAGATATTAATTGGTGGGAGTTTCCGTTAATAAGTGGGTTTCCGAACCGTTGATAATTATATGCTCCCAACAACAAAACCGCTAGAAGCCCGAAAATACCTAATTTAAATAGATTGATTATTTTTTGTTTTATACTGTTCTTTTGAAGAAGTATTTCCGCAATGAAAAATAAAATAATTATAGACGCCGGTATTCTAGTTAAAAACAACAAACCACAATATAGTCCGAGAAGTAACCATCTTCTGCGATTAAAATATTCCCAAAGAGCTAAAAATAAGATTAGGGTTGTAACTATCTGGGCGAACAACCATCCACTAGAAACTGTATTAACACCCATATAAACGGATGCAAGCAGAAATGCTAAGGATAAAATTAAGCTGTCTTTTTTATTATACTTAAATTTAAGACCTAGTTTATAAATAATATATAAAGTAATCACTACTAGGATCCACTTGATATAACCCTGATAAAAAAATATATGGAATAGATTAAAAAAAGCTTCAAACGGCATTAAAATAATCGCAGGAAAAAAACCATCATCCCAATATTGCTTACCATGGTAAATAACAGGATCTTGGCCAATACCACCAATTGAGCTCATAAAATAAGTATGTCCGTGATCAAAACTGTTTGCCAACATGGCAAACTGTTGACTTCCCTCTCCAACAAAACCAACTACCAATAGGAAAATTAATATAAAGCCAGGAATTACAGTGTACAATAAATCATTAATTTTTAACCAACTGATACAAAGAGAATCCCTTAAGTAAGTAAACATGGCTATTAGAATAAATCTCTACAAAATTTGAATTTTCTTGATTGTATCTTGCTTCATTTTGCCGAACGAAATAGTTAAAACACCATCTTTTAAGACAGCCTCAATTTCATCCTCTTTTACTGGAACCGGAAGTGCAATTGTTCTTGAAAACTCACCCCAATAACACTCTTGTAAGAAATAATTCTCTACTCCTTCTTCGTTTCCAGCACTCAATGTTCCACGAATCGTAAGCTGATTATCTGATATACTTACGTCTAGGTCGCTACGATTTACGCCAGCTGTTCGTGCCTTTACCACTAATTTGTCTGCTGTTTCATATACATCAACCGCTAATTGTCCCGGTACAGACTCTTCTTCGTCCCACTCTTCTTCAACTAGCGTAGGTTGTGCCCCACCAGTACTATTACTAGGAGTGCCACTTAAATCACTATCGATGTCGTCATCTCCCAAAAAAGCGGCAGTTAACTCATCTTCTTCCAACAATAAATTGTTGTCACGGCTTTTTCGCGCCATATTACCCTCCAAAATATTAAAAATATTCTTTACTATTTTTGTATTAACCGTAGTATAACTCAGACAATATCTAAAAAACAAACAACTTGTCCTTATTTACAACACAATAATCACAACACTACAACCTAGAGAATAAAAATTACTAAAATGGTAATATATATACATGGTTAATGAAAATAATGGCTTTTTAGGAAATAACCAGAACCCTGCTCAAGATTTACCCAAAAAAGAGCCAGAATTAGCCTGGACCTCTAAGGAGTATGTTCCTGAAAAATCGACTAAATGGTATATCTCTCTGATTATTGTGACCTTGATAGCTTCTGGCTTAGTTTATGTGGGAACAAAAGATTTAATATCTACTTTTGTATTAATTGCCTGTGGTTTACTGGTTTTAGGATATTCCCTAAAAAAACCAAAAAATATAGAGTATAGAATCAGAAATAATGAGTTAATTATTCAAAATAGAACCTATTTTTTGGGTAATTTTAGGGCTTTTTCTGTGTATAAAAAAGCTAATTCGGAGAATTTGATGCTTATCCCCTTGAAACGATTTGTCCCAAGAGTTTATATAAGCCTTGATCGGGAAATTTCGCAAAATGTTATCAATACAATTAATCAAGTTATTCCTGCCATAAAATATAGCCAGGATTTTATTGAAAGAATAAACGATATAATACGTTTCTAACAAAAATTTAGAAATAAGCCTCAATAATGATATAATTTCATCTGTTTAGGAAGGGTGTCCGAGTGGTCGATGGAGCTGGTCTTGAAAACCAGTGTGGGGAAACTCACCGTGGGTTCGAATCCCACCCCTTCCGCCAGTTTGTGGAGAGGTACCCAAGTGGTTGAAGGGGATGGTTTGCTAAATCATTAGGGGGGCGTGAGCTCCCGCGAGGGTTCGAATCCCTCTCTCTCCGCCAGTGTATTAGATTATTTTTGGGAGAGATGCAGGAGTGGTTGAACTGAACGGTCTCGAAAACCGTTATACATTTTATGTATCGAGGGTTCGAATCCCTCTCTCTCCGCCATTTTTGCACCCGTAGCTCAGTTGGATAGAGTGTTGGCTTGCGGAGCCAAAGGTCACAGGTTCAAATCCTGTCGGGTGTACCACACAGTAATTTAGTCTCTAATATATCCTTCAGATTAGTTCTGATATTTTCGAAGTTTTTGAATCCCACTTTGTTCAACTGATTAAAACAGTTTCTAACCCCGCTTGTCCTAAAAAACAGTACTGCTTGCATATATTTTTGTTGGATGCAGATAATTAACTACATGAGCGAAACAGCGCCAGTATTAGGAGGAACCTTTCCTGATTTTAACGAGATGGGTTATGAACCTCGAGATGAGTTGAGGGCTTGGACAAGGTCTATATGGGAAGATGAATTTGACGAATCAAATAATCCTAAGTGGTGGTACATTGAAGAAGTTGCTGGAATAAAAATAGGAGCTGAAGCAGGTGGTATTACTGATGGCACAAGTTATTTCGCCCTCGACTCTGGGTAGTCAAAAGATTGCGTCGTATAGATTTAGTTTCTGATGGAAGTGTATTTGGTAACACCCTGCTCTATAGTTCCACAAAAACTGAGCGATTAACATTTAGTGAACGCATCGTATTCTGGTAAATACCGTTCGATTAACAGTCTCTGACTTAGTAGACTATGGTACTCTTTTAAAAACCTTTGTACGCATCTTTACGGTGACGAACTCTTATAACTATGATAATCAGTTCACTTTTATAAACTTGATATACAATTCTATAAGTTCCTTGCCTAATACGATAAACATTACTAGAACCTTTGATCTTTTTAGCGTCATCAGGAAGAGGGTTGTTGTATAAGCTATCGATTATATCTACAATCTTGTCCCTTAACACCTTATTTGGCAGTTTTCGTATCTCTTTCTGTGCAGAGTTTTTAATCTCAACTTTATAGTAAGCCATCAGCTTTAAGCTCTTTGACGAATGTTCCGAAGTCTAAGGTGGTTTCATTCTCGCGTTCTTTTACTACCTGCAAGTCGTCTAAGTCTTCAAGTACCTGTTCTTTTAGAGCATCTTCTACTAGTGTTGACATGGTCTCTCCACTTTCGGCTGCTCTTATTCTTAGAGCTTTGTATATATTATCGTTTAAGGTAATTGTGGTTCGCATAACTATTCCTTTCTTAGCTAAGTCCAATATAGCACATATTCATCAATACATCAATATGTAATGATGACAGTGCTCACTTTGAGCATATAGAGTTTCTGACATCTCGGACTACGCTGTACCACACAGGAATTTAGTCTGTGATATATCTTTCAAACCAGTCCTAACATTTTTGGCTCGTTTGAAGTTATTGATATCAACAGATTAAAATCGTTTCTAATCTCGTTTACTTCTTTGTTTATGATTCTCTATAGACATCCTTACGATGGCGTACTCTAATGACTATAATTAGTGGTTCATTTTCATAAATCTGATAAACAATTCTATGTAAATCCTCTCTTAAGCGATAAATATTGTTTGACCTTTTTATTTTCTTAGACTTATTAGGTAAAGAGATAAACAAATATATCTTAGAATATTCAAGATATGTTATAATTTATTCTCGGTGGTGAAAGGTACAATAAAATAACAGCCTTGGTAGAAGAAAATGTTAGTATGAATATGGTTCTTAGAAACTTAAACATTATTAGAGCGTTGTCCTACCAAGACAAAACTAAAGAAATGGAAAACCGTTGAAGTCATAAAACGGATTTTGTAATAAAATGAATCTTCATACAGCAAAAAGGCCAGATTGGGAATCAGTCGAAAATTTAACTAGTATCCAACAAATGGCGGACAAAACCAAAGGAATTGTAACTCCAGGTAATTTCATAACAGGTCTAGGTATGGGGCTTGTTTACAGTGGAACACGAGATTTAAGCCAACAAAAAATATTGTCTGGAACATTAAAAATTGGAATTGGTCGGACAATGGACTATTTTGACGGTGTTGTAGCAGACAAAACTAAAACTAAAAGTCCCCTCGGTGAAGCTTTCGACGCAACTGCAGATAAACTAGCTATTGCAATGGTTGGACCAGCTTTATATAAAAATAAACTTGTGCCTAAAACCGAACTAAGTTTAGTTATTGCTCAAAATTCAGTAAATGCTATATATACGATCAAAGCTAAAAATAGAGGTAATGAAATACATCCTAGTAAGTACGGGAAACTAGCAACTGCCTCTCAGTGGGCATTTATAGGCTCTAGTTTAATGGAAAAAATTTGTCGAGACTCAAGTTTGCTGGGTGTGGCAAATATTTTTAATAAATTATCTAAGGCTAGTTTCCTTTCATTTCTAGGATTTGGTTCTTTGGCATCGGCAAAAATTATTCAAGACTCTAATAAATAATTCCCAACGGTTTAAAAATCTAGTATCATAGGGCTATGATAAGTGGTGGAACAATAAGTCCTGAGTTTAAGTTAGGACAAAGGATTCAAGACCTTCGAAAATCTAAAGGTTTTACGCAACAAGGCTTGTGTTATAAGGCTCACTTAAGTTACTCAACTCTAGCTAAAATTGAAAGAGGGGCAATCAAATCCCCTTCTATTTTTACAATCCAATCTATTGCAAACGCCTTAAATCTAAGCATTGATGATTTTGTTGATAGTAAGCCAAAGTCTACCTATGATAACCCTCCTATAAACAGAAACCTAAAAGTTTCAAAAGATGGAATTAGGTTTGTTTATTTTGACGTAAATGGATGTTTGGTTAGATTTTATCAAAAAGCATTTATCAAAATAGCCAATGATTACAATTTAGGACTAGACAAAATAGAAGCTTCGTTCTGGAATTTTAACGATAAAGTTAATAGAGGAAACATGACAATCGATCAATTTAATAAGAAGTTTGCCTCTAAATTGGGCATAAAATCAATTGATTGGGTTAAATATTATCTAAATGAAATTGAACCTGTCCCTGGAATGAATAGCTTACTCCACAAAGTTTACAAAAATTACTTAGTAGGATTATTGTCTAATACAATGCCTGGAATGATTGAAAAATTGGTCCAAACATCTAAGATTCCCAATATTCAATATGACATGATTATCGACTCTTCAGTTCTAAAAAGCGTAAAACCAGAAAGCAAAATATTTGAAAAAGCACGAGATTCCGTTGGAATCAAGGCTAATGAAATTATTTTAATTGATGATACCAGGAACAATTTAATAATGGCCGGAAGACTCCATTTTCATACACTATGGTTTGACTATTCTAGACCAAAAGACTCTATTGCAGAAATTGAAGAGCTTTTAGAAATCTGAAAAAAGTCTAATGTCGTCTTGGGTCATTTTTAGGGCTACCCTTTCACTTAGTAGTTTTTGTTTAGTTTCATTAACAATGTGAGCTGGTGCGTTATTCAAGTAGCTTTTGTTTAACAATCTTTTATTTAGAGTATTTATAAGTTGAATTTGCTTTTGTTGTTTAGCTTTTAATTTATTTAAATAATTTGATACTAAATCTTTTGCTAAAAACAAACCTATTGATACTCCGTTAATCGTTAACTTAACCTGATTATTGTCACTAGCCGTGTTATTTAGTTTTACTTGTGCTAATCTTTCAACTACTCGACTATTTCTAGTAATTAGAGACGATTTGGAACAAATAGACAATGCACTAAGATTTAATTCCTTCTGAATATGCCTAATTTCTGTGATAATTTTAATAATAGTGTCAAAATTATGTCTATTAGTTTTATTGTAGTCGATGATCTTTTGGTAAGATTGATTTACTAATAAATCTTGGCTTTTTCCCTTCATGCTTTTTTGCCACAATACCTCTGTTATAAAGGGTGCTAAGGGATGGGTTAAGATAAGTAACTGTTTGTAGACATAACTTAACAAAGGATAGTTTTTTTCTTCTTTTGAAACCTCTACGTACCAATCTGCAAATTGGTCTCTCAGAAAGTGGTAAACGATTTGGTATGCTTCGCTAAATTGATAGTTATCAAGTGCTTTTTGAAAATTATTTAAGGTTTCATTTAGGTTTCCTATAATCCAAGCATCTGCAAATGACTTGATTTCTGGTTTCCGGTCAAAATCTAATTTATCTTCTATAAATCTTGAGATATTCCAAAGTTTGTTGCAAAAATTCCTATTCGTTATAATTTTTGTTTTTGCCACTTTAGCGTCTTGGCCAGGTGCTAAACCTTGAATTAGTGATAAGCGTAGTGCATCAGCCCCAAACTCTTCTATTATGGATAGCGGATCGATGATTGTATCTGGGTCTGATTTACTCATTTTTTTACCACCCTCAGTCTTGACTAGTCCATGCAAAAAAACTTCTCTAAACGGAACTTCTTTGACTACATATGTAGTAGCTAAGATCATTCGAGCAACCCAAAAGAAAATAATGTCAAAACCAGTTTCTAACAGGTTAGTTGGATGATAGGTTTTAAGATCAATGCTTTGGGCAATAATATCGTCTAAGGTTAACTTGTAGTCCACAAGTAGTTTAGGGTCTAGTAAAGTACTCCAGGTCCATAAACTAGAACTAAACCATGTATCTAGTGTGTCCTGATCTCTTTTCCATCCACCTTCATCTTTAGGGGGGGTTATTCCAACATAAATTTTATCATCTTTGTACCATACAGGAAGTTGGTGTCCCCACCATATTTGTCTACTTAAACACCAATCTTTAAGATTATCAATCCAATTAAAATAAATCTTTTCAAATTTTTTAGGAATAATTTTAATATCCCCTTCCCTGATTACTCTTTGGAGTATTTCTTTAAAAGAGTTGTTTTGGCCTTTCCAGTTGATGGCTTTTTTGTTTACATCAATAAACCATTGCAATCTAATTTGGGGTTCAATTATTCCGCCTCCCCTAAAGTTTGTAGCTATATTATGTTCATAATTATCTTGAACAGATATTAATAAACCTTTGTCTTTTAATTTTTTTACAATTTTTGGTCTAGCTTTTAATATATCTAATCCTTCAAATTCTTTGGCTATGCTCAACAATTTACCGTCAAACCCTATTATCTGTTCCATATCCAAGGAATATTTGTTGGCTAATTCAAAATCTACTAAGCTGTGCCAGGGTGTTATGGTCATGGCTCCAGTACCGAAATTAGGGTCAACAGACGCATCCTTAATTACGGTTGCCAAAACCTTACCATTAAGCCATTCTGCTTCAAAGGTTTGAAGATGTTTGTATTTCGCATATCTTTTGTCTTTTGGGTTAACCACAACATATTTATCTCCAAATTTTGTTTCTGGCCTGGTTGTGCTTATCTCAAATGGACCAAATTTAAATGTATATAATTTTATCTTTTCTGGTTTATAAATAACTTCGTCGTCAGATACGTTTGTTTCTAATTTCGGATCCCAGTTTACAATTCTGTTGCCTCTATAAATTAGTCCATCATTATACATTTTTACAAATACTTCAGAAACTACTCTACTTAAGCCATCATCTAGGGTGTATCTAAGCCTACTCCAGTCTGTAGCGGAACCCATTGCTTTGATTTGTTTGATAATTGTATTTCGACTATTGCCCACAAATTCTTTGGTAATTTTAATAAATTTTTCTCTCCCGATTTGGTGTTTATTGATTCCCTGCTCAGCTAATTTTTTTTCAATTACTGTATTTGTTGACAAAGCAGCATGATCTGTTCCAGGAACCCAAAGCGTATCATAGCCCTTAAGTTTGTGATAACGGATAAGAATATCCTGGAGGGTTAAAAAAAGTGCATGTCCAACGTGAAGTGTCCCCGTTTCGTTTGGGGGTGGCATTGCTATAGAATAGTGAGGTTTATTGGAGTGAGGGTCGGCCCTAAAGGCATTATTTTTAATCCATAACTCATAAATATCTTTTTCATATAAATTAGCCTGATATGTTTTGTCGAGATTCATAACTTTTTAATTTTAACAGATTGACTGAAATTTGCACTAAGTTACATAACAAGACTAGGGTTAATTTTAAAATCTTCCGGCCTAGTGAGCCCAACCTTATATTTATTTAAATAAAAACCGAGGCATGCAATCATTGCTCCGTTGTCTGTACAAAGCTTAACGTCTGGAAACTCAATATTTCCATTCAAAACCAAGCTTAATTCTTCTCTTAAACATTGATTTGATGCAACACCGCCAGCAACTATCACGGTTTTAGGTTTAAATTGAACCACAGCCCTTCGCGTTTTATTGATTAAACTCTTAATAGCCGAATACTGAAAGGATGCTGCAATATTTGCTTTCTGAGCTTCATTTAGCCTATTAGAGACCTTTATTGAAGGAAATGTGTATTTTTCCCCAATTTCGTTTTGTGCAAGCCTTAAAACGGCTGTTTTTAAGCCAGAAAAACTAAAATTATATCCCAAAACTTTTGGTTCAGGTAGTTTGTATCTGTTTTTGTCCCCTTTTAAGGCTAGTTCTGCTATTTTAACTCCACCTGGATAGTCTAATCCCAAAATCTTGGCAACCTTATCAAAGGCTTCACCAACGGCATCATCTAATGTCTTACCCAAGACAACATAATTAAAATGATTTTTAAATAAGACTAGTTGAGTATGTCCACCAGATACTATTAGTCCTAATATTGGAAATTGTGGTTGATTGTTTCTAACCATATAACCCTTAAGTGTGCTTGAAGTCAGAAAGTTTGCATATAAATGTCCCAAAACATGGTTTGCCGAGTAAAGTGGCTTTTGAAATATTTTTGCTAGAGTTTTTGCAGTCATTGCACCAATTAGTAGGCTACCACTTAGCCCTGCCCCAGAAGTACAACTAACGAAATCGATATCTTTCCAGCTCAATTTCGCGTCCCCTAAAGATTCTTCAATTACCGGGATAATATATTCAAGATGACTTCTAGAGGCAATCTCGGGAATTACACCGCCGTATTTAGCATGTTTATGCATGCTACTATAGACAGTATTGGAAAGTAATTTTTGGCCATCTTTAACAATTCCAACCGCTGTTTCATCGCAACTTGTTTCAATACCCAATACATTCATTCTTAAAAGTATAAACTTTTTTTAAATATTTTTAATGTAAAATAGCTCTATGAGCTTCAGAAATTTTGTTAAGTTATTTATTCCTAAAGGAGTTTTCAAAAAAATTGAACCAACCGGTCATTTATTGGAGGCAATCTTTTTTAATCTAATACACGGTTTTCCTTTTAGGGGACTTAAGGTAATAGGTGTAACCGGGACAAATGGCAAGACAACGACTTCTTTTATGATCCACAGTATCTTAAGAAAAGCAGGTTATAGTTCTGGATTAATGACCACAATTGGATATGGTGTGAACGAACAAATAGAACCTCAAGTGCATCATATGACTACAGTTTCTACCCCACTATTAATTAAAAGAATAAAGTCAATGAAAAAAGCAGCTATTGATTATCTGGTACTTGAAACCACTAGTCATGCTTTAGCTCAGAACAGAGTATGGGCTATTCCCTACTCTGTTGCTGTTTTGACTAATATGACCCATGAACATATCTCTTATCACGGTAGTTTTGAGAAATATGTAGAAGCAAAACTAAAACTTTTTAAGATGACAAATAGGAACAAAAGAGGTTTGAGGATGGGAATAATTAATCACGATGACCCTGTTTGCAACAAATTCGCAAATTGTATTGAGCATAAGTTGTTCTATGGATTAGAAGGAGGCAATCTGGTTGCCAGAAATATTCAGCTAAACTCCGAAAAATCTAGTTTTAATGTCCAATATATGGGAGAAGATATCAAAATAGACTGTAATTTACCAGGCAGTTTTAATTTATACAATTGCTTAGCAGCTATTGGGGTTGCACAAGTTTTAAAAATTAAACCGGCATTCGTAAAAGAGGGAATTAAAACTCTTACTTATGTCGAAGGTCGGATGAATAAAATTGATTTAGGTCAGAACTTTAAGGTAATAGTAGACTATGCTCACACTCCAGATAGCTATCAGAAGTTATTTGAAGATATTCGTCCAATTTCAAAGAATCGAATTATTACTGTTTTTGGTTCATTGGGGGGCGGTGATTTAAATAAACGTCCAGAACAAGGAAGAATAGCGGCTAAATATTCAGATATCGTTGTCTTGTGTGAAGAAGATGACAGAAAGGAAGATGGCCAAAAAATTATTAATGATATAAGTGCCGGTTGTCTTGGGGAGGGTAAGCTATTAAATAAAGACCTATTTCATATTCATAACCGGGACGATGCAATTAAATTCGCCATAAAAACGGCACGAAAGGGTGATTTAGTTTTAGTACTGGGTAAGGGTCATGAAAAAACTATTGAGCATGCCGATGGTGAACATCCTTGGAGCGACATTAATCAAACAAAACTAGCTATTAGACAAAGACTTAATAGCTCAGTCGATAGTTAAACTACAACAACGAATCGAGCCTCCACCTTTTTTCAGTTCGTGCAGACTTATTTCTATTACCTTAAATCCATTGTCAATTAGAGACCTTTTGAATTTATGTGCATCGTTATTGATAATTACGGTGGATCCATTCGATACTAAATTTAAGGCGTAGTTTTTAATGCATTCTTTTTTACTTACTTTGATTTTTTTGAAATTTGTTAATCTGTTAAGAATTTTTTTGCTATTTCTTGTGAAAAGTGAAGGGCAATAAGCTATTATTGGTTTTTCGTTTAAAAATTGAGGTCTTAAGACGGCCAAGGCTAGATCAAGATCATAACTGTGACTTTCAATCAAACCAGTAATTTTATTAATTTTTTTTGGTCCTATCTTAAACCAGCGTAAGGGTTTAGTCTGAAGACTAACAACGATCTTGTTTCTAAATATTTTAGCAAGCTGTTTATGGGCGTTTTTTGAAGTTCTATAGGGCGACTGACAAAAGATATAATCATCAACAACCAAACAATCCCCTTGGCCACTAAAATATTGAACTTCATCAGGTAGATCAATAATCTCCAGGTTTAATTTTTTAAAAATTGATCGAGCATATTTTTCTTCCTGTTTTCTGGTGATGGGGAGTTTTGAGGGGATTACTTTGTTGTCAATAATCAGACCCCAATTAGCGACATAGACACCGTCTTGGCAGTCTTTTGGGGATGGAAACTGAATAACCTTAATTCCGATTTTTTTAAGGGAATTGATCAGTAAATCGTGTTCTTTAGTGGCTTGGTCTAAATCTATAGTTTGAGAAGAGTTCATTAGGGGATTAATTGGATATTTGTTACTAAAATATCGAGGATCTGAAACTAAAACACTATTATTTATGGTTTTCATTGATCCAATTATATACCTCAAAAATAAATTATTTGTTTAAATTGTTAAATTAATAACAAACTATTGACAGATTAAGTGTAGTCCGTATATAGTGAATTTGGGCAAATTAGCACTCTAAGACATAAAGTGCTAGAATGGAACATAAGACTTAAAAAGAAAGGAGAACAAAATGAGCCTTAAACTAGAACCTTTAGCGGACAATGTGGTTGCTCTTAATGATGAGATTAAACCAACAACTTCTTCGGGTATATATTTGCCGGAAGGATCAAAAGAAAAATCTAAGATTGCTAAAATTGTTGGAGTTGGTAAAGACGTCAAATCTTTAAAAGTTGGAGATAGAATTGTTTATAAAAGTTATAGCACAAATGAAGTAAAGATCGATTCTTTAGAGTATATCCTAATAAAAGAGGAAGATGTATTAGCAAAGGTTAAATAAGGAGGTATTAATGAGTAACGCTATTTTTTATGATGAAGAAGCCAGAAAAAAAGTATTAAAAGGAGCTGAAATTCTTTATAACGCCGTTAAAACTACTATGGGCCCAAAAGGACGAAATGTGATTATTGGTAAATCATACGGTAGCCCTTCAATTACCCATGACGGTGTGACCGTTGCTAAGAGCGTTGAATTGCCTGAGGCTAACGACGAAACACTTGGGTATAAAATTGGGGCCGAATTAATTAAACAAGCTGCTTCAAAAATGAATGATGTTGCAGGAGACGGAACAACCACGGTAACAGTCCTAACGTATCATATTTTGAATGAAGCTAATAAGCTAATTGCTGCTGGTCATAACCCAATGCAATTACGAAAAGGCCTAGAAAAAGCTTCTCAAGAGGTAATTACCAAACTTGGTGCTATAAGTGAGGATATACAGGGTAACAAGCAAAGAGTTGCTGAGGTAGCTACAATTTCTGCTGGTGATCCAGAAATTGGTGAACTGATTGCTGATGTAATTGATAAAATCGGAAAGGAAGGCGTAGTAACAGTAGAAGAAGGGCAGGGGCTTGCTCTTGAAAGTGAGGTTGTTGAGGGATTTACCTTCGACCGTGGATTTATTAGTCCTTATATGGTTACCGATGCTTCTCGAATGGAAGCTGTCTACGATAAGCCTTCTATTTTAATTACAGATAAAAAAATCTCTAGCATTCAGGAATTTTTACCATTACTTGAAAAACTTGCTCAGGCTGGTAAAAAAGACCTAGTTTTAATTGCCGAAGACGTTGACGGTGAGGCTTTAACTACTTTGGTACTAAATAGGCTAAAAGGTGTTTTTAACACAGTAGCTATAAAAGCTCCAAAATTTGGAGACCAAAGAAAAGATATTCTGAACGATATTGCTATTTTAACGGGCGCAAAAGTGATTTCTGATGAGCTTGGGATGACGTTTGAGAATGTTGATTTAGATGTAGTTGGATCGGCCCGAAAAATAATTGTCGGTAAAGAGGAAACAACTATTATTGAGGGTGTAGCTAAACAAAGCGAAGTAGATAAAAGAATAGAACAGATTAAATCCCAAATCTCTCAGACTACTAGCGATTATGATAAAGAAAATCTTGAAAAAAGGCGAGCAGCTTTATCTGGAAAAGTAGCGGTCATAAAGGTTGGTGGAGCTACAGAGACAGAAATAGAAGAAAAGAAGTATAGGGTTGATGATGCTGTAGCTGCAGTTAAAGCAGCTCTTGACGAAGGAATAGTCCCTGGTGGAGGTGTGACTCTAGTCAATCTCATTAAATACATATCAATTAGTGGCACAGACACTTCATCGATCGGAAGCAAAATTTTGGTCAATGCCCTTGAACAGCCTTTTAGAATTTTGCTTGCTAATGCAGGACTAAATGCTGACGAATGGTTGCCGAAAATTAAAGAAGCAAAAGATGGTTTTGGGATTAATGTTCTTTCTCCCAATGATCTCGTTGACCTAAAGAAAGCCGGCATAATAGACCCAACAAGAGTTACCAAAGAAGCTTTGTTAAATGCTGTCTCAATTGCAGCTACAGCTTCTACGATGGGTGCTTTAGTTGTTGAGATACCAAAAGAAGAAAAAGCTCCGATGCCTGATATGGGTGGCGGTATGGGTGGAATGGTCTAAAAAGCGATTACTTTATTTAATCGTTATTTTCGATTTGCGAGAAGTAGTTAATTTCATTAACAACATCTAGTAAAGCTTGAGCCTTCTCTTTTTTGTCCTGAATTTGCTTAGATACTTCATATGCTTTATTAATTAGACCAGAGTCATCGCTAGCCTGAATAATCATAATGTAGGTTTTAAATTTTTCTTCTGGACTAAGGTCAAGTTGATCAACCAAAGGTCGTAATTCCTGAAGAGCATTCTTTTTTATGTCACCTAAATTACTTGTTTGCTCTATTGGCTTTGTATCTGTGGGTGGGTTAACCGATTGAACTGGGGGATTAAAGCTTTGGTTTTGATGCGAATTAAGCATGATTGGAGTTTCAGTTTTAGGAGGATTTCCTAATCCAGTTATTCCTTGAATTTGATTGTTTTGGCTATAGTCTTGCATTCCCACCCCCAATATAGTTTTTAGTATATCTATGAGAATATAACACTATCGATAATTGGTAAAGATCTATTTATTTTATATAATAAGAATAATATGCTTGATGATTTAAAATACATTAACCAAAAAGACCCAAAAGATACTCTGTATATTGCCCAAAACCTCTACAAACAATTAGAGTATGAGCAACCTAAACACAATAAACCTAGAATTAATTCTTTTGATAATATAGTTTATGTTGGAATGGGCGGATCGGCTCTAGCTGGTCTGTTAAGTACTTCTTGGCCGGGATATAATACTCCCTTTGAATTGTCTAGATCCTATCACTTACCTAAATATGTTAATTCAAAAACTATGCTTATTGTTAGTAGCTATTCTGGGAATACCGAAGAGGTTATTTCTGCTCTCGACGAAGGTATCCGAAGAAAAGCTCAGATTTTAATTATAACCTCTGGAGGAAAACTGGAAAGTATCGCGAAAGAAAATGATATTGATCTGTATAAAATTCCATCAGGATATCAACCGAGATATGCGGTTTTCTATAATTTTAAGGTCTTGATAGATATTTTTGGAGAACTTGGTATATTGTCTAAAAAAGATGCTTCGATATTTAATAATTCCTCAAGTTTTGTTAAGGAAATTGCCACAAACTTCATTCCGATCGTCCCAACAACGAAAAATATTGCTAAACAAATTGCTCAGGAGGCAAGTGGTAAGTCGGCTGTAATTTATTCAGGGCCTAAATTATTCCCAGCAGCCTATAAATGGAAGATTAGTTTTAACGAGAACGCCAAACAAGTAGCTTGGTGTAATCAATTTTCTGAATTTAACCATAACGAATTCATAGGTTGGTCTAAACAACCTCCTCTTAAACCTTATTTTATAGTAGAACTTAGTAGCAATCTGGAAAATCCAAGAATTCAAAAGAGAATTAAATTAAGCAATGAATTGTTGTCGGGTTTATGGCCTACTCCTAAAATTGTTTCCTTGAAGGGGGATAATTTATTAGAACAATTGCTCTATGCTATAGTCCTTGGGGATTTTGTCTCCTTGTATGCGGCCATTTTAAACGGGATTAATCCTGAGCCCGTTGACTTGATCGAGAGCCTTAAATCTAAACTTTAAGATGAACTTTTTTAAAAATTTAATCTTTAAGAAATTTTTTTATGCCCTTATTATTTTTTCCGTAGTGGTTTGTTTATTGCTGGTTTTTACTTCAATTTATTTTAAATACACAGCCCTTTATTATCTTATGTGGAATTTATTTTTAGCCTGGATTCCACTTGTTTTATCCTATATTTTAATATCTTATTTAAAAAGACATGCATGGTCTTCTTGGATGGGAATATTTTTGACTTTTCTATGGTTAGTTTTCCTGCCCAATAGTTTTTATATGATAACAGACTATATTCATTTACAAATCGTTCCCGCTACAGCTGTCCTTTATTTTGCTATAAGTTTTACTGGCATAATTTTTAATGCCATATTTCTTGGTTTTTTAAGTGTTTATTTTATTCATCAAGAACTTAAGAAACGAATTAGACGTATTTGGGCGGACTTTTATCTAGTGTTAATATTCTTAGCTTGTGGTTATGCTGTTTATATTGGAAGAATATTAAGGTGGAATACTTGGGATATTGTTTTAAACCCAGGAGGTCTAATTTTTGACATAAGCAATCAGTTTATAAAGTTAAATGACTTATCTATGGCAACTATAACTACTTTGATGATTTTTGTTTTTTTGCTTGGCCTTTACAGTATTCTCTATAACGGTATACGTTTTTTGTTAATTGATCTTAATAAATCAAAAGAGTCAAAAGATGGATCAGCTTAAGAGTATTTTAGAATCAGTAATTAAACAATTATATGGACTTCAGTTTGAAGTAAATTTTTATAGACCAAATTATGAATTTGGTGATTATGCTACAAATTGTAGTTTTGTTATTTCTGAATACGTTAAGCAAACGCCCCTAGAGGTGGCGACTGCAATTAAACAAAAAATAGATAGCTTAGATAATCCAATAATATCGAGAACCGAGGTTCTTAATAATTTCTTAAATATTCGATTAAATGACCAGATTTTAATTGAAAATATAAATCAAAGAATGAATTATGGTCTTAGAAATCAAAAGATTGTAATTGAATATTCTGACCCAAATCCCTTCAAAATGTTGCACGCCGGACATCTCTATACTAGTATTGTTGGCGACTCAATAGCAAATATGTTTAATTATGTCGGAGCTAAGGTTTATAGAGTTAATTTTGGGGGTGATATTGGGCTTCATGTTGCTAAAAATATATGGTCCATGATTCGTTATTTGGGGGGCGAGAATCCAGATAAACTTTCTTTAATTTTAAAAAACCAACGTCAAAAATGGATGAATGAGCGATATTTAGAGGGAAATGAAGCTTTTTTAAATAATCCTCAATATAAGGATGAAATTAAGCAAATTAATAAGAGAATCTATAAGTTTGTACTGAGCAATGACTATAATTCCGATTTAGCGAAGCTGTTCTTGATTACGAGAGAATGGAGTTATCAATATTTAAGAGACTTTTATGCTAAATTAAATATTACTTTTGATAAGTATTATCCCGAAAGTTCAGTGACACAGCTGGGTCTTCGCACAGTGCAAGAACATACACCTGATCCATATACAGAGAGTAATGGGGCAATTATTTTTGATGGTCAGAAATATAATCTTAAGACATATGTTTATATAACGTCAGATGGTTTACCAACATACTCCGCGAAAGATGTCGGGCTAATGATCAAAAAATGGGAGGATTACGGTTTTGATCAGTCTTTTATCATAACTGCACATGACCAAGTTGATTACTTGAAAAATGTTTTAAAAAGTATTGAGCAATTTAGACCGGATCTAGCTCAAAAAACAAAACATCTAACAAATGGCTTAGTGAAGCTAAGTAGTGGACAAAAAATGAGCAGCAGAAGTGGTAATGCCTTGAGCGCCGAAGAAGTTTTAGAATATGCAATTTCTGAAGAACAAAAGATAAGTAAAGTAGTTGATCCAAAAATTTATATTTCGGCCATTAAGTACTCGTTTCTTAAACAAAAAATGGGAGGAGACATAATTTATAATCCTAGTGAAGTTGTTGCTATGGAGGGTAATAGTGGTCCATATATCCAATATTCATTTGTTAGAGCGAAGAAGATTGTTGAGAGCAGTCCGTTATCAGAGGACGAGAAACCTATTTTCCCGCTAGACAAAGAAGAAAGGTATTTGGTCTATAGGATAACTGAGTTTGGGGAGATATTACAAAAGTCACTCGAAGGACTAAGTACTCATCATATCTGTACTTATTTATATGAATTATCTCAATCCTTTAATTCTTTTTACGAATCATCTCCTATAATAAAGTCGGACAGGAAAAAGACTAGAATTTTTATACTAAAGGAATATATTAATGTTGTTGGATATTGTTTTAAGATATTAGGTTTAGAAGAAATTAATTCCATGTGAGGTAAAAAATGGCCAAAGAAGAAAATTTTAGAAAAATCAATAACCCAAATATTAGAATGAAAACACCCGAAACCAAATATCGAAAAAGAAGATCAAAGTTTATTGATACTCAAAAAGTTGTCCAAGGACAGCTCGTTAATGGCTTTGCGGATTTTATCCGTAATCATGCAGTAGTTAGTTTGGCGGTTGGTTTTGTAATAGCTACCCAGGTACAGGTACTAGTTAAACAGATGGTAGATAGTTTTATAACCCCAACTGCACAATTCTTTTTTAAAAACGCCTTGATTAAGGATAGCCTAACTATTCATTTAAAGGGAAGGGATGTAATTTATAACTGGGGTATTTTTGCTAATGACTTCATAAACTTTTTGTTTGTTCTTTTGGCCATATATTTAATAGTTAAAGTGTTTAAACTTGAGAACTTAAATAAACCAAAAAATCAATAAAAATATTTATTTCCCCATTCAGACATTTTTTTAATAACAGGTATTAAGTCTAGTCCTTTTGTAGTTAAAGTATAGAGACAGAAAGTTGAACTATCCGGATTTTTGATCTTTTTGATTATCTTATTTTCTTCTAGTTGATCTAGTCTTTTTGAAAGAATTCGAGGATTAATGGAATTTACCTCTCTTTCAATTTGGCAATATCTTTTGGGACCGTCTTCAAGCTCTGCTAAGATTAATGCTGTCCATTTATTGCAAATTATTTGCATTGCATTGGACAGGTATTCGCTCTTGCTATCAATAAAAGATAAATTTTTCATAAATGCTTTACAAAGTATAGTAAACTTAGTATACTATCTATATTATTAATAAAAACATATTTAAAAAAGGAGATCAAATGAAAGTAGCTATTTTGATTGGTTCAATTCGTAAAAAACGTGTTTCGGATCGTTTAGCTAAATGGGTTCAAAACGAAATAAATAAAACGGAAAATAACGAGGGAGCAATAATTGACTTAATTGATTATAATTTACCCTTGTTTGATGAAGAAACGCCTCCACAAGGTAACCCAAAAAGAAACGTTAATCCAGAAGTGTCAAAATTCCTAGAAGCTATCGGTACGAAAGATGCACTAGTTGTCGTTTCACCAGAATATAACAGATCTTACACATCTGCCCTAAAAAATGCACTAGATTATATAGATTTTCAACTAGAGAAGAAACCTGTTTTATTGTTGGCTCATGGTTCAACGGGTGGAGCACAGGCTGTAGCTCATTTAAGAGGAGTGTTTCCGGGTTTGTTGGCAATAACAGTACCTCGAGCAATCATGATTCCTGGGAGAGTTGGCGAGATATTTAATCAAAATGGTACTCTAAATGATCCAACTACAGACGAATCTCGTAGTTTGCAGAATTCTCTAAAAGTAGCCCTGAGTGACCTAATTTGGTACAGTAATGCATTATCTAAAGCCAAGAAATAAATTTTTTGTTGCATCCATAAAAGTTGAAGTAATATACTTTATTTAAATGACCAAAAAATTAAACAAAGATGCTTATTTGCTGTGGATTGATTTGGAGATGACCGGCTTAGATCCAGAGAAAGATTTGGTTCTTGAGGTAGCCGCAGAATTAACAGACTTTAATTTTCGCTCAATCAAAAGCTATAAATCACTCGTTTTCCAACCAAAAGAAGAGGTTATTAAGTTAATGGCTGCTAATTCTTGGTGGCAAGAATATCCAGAGAATAGAGATAGTTTTTTGGATAATATTAAGTTTGCTAAAAAAATAGAAGATACTCAAAAAGATTTACTGGAATTAATTAATGATTTGCCCAATAGTATCGTATATCTTGCTGGTAATAGTATTCATCTAGATCGTAAATTTATCGCTAAGTTTTTTCCCGAACTAGACAGTAGGCTACATTACAGAATGCTAGACGTAAGTTCGTTCAAGATTTTGTTTCAAGAAAAATATGGAATAGTTTTTGAAAAAAGTAACGTTCATAGAGCATTTGACGATATCCAGGCGTCAATTGCCGAAATCCGACATTATTTGAAATATATTAAGACTGATGAAAAATAGAAATCTTATTTTAGAATATATTTTATCTCTTAAAAATGTTCGAGGAGAAAAACTAAATAAAGATGAAAATGTTTTTTATGTTAATCAGGAACCTTTCGTAATTCTAAATTTAAATAAAAACCCTGAAAAAATAAGTATACGCTGTGACAAAGAATTAATTAAACTATTGGTTCAGAAATATGATGAAGTAATGCCAGGGACTAGACTCAATCCTAATCAATGGATAACGATTATTAAAACAGGGCAACTATCTGAAATTGAAATTAAAGATTTAATTTTTAGTGGATATAATCAGGCTATTAAGACTTTGGGTCATTAACCATTTTTATTAAATAATTGGCGTTTTTATACTCTTTGATTAGTAATTTCCTGCCTATTGGACCCTTTTCTGCCCGGTAGCAGGTTGATAGATCGTTTTTGTAAGAATCTAGTAAATTCAAGATAATTTGATTAAATGTTTGATTTAGGCTATTTGAGCTAAGTGCATTATTTAACTCTGTTCCGTAATTAGGGTTTATCCCGAGGTTGAGTTGAGTAGTTGAAAAACTAACATTGTTATTCTTTAGATAACTTATTGTGTTAGCTTGGTCTGTGCCCAAAACCAACGCAGTCTCAGCAGCAAAGTTATTATTATTTGTTGATAATACGGATTGAATTGATGGGGAAGTTATGTCACTTGAAATTATGTTTAAAATATTATTTTGATCCTGTAAGACTACTAAGAAATCGGTTTTGCTAAAAGGTGTACTACTAAAAAAACCTTTCAACAATATGAAAATAATTAGAAGTATCAAAAAACCGACCAAAACTTTAATAATATTAGTCCTAGGAGAACCTAGCCCAAAAGAAAGAAGCTTCTTTTTTGGGCTATTTTGAATAATGAAATTGTAATCAGGGAGAGGTTGATTTTGGTTATAATTATCAATTGGCGTATTGTTTTGATTGTTTTCCATTTAATATTATTTAAACATAAGCAACACTTTTTAGATAGAGGTAAAATAATTTCTACTTGTCAGATTTGATAAAGTAATAAATACTGATCGTATGGACTACAAGGAAGAGATTAAGAATAGGTTGGCAATAGAAGATGTTGTTGGAGAATATTTAGAGCTTAAAAGAGCTGGTCGAAATTTTAGTTCGAAAAGTCCTTTTACTAACGAAAAGACAGCAAGTTTTATTGTTAGTCCCGAAAAACGAATCTGGCATGATTTTAGTTCAGGTAAGGGTGGAGACATTTTTAGTTTTGTTATGGAAATTGAGGGGGTGGATTTTAAAGAGGCTCTTGAGATATTGGCAAAAAAAGCAGGAGTTGAAATTATTCGAGAGCCTAGGTATCAAAAAACGATCCCCAAAGAAAGACTTTATTTAGCCAATGAAGTTGCTGCTAATTATTTTCAAGAAAACCTTTTAAAATATCGAAAGGTTGTGGAATATGTTGTCAAAACCAGAAAATTTAATAAAGAAACAATTTTAAAATGGAGAATTGGATATTCTCCAAACAAAACAAACGGATTAATTGTTTATTTAAAAAGACAGGGATTTAGTGATAAAGAAATCGAAAAAGCAGGGTTAGCTACTTTTAGATATGGGAAATATCTGGATATTTTTAGAAATAGAATGACCATACCCCTATTTGATAGGCAGGGTAGAGTAATTGGTTTTACTGCCAGGATTTTATCTAAATCTCAAAACAAAAGTCCAAAATATATTAATACTCCAAGTACCGTTCTTTATGATAAAAGTAGGCATATTTTTGGTTTAAATTTTGCAAAGCAAGCAATTAGACAAAATAAATGTGTGGTTATTTGTGAAGGAAATCTGGATGTGATTAAAAGTCATCAAATTGGCGTGTCTTGGGTTGTTGCGACCGCAGGAACAGCCCTAACAGAAAATCACTTAAAAAACCTAAATTTACTTACAGAAGATATCCGAATATGTTTTGATTCAGACAGAGCGGGAATAGAAGCTAGTGAACGAGCCATAATTTTAGCTTCAAAATTAGATTTGACCATAAATATTCTAGAAATAGAAGGAGCAAAAGATCCTGATGAGTTAATTAATTTGGATCCTGGCAAGTGGCAAAAAGTTGTTAATAACCCCATTTATGGAATAGATTGGTACATTAAATATTTAACAAATCAATATGATCTAAAGAAAGCCCCAGATAAACGTAACTTTTCAACACGAATTATCCGTTTGTTGAGTAATTTGAAAGATCAAGTCGAAAAAGATCATTACATAAATATTATCGCCAAATTAATAAACGTAGATAAACAAGCTGTCTGGGAAAAACTAAACTCAAACCAAAGCAATTTTCAAGAGAAGCCTAAATTAAAAAATATTAATATTAATTTTCAAAATACTGAAAATAAGAAGCAAACTGAATTACAAAAAATTCAAGATAATTATTTAGCAATAATTTTATTTCAAAAATCAATGTCCAAATATTTAGATTTTGTTAATGAAGAAATGTTTCTGGTGGATGCTTCCAGGCAAGTCTTTAGAATTATTCAAGAAGCAAATGGAGACTTCGATCTAAGAAAAAATTTAGCAAAATTTAAAAATATTCAAGATTATGTTAAAATTGAGCAGTTAATCTATGAAGAGTATTATCAAAAACTTGATCTAAACGAGTTACGTTTTGAGGTTTCTAGATTAAGGTCAAATGTAGTAGAAGGATATGTTAAAAATCAAAAAATATTAATCAGTAAGCAACTTGGAGAATCTAAGGACTCAAAAATTACTAGAGAGTTATTAAATAGAGCTAAAGAACTAGATAATTTATTGCATAATACTAGAAGGAGAGAAATATAATGGGAAGGAAACCTAAAGATAATACCCAAAAAGTAAATATTCAAAAAGCTAGAGCTGATTTACTAAAAAAAGCCAAAAAAGATGGTCAAATAACCCAAAAAGACATTAATGAGTTATATCCAGATATTCCCGAAAATGCCGAAGAACTAGATAAGATTTATACAGAGCTTGCTGAAGCTAACATAGATATTCTACCTTCGGTTAATGAACCAGATTTTAATGAAGACTGGGATAAGGATATTGATGAAGATGTATCTAGTGTTTCAATGGGTTATCTTGATGATGATATCGCCGATGATTCGGTCAGATTATACTTAAGAGAAATAGGCAAAATACCGCTTTTGACATCAGAAGAAGAGCTAGCTTTAGCCCAAAGGGTTGTTAAGGGAGATAAAGAAGCTAAGGCAAAAATGGCTGAAGCAAACATGAGATTAGTTGTATCTATTGCCAAGAGATATGTAGGGAGAGGATTAGATCTTTTGGATTTAATCCAGGAAGGAAATACGGGATTACTTAGGGCTGTAGAAAAATTTGACCCAGATAAAGGATTTAAATTTTCTACGTATGCAACTTGGTGGATTAGGCAAGCCATAACTCGCGCAATCGCGGATCAATCAAGAACAATTAGGATACCCGTACATATGTTTGAAACTATTAATAAATTACTTAGAACGCAAAGACGTTTAACCCAAGAGCTAAATCGAGAACCCACTAATCTAGAAATAGCCAAGGAAATGGAAATCGAACCAGAAAAAGTTGAACATATTATGAAAATTAAACAAGACATAAGTTCACTGGATGCTTCTATTCGAGATGACGAAGAAGATTCTGTTTTATCAGATTTCATTGAAGATGAGGATACCATCTCTCCAGAAGAATCAGCGACAAACCAGTTGCTTAAAGAACAGGTCAAAGAAATGCTTAGTGCTCTTTCTGAAAGAGAACAAAAGATATTAAAACTTAGATTTGGTTTGGAAGATGGGAAAAGCCATACATTAGAAGAAGTTGGCCAAGAATTTTTAGTAACTAGGGAAAGGATTCGTCAGATCGAGGCGAAGGCGCTTACTAAATTAAGAAAACATCGAGATTCTAAAAAACTACACGATTACATTAAATAGAGATAGCTAAACTATTTAATAACTTACGTAAGTCTTTAGTAAGATCGTCAACAGTAAGATCATTGGCGAGATAGTAGTCGGCGTTTGCTATTGGACCACCTTTTTCTATATTTTCGATTTCTGCATAATCCCTTAAATCTGACTCCTCTTCGTTTAACGGACGCACTGCTCTTTTTTGAAGTCTTAGATGCCTTAATTCTCTGGGTGAAACAATTGCTATTATGATAGCTCTAGATCCCAAAGATTCTTTAAATATTTTGTATTCAGTCCAACTGTAAAGCCCGTCGACGATTACAGTATTTTGACCTTTTTCAAATAGTTCTTCTATCTTAGTGAGAATTCTGAGGGCATATGCTCCCTTACCTTCTTTTTGCCTAATTTCCTCACGAATTATTTTTTCGTTTGGGGGGTTAATTTCTAGATGTCTTTTTGTTAATTCATCAAAAGTTATTTTTCCGAAATAAAGAGCACTATATCCAAAATTTTGAAGGTATTCTACGCAAGTACTTTTTCCAGCTCCCGGCATTCCCACAAACACTAATGCTTTTTTGTTTTGTTGCATTTAACCATTATACATTAAACAAAACTAAGTTTTCTATATATACTTTAAGAGATGACCAAAAAATTTGTGATTATTGATGGTAAGAGCATTTTTTATAGAGGTTTTTACGCTATGCCAAACCTCAGAACTGATCAAAATATCCCTACCGGAGGGGTCTATGGTTTTATGATTATGGCCCTTGAGGTTATTAAGCGTCTAAAACCAGATTTTGTGGCAGTAGCCTGGGACAAACCAAAAACAAATATTCGCAGACGTCTTAAACTATATCCTGAATATAAAGCAGGTAGAAAACCTGCACCTCAGGAATTTTATGATCAAATTCCAATATTACATCAATTTCTAGATTATTTGGGATGGCCATTATATGAAGCTGACGACTATGAAGCTGATGACATAATGGGAAGTTTAGCTTATCAAGCGACCAAAAAGGGAATTCAAACTATTTTAATAACATCTGATTTAGATTTACTGCAGGTTGTTAATGATTTAGTTAAGGTTTATATCCTAAAAAAAGGTCTTAGCCATATTGAGGAATATTCTTTGGAGAGTTTTGAACAAAAGCATCATATTAAAGTTGATCAATATTTGGACCTAAAAGCACTAAAAGGGGATAATTCAGATAATATTCCAGGCGTTTCTGGAATTGGCGAAAAGACGGCTATTGGATTATTGCAACAATACAAAACTATTGATCAGATATATGAAAATATTAATCTTATACCTGAGTCTATAAGAAGTAAGCTTATAGCCGGAAAAGATATGGCTTATTTAAGTAAAAAATTGGCTAAGATATGGTTAGATGCACCAATTAAACTGAACTTAGATGAGGTTAATGGGAGTAAGCTAAAACCAAAGCAACTACTTGATTTAGCAAATAAACTTCAATTTAGAACTATTGCCCTAAAAATAGCTCAACTATATCCCGATACCTGTCTAGAGGAATCGGGAGTAAATCAAATAGGAGCATTCAGTAAACCTTTAATTAAAATAGACAAAAATAATATAGATAATTTAATAATGCGATCTAGAAAAAACGATATATTTATTTTTAGCAGATCTAGACAAAAACATGGTGTTGATCCGTTGTATATATTCTTAAGTTTAGGAAATGAATTTTATTATTTTGATTTAAGAGAAAAAAAATATGAACTTTTCAATGATTTTTTCAGAGAGTCTGTTTCAATAATTGGATATGACTTAAAAAATACTCAAGAATTAATTTTAGGTCTTGGCATTAAGACGTTACCCAATATTAGGCACGATATTTTGATAGTAGATTTTTTACTGGAAAATGTTGCCAGAGGAAGGAGCTTATCTGAAATTGCTAGCAGTTTGGTTGGTATTCAATGTAATTGGATTGATGAATTAGACAATGACCAATTGCTTGATCATGCATCACAGATTTTGGAAATTATTCGAAAAATATACGAAGTTCAGATCGATAAAATAAAAAAGAATTTAAAATTTGGAAAATTACTTTCTGAGATAGAACTCCCAATTATAAATGTTTTAAGTAAGATGGAGAAGAAGGGTATTTTACTTGACGTAAAAAGCTTATCTAAATTCAATGATTTAATTACTAATAAAATAACTTATCTAGAACAAACTATTTATGGTTTTGCTGATCAAGAATTCAATATAGCTAGCCCTATACAGTTGTCGAATATTCTATTTTCGAAAGATAAATTAAATATCTCAGCGACAAATATTAAAAAAACTAAAACTTTTTACTCAACTGCAGCAAATGAACTTCTTAAAATAGTTGATCTTCATCCAATTATTCCTCTGATTTTAGAGTATCGAGAGGTGGTTAAACTTAAAAATACATACGCTGAAACTCTACCTAAATTAGTTGATAGTGATTCAGTTATACATACAACCTATAGTTTAACAAGCACTCAAACCGGTCGATTAAGCTCTATAGAACCTAATTTACAAAATATACCGATCAGAACGGAGCTAGGGAAAGAAATTAGAAAGAGTTTTGTGCCAAGAAAAGAAAAACTATTGATTAGTGCTGATTATTCTCAATTTGAACTAAGAATCGCTGCGTTTCTAGCTAAAGACCAAGATTTAATCGAACAATTCAACAATGGCCTAGATGTTCACGCGGCAACAGCAGCAAAAATCTATCAACGAGAAATTGAAGATATTACTGATCAAATGCGCCGAGCTGCTAAAACAATTAATTTCGGAATTTTATATGGTATGAGCATACATGGCTTAACTCAAGCAACATCTATGAATTTTGTTCAAGCTAAAGATTTTATTGAAAAATATAAACAAATTCGTAAGCCGATTTTTGATTATATGGAAAATATTTTAAGAAATGTTCGAAAAAAGGGTTACGCAGAAACTTATTTTGGGAGAAGAAGATATTTTAACGACATTAATTCCGCTAATTCCGTATTAAGACAAGCAGCTGAACGAGCCGCTATCAATATGCCTATCCAGGGGACTGAGGCAGAACTTATGAAAATAGCTATGATTAAGCTTGATGATTTTCTGAGTACGAATTACGAGGATGTCAAAATATTGCTCCAAATTCACGATTCGGTTGTTATTGAGTGCCCAAAAAACGTTATAGACGATGTTCAAAAAGATCTAAAAGATATTATGGAAGGGAGTTACGATTTACCAGTTAAACTTAAGGTGGACTTAAAATATGGTAAAAATTGGGGAGAACTATAATGATAGCAATAGGTTGTGATGCATTTCTGTTGCTAGCGTAAATAAATATCAAAAAAGGGAAGTAGTTAAAAATATTATTTGCAATGTTATTTTATTTCATAAAAGCGGGGAATAAATAGCTAAAAGATATAGTGTTACAGAGAGTTTTTTCTTATAGATCAATAAAATAGTTGCCTAGTAGTTTTATAATTAGACACCAATTCTGCTACTTATTTTAGATAAGTTTTTGACGGATACTAGTGTTTTCCACATTTTGCCTAAAAGTAATAAGGCTAACTAAGATTATTTATATAGAGCAAAGTGTAGTCTTAATTCAGTGCCTTTAGGTTCATAAATCGTATTATTCGGGAAACCCATATTTTTTGCTAATAAGATTCAAAATTTGAGTATGTTCTTTTAGCGCATCTAGTCGTTTATTTAAGTGAGACATTTCATTACTCGTTGGGGATTTACCTCGAACAGCTTTTTGACCTATTTCTCGAAAAATATTGTCGGACGTATCTGATAGATTTTGAATATCAAAATAAGACTCTTCGCCGGTTTTAAATTTTTGGATCTTGAATTTTAGATTTAGTCTTTCTTCCTCACTTATGTCTATTAAAGAACTTACAATCTCATCAATCGCTTGAGGGTTTTCGTCATTCCAAAAGGCGTCAAGATCGGCCTTGGCTTTTGTTTTATAATACTCAGCAACTATTCCCATAGCATCCAAAAAAATCTGCTCTGAAGCAGAAGGTTTTACTTCTATGGAACTCTTATCAAAAGTTAGGGAAAGCCTACCAAATTTAGATATTATCATCCGTTGTTCGATTATTTGTGCATGTCTTTCGGCTATAGTAATTAGCTCTTTGATTCCGGGTAGTCTCATAATCTCCAATTTTGTTTCATTGCTCTTATTGTTCTCTTCATCATCGTCCAACCGTTCTATATGCAATTGTTCTGCTTTGTAAATATCTACGGCAATATCCATAAAGGGCTTTGCGGTATAAGCACTTAACTCTGCTACTTCAGAATTTTCTACAAGTGATCTTTTGTAATCTTGCTTATGTGACCTTGTTAATTTTTCAAATTCCTCCGAAGGAGTAAGCCCAGAATGCATTTCCCCTACGGATTGTTTTGGCATATCAACACTTTTTCTATATATTGTTCGTTCTGGCATTTATCTTTTCTTTTATTTAATTGAATTAATGTTCTATTGTAACACATATTATCAAGTTTTACAATTATAAACTTGACTAATTAGAACAATATGTTAATATATAACTAATCGTTATGAGGATATTTATTTATGTATAGAGACTATAGATATATTTTTGGGTTTGTTCTAGCAATAATACTATTAATTGTAATAGCAATTTTAGTCTTATCTAATAATGGTTCTTCGAATAACTCGGGCGTTCCACTTACAAAAGATTACAATTATTCTTCTTCTGCAGAACTGACAATTCAGGGACCTATTGTTGCAACCTCTCAACATAATTTTGATCAGATTGAAGTTAATTCAGGAAACGTATTATTTAGGCTTTATAAGGGTTATAGCGGTCAAAACTTGATTGAATCTAAAATATTTAACAATAGTTCTCAATCATACCTTGCTTTTCTGAGTGCCCTAAAACAAGCCGGATTTGGATTAGTTAGTCACAATTCAAACCCGGAAAGTAGTCTAGGGTATTGTTCATATGGAGATGTCTATAATTTCAAGCTTACTCAAAACAACGATGTTGTGCTTCGTTCATGGGCTACTAATTGTTCTGGTATGCCACATACACTGTTGGGTAACGTAAACTATATTGTACAGTTGTTTGAAAATCAGGTACCTAATTATAATACGCTGGTTCAGAATGCAAATTTCTAGGTGATAATTATTTGAATTTTTTTGGGCACATTCAATTCACTTTTTATTTTGTCGATCCTAGTTCTTAGAATTGAAGCAACCGATGCAGAATTTATTTTAATTATTATTGTGTTCTTGGTGTTAATAATTTCAGAATCAATATCAAAATTTATTTGAATATATTTTTTCAATAAAACAATTTCATCTGGCGGATTAAACCGTCTCTTTGTTAGAATGTCTCTAATATCATCCATCTTTATAAAATAACATATCTTTATATTAAAATATTAATTGATGCCTGAATTACCAGAAGTTGAAACAATAAGACTAGGACTTAACAAAATTGTTACCGGAAAGGTGATAAAGAGAGTCATTATATATTGGCCAAAAACCTTTAATTATCCTACCAAGTATATCCAAGAGAAGTTATCTAAAAGTCGCTTATTATCTCTAAATAGAAGAGGAAAGCTTTTAATCATTGAGCTTAGTAATAAATATTATTTGTTAATTCATTTAAAGATGACTGGCCAAATAATTTATAAAGATCAAAAAATTAGATTTGGTGCTGGACATCCGAATGATTCTTTTATGTCAAAGATGCCCGATAAAACAACTAGAGTAGAAATTTTGTTTGAAGATGGCTCAAGAATTTATTTTAATGATCAAAGAAAATTTGGCTGGATAAAATTATTAAATAGGACAGAGTATGCAAATTTTAGTTTTTTAAATAATTTGGGACCAGAACCTCTATCAAAAGAATTTAACCTAGAACAATTAAAGGGGAGAATTAACATTAGGCCAAATTCAATGATAAAAGCAGTGCTACTTGATCAAAAAATTATTGCTGGGTTGGGCAATATCTATGTAGATGAAAGTTTATGGATGGCTAAAATCCATCCCAAAACACTGGTTAAAAATATTTCTAAAAGTAAATTAAAAAAATTATATGAATCTATTGTTAGTATCTTAAACTTTTCTATTATGCAAGGTGGTGCGTCGGATCGAAATTACCTAGATGTCAACGGCCAAAAGGGTAGTTTTACAAAATTTGCCCAAGTTTATAAAAGAAAAGACCAACCATGCACTAGATGTGGTCATAAGATTATTAAAATAAGGGTTGCTGGAAGAGGTACCCATATATGTCCGGATTGTCAAAAATTAATATTTAGGGCTTAAACTGTTAAAATAAATTTACTATGATAACTATTTTGGGGGACAATCATTATGCCATTGATTTAGAATTGACTAAAATTAAGGGAGAGTTTGCTGAAAAATATCCCTCTTTTAATCTTCAAAAAATTTATTCAGAACAAATAGATATAGAAGAAATTAGGCTTATTTTTAATAATTATTCAATTTTTTCAGAACCACAGCTGATATTAATATATGACCTAGATATTATTCCTAATTTTGAAAAAGTAATTAACGAGTTATCCAAACTTAGGGACGAAGAAAAAGAAATAGTATTAATTTTAAAAAATAATAAGATAAACTCAAAACAACAAAAACTTTTGGAGAAAAAGTCCCAGACTAAAGTTTTAAAAAAATTAAGTGATAACGAAATAATTCGGTGGATGAAGAAATTGTCAGAAGCGTACAAACTAAGCTTAAGTGATTCCGAGATCAGGTATATTTATCAAAAAATAGGGAATAACCAATTACAAATTGCGACTGAGTTAGAAAAATTGAGTTTATTAAATCAAAAAATTACTAAGGATGTTATTGATTTATTAATAAATTCTAATTTAAATAACTCAGTTTTCGAGTTAATTGATTTTGCTTTTAAAGATAAAATAAAAGCCTATCAAGTGTATAATAATTTGCGCCTCCAAAAGATTGATCCTGAACAAATCATTGCCCTTATTACTTGGCAACTTCATCTTATAGCTATAATGAAATATTCTAAGGAAAAAAGTATTAAGAATATTATTGAGGAAACCAAATTAAACAGGTTTTCTTTGGAAAAAAGTTTATTACTTTCAAAACAAATAACTAAAAATAATCTTAAGACGTATATTTATCAACTTAAAAATGCCGAAATTATATCTAAAACAGAGAGCTTTGATTTGGATCAATTCTTAAAAAACTTTATTTTAACTATTACTTAGCTTTTTTTGATGGACTAGCTTTCTTCTTTTTTTGATCAATTTTTAAACCTAATTTTTTAGCATTTTGCGCTGTTTTGCGCTTTAATCTAGCAGCCTTATTCTTGTGAATTATGTGTTTTTTAGCAGCTTTGTCTATATTACTTTGAACAACACTAAAGTTTTTAAGGGTAGTACTTTTTGTTAGATTCTTTATTGCAGTTTTTAGCCTTCGTTTTGTCTTGAAATTTCTAACAGTTGCCTTCCTGGCTGTTTTCTGTCTTTTCTTGGCTGATTTAATTATTGGCATAGGTTCCTTTATATTAGTTATTTTTTTAAATATACTAAATTTATCTAGTCTTGGGAAGTGCTTATTCATAAATTAACGTGAATCTACATACTTAATATTTTCCAAAACCTTACTCCGTACAAAAATTAACAGAGCATTTTGTTTAAAGAGTAATTAAATTAATTTCTTTCAAGACAAAAACGAAATCAATAAATTTATTTGCTAATTACTAAAAATAACTATTTTTCAACAGAAGGCGTTTACGATATAGTGGATAAGTTCGATTATATTGATATTTTTATTAATTTGTGTTAAGTTTAAATCGATATATAAATATTAAAAAATAAAAATGGACAATATCAAAAACCAAGTTATCTCCAAAATTCAATCTTCTAATGCTATTTTGATTACTGTAGGTAATAGTCCAAATGTTGATCAGTTGGCTGGTTGTATTGCTTTAACACTAATGATGAATAAGCTAAAAAAACACGGCTCAGCTGTGTTTAGTGGTCAAGTTCCATCGACTATTGATTTTTTAGATCCTCAAAAAAATATTGAGAAAAACCTTGACTCACTTAGAGATTTTATTATTTCTTTTAGCAAAGACAAAGCAGATAAGCTTAAATACAAGGTTGAAGAAGATACGGTTAAGATTTATATAACTCCCTATAGAACATCCCTAAGCGAAGAAGATCTTATCTTTAGTCAAGGTGAATTTAATATTGATTTGATTATTACTTTGGGAATTAAAGACAAGAATGATATTGATAGGGCAATTACTGCACATGGAAATATTCTTCATGATGCAACAATTATTAATATTAACCTCCAGGAGGGGAGTAATCTCGGGAATTTAAATCTAATAGATGTTCAGGCAAGCAGTTATTGTGAACTATTAACCTCTATAAGTAAATCTTTTGACCAAGATGTCTTAGATGAACAGATAGCTACTGCACTTCTAACTGGAATAGTTTCGGAAACTGATAGGTTTAGTAATTCCAAAACTACGCCTCAAACTATGGCCCTAAGTTCAGACTTAATGAAAGCCGGGGCTAACCCTCAGTTGATATCTTCTAAATTAGAAGAGGAACAAGATAGGTCTATAGATCATACGGATGATGGGTTGCTAGGTACTACTAAACCAGACGAAACAGATGATATTTTCCGTATTGATCATGACTCGAGCAATATTGATGTGGTTGATTCAGTAAATAAAGAAGAAGAGTTGCTTAATAATGACGACCAAGTTAATCCACTCACCCAAGACCAAGTTAATTCACCCACTCAAGACCAAGTTAATTCACCCACCCAAGACCAAGTTAATCCCCCCTCTCCAAATCAAGACAATTTAGCTCCTCTAGACCAAGATAATCTGTCTCCCTCGGACCAAGATAATCTGTCTCCCTCGGACCAAGATAATATAGCTCCCTCGGACCAAGACAATTTACCTTCTCCAGATCAAATTTTATCACCAACCCCACAGGATGATTTAGAGGATAAGGTGGTCGATACTATAAAGAACGAAGATTTAATTGCTGGAAAACAGGAAATAAATCAAGACAACAAAGTTTTTGATAATCAAAATACTCAACCACTTCCTCAAATATCTACTCATGGTGAGAGTAATTTGGCCGTCGATTCATCCGTTCCAGACGGTTCTTCTAATTTATCTTCTGACCATTCGGAAGGTCCTTTTCCGGAAATTAATTCCTCGGATGAGTCGGTTTCTCAATTTTCACCACCACCTGCTTCATGGGATGAAGAACTTAAATCTAATGAAAATGATGCCGAGAGTTATTTGGCTAGTACTTCGAACGAGCTTCAACCAAGCACAGCTACTTCTGTGAATAATAATGACTCTTCTCCAGACCAAAATTTAAATACTAATCTAGGAATTGGTTCAGAAAACTTTAGTGTAGGTAATGATTTGGGCTCAGGGGGTGATCAAGTGCTTAATTCAAATAACTTACCCAATAGTGCAGACCAGAATTCTGTTTCAAATCAAACAGGGTTGGATCCTTCTCTATTTACCGAGACTAATGACGGAAATTCGTTCGGAGTTAATGATCAAGCTCCACCAGTTCCTCCTCCAGTAGTACCATTTTCGTTTAGTGATGAGAATTAACTAGGTTTCTGGGATAATGTTAGAGGGTTATTTGTTAGTTGATAAACCTATGAATTGGACATCATTTGATGTAGTAAATTATGTTAGAAAACTAATCTCATCGAAGTTAAATATAAAACCAAAAACTATTAAGGTTGGACATAGTGGAACATTAGATCCAATGGCTACGGGACTCCTAATACTTTTGATAGGCAAAAAATATACATCAAAAGCGAACCAATTTATTAAAAAGGATAAAGTGTATGATGTTCAGTTGAAATTAGGTTATCAATCAGCAAGTTTTGATCTCGAGACCAATCCACTTAAAGTTTCTAATCGTAGACCAACTTATCAAAATGTCCAAAAAAAAATTGATATGTTTGTTGGCGAAACTATTCAAACACCACCAGTTTATTCGGCTAAAAAAATAAACGGTAAAAGATTATATGAATTTGCTAGAAAAAATCAAAAACCATTAATAAAGCCTCAGAATATTAAAGTATATTGGATAAAAAAATTAAGATATGAGTATCCTTTTATTGAATTTAGAATAAAAGTATCGTCAGGTACATATATTAGAAGCTTAGTTTCAGATATTGGTATCAAGCTGAAAACTGGTGCACTAATGACCAGATTGAGAAGAGTCCAAATAGGAAATTTTGATTTAAAAAAAAGTTTAGAAATAGATAACCTGACTTATGATGATATAGTCAACAATATATTAATTTAAGTATAGTTTTGTAGATTAAAATAAAAATGTGTACATTTTCAAAAATATGTGTTAGAATTATATTCACTAATGATATCTACGAAAAAGAAAAGTTCTATTATTGCTCAAATGGGGCTCAGCAGTAAGGATACTGGCAGTGCTCACGTTCAAGTAGGAATATTAACCGAACGAATTAAAGAGATTACTGCTCATTTGGGAAATAATAAACACGATTTTATGGCAAGGAGAGGATTGTTGCAAATGGTTGGCAAAAGGAGAAGATTATTGAGATACGTTGCTTCTAAAAATAGTGATGTTTACCTTTCTTTAATTAAAGAGCTAGGTATTCGAAAATAACGTTTGTATACTATTAGACTCAAACAAGTTCGAGTCTAGTAGCCTACCAGCGTAACAATGTTTAGGATAGGAACTAATGAAATTAATTATTAATTATGGGTAATTTCTGAATTAAGGAAGCAGTTATACGATTAACAGTATATCTGAACTTTAATCCAGAAATGTTCATTGAAAGCGAGGAATATGCCGATGACAAATATAATTAACCCCTTAGGCAAAGAGATTATTGAGGTTGAGACTGATTTTTTAGGAAAAAAACTTAGTTTTGAAGTCAACAAAGTTGGGTTTAGAAGTACCTCCAGTGTTTTGGTTAAATACGGTGAGACGGTGATACTGGGTACTGCAATGTTGGGGGGAATAAACGAAGAACTAGACTATTTTCCGCTTAGCGTAGAATATGAAGAGAAATTTTATGCTTCAGGGAAAATTAGTGGCTCAAGATTTATAAAAAGAGAGGGTAGACCATCGGATGAAGCTATTTTAATTGGCAGATTGATTGATCGGCCCATTAGACCTCTTTGGCCAAAGGGTTATAGAAATGAAGTACAGGCAATTGCAACTGTTCTTAGTCTAGACCCTAGTTTTAGGCCGGATGTCATAGCTATGATTGCCACGAGTTGTGCTTTAATGCTAACTGGCGCACCATTTGATGGACCGATAGCTGGGCTAAGAGTAGGATTCAAAGACAATAAACCAATAGCTTTTTTATCTAACAATGAGTTGACTTCTGGTCTTGGTGATATTGTGGTTGCAGGTACTTCTAGTGGTGTAACTATGGTAGAAGCTGGAGCTAATCAGATAAAAGAAGAAAGGGTAATAGAAGCCATTAAATTTGGTTTTGAGAATTACCAGCCAGCAATTCAGCTACAGCAAGAGCTCCTAAAGAAAGTTGGCATAAAGCCTTTGGAATACGTTGTTGTTACACCTAATCAAGAAATAGTAAATACTGTAGAAAAATATTTAGAAAATAAATTGGGCAAAAATTTACAAAGACCATATCCAGAAAGAAATGAATTACTGGCAACACTTAAACAAGAGACAATGGATTATTTTGCTTCTCAAGATCCCGAAAAATTTACCCAAAATAAAAAAGACTATGAAGAAGCATTTACGTTAGCTGTACACCAAGACGTTCGTAGGGAAATTATTGAAAATAGAATAAGACCAGATGGTCGGAAATTTGATGAAATTAGGCCATTAAGTTCAGAGGTCAGTTTTTTACCAAGAGCTCATGGTTCAAGTATTTTTACTAGAGGGTTAACGCAGGCATTAAATGTAGTAACCCTTGCTCCATTAAGTTTTTCTCAAGTTATTGATACGATGGAACAAAGTGCTGAAAAAAGATATATGCATCACTATAATGCACCCGGTTATACGGTCGGCGAAGTTCGAAGATTAGGAAGTCCAGGAAGAAGAGAAATTGGGCACAGTTATCTCGCCGAAAGAGCATTAAATGCAGTTATTCCTGACGAAAAAACATTTCCTTATGCAATCAGGTCCGTAACTGAAATTATGAGCCAGAATGGTTCAACATCTATGGCCGCAACTTGTTCTAGTTGTCTTGCGCTTATGGATGCTGGTGTTCCTATCAAATCACCAGTAAGTGGTATTGCTATGGGTCTAGTTACAACTAAAACAGAGAACATTGTATTAAGTGATATTGCTGATGCCGAAGATTTTGCTGGTGATATGGATTTTAAAGTTGCAGGTACTTCTGAAGGAATAACCGCTCTTCAGATGGACATGAAAGTCCATGGACTAAGCGTGGAAGTTCTAGCTTCTGCTCTTGACCAAGCCAAAAAAGGAAGAGCTTTTATTTTAAAACATATGTTAGATACTTTAAGTGGCCCAAGAAAACAATTGAGCAAATATGCTCCAAGAGTAGAATCGATACACATAAAACCAGACAAGATTAGGGAGGTTATTGGAAAAGGTGGTGAAGTTATCCAGAAGATTATAGCAGATACTGGTGCGACTATTGATATTAACGATGATGGAACAATATTTATTTCTGGATCAGACCTAAATTCGTTAGATTTAGCTAAAACAGCAATTAATAATATAGTTACTGAACCAGAGGTTGGAAAAATATATAAAAACGCTAAAGTGGTTAGTTTGTTAGATTTTGGAGCTTTTGTTCAATTTTTACCCAACAAAGATGGAATGGTACATGTTAGTGAAATTGGCGACAAAAGAGTTAACAAACCGAGCGATGTTTTGAAGATTGGAGATAGGGTAGATGTTAAATTGGTTGCCATTGATAATAAAGGAAGAAACCAGCTTAGTATTAGAGCTGCCGAAAAAGAATTAAAAAATGAAAACTAAACATTCAAATAGTTTATTGCCTGTAATTATTATTTTTGAGGTAATACTTAGTTATATTTTTATTTCTTTAGCTATTAATGACGGAAATATTCTTTTTTACTTATTTGGATTTATTCTTTTTTATTTAGCTATAAAAAAGTTTTTTGGATTAATAAAATTAATTATTTTGAAATTATGCAAAAAAAAGAAATGTTGGATAAACTAAGATACGATATCATTAATCAAGATATTTGTCCTGATCTAAGAAAACAGGCTACTAATTTAGTTTTTGGTTCTGGGAATGTTGACGCTAAAATTATGCTTATTGGAGAGGCTCCAGGCAAAAATGAAGATCTAAGCGGAGAACCATTCGTTGGAGCTGCCGGTAAACTCCTCAACGAACTTTTGTTAAGCGTAGAATTGAACAGAGAGGATGTTTATATAACTAACATAGTAAAATATAGGCCACCCCAAAATAGGGATCCATTTCCAGAAGAAACGGTACAATTTCTACCCTTTTTAAAAAAGCAAATCGAGATTATATCACCAGACATTATTATAACTTTAGGACGGCATAGTATGAACTGTTTTTTAAGCAATCAGCAAATTTCAAAAATTCACGGTATACCTAGAAAAATGAAATTGAATGTGAATAAATTACAGAATAAGTATAAAGAGATTATTTTGATCCCTTTTTTCCATCCAGCCGCTGCTTTATATAATGGAGGCTTAAGGGATAGTCTGTTTTTAGATTTTAAAAAAGTAGCGAAGTATTTAAATTAGAAGGAAAAATAAATGAAGGATTTCAAAAGAGAATATAGCTCAAAAAATAATAAGATTGTTTCAAATACAAATTTAACCACCACTAGAGGGCAAGCGGTAAGGGCTCAAAAAAGAAGTCAGGCAAATGCACAACGAATTGCCAATCAATACCAAGTCTCAAACGGTTCTGATCTAAAAATTAGAGCGAATCAGATAGATGATTCACCTAAATTAAAAATCATTGGGTTGGGTGGAATGGATGGTGGTGGATCAAAAAACATGGTTTTGGTTGAATACCAAAATGATGCATTAATTTTAGATTGTGGAAATGATTTGGGAATTAATCTACCAGGAATAAATTATGCTATAGCCGACACAACCTATCTAGAAAGTATTAAGAATAAGATTAAGGGTTATGTAATTACCCATGGACATCTAGATCATATTGGTGGGCTTCCTCATGTTGTTCCCAAATATCCAGCACCAATTTATGGATCAAAATTTACAATAGGAAGAGTGCAAGAGATTTTTGAAAATTTTGGTTTACCATTTCCAGAAGGTTTTGAGTTAAATACAATTAATTTAAACGAAAACACGCATGAGAAATTAAAAATCGGAGTATTTTTTGTTGAGCTTATAAGAATCACTCATTCTATTCCCGGGAGTACCTGTATTGTTATTGATACTCCTCTAGGAAAGATTATGAATACAGGTGATTTTAGGTTTGATCCCAATCCTCTTGATCATGAGAAGACCGATATGGAAAGATTAATTGAGATAGGGAAAGAAGGTGTACTAGCGCTCTTAAGTGAAAGTACGACCACTGAAAGACCCGGTAGAACACCCAGTGAATCATTAATTGAACCAAGTTTTATTGAAATTATGGATAAGGCACCCGGTCGAATATTTATTGCAATATTTTCAACTAATATTAATAGAATTCAAATGATCATTAATGCGGCTGTTCATCATAATAAAAAAATTGTTCTTGATGGTAGAAGTATGATGTCTACATTAGAGATGGCGGTAAGACATGGATTTGTTAAAGTTCCAAAAGGAACATTTGTGCCCATTGCCTCTTCACCGACACTTAAAGATGACGAAATAGTAGTTGTCTGTACAGGAGGTCAGGGTGAACCAAATTCTGCTCTACAAAAAATGGCTGATGGAGAACATGCTCATATTAAAATGAAAGAACAAGATACGGTTATTTTAAGCTCAACTCCTATCCCTGAATCTGGTAATGATGCTTTAATTGGAAATATGGTAGATAATTTGTTAAGAAAAAATGTCATTGTCTATCAACACATTACTCATGATTTAGATAATGTTGGCCCATTACATGTTTCTGGACATGCTTCTATTGATGAATATGCAGAAATGATCAATATTATTAAACCAAAGTATTTTATACCTATTTATGGTTCATATAGATCCAAAAAAAGACACGTAGACATAGCTATAGAACAAGGAATACCTAGAAAAAATACTATTAATGCCGAAAACGGACAGATTATTGGGGTATCGCGAGATAAAATTGAATTGATGGGGGAAGTTCCATCGGGGAGTGTATTAATCGATCAAACTGGCTCAACTGTAAGTAATATTGTCGTAAAAGATAGAATATTATTAAGCGAAGAAGGATTAATAGTTATAATTTTAACCTTGGATAAAAAAAGTGGTCAATTACTAACAAGCCCAGATATTATAAGCCGAGGATTTATATATATTAGAGATAGCGAAGATATTATGACTGGACTTAGAAATGAACTAAAAAGAGCTGTTCAACAAAGATTCAATCGTATAGATATTGATAGGTTTAAGGCAGAACTCAAAGATCATGTAACCCACTTTTTATTTGAGCGTACCCAGAGAAGCCCAATAGTTATTCCAGTTATTAATATTGTTGGCCAGAAAAATGAGCAGAAAAATAAGTCTGTTAATAATAAATCACCAGAACAAATTGCTCGTGAACAACAAAAACGATTTCAAGATTTAAGAACTAGATTATTAAATCAAGACGCAAGAACAGATTAAAAAACGATACAATTACAGAATATCAAATTGTCAAAGAGGGTACTTGAGTGCAATAAATTATTCAAGCAGCATTACAGGCCGGGATAGAATGTAGGTAGGGTAGATTGACAAAATTAAGAAAATAAATCATAATAAAGTTTATGTTTAATTTAATTTATATCAATGGTAGGGTTGGTATATTATAGATTATAGAAAAGAAAATTATGCCAAAAAAGAAAAAGACTAACAACAGGAAAAAAAATCAAAAAGATAACGACCAAAGATCACCTTTTTGGTCTTACTCTTTTGCTGTTCTGTTATTTATACTTGCCTTTTTTAGTTTGTTGGGAAGTTTTCATACTGGCGGAGTTTTACCAGTAACTTTATTCAATTGGTTTTATGATGTTTTTGGATGGACAGCCTATATTTTGCCAATATTTTTTGTTTATTTTGGAGTATATAAATTTAAAACAGAGGATCATCGGGTACCTCTACCAAACTTAATTAGTCCATTAATGACCCTTATATTTTTGTCAGGTGGAATTTATGCAGCATTCGTGAAAGTTAATATCTTCAATCAATATATTCGATCTACTGGACATGGAGGGTATGTAGGTAGTTTAATCGGTAGTTTATTTTTGGACATTCTAGATAAAATTCCGGCAACTATTTTATTGTTAATACTTGCTTTGTTGGGTATTTTCTTTGCATTTAATATATCTCTTTCCGTATTGAAAAGTATCTTTAGTTTTTTTGTTCAAAAAAGAAAGAATAATTTGAATAATGAATTAGAAGAACTAACCAATAAGTCAAAAAGTATTGAGTTTAAATTAAATGAAGGTGTACCGGTAGAGCATCATAATAATTCTGAGGGAATTAATCAATTAAAAAGAATTTCATCTTTTAAAAATACAGCTTCCAGGATAACTAATCTTGATGCTCATGATGTATTGACTACTAATTCTGACCCTGATTGGAAATTTCCTTCAGTTAATCTATTAAACCAGAAGCAAGACAGAGCTGATGCTGGCGATGTTAATAATAATGTCAAAATTATTCGAGAAACATTCGCTAATTTTAAAATTGATGTTGAAATGGAGGGGGCTAATATAGGACCTAGAGTTACTCAATATACCCTTAGACCACCAGCTGATGTTAAATTAACTAAAATTACTGCATTAGAAAATAATTTAGCACTTGATTTAGCGGCTCATTCAATAAGAATTGAGGCACCGATTCCAGGTAAAAGAGCTGTTGGGATTGAAGTTCCAAATGTTAAACCTGCCACGGTTCGTTTAAGTAGTTTATTGACGTCTAAAGAATGGTCAGAACTAGACCAACCATTAGGATTTACGGTAGGTAAGGACATTTCGGGAAGAGCAGTAATAGCCGATTTATCATCAATGCCTCATCTTTTAATTGCAGGTCAAACAGGAGCTGGTAAATCTGTTTTAATTAGTACTTTATTAACTAGTTTGTTGTACAGAAATTCTCCTTCGGATATGAAACTAATTTTAGTAGACCCCAAACAAGTAGAAATGGGAGTATATAATGATATTCCTCACCTTTTAACCCCAGTTGTAAATGAACCAGAAAAATGTATAAGTGCCTTGAAATGGGCTGTTGCTGAAATGAACCGAAGATTAAAAGCTATGGCAGAAGTCGGTAAGAGAAATATAGCCGAGTATAATCACGAAAATAGCAATAACGATAAAATGCCATACATTGTGATAGTTATAGACGAATTGGCCGACTTAATGATGATGGCTGCGAGAGATGTTGAAGCCTTAATAGTTAGATTGGCGCAAAAGGCTAGAGCTGCCGGTATTCATCTGGTTTTGGCCACCCAAAGGCCTTCAGTTGATGTTATAACGGGACTGATTAAAGCAAATATACCTGCAAGGGTTGCATTTACAGTTGCTTCTCAAGTAGATTCAAGAACAATAATAGATCAAATTGGAGCAGAAAAATTACTTGGTAGAGGAGATATGCTGTTTATGACAGCCGATATGCCTAAGCCCAAAAGGGTACAAGCTGGCTTCATGGAGAACAATGAGTTGATTAAAGTTATGAATTTTATTAAATCCCAAAGACCACCAAACTACGATGATGAAGTAGTTGCCCAACCGGTTCAAATTGGTGGAGGTAGAGGCAATCTATTTAGTCCAGATTTTTCAGGAGCAGAACTAGAAGATAGTCTCTGGAATGAAGCTGTTAAAGTTGTGATTGAAAACAAAAAAGCAAGTACTAGTTTATTGCAAAGAAGATTACGGATAGGTTATGGCAGGGCTGCCAGATTGATTGAAACCATGGAAGAAAAAGGTATTATAAGTTCACAACAAGGTTCACGTCCTAGAGAAGTTTTAATTTCTTCAATGGATGATTTATATGCAGATAACTTCAAAAATGATGATGTTGAAGAATCCTATGATGATATTGAACAGGAAGGATATTAAGAGTCTCCCACTTAAGTAGATAGAGATTTGATTTAATAGACCCTCCAGCCTAATCTAATAAATTGTTGGTGATTATTATAATAATCTTTTTAAAAATATTTTGATGGAATTAAGGTAAATGCGGAGTTCGTGGAATATAATAGAAGTATGTCTCCTAAGCTTCTACCTCTACCCAGACTGTTAAAGGGTGAGAAAATTATTTATATAAAGAATTTTGATGAACGAACACCGAAACAGACTGTTTCTAGTTTGAAAGCTTTAGAAAGTTTGGCGAAAGCTAAAAGGTATGCTGATATAGGAAAATACGGACCTGTTGTTGCGGCTGAATCTTTAAAAGATCATTCTAATGAGAGAGAATTTACAAAATATAATGCAATCTTTGGTAGAGATTCGTTGAGGGTTGCAGTTGATCTAATAAAAGAATATCCTAAGCTTGCTAAAGCTACGTTAATTAGATTAGCTGAGCTTCAAGGACTAGAATTTAATGAGTGGCGCGAAGAAGAAGTTGGTAAAATTATACATGAATATCGCGATCCCGTCGTAGATCCAATAGCTAGAGAATTAATTGAACAAAGAGGTTGGGATTGGCCTTATTATGGATCCATTGATTCTACTTTAGAATATCTAAAAACATTTAATTTATATTGTAAATTGTATGGCTATTCAATTTTTAAACAAATTTATGTTGGAAGAGACAAAAAGAAACATGAAATGAGCTTTGCTTATGATATGGCCATTTATTGGACTTTAAATAAACTTAAAGTTAGTTCAAATGATTTAATAGAATTTAAATCCTTAAATCCAAACGGAATCGAAAATCAGGCCTGGAAAGACTCATGGGATAGCTATTTTCATCACAATGGTCTTATTGCAAACCATAAATACGGAATAGCCTCAATTGAAGTTCAAGCTGCTGGCTATGATGCTTTGGTGGGAGCTATTAATATATATGATAAATATTTTAAAGACTTAAAAAAAGTATTAGAATTGTCCCAAAAAGTTCAAAAAATAAAAGAGAATATCTTTAATTTGTTTTGGACAGACATTAGTGGAGGATATTTTGTACTTGGCACAGATAGAGATAAGGGCCAGAAACCAAGACAGTTAAGGATTAGAACTTCTAATATGGGTCATTTGTTAAATTCCGAGATTTTTTCAATTAATAATGATTTTGCACAGGATAGAGTTCATAAAATAATTAAACAACTTTTTTCAAAAGAACTTCTAAGTTTTAGCGGGATACGAACATTAGCGAGCGATGAGATCCGTTTTAGGCCAGGGGCTTATCATAATGGAAGCGTCTGGATTTGGGATAATTATCTAATAGCCCAAGGTCTAGAAAAACAAGGTTATTATAGATTGGCATACTTTATCGAAAAAATTATTTTAGATGATGTAAATACCGTAAAAAGATTACCAGAATATTTTAGAGGTGATCTAACCAAAACTCATCTTTTGAATAGTAGGATTGTTGAAGTAGAGGATAAAATTAATAACAAAATAAATCGTCTTGAGCAACCTCCTCAAGATATTCAGGCCTGGACGGTAGCCTCGATTCTTGCCATAAAATCCGAAAAAAAACCACCCCTTAAAATTGAAGATTCAGATAAATACAGATTTGAAGAAGATATTTTAAAGAGTATCTGGTTTTAGGTAGGTTAGGGCTGATAGAATAAGCCATAGGTAGGCTCCTTTCTTATAATTATTAATAGTAAACTACAGTTTAGGACGCCTACCATTTATGTTGCAAAGGTGGTGAGAGAATACGTTTTATTTGCATTTTGTGTGTTCTTAGTTTAGAATAGGATCAATAATTAACTTTAGCTTACAACTTATAATGTGTGTAAGTTTGTTCGGGTAAAATTATTCGAATAATCCAAAGAAAGGTGTTTATGAAAGAATACGAAATTGCTATAGTCTATGACCCAGACTTAGAAGTAGATTTATCTAAAGCAGAAGAAAAAGTTAAAAAAATTATTAGTGATAATTCGGGAAAAATTAAAAAAATAGATAATTGGGGAAAAAATAAACTTGCATATCCAATTAAACATCATGATTTTGGGATATATCTATTTTATTTAGTAGATATTGATCCGTTAAAGATTAAAACGATTGAATCTTTACTAAATATTACTGACGAGATTATTCGCTTTTTAATAGTTAAAAGTGATATTAAGGGCTTAAAAAAAGCTGAACAAGAGAGGATAATTAAAGATAAGAAAAATACCCAAGTAGTTAAGACTAACAAGGTTAAATAATTTAATATTTATTAAGAAAATTTAGATTAAGTTGACTTTTTAAACAGCAATAGGGTACAAATAGGTGTATTAAAGGAGATAATATGGCAAGAAGTTTAAATCAAGTTATTTTAATGGGAAACATAACAAGAGATCCAGAATTAAGACAAACACCTAGTGGACAAAATGTAGTAAGTTTTAGTTTAGCCCTAAATCGTAGCTATAAAGATCAAAACGGTGAATGGCAGGAATCAACCGACTATGTTGATATAGTTGCCTGGGGATCACTAGCTGAGAGAGTATCGCAGTATCTTTTTAGGGGAAGCAGATGTTTGGTTCAAGGAAGATTACAGAGTCGAAACTGGGAACAGGAAGGACAAAAGAGAAGTAAAGTTGAAGTTTTGGCTAATGATGTAACGTTTCTGGATAGCAGAGGCGGGAATAATAGCGATGATCAAGAAATTAGCCCTAAATCATCATCTTCGTCCAAGAAAAAGGCTACTAAAAGTAAAGATGTGGTTGAAGAAGAATTTGAAGAAGAACCCATTAATTTAGATGAAATACCATTTTAAAAACAAGGAAGGAATATATAGATGGCTAAAATTTTCAAAAACAAAACAGAAGTACCTTATTTTAACTATAAAGACTATAAGAATTTACAAAGGTATATTAATATTTATGGGCAAATAGAAAGTCGAAAAAAAACAGGTTTAACTGAGACTCAACAACGCCGATTAAGTGTAGCCATTAAAAGAGCAAGACATTTAGCGTTATTACCATTTGTAGCAAAATAGCTTATGTTATCGATTACTGAACTAAAAAAAGGTACAATTTTTGAACTTGATAATCAGCCATATAAGGTTGTTGATTATTCTCAAAAAGTTATGGGAAGAGGAGGTTCTATTGTTAATGTTCGTATTAAAAATCTAATTGATAACAAGGTTTTAGAAAAAACATTTAAGGGTAATGAACAATTGAATGATGCTAATGTGACTTATAGAAATGTTCAGTTTTTGTATAATGATTCAAACAAGTTTTATTTTATGAATGACGAAAATTTTGAACAATACGAATTATCCAAGGAATCAATCGGTGATAGTAAAGATTATCTAATAGAGGGCGGTAAGAGTAAGATCCAGTTATTTAATGGTCAACCCATCAATATTGAATTACCGAAAAATGTTGAACTTAAGGTTATCTATTGCGAGGATGCTATTAAGGGTGATACATCGTCTGCTGTTATGAAAGATGCGACACTAGAAACTAATAAGCTAATAAAGGTACCAGCTTTTATTAAAATTGGAGATCTAGTATCTATAGATACACTCACGGGGTTGTATAGAGAACGTCTAAAATAAGTAATGGATTTTATAAACAAAGTTCGTCTGGATCAACAACTTTTTAATCTCGGTCTAGCAAGAACAAGATCTAATGCCAAGAACTTGATAATGTTAGGCAAGGTTAAGGTGGATGGTCAAATTATAACAAAACCAGGCTACGTGGTTTGGACTAACCAAAAAATTGATTTAGTTCCCCAAACACTATTCTTAAATAGAGCGGCCTATAAATTAGAATCAGTTATAGAGAAATTTAAATTAGATTTTAAAAATAAATTAGTTTTAGATGTTGGCTCTAGTACTGGGGGCTTTATCGATGTTGCCCTAAAACAGGGAGCTAATTTCGTTACTGGAGTAGAGCTAGGGAAAGATCAACTTCATCCTCAATTGCGAAATAACCCAAAGGTTAAAGTATTCGAAAAAACGGACATTAGATCCTTAGAGAAACATAACTCTAAGTTCGGAGATATTAAGCTAGAATACGTACCAGATATTATATTAATTGATGTTTCATTCATATCAGTAAGAGAAATTATTCAAAAAATAAGATATTTATCTGACAAAAATACTCTTGTAATACTAATGTTAAAACCTCAATTTGAAACTATCAATATTTCATATAAACATAAAGGGGTTATAAAAAACGAAAAGATTAGAAGACAAATCTTTAAAGATTTTGAAAATTGGGTGCAACAATATTTTTTTGTCTTAGATAAGGCAGATTCAAAAGTTACAGGATCAAAAGGGAACAGAGAAAGATTTTATAAATTAATTCCTATTTAGATTATAAAATTATAAAATAAAAAAATGTACTTTCATGATAGATTTCAGGCAGGTAAATTGTTAGAAAAAGAATTAGACCAAAAGTATAGGTATGAAGATTGTATAGGTATAGCTCTGAACGAAGGTAGTGTTTTGGTTGGTGTTGAGATTTGCAAGAGCCTTCATTGTTTGATTAATCTACTATTAATTGAGGAAATATATTTACCTAACGAGCCAGAAATAGTCGGAGCCTTAACTATAGACGATAAGTTTAGTTTATCTAAAAATTTTTCAAGTGATTTTTTAGACGAAAACAGAGAATTTATTGAGGAAGAAAAAATAAAAACAATATCTAAAATAAACGCAATACATAATTTAGGAAATGTATTGAATAAAAAGAATATTATGGGTCGTAATGTAATATTAATATCTGATGGACTGAAAAGTACTCTTCCTCTAGAAGTAGCTTATGAATACTTGAAACCATTAAAGATTAATAAACTTATTATTGCTACAGCAATTGCGACAGTTGATGTAGTTGATTGGATGCACATGTATGCAGACGAAGTCCACTGTTTGGATGTAATTGAGGGTGTTCTAGAGTTGAATCATTATTATAAAGTTAACACTATTCCAAATAGACGGAAAATTGTTGATTTGGTTAATAATATTATTCTAAATTGGAAATAATTTTATTGAATAATCTTTTTTAATGATCGTACATCGAGTAGGGTAAAGTAGGGACCATTTTTAACAATTAAGCCTTTTTTTTCTAGGTTAGATATTTCTCGACTAGTCGTTTCTCTGGTAGCATTAATTGAACTGGCAATATCTTGGTGTCTTAGGGCCACATTTATAATTTTGGAATTTTCTGTTTCGTCTATGGAGAATCTTTCCGCCGTAGTTAGTAAAAACGAAACTAGCCTTTCTCTTACTGACCTATATTCTAAATTTAGTATTCTTTCGCTATGAAGACGATACATTTCTATCGCCATATCAAGTACTGGACTAAGTAGTCGAGGATTATTATTTAAGTATTCTAAAAATCTATCTCTAGGTATTTTATAAGTTATTGTATCGGACAATGATTGATAAATAACACTGCGTTCCTTCCCCGTCAATGCCCAGATTAGGGGAAATATTTCTGACTCTTTCCGAATGATTAATAGATTTTCTTCTTTATATTTTGTGATACTATATGCTTTGACTATTCCTTGTTGAATATAAAAAACACCAGGAGGAGATTCCCCGGAAAAGATTATATATTCATTCTTGGTAAATTTTTGTTTTTTACCTTCATTTACAAAGAACTCCACCAACGTTGCTGACTGTGAGGATGAGGCCAACATATTATAATTATGAACTAATTTTAAATCGATGTCCAGATCTTTTTAAATCCTCAACCTATGGGGGGTATTTTTTTAAGTACTTAAATTAAATAGCAAATAATTGTGATATATATTATCCGTTTTTGGTAATTAATATTACTGCAGGATAAAATATTTAGCACTATTATATAAAATATAAAAGCTTAAAAATAAGGAGGTTTAAGGGTAAAAAATAAAAGCTTAAAGAGAGGAGGTGATTATGGTTTCGAGAGAAGATGTGATGAAGCAATTGACTGCGATCAAATTTAATTACCGAAACTGGAATCGGGCTGAGGCTCGAGAGCTTGAGAATATAATTTTACCAAATGAGATAATTTTTGAATGTGTGAATGGCTGGTATCAGGGTGGTGGAGCGTTACTTGTTGCCACCAATTTAAGGGTTCTGTTGATAGACAAAAAGATAATGAATTTTTTAGCAGTTGAAGATGTTCGTTTTGATACTATTGCTCAAATAGATTACGGGCATAGGTTTTTAGATGCACATATATGCATAAACACAGGTTTAAAGGAATTAAAATTTAGAAGTTATAATAAGATTAGATTGAGAAATTTAATTAGTTTGGTCCAGAAGAGAATGGCTGAGATTAAGTTAGAACAACAAGATCATTCGGATGATCAGACAAAACACTTAGAGCAACTAAATCAGAAACTCAACGAATATCTGTATAATCAACAGCTCCAAGGCGATTCTTTCCTGGCTCACGTTAAGAGTTTAGAAGATGGTGAGAATTTTAAAATAGATCAGAATATTGGAGGCAATTCCTGGGATGAAGTTTCTAGTCTCGACCAAAAAGGATTGTCTAGAGGAAAAAATTATGAAGTCAAAGCGGAAGAATTGTATAAAGAGGGCGCTAAAGAAGTTTTTTCCAAAAGTTTATATGATATGGATTTAAGTCCAGTTGATCAAGATAATAAATATTTTAGGATTGCTTATGCTAAATTGCCTCTATTCTTGAGAGACAGAAGAAAGGCGCAAGCCAGTTTTGCTCATTTGTCATCAAATGCTAATTTTAAATCATTGACCGAAGAGTCTTAAACATTAAACCTGAATTCAGCTATGTCATTTTCTTGCATTACATAGTTTTTCCCCTCAGTTCTTATTTTTCCGGCTAGTTTTGTAAGTTGATATGAACCAAAATTAATCAAGTCTTGATAATCGATAACTTCTGCAGCTATAAAACCTTTTTCAAAATCTTGATGAATAACTCCTGCAGCCTGAGGAGCTGTCGTTCCTTTTTTGATAGTCCAAGCTCTTACTTCTTTTTTTCCTGCGGTTAAGAAACTCTCCAAATTTAAAATTGTGTAAGAGCTATTAATTAATTTGATTAAACCCGACTCTTTTTGATTATAGCTAAGCAATAATTCTTTCTTGTCTAGGTCATCTAAATCCTTTAATTCATCCTCTAATTTTGCAGAGATAAAAAGAGGAATAGTTGGTTTTACTATGCTACTTAATTCTTCTTTGAGTTTTTGATTCTCTAAGTCGGATTCAGCTAAATTGAATAAATAAATAACTGGTTTTAGGGTCAATAATTGTAAATCATTTAAATAGTTGACGTCTTTGATTTTTGAATCCCTAAGAGGAATGTTTTGTTCAAGTGTTTCTTTTGCCCAATGGTATGTATCTAAAACTGCTTTAAGTTTTGGATTTGCTTTGTATTCCTTTTCAATACTTAACAACCGTTTATCTACTGTTGATAAATCTGCTAGAGCCAATTCTGTGTTAATAATTTCAATATCCTTCTTAGGATTAAAATTATCATTTGAGTCTATATTTTTATCTTTAAAGGCTTTAACTACATGAATAATTGCATTACAGGTTCTTATTTTAGCTAAGAATTGATTACCTAATCCCTCACCCTTGTGGGCACCTTCCACCAAACCAGCAATGTCTATAAATTTAATAGTTGCAGGGGTTATTTTTTCTGTTTGGTAAATTTTAGCTAACTCGATTAACCTTTGATCGGGAACATTAACGATGCCGACATTGGGTTCAATTGTAGCAAACGGGTAGTTTGCTACTAGTATGTTAGATTTAGTGAGTGCATTGAAAAGAGTAGATTTTCCAACGTTTGGAAGACCCACTACAGCGCAACTTATACTGCTCATCCTGATTATTCCTTTAGATGAATAATAGATCATTTAGTTAAAATGTCAATAAATGTACTAGGTCCCAAATAATCTTATATATATGTCCAGGTTCAGATAGATAGACGCCACTTCTAGAATATAATTTATATGAGTGAGAAAAAAGGGGAGACCGTTTTACGGTTCAAGTTCTTCTCTTCTATTTATTTTGTGAGGTTTTCGAACGAGCTTATCTCATTTGTATATTCTCTTTCCCTCAACGCTGGCATTGGGGTGGAGTCTTACAACTTATTCTCTAAAATCGTAATCATCTTAGCTTCGTAGATGTTGGCAAACGTAAGGTATATTTTTAGTACCTGACTTCGAACGTACATTTCGTTGCATAAGCAAATAAGTCCGCAATCTACTCTTTATCGCCAAAATTTTTCTTAGTAACAAACGACATTGAGATAAGTGCCTTTTCCTCACAATTCCATAAAATCTACATCCCAACAAACACGGTTGAGTGAAATCCAACACACTAAATTGAGGAAGTCAGCTGAACTAGACAACTATCGAAAACTTTTAATTAAGGCTATTTTTGATAAGCCGGAACATTTAATAACTGATCAACGGTTTGGAAACTATATCCATCATTGATTAGTAGTTCAACAGTTAATTTAAGGGCTTCGACCGTTTCCCGACGATTTCCCCCTACGCCTTCTTTTCCGTCATGAAAAATGATGATTCTTCCTGGTTTTGCAATTTTCTTGGCATGTTTAGCAATTAGACTTGGACTAGGTCTTAAAACTTCTAATGGGTGGCAAAATAATCCTGATACTGGTATTAACTTTTTAGATTTTAGGTTTTTTAAGATATAAGGGTGCCTAAATAACCACGGGGCTCTATATAGGGCACATTTTACTCCAAGTTTGTTTTCTATTGTTTTTTGATTTTGTTCAATTTCGTGGTTAAATTTTAAACTTTTAAAATAATTTCTAAATTGATGAGAATAGCTGTGATTGGCGACCGTATGACCCTCGTTTAAAATTCTTTTAGCTGTGTCAGGGTATTTTTGAATCATCCGTCCGACCAAAAAAAACGTACACTTGATATTTTTCTCTTTTAAAAAGTCTAATAATTCAGATGTATAAGGATCATTTGGTCCATCATCGAACGTAATTGCAATAATCTTTTTTGAAGTCTTTATCTTATATGGGAAATAGCCAAAAACTTGTGAGAAAGATGACATAAATAAATAATAAAATAGACCACTAAAACCAAGAACCAATGCTATAATTATTCCAAATAACATCTATATTATGTTTTTGATATGTTTAACAACACTATATGCTAATTTAATCGCATCTCTTGAATAATCGAAATGTCCTCTCTGAATTCCAAATGCTATTATTGATGTAATCAAAAATAAAGCAATTAGCCCGAATGTTGGTGTAAGTTGTAGTTTTCTTCTATATTTTTCCCTGTATGCCGGAGCCATTCCAATTATTTGTCTATTAAATTTTTTATTAATCTTATACCCAATTAAATAATAATAAATAAATGATACAAAAATGTTATAAAACATTCCTCTGTTTAATCTACGAGGAGAGGTATAAACTGGGTTTGAGAAAATAAATTTAAATTTGCCTTTATTTTTTATTCTATCAAGTAAATCTAATTCGTCTCCGCCTTGGGTAAGACTAGTGTTATACCCATCAAAGTAAGCTTTCTTAAATGCTGTATTAGTAGCAGTAATATAGCAAGGATTTTTAAATATTTTTGAGTAAAGATAAACATAGCCAAATAAGAAATATGGATAAATCTTACTCCACCAAGGTCCTTTCATAAACTTGCATGGTCCTGCAAGCGCAATTAATTTAGGATCTTTTTTAAATTCTTGATCAATTCTGGTTAACCAATTAGCCTTAAAAACGGTATCTGCATCTGTCGATATGATAATATCTGCACTTGATGAATTAAGTCCTTTTTGTCTAGCAAAACAGATTCCAGGAGTTTTTTCTTGAACAATTTTAGCTGAATATTTCTTAGCAATTTGGACGGTTCTATCGTTACTATTATTATCAACTATAATTATTTCAAAGTTACCCTTAAAGTCCTGATTAGAAAGTGATCTGAGGGTGTCGTCTAGAAATTTCTCTTCATTATAACAAGGGATAATTATGGCGTATTTCAATGAACTTTTCTCACTCATTATGTTTTTAATTCTATCAGAAATTTTTCAGTTTCGATAGTCTTTATTTTTAGTCCCCAAAAAAGACTTTTTTATGTTAGCGCTTATGGTATACTTCATAATATGAGTATATTGAGTGGGCCTTCTGAATTTTTCGGACTGGATATAGGCTCTGATTCAGTTAGATTAGTTCAATTAAGTAAGACCAATGGTCCTAAAAAAGAATTGGTTAAATATGCATATGTACCAATAGATAAGAAGATATCTAAGAGTGACTCTAAATTAGATCAACAGAAATTAATCCAGATTATTACAGATTTAATTTCTAGAGCTCGGTTGTCGACGAAGAATGTTGTTTTAGGAATTTCATCTAATAAGGTTTTTACGACTGTCACGGATATCGAGAAATTAGCTCCTGATCAAATTAATAAAGCTATCCATTACCAAATAGATTCTCTTATCCCAACCCCAATAGATGAAACTAAAATAGATTGGAAAATAATCGGTGATTCACCGAAAGATCAAAATAAATCAGAAGTAATATTGTCTAGTGTTTCAAACTCTTATGTTGAAAAGTCGTTAGATATGATTGAAAGTATTGGCTTAAACGTTTTAGCAATTGAACCTGATTATTTTGGCTTATGTAGATCCCTAATAGTACCTAGTTCAGCTTTTCTTAATCAAGGAATATTGATAGTTGATTTAGGTGTCTATAGTACAGATATAGCCGTTGTTTTGAATGATGCACCAAGGTTAATGCGAACAGTTTCAGTAGGTAACGAATCTTTAGTTAGGGCAGTATCTCAAGAATTATCGGTTGACGAAAATCAATCTTCTCAACTTATTTATAAGTTTGGACTTTCAGAGGATAAAGCAAAAGGACAAATTTATAGAGCACTTAGTAACTCAATTGAACTACTTTTTGGTGAAATAGAGAAATCAATAAAATTTTTTATGAGTAGATATGACGGCATAAAAGTGAGTAAAATTATTGTCACGGGGTGGGCTTCAGTAATACCGGAACTACCATTATATATATCTAAGAGATTCAATATTAATGTTGAGATAGGTAATTCGTGGGTTAATGTCTTGTATAATCCAGATAAACAAAATGAGTTGATGGGTATTTCTCATCAATTTGCAGTTGCCGTAGGATTAGCGGAGAGAACAAATGATTGAATTTAATTTATTGCCAGACATTAAGCAACAATACTTAAAAGCCAAAAGATTGAAAAAAATCATTATTTTCATAGTAGTTGTTATTAGCACGCTATCTTTAGTTTTGTTTGCTTTTTCGTATTGGTATGTCTATTTTAATCAAAAAAATAATATAAAAAATTTGAATAACGAAATAACTTCATCGATTAGGCATATTAAAGGTAACCCTAATTTAAATAAGATTTTAACAATTCAGAATCAATTAAATTCATTGCCCAATATTTTAAGTCAGAGCCCAAAAGTTTCTCGCATATTCAACTTCATGGCTGAACTTACACCAGCTAATGCAACTATTTCAGATCTGACTATCAATTTAAGTTCTAATTCAATATCAATTAATGGTGGGGCAGATAGCTTAAATACCGTGAATCAATTTGTTGATACTCTAAAATATGCTAAATATAATAATGGATCATCTAAAAACAACGCACCCTTTAGCAGTGTAACCTTAGCTTCTTTTAGTTATTCAAGTAGTGCTAGTTCAACTACTCCCGCTCAGTTTACGATAACCTTTAATTATGATCCAACTTTATTTAATAATACCGATAATATCCAACTGGTTGTTCCGAACATTACTACTACTAGGTCTATTTTAAACCAACCAAAAATTTTATTTCAGTCAAATACGAAAGGTTAAAAAATATGTCCAAAATGCCATCCTTAAAACAAATTCAAATCAATAAAGATTTAAAGATTATTATGCTTTGGGCGGGAAGTGCAACTTTTATTGTTTTATTCTGTTTAATTTCAATCTATTCAATGAGTAAAGTCTTCAATTATCAAAATCAAGTACTTTTAGATAATAATAAAGCTCTTTCGATACTAAAAAATGATCAAAGTGCAGAAAATAATTTAGTAAAGTCTTACCAGAATTTTAATAATAGTCCGACTAATATTATTGGTGGAGTATCTTCATCTGATACTCAGAATAATGGAAATAATACCAAGATAATTTTAGATGCTCTTCCAAGTGCGTTAGATTATCCTGCGCTTTTGTCAAGTGTTCAAAGTCTACTTGGTTCTGAGGGTGTTACGATTAATAGTATTACTGGTGCTGGTAATCAATCATCTTCATCAACAACTAATTCAAATAGTTCAACACCCCAAAGTTTAACATTTTCTTTTTCGGTTAGTGGTCCATATTCGAATATCCAAAACGTAATTAGTACATTCGAAAGATCAATTCGACCAATGCAATTTCAATCAATAGATCTTTCAGGTAATCAATCTAGTATGAATTTGACTGCTACGGTGCAAACTTATTATCAACCAATGGTAGGATTTAATGTAAGCACGGAGAATTTAGAATGAAACAAAATGATATTTTAAGTATTATCGTAACCGCTATTGTTGCCATAGTTGCGTCTATAATTTTGTCTAATTATTTATTTTCATCTAATCCGTCAACTTTGAATGAACCGGTTTATCAGATACCGACCATCAATGATAGATTTCCTATTCCATCAAAAAAATACTTCAACGCTCAATCGATCGATCCAACTCAAATTATTAATATAGGTCCGGGCAATAATACCAACATATTCAACAACAGTGGTAATTAACAAAAAAGGTAATGAATATATTATCTGAAGACATCCAACAAAAAATTGAAGAATCATTAATTAATAACGGTCTTTTAAGTGTTGAGCAAATTAATGAAGCACATCAAAAAGCAAAGGCCTCAAGTAAACCTTTTTTATCCGTATTAGTCGATGATGGATACGTGGATAATGAACAATTAACTAAGTATAGTGCTCTTGCTAATGGTCTGCCATACGTTAATCTAAAAGATGCATACATTGATCAAAAATATTTAGACCTACTTCCCAAAGACATTGCCGAACATTACATGGCAGTACCAATTGGCGAAATGGGTAATAGAATGGCTGTAGCAATGCTCGATGCATCTAATCTACAAGCTATTGATTTCTTGTCGAATAAGATTGGAAAACCACTTAAGACCTATATCGCTTCAGAAGAAGGAATTATTAATGTTCTAAAACAATATAAGATCAAAATTGACGACCAAGTAGTTAGCGAAGAGGCGGAGAATTCTCCGGAACAAACCAGATCTAGTCTGGATATAGGTTCAACCTCAAAAACTATAAAGAGTATTGTTCAGGATTCTCCTGTATCTATAGCACTAAATAACATATTAGAATATGCGGTATCAAATCTAGCTAGTGATGTTCATATCGAACCTTACGAAAAAGAATTAAAAATAAGGATCAGGATTGACGGAGTTTTAAGAGAAATAATGAAACTTCCTAAATCAACAGAACCAGCCATTGTTTCAAGAATTAAGATTCTATCAAATTTAAAGATTGATGAGCACAGAATACCTCAAGATGGTGAGTTTAGTGTTAATCTTAAAAACAGAAACGTAGATCTTAGAATTTCAATTTCTCCCGTAGTTTGGGGGGAACAAATTGTCATGAGGTTATTAGATAAAACTGCCATTATTTTAAAACTTGAAGATATGGGCTATAGGGGAAGGAGTTTGTATTATGTTAGAAAAGGACTAAAGTCTAGTAACGGAATGATTTTAACTTCTGGACCAACTGGTTCCGGGAAATCAACTTCAATGTATGCTATGTTACAAGAAGTTAAGAACGATACCGTTAATATTGTTACTCTTGAAGATCCAGTTGAATATAAAATGGATGGTATAAACCAAATTCAGGTTAATAATGATGTGGGTCTAACATTTACAACTGGCTTAAGATCTATTTTGAGACAAGACCCAGATATTGTTATGGTTGGAGAGATTAGGGATAAAGAAACAGCAGAATTGGCTGTTCAAGCGGCTCTGACTGGTCATTTAGTATTTTCTACACTACACACAAACTCAGCCGCCGGTATTTTACCTAGATTATTGGATATGGGTATAGAACCATTTTTGATAGCATCCACAATTCGAGTCGTAATTGGTCAAAGATTAGTTAGAAGAGTCGCTGACGAAAATATAAAATATAGTTCATCACCAACTGAAACAGCAGCAATTCTGAATACAGTTGGCCGTCTTTTGCCCAAAACTCATGAAGACATCTCAAAATACGAGAAAGCACTCGATTACAATCTACCGTTAGTAAATCAGAAAGAGTACACTTTAGTAAAAGGAAAGGATAGCCCCGGGTCACCGGGTGGATACAGGGGTAGGATTGGAATATTTGAAGCTTTTGAGATTACTCCCAATATCCAGAACCTGATTCTAGAACGAGCTACTTCAGGCCAAATAGAACAAATAGCCAGAAAAGAAGGAATGGTCACAATGAGAGAAGATGGATATCTTAAGGCTTTATCGGGTTTAACGACTATTCAAGAAATAGACCGAGTATCTTCCGGAGAATTTGATTAAATGATATCATTATACATAAGCAGGATAAATAAAGGTGGTAATTAACAATGGAACCAAAAATTAAGATAGAGCCCTTACTAGAAGAAGTAATTAAAAAGAAAGCTTCAGATTTGCATATTCAAGTTGGTCTCCCACCAATGCTTAGGATTGATAGTGCCCTATTACCTGTGACTGGTGCAAGTATTTTGAATGAAGAAAATGTCCAAGCATTAATTTTTTCGATTTTAGATAATGAACAAAAAGAAATACTACTTAAGGATAAAGAGTATGACTTTAGTTTCTCGTTCGGTGATTTAGGAAGGTTTCGAGTAAATGCTTTCCATGAAAGAGGAAATCTTGCCGCTGCTCTTAGATTAATTCCTAATCAGATTCCATCCGTTGATCAACTGGGTTTACCTAATATAGTTAATAAATTTGCCGATTATCCAAGGGGTTTGGTATTGGTTACAGGACCAACTGGATCAGGTAAATCAACTTCATTGGCAGCCTTAATAAACAAAATAAACTTTGAACAATCTAAGCATATTATTACTATTGAAGATCCTATTGAGTATACTCATAAATCTAAAAAATCTATTGTTGTTCAAAGAGAAGTTCATTATGACACATATTCCTTTAGTGCAGCTCTTAGATCTGCACTTCGAGAAGATCCTGATGTTGTTTTGTTGGGAGAAATGAGAGACCTTGAAACTATTGCAAGCGCCATAACTATTGCTGAAACTGGACACTTAGTTTTTGCCACTCTTCACACAAACTCAGCAAGTCAATCAATTGATCGTATGATAGATGTTTTCCCGCCACATCAACAAGCTCAAATTAGGTCTCAGTTAGCCAATATCTTGATGGCAATTTGCTCCCAGAGATTAATACCGTTGATTGGAGGAGGTAGAATTGCTGCAGCCGAAATATTGGTAGCAACACCTGCTGTCAGAAACATTATTAGAGAAGGCAAGAGCCATCAATTAGAAGCCGTTATTCAAACTGGTGCTGAATTTGGTATGCAATCAATGGATCATACGTTAGTAGATTTAGTCAAAAAAGGAATAATTACTTATGATGAAGCTAAAAATTATGCAGTTGACCTCGATGAATTAGAGAGATTAATGAGAGATTAAGATGAGTATTTATAGTTATACGGCCAAAAATAATACAACCGGAGAAATAGTAAATAACGAAATAGAAGCTGAATCAGAAAATAGTGCCATAAAATCTATTAAGGCTAGTGGATATGTTGTTCTAGATTTAGAAGCAAAAGATAAAAAAGGACTGAGTTTATTTAGCAGTACATCCTCAAATTCAATAGCAAGAGTTAAGGCAAAGGATAAAGTATTGTTTTTTAGGCAATTATCTACTCTAATGAACGCAGGTCTTCCTCTTTCTCAAAGCCTAAAGAATGTCGGAGAACAAACTACTAATAAACGGCTTAAAACTGTTATTTTTGGTATCCTAACAGATATTGAAGGAGGAGGTTCTTTTTCCTCTGCACTTGCTAAATACCCAAAAGTTTTTACGCCATTGATGATTAGTTTAATTGCTGCTGGTGAGACTTCGGGAACATTAGATAAATCTTTAGATCGAATTGCTATGCAAACAGAAAAAGATGCAGACATTGTTGGTAAAATTAGGGGTGCAATGATTTATCCTTTGATAGTTCTCCTTGTTATGATTGGAGTTGTGACGTTTATGTTAGTTAAGGTCTTACCTCAGGTTAATGTTTTGTATCAGGCATTTCCTGGTCAATCACTACCCATAGAAACAAAGATTTTGTTAATTATCTCAAATTTTATTATTAAGTATTGGTGGATAGTTATTATAGTGATTGCTTTGATGGTTTATGGATGGATTAAGTGGCTCAGAACCAGTGGTGGTAGAAAGATTTTTGATCGATTTAAACTCCATACTCCTCCGTTCAATAAGTTGTTTCAGAAAGTATATATGTCTAGGTTTTCTAGGACTGCATCTACTTTAGTTGGATCTGGAGTACCACTCCTTCAAACTCTTCAAATTACCGCTGATGCTGTTTCAAATACGTTAGTTAAAGAATCAATATTGAGAGCTTCCGAGAAAGTAAAGACGGGCAAGTCGTTAGGCGAAGCTTTAACTGGAGATCCTAATTTTTTACCCTTAGTTCCTAGTATGCTGAAAATTGGGGAGGCTTCTGGATCGATTGAACAAATGATGAATAAGACAGCAGATTATTATGAGAAAGAAGTAGATAATGAAATACAAAACATCTCATCATTAATTGAACCAGTCATGATGGTGGTTTTAGGGCTAGTTGCACTTATGATAGTGGCTGCAGTTCTTTTACCTGTTTATGGATTAGCGGCATCAGGCGCAGTAAGTGGAGGTGGAGTTTAATAAAAAGCTAACGGTATTGATTTTTTAATATAGATAATATACTCTTAAGAACATAAGCATAATAAATAATAAGCAAAGGGGCACTTGCAATGATACAAAGGCTTAAAACAAAACAAAAAGGATTCACAATAATAGAAGTAATGATAGTTCTTGCAATAGCAGGATTGATCTTATTGATAGTATTTCTGGCAGTTCCCGCCCTACAACGAGCACAGAGAAATACGGGAAGAAAAGAAGATGCAGGTAGATTTGTGACGGCATTCCAGGACTTTATATCTAACTCGTCGGGAAACCTTCCAGCGTTAACTTCTAGTACCACTAGTGATTGTAACTCTATAGTTACTGATGCGGGTACATTGAATCAATATAAGGGTCTGAGTTGTGTATCTAGTTTGAATGCCAACAACCAGATTGCTATTGAAAATAACACTACTGCTCAAATTCCCCCAGCACCTCAAGGAGGAAGTGATGTTTTATTTGTTGAAGGTGCTACATGTAGTGGTACTTCAACATTCAAGGTTTCTTCTACTGAGCAACAGGCCGTATTGTTCTATTCCCTAGAAGCTGGGGGCGGTAAGTATGCTTGGGCTTGTGAGAACGCTTAAGGTAGTTACCAATAAAAAGCATTGTCGTTTAGTGATCAGTTTTGTGGACTGCTGGTTAAGCTGGATTTATGGTTGATTTAGAAATAGTATTGTTGTTTTTCCTTGGGCTTGTTTTTGGTAGTTTTATAAATGCACTTGTCTACAGGGTTAAATATAATTCTGTTAAAAAAAATATACCTAAATTAAGTATTGTTAATGGTAGAAGTATTTGTCCAAATTGCAAACATCAATTGCAATCTATAGATTTAATACCACTATTAAGTTGGATTTTTTTAAGGGGTAAATGTAGGTATTGCCATAAATCTATATCAATTCAGTATCCATTAGTCGAGATAGTAACAGCTTTGCTGTTTGTTTTTTCATTTATTTACTGGAAAAATGGATTTAATTTAGGGGGATATGTTGAACTAGCAATATGGCTTCTTATTCTAACCTTATTAATTAGCTTGGCCATTTATGATATAAGATGGAAAATAATTCCAACCAAAATCATTTATTTAATTTACCCCTTGGTAATAGCTAATGACTTAATAAATATATATATATCTAAAGATTTTTTTCTTTTTCTAGGATATCTATTAGGCTTTTTGATTTTAGGTGGTTTGTTTTATCTATTATTCCAAATATCCTCGGGTAAATGGATTGGAGGAGGGGATGTAAGGCTAGGTTTTTTGCTTGGCTTATTGGTGGGTGGTCCCCTGAGCTCGATATTGCTTCTTTTCCTAGCATCGGTAATAGGGACAATTAGCTCAATTCCTTTCGTCTTAAGTGGGAGACTAAAAAAGAAATCTACGATTCCTTTTGGACCTTTTCTTATAATCGGGGCAATGATTGTTTATTTCTTTGGAACCCAAATAATTAATTGGTATAAGTCTAAGCTGTAAGGAGTGTATTTGCTTATGCTATAATTAAGTTATAATGGAATAGTAATGAAAACAAATATATCGGGGTTTACCATTTTAGAGGTAATGATAGTTTTGGCGGTTACTGCTATTATTTTTTTTATGTCTATTACGTTTATCCAGGGTAAAGAGGCTTATAATCAGTTTCTGGTTGCGATTAATAATGTAGAAGCTCAACTTAACGAGGATATCAATAACGTACGAGATGGATCGTATGTTTTTCCTAACAATATTTCGTGTTCTGGAGGTAGTAGTAGTCCATTAATCTCTATTTCAGGCTCAGATTCAAATCAAGGCACTAATAAGGGTTGTATATTTGTGGGAGACGCCATAGCATTTCATCCTAATAGTTTTTACAATTATTTAATTGTTGGTAATCAGTTTGAAAACAGTAATACTCCTCTTGGCTATGACACTCCTCCATCCCCAAATTATGGGATAGTTGGTTCAAATCCGACTTTGATTTCTAATAGTAGTACAAATTTTGAACAGTATTTTGAAAACGGACTTACATTAGTACAGGCTAAATGTTCTGGCACTTCTCAACCCTGTATGTCAACCGGCCAAGGTAGTGGAGGACTCATTCTAGGTATTAGCGGATCAATGGTTCAACAAATACAAGTTAATATATATCCAGATTCAGAATCTCAACAAATTTCAGATCCTAATTTTGCAAATAATACAAACGGAACACTTACGTACATAAATAAAATTTCTACTAATATTATTAATACTGAATTTATAAATAATACTATTAAACTCTGTTTTAAGGCAGGAGGAATTAATGACTCAGCTCTGTTTACTGTTGGGGGGAACAATTCATCATCAGTGAGTTATAAAATATATTATGGAAGTACTAGTTGTTAATGAAGATTAAAAAATTAAACCAAGTAGGGGATACGATTATAGAAGTAATGATTGCACTAGTGATTATGGGTTCGGTTTTGGCTGGAGCATACTATCTATCTAACTATAGTTTAAATACAATTTTAGAATCTCATTTCAGAAGTGATGCTTTGTATATTGCACAATCACAACTAGAACAACTTAAGGTTCAGGTTAATGCAAATCCTTCATTTATACTTGATCAACAGCATCTACTCCCCTCAATTAATAGTAATAGCACTCATTTTTGTATGAGTAATTCTGGTGGTATCGCTTGGTCTAAAAGTTCGTGCTATTTTGACACAGCAGGTGTTTCTACAGAAAGTAATAATTACCCTAATTTTCTAGTTTCAATAAGCGATCTGTGTAGTAATTGGAATCAGATTAAGGTAGGTGTTTCGTGGAAACAGGGGGGACGCAACGGTCAACCGATAATAAATCAAGTCGATCTATATTATGGGTTTAATAATAATCAATGCCAAAATCAAGGTAATAGTTCATGAACAAAGAAGATGGGTTTACTATTATAGAACTCTTAATTGCTTCAATAGCATTTACTGTGTTATTGATTTTAGTTACTATGATAGTTATTCAAGTTTCTAGAGTTTATTATAAAGGGGTAGTTTTAAGTAATACCCAAAATGTGAATTCAACTATAGTACAAGATGTTTCAAAAAATGTTCAATTTGACCCAGGTTCATCGCAATTTAAGATTACTTCTGGAATCATTAATAATGTTAATTATTATTGCATAGGTAGTAGTGTATTTATATATAATTTAGGTCAAGAATTTAATCTTTCATCATCTAATATTGGCTTAATTTATGAAACCGGAAATACAACTTGTCCTATTTCTAGTAGAGGTATAAATACTTTAAATAATTATTTAGCGCAAGGATTTAAGGAATTACTTAGCCCAATGATGCGGGTTGTCTATTTTAAGGTATCGCAATTATCTACAAGTCCACTTTATAACATATCTATAGGTGTTGCTTTTGGTTCTAATCAATCTTTATGTAATACTTCAAATAGTTGTTCAAGTCCGACTACGATGAATACGAGTAACTATTCTGGAAGTAACGTTCGATGTAAACTTCAACAAGGTGATCAGTACTGCGGTATTTCTTATTTGTATACAACAGTAGCTAACGAGTATAATTTAAATTAAGATTATGATAAAAATAAACAAAAATAATCAAGAAGGATTAGCATCAATCTTCATTTCTATGATAATGATGATTGTAATTACTCTATTAGTTTTAGGTTTCGTACAGTTTGCAAATAAAGAAGCAGCCCAAGTACTAAATAGACAATTATCTGTAGCTGCTTTTTATGCCGCCGAAACCGGAATTAATATAGTAAAAAGTCAGGAAATTAATGGCGCTCTCCCTTCTCAATCTCAAATAGGATGTTCGGGGAATACCTATAGTACACAAGGATTATTTCCTGGTACAAGTGCGAGCATTCCATGTTTATTGGTTTATAGTTCCCCAATTCATTTATATAAAACTTTAGGCCTAGGTTCTAGTTGGATTACACCTATTGATGTTAATGGGGCGTCATCTATTAACTATTTAACCATAGGATGGCAGAATCTCAATATGACAACTCCTCCTGCTAAAGCTTGTTTCGGACTCTCTCCATCTAATCTAGGTCCTGAAGTTAATTCCGGTATAAATACTGGAAGAACTTGTGATGCGGGAGTTATAAAAGTAGATTTAGTCCCAGCTAATAGTATTCAAACAGAGTATACATATTATTTTTATCCTCAGCCGGTAGATAGTCCTCCATCTACAACTAATGTGATTCCGTACACTTCAAACTCATCGGGTGTGACCTTGCCGGGAAGTTGTCCAGGCTCAAATGGACTATCACAAGAATATTGCAACGTGACGCTAAATTTAAGTGGATTAAATCAAGCAAATTATTATTTAAGAATTAAAACATTTTATTTACCTGCAAGTATAGAGATTAGTGCAGAAACCAGCAATCCCAATGAGCCTGGTTATCAAAATATAAGTTTTGGAAACGATCAGATTGTAGTAGATTCAACAGGTAAGGTAAGTAATGTTTTACAAAGAATAAGAGTCAATTTGGGAACAAATTATAGCAGAGTACCGAATAGTGCCCTAAATATAACTCAGGGTATTTGTAAACAATTTTATTATTATGGTCAATATGTAGTTAATTCGAGTAATCAATTAGGAGGATTTGGATGCAATACCTTTTAAAGTTTACCCAAAAATACAGATTTAATTATTTATTCTTTGTATTTTTTGTGTTTTTCGATTTAATAATTACACAGTTTACGTTGATAAGTTATAATGCTTATGCTCAAAATCCCCCAACTAATCCATATTACGGTAGTAGTAGTATAAATTATATGCCATCTTGTATTACATACGGCACAGAATGTAATTTAGGAACAAATACTTATAGTGGCGCTATGCAACAATATGATAAACAATTCAAAACTAACACAAATCCCGCTCTTTATGCGTGGGTCTCATTAGCTGGTGAATCTAAGCAGGTGAATACTTCTGTCAATTATGGTAGTATAACCCCAATTTCGCTTCAGCTTAACTGGGCATACATGTTCTTCCATACATCTACAAACGGGATAAGTTTTCCAGAGGGTTATCATAGTAAGTCGCCAATTACTTCATTAGTACAGACTGGTTTTTACGTCCAAGGTATAACAGCTAATTATGGAAATGTTTCGAACAATTTGGATAGGAAATATATCAATAATAGGAAATATATCAATATTTCTTCTCCAAATCCAACAAACAATATTTATTATAAATATGGCATGGTTTATTCTGTTCCCTTTACATATTATCCTCCTTCACCAGGAGGAATAACAGGTCCTGTTATAATAACGGCAAATTTTCAGACATATAATGCGTGGCACAAAAACCCAACACAGTATTTCTGTGATGCAAATGGCAATCCAGCGACGCCGAATAGTTTGTCTGGTGTACAAAATTGCCCTATATCTCCGGAACCATTTATAATTGCTAACCCTATACCTCCCCCAACGATATCAAGCGGTGGTATGTCCTGTAGTTTAAACCCTCTGAGTAATGCCTATAATTATACTATTAACAATTTTGATAGTTCTACACAACAAATTCAATACCAGTATTCTTATAATGATATTTTTATTAACAATGAATTCGGCGGTGATTATACATCATCTTGGTACAGTCTTGGCAATTCTTCTGGCAGTATTTCTTTACCGACTACCCCAGGTAAGTATAATCTTACGTTAAGAGTTATTTCTATAAAGACGGGAAGAGTTCTTGTTGGGTCTTCTTTTGCAAGTGATGCTTGTCCTAGTTTTCCATATTTTCAAGTTAATCGCTCTGATACTCAAGTAGGTTTAGGTTTTTGCAATATAAGCAATAATGCCCCGTCTGTCAGTATTAAAGCCTGGAATCATAATGGTCTGCCCAATAACTATAGTCAAGGAGCAGGTGATCAGTATGGCGCAATTGCGCCGGGATTTTTATCAGGTTTTGATAGTGCAAATATAAATCAGGGTACTAATCCTTTGGGATTATCTTTTTCGAACGTTAATAATCCATCTTCTCAATACGACAATTCATTTTTTGGATTATTTGGTGGCTATTTTGGATCTTTGCCTCCATGTGGACATAATTATTTTCCTAGTAACACGAGTTCATTAAGCCAAATTTCCCAATACGTTAATCCTAGTTGGTGGTCTACTACTTCGGGTAATTATTATGTGAATGGTTCTTTTAATATAAATGGACCAATAACAATACCACAGGGAGTCAATGTTAATTTATATGTCAATGGAAATGTTTATATAAATAGAAATATTATTCAACCTAATAATTTAAAGGCCAATAAAGTATCACAACTATCTAGCTTTAAACTTGTTGTTGAGGGAGGAGATATAATAATCAGTCCAAATGTTAGTGAGATTGATGGTGTTTATGTTGCAGAACCCGACAGCAATGTAGGAGGAACAATTTATACCTGTGGGAATACCCACCCAACAAATAACTGTAATACTCAACTAATCGTGAATGGTTCTTTGGTTGCTAATACGATAAACTTATGGAGAACGTATGGAGACACAGGATGGTCTCCATCGTCTTTCAGGGCAGAAACAATAAATCAACCTCCGTCTGAGTGGTTGTCTTCTTTTAATAATCCAGGCTCGTCAACTATAGATAGTATCCGCAATTTACCACCAGTTTTTTAGATACTACTTATTATGGTATCTATCAAAAACTGATTTAAGATGTGGATCTGTTATATGAGTATATATTTGGGTTGTTGCGATATTACTGTGCCCGAGCATTGCCTGGACACTCCTAATATCTGCTCCATTCATTAATAAGTCGGTCGCAAATGAATGTCTTAGAGTATGTGGACTGACATGTTTGGTTATTCCCGCAAGAAGTGCATATCTACTGACTAATCTCTGGATACTTCTTGGAGTTAATCTTTTAAAGTTTCCTGATTGATCTATTTTAGAATTAGACTTATTAGCACTAATAAATAATGCTTTTAAGTTATCAGTCCTTTGCTCCAGATATCTATTTATCCAGAGCGTAGCACGATCGCTGATAAATATTGGACGATCTTTTTGCCCCTTGCCCCTAACCATAAACTCTTGTCGCTTTAAATTAAGTTGTTCTGTATTTAAGCTGACTAGCTCACTAACTCTAAGTCCTGAACTATAGAGTAATTCTAAAATTGCTCTATCTCTAAGACCAACAAAACTATTGGTGTTTGGTTGATCAAGGATTCTGTCAATTTCTTCTTCGTTTAAAAAAGTTACTTGAGGTCTTTTTGTTCTAGCGAGCTCTATTTTTTCCGGACTTAGAGCTTGAATATTTCTTTTAGCACAAAACTTTAAAAAGCTCCGTAAGGCTATTAAGTGATAATTCTGGGTTGTTTTAGCTAGTTCATCGCTAGTATTAGTTCCTAATCTATTTAGCCACAATCTCCATTTTCGAATCATTTCATTATCTATTTCCAAAACTTTTAGGTCTCCAGCAAAGTCTTCTAACCTTGTCAAATAATGATCATAGTTTGCGATGGTCTTTTGTGACCTATTTTGTTCTATTTCTAGATATTCCAAGTATTCTGTTTTTGCTTTTGAAAATAACATATCTATTTATATATTTTACGACTCCTTTTTATTATATAATCTATAGCAATATTTTGGTATAATAGTTCTGATTAAATAAAGGAGAAAAGAGTAATGGAGAAAACTCTTGTTGTTTTAAAGCCAGATTCAGTACAGAGACAAATTGTTGGAGAAATAATTACCAGATTTGAAAGGACTGGGTTGAAAATAGTTGGACTTAAGATGTTAGTCCCTGATCCAGAATTATTAAAGATTCACTATCCGGATGAATTAATTCCAATTGTAGGGAATAAGACTATTACGGATTGGGATAAATTTGGTGTTAAATATAGCCAGAGTGCTCAAGAAATTGGTCAAAAAATAGTAAAAGCAACTAGAGACTTTTTGGGAAGTGGACCAGTAATTGCTTTAGTTTTAGAAGGTGGTCATGCTGTTGAGATTGTTCGTAAACTTATTGGTAGTACTGGTCCTAAAGATTCTTTGCCAGGTACTATTAGAGGGGACTATGCTCATTTAAGCTTAGGGAGAGCATCGGAAAAAGGAAAGGGGGCATATAACCTAGTACACGCATCGGGAACCACAAAAGAAGCAAAATCTGAAATAAAATTGTGGTTTAAGGATAATGAACTTTTTGAATATAAAACAGTTCATGAAGTTTATACACACGTCTAAACTACTGCCCCTATAGTTTAAGGGATAAAACAATTCCGTCCTAAGGAAAAGCTGGAGGTTCGAGTCCTTCTAGGGGCACCAATTTGAATAATTTGTTACAATACACCTATGGCTAAGAAAACAAATCAGAAAAAGAAATATTTTGAAGATCAATTTGATGATGAAGATGTTTTATTAGTTTTTCATAAACATCCAATAATTATGAGAAAAGGTCTTATCCTAGGTCTACTGGGTCCATTAATTGGAGTTTTACCGGCTGCTATTAATCCTGGACTTGGTTTTGGTTATTTTTTTGGAGGCTTAGGCTTAGGTATACTCCTTGGTCTTCTGTTGTTTTTTCCATCTTGGATTAGTTGGCATTTTAGTATTTTTATAATAACAACACAAAGATTTATCCAAATTGTTCAAAAAGGATTTTTCCATAGGTCTGTAGCTGATATAGGATTAAATCAAATTCAATCTATAAATTATGATATCTCTGGAATTCAACAAACCTTACTTGGATTTGGTACAATTAAATTACAAACTTATGTAGGTGATGTTAGTATTAAAGATGTATATAAACCGGAGAAACTTCAAAAAGCATTTATCAAAATCTTAAGAGATCAGGGCATTGAAGCTAAAAATTACCCGGGAGGTAAGATTGAAAAAGAACCAGTCGAAGAATAAATTCCAAAAAGTAAAGCCAGAAAAGCGATTATCAAAAATATTTGCTGTTTTTTTAAAAATCTTTAAATCAAAATCATCAGAAGAAATATTTAAAGAAGCACTAAAAGAAGTAAGAGACATAAATAATAAGAATGTCCAAGAACATAGAGAAGATTTATTAAAAGAAGCAAGAAAATTTATTTATCCACTAGGTCATTCAAGACATCGATTAGTAAGATTATCTATTTATATTTTTGTTCTAGCTTTTATTTCATTCTCAGTTTTTTGCTCATTAGAGTTATATGTCTTTCAGTCTACTTCGGGTTTTATTTATACTGTCAGTGAAGTTGTTCCCTTTCCGGTAGCTACTGTAGGTAATGATTGGGTATATTACAAGAATTATCTTTTCGAGTTAAGAAGAAATATGCATTATTATGAATCTCAACAAGATATTAATTTTAATACTCCTGGCGAAAAAGCCCAATTAATTGATTTAAAGCAACAAGCCTTGAATAGAGTGATTGAAGATCAATTTGTGTCTATTTTGGCATCTAAGTACGACGTCAAGATTAGTTCAAGTCAAGTAAATAATGAGATCAAATTACTTCAGCGACAGAATAAATTAGGGTCAAGTACGAAAGTTTTAGCTTCAGTCTTAAGTGATTATTGGGGTTGGAATATTAATGACTTCAAACATGAACTTTCTCTAGAACTTCTTCAGCAAGCTGTTGTATCTAAATTAGATACAAATACTACTAATTTAGCGAATACCATCTATAGTCAGCTTATTAAGGGAGCTAATTTTGCAACGTTAGCTAAGCAATATTCTGATGATTTAGCAACGAAAAACAATGGAGGCCAATATCCTACCCCTATATCCTTAAACGATACTTCAATTTCACCTCAAATTATTGATCAATTAACAAAAATGAAAGTAGGGCAGATATCACCACCAATTAATACCGGATATAGTTTGGATATTCTAAAACTTAATGCCGTTACAGGTGGTCAGTATGGTTTATCTTATATTCAGCTTAATTTTGCTCCTATATCAAAATTTATAAATCCACTTAAAAAAAATTACCATACTCGGGAATACATAAATTTTTAGAATTGCGTTAAAGTACTTAAGTTGATATCATACACCCTGTAATTACTTTAATTTGGGCTCGTAGTGAAGAGGCCTATCACGTCTCCCTGTCACGGAGAAGATCGCCGGTTCGAATCCGGTCGGGCCCGCCAAGTAATACTATTGATATACAAGTATTACTCATATATAATGAGTAATGTGAATTATACGTATAGTATTACCAGTAAGGGACAAATCACTATTCCTAAAGAGTTTCGTGAGAAGCTTGGACTCGACAAGATAGGTAGGGCTACTCTTCAAATAAACGCAAAAAACGAAATCATTATCACTTTTCCTAAAAATCTATCTGAAGTGCGAGCATTACTGAGTAAACCCTCGTTTAAGGATAAGCCTTCAGAAAAAGAACAGAATGTTGGTGCACAATTGGCAAAAAAATATGGTGTTCGTTGATACAAATATATTATTGCGTTGGTTGCTTGGTGACCACGAGGAGTTAAGTGCTAGGGCGGAAAAACTTATTCAAGAGGCAAAACCAGCTAGCCTACTAGTGACAAATGTTATTGTTGCCGAAATAGTGTACGTATTGAGAGGGACAGGTCGTGACTGTCGGCAGACAAGTGAAGCCCTATTGCTTATCGGCAGAACGGATGCATTTAAGTACGAAAACGAAGAATTGATTATGGATGTTATAAAATTACTGACTGAGATAAAACTCGATTTTGCTGATTGTTATTTACTAGCAAGAGCTCGGCGTGAGAAGACAGGGCTTGAAACGTTTGACGGGCCTCTACATAAAGCGTATCTATCAGACTAAGTTTGGTTTACGTGTAAGAGACTGGTCTCATTCGAGAAATGATTCCAGACCTGAAGGGTTACGGCCCACCATTGAATTTTGTATCTGTTTATTTTATTAAACCAATCTGAACTTTCCAATTATTACTAAAAGAAGCATGTTAACCCAAAATTAAAACAGTAGCATCACAAATTTAAAACTGGAGTTGTCTTTTAAGCGGTTGTATGCCACGCTAAACTGTTTCGGTTTATCTCTATACTGAGCAAGCAGTACATAGAACCTACTGTCCTTTATGCCAAGTAGGGTTAATACCTCAGACTTAGTCATAACCCTTGTCTCATACCACTTAAGATATTGTTTTATCTCCTCGTCATTAAATTGTTTATGTAGTTGTTTCATAAGTTATTTTCCTTTACAGAGAAAAGCATAGCTAAATACGCCCTAATACTCCACTTTTAAATTTTTCTAAACTCCACTCCACTTTTGATTTTGTGTTCTAGGGTATCTACGGAGAAAGCTACTCCACTTTTAAATTTGGGCTAACAGAGAATACGTAATTGTTGATAAAAAAGCTAAAGTATGATAGTATGTGGCTTATGAGTAATAATTTCAGTCACGAATCAACCAACCCACGTCAACGCCGTGCTTATGCACACTCCGTTATTAGCAAGTATAAAGAAGGTAGAGCTACCTATGCCGAAGCTTTTGAAGCAGCTTATAAGGGTAGCCAAACAGGTGATAAAGGTCGTAATTCTAACTTCGGTCGGGCTATAGGCGGTGTTCTAGTAGACGCCTATGCTCAACGCTACGATAACGATACGGTCGTAGTATCTGGTCTATCGCCCGCAAAACAAGAAGAAGTATCTACAAAACATGCTACCGGTGAGCTACATGCATACAGCCCAGATGCTTACATGGTGCGCCCTGGAGCACAAAATACCCCAAACCTTAAGGGCATTATTCACGACCCAATCGCCGAGGGTTTCATTCCTCTACCTCCAAAACAGTAGATTACTAGCGACTTAGCTGATATCGTTCAAGTCTTAATGTACTAATCTTAATCTTAACATTAACGCTTATTACGCCAAATTGACATACTACCAAATATATGGTAATATATTTATATAAAGCAAAAATCAACAATGATAGAAAAAGAACCTTTACTATTAATGCCTCAAGTTCCATTACCAGAGAAAGTTGTAATGAACTCTTATGATATTGAAACAGCTCGTGGGGTTATACAGGTTTCTGCTACGCAAGAATCGACCAAAGGTGACGGAAGCGTGGAGCTTAGTGGGGAAAGTTTTGACGTTAAGAGTATTGATTATAGCCACGTTCAAGAACATCTTGCTATACATCAAGACGAAAAAGTAGCCGGAAGTCAATTTAATGGTGATTTATTCAATAATTCAACTACTGTAGTAAGTTTTTTGGCTGAAGTATTACCACCTATATTACAGTACGACCAATACGGTAGGGTTGAGTTGACGCTCGATATTCAGCTACCTAATCATGAATCACTTGGATATAGTGGAGTTAAAAGTATTACTGAATTAGAAGCTAGGGGTATTCATATTGAATCTGGCATTAGAATTTCAGGTGGTGAATCGGCCATAGAGGAAGGCATAAAAGGTGCTTGGTATCCAGAAATGGCAAGAGATCCTGAAACTGGTTCTTTTGTCGTTAAGAAAACCGAGGAGGGTGAAATAGTAAATCCACACGGAAAGTTTGAGCCAGAAGCTAACATTGCCTCAGTTTCTTCTATTGAAGATGTTGAGACTAATAAGGTTAGTATAGTTATAGAACGTGATTCGAAAACTGCTCGGCCAACGGTGCTGACTATCTACCCAGGTGAAGTAGCGCCTCCTTTTCCTGTAAAAATTGCCACTGAAGATTTTTCTACGAATAGTCTTCATGGCAAGGAAGCAGAATATTGGTCTTCCCACGCGTTTATTAAGTTTGCTGGATAATGTTTTGTTGTATACGCCATTAGTGTAGTGTAGTTAGTGTTATTAGACAAAAAGATTAAAAAGTTTAAAGAAATAAAAATAAATTGTTGAGGTTAAATTAAGTGCCCATAGTTACCAAAATTTCTAAACATAGATGAGACTTAGAGCACTTTGGTAATACACCATTATATATAATATGGTATATGGGTACGTTGGATAAAATCCTATTGAATGTTAAGCTGAGCAAATCTCTTAAACAAGATGCACAAGAAGTAGCAAACGAAATAGGAATACCACTTAGCACAATAGTTATTGTTAATTTAAAAGGGTTTGTTAGAAGTCGCTCATTAACTATATCTGCTTTACCTCGTTTAAGACCTGGGATTGAGAAAGAGCTTGGTTTGGCTATTGAAGACTATAATCAAGGTAAGAGAGCATATTGAACTATTTATAAATGACCCCTTAGATAGTCAATTACGAAACCATTCATTAAATGTTCCTTATAAAGATAGTCATAGTAGTGATATTATGGGTGATTATCGTGCTATATATAAATTAGTTGATAAAGGAACGGCTCTTTTTACGCATACAGGGACCCATGGTCAACTTTATTGTTAATTAATAAACTGATTTGATAAACAATTTATCCATATAATCTATTAATTTATTTTATTAACAAATTAATTATTCAGTAACTTTTTTGGATAATAACTTGATAAATAGTTGAGAACATTGCAAAACATTGATGTTCTAAAAAAAGTATTATTTATATTTTTACAAAATGTTATACATTTTGCCACAAAAATATCTATTTAGTAACATATAGATTTTATAGATAATATATATTTCTTGTATTTTTAAAGCTTTAGAAATTAGATAGTTTAAATTTATTATTTTATTCTGTTAATTTTGTCTATTATTATAATGTTAATTTTTAATTCTAAGGAGATAGAATATAATAATATTTATTAAGAGACGTAGATCTTAATATTATTTTAATTATATATTTGCCACCTTAGCTCAGTTGGCTAGAGCATCACTTTCGTAAAGTGGGGGTCATCGGTTCAAATCCGATAGGTGGCTCCAGGATTGCGGGTATAGTATAGCGGTATTATGTAGCCTTCCCAAGGCTAAGATATGGGTTCGACTCCCATTATCCGCACCATTCTAGACGCAGAGCCTCTTTTGAGGCTTTTTGTATCTGTTGGTGAGAGGTTCTAACCTTTTCCAACTCGGCGCGTATATGTTTTGCATTATTTGCCACTGGTTGTATCCACTTGTAAGAAGTTATTTGCAGTTTTCTGTCCATAAGAAAGGGGTTCTCACCAATCGCCAGCAGTATGTCCTTTTTGTTTCCAACATCACCCTCTGTAAACTTTTTACCAGCGTAAGTTAGCTTTTCAAAAGTTTCGGTTACTATCTCGTACCAATTCTTTACGCGGTGCATTATGTCAGCTCGTTCCTCTTGTAGTTTGCTTAATTCAGCTTTTAGCCTTGTACTCATCATCACTAATTAGCCCACGCGTAGCCATGCCCAGTAGCTTATCGAGCTGTGTTTGAACATCTGCAATAGCTCTATTTTGGGTAGCTTGTATATTATTACGTTCCGTAACTTCTTTTTGGGCAAACTCACGGAAAGCGTCCATAGCCCAATCATATAACTTAGGGTCAAGTTCATATTTGTCTAATAGCTCGAGTAATTGTGCCCACAGCTTATTTTCAGGCACATAGATGCTCTTCTGTGAGCAGTCCTTATATTTACCAGTACAGTGGTAGTAAGTGTAGACATGCACGTTGCTGTTTTGCTACACCTTACGCTTGTTTTGGGCAATTGAATTATAGTGTAGTGTTATACTCGCTACTCACTTAACTGTATCCGTTGACTCTACTATCTAGTTTGTAACTGTTGAACTCACTACCGATAGCAGGATAAAAAGCATTGTAGACGTTAGATCCTTTTGCTCTCATATCATTATCGTGATACTATAATGATATGGAGGAAATATGCCAATAATTAAATCCATCTCTGATTTACGAAATAAATCTAATACAATATCCGACATTGTCCACAACGCTAATGAGCCAGTATTTATAACTCGTAATGGTGAGGGCGATATGGTTGTTATGTCTATGGCTAAATATGGTCAGCTGCAGCTGCAAGTTAACCTTATGGAGAAACTTGCTGCCGCACAAGCAGATTATGCAAAGGGTGACCGAGGGCGGAGTTTAAATGATGTAGTGGACAACCTGAGGAGTATGCTAAGTGAGCAACGTACAGTATGAAATTCGTCTGCTCAGACTTGCAGAAGAAGATCTTACCGAGATAATCTCCTATGTTGCAGCTGATCGTCCAAGCATGGCTAAAAAACTTCTGGGAAGATTTAACATAAAATTATCAGTTCTGGCTATAAGTCCGCATGTTGGTCATTTGCCTAATGAACTCAGTTTAAATCAACTGGGTTACCGCTACTTAGTATTAGATAACTATCTTATCTTTTACGTTATTGAGGGGCGGATGATTTATGTTCATCGTATTGTTCATGGCGCTAGAGACTATAAAAATCTACTCTAGTATACTCTTGTGCGGTTCTAACTTCGTCTAAAACAGTGCACCATTTGGAGCTTTTGGGTATTATTTAGTATATTTTCTGTAATTAATCTGTATTTTAATGGTATTCCTTAGTAAAACTTTCAGTTTTTTATATATCTCATGGAAAATATAATTATGAACATAAAAAATATATCAATCCTTGGGCAAAATAGATTTCTTTAGGGTTAAAAAAGTAGCTTATGGTATGAATAAAAAGGCTAAACCTTTTAAAAGAATAACATCGTTAACGGTATAGGTATATATAGCGAGTCACTAAATAAAAACGTTACTGTCTATTTTTTTTGCTAGATTAGAGTTATGTTATTAATTTTCAAAAATAAAGTATAATTTAACTTATGGCCAAAACTAAAAGTTATTATAAAGACCACTATATTCTTTTATTGTGTAGCTTAAATATTTTTCTGACTATAATATTGATTGTTTTTATATCTGCTAGATTAATTAGTACAGATAGCCCAAATTATATAGTTCAATGCAGAAATTGCACAGATCCAACGGCATTAAATAAATATGTTAATGGTAGTTATATGACATTTATAAGCTTTATGGTGTTTGGTGTACTTATATTGATTTTTAATCTCTTTCTAAGCTTTAAAACATATTACATTAGAAAAGGATTATCCATAATGATTTTATATTTAGGTATTTTATTAGAGATTTTAAGTTTGATTATCAGTAATGCATTATTTATCCTTAAATAAATCTATATTATGACAGACATAGAAATACCTTATGAAAAAGATCGAAACTTGCATTATCGAATCTTTGAGATATTACCGGGACTATTGTCTTGGTCTTTGCTCTTTCTACCCATAATCCTAAGTTTTATTAGTATTAGTGTTGCAGTTATATTTATTTTAGGGTACTTATTGATATATTTTGTACGTACTTTTGGGTTTGATTTTAGGGCAGTTGAGGGATATTTATCCATGAAAAAACAACTTAAACTTGATTGGAATAAATTAAACGAAGATCTAAACAAAGGAATAATCGATGAATCTAATAGTACCCATAGGCCTAAATGGCATTATCAGAACCTAAGTAGGCTAAAAACTTATGAAACAATATATAAACCCAAAGATGTTTACCATGCTGTAATAATCGCTACAGTTAATGAGAGTCTTCAAATTTTAGAACCTACCATCAAGTCATTAATTGATTCAGAATTTGATAAGAAAAAAATTATATTAGTGCTTGCCTATGAAGGAAGGGCCGGAAAGTCTACTAAGGATAGAGTAGATTTTCTTTTAGATAAATATGGTAAATATTTTTATGATAGCTTTGGTTGTTGCCATCCCCCCAACATTAAGGGTGAAATTATTGGTAAAGGGGGTAATATTACATTTGCGGGTAGAAGATTGCATGAATATTTGGATAATAGGAACATCCCATTAGAGAATGTGTTAGTTACAACACTAGATGCAGACAATAGACCAAATAAATTATATTTCAGTGCCCTAACTTATGCATTTTGTGTAGTGCCAAAACCTCTGAATTCTTCTTTTCAGCCATTGCCGATGTTTACCAACAATATATGGGATGCCCCAACTTTAATGAGGGTAATAGCTACGGGAAATAATCTTTTTTACATAGTATTAACTAAAAGACCTCACCTAGAAAGGAATTTTTCGGCTCATGCCCAATCTATGAAAGCTTTGGTTGATATGAACTTTTGGAGTGTAAGAACTATTGTTGAAGATGGTCATCAATTTTGGAGAAGTTATTTTCATTTTGATGGGGATTATAGGGTTTATCCGCTCAGCATTCCGATTTATCAGGACGCAGTATTGGCCGAAACCTATCTTAAGACTATTAAGGCTCAATATATCCAATTAAGACGATGGACTTATGGTGCATCAGATATAGCCTATATAGCAGATAAAGGGTTTTTTAATAAAAATAGTAAAGCTCCAAAGCTAGATGTTCTTAACAAATTATTACGAACATTAGAGGGTCATGTGACTTGGGCAACAGGTACTATATTGATTTTTGGGGCAGCATTTATTCCATCTTTTTTTCACCCTACTAGTTTTGCGGCTTATGAATTGCCTTTAATTGTGAGCAGAATTCAGCAAATTGGCTTAGCTGGATTAATAATTAGTGTTTATGTAATTTTAATAACTCTTCCACCTAGGCCACCACGATATAAGAGACATAGATCATTAATAATGGGAGTTCAATGGGTATTTACTCCTATAACAAGTTTATTCTTTGGTACTTTTGCAGCTTTTAATTCTCAAACTAGACTAATGTTTAAAAAATATTTAACTAGATTTGATATAACCCAAAAAGCGGTAGTGACATCTAAGGGTATTATTAGTACTGCGAGCGATCCAAGTAATAATAACGAAAACTAATTATCCATTTTTTTGATCTATAAAATAAGCTTTATAGTGTATTCCGGCAACATTATTAAATCTTTTTAACGTTTTAAATATAATTTCTTGGTAGGTTACGAGATCAATTAGACCTTTATTTATATTTTTATTTATATTTTTTATAACAATATCGCTAATGTATTTAGCAATAGATAGCCTATCACGGTTTTTTAAGTGTCCAATACAGGAGTAAATATCCAAGAAAAGCTGTTCTTTGGTAAATTTATATAGTTTCTTGTCAGAAGCTATAAGTATATATTTGTCGTAAATAATCTCTTCAATAGAAGTAAAAGAGGCATTACAAACTAGACATTTTCTTCGTCTCCATGTCTGATTATTGTCTTTAGTCCTAGAATTTGTGACAAAAGTATTATTCTTGCAATATATACATACCATAGCTATATATTGACATTAAACTGTTTAATAGTCTAGTGGATAATAATTATTTTATGTGCAAAAAATAAAAAACTTCGGCTTTCACCGAAGTTATTTTGTTGCTTAGCTGTCAAACTTGACTCCAAGCCTTTTGACACGCCTCGTTGTTTTAGTTGGAAGTAATTCCTCGTAAAACAATTGGAAAGTGTCCAAAACACTGACTTTGGTAATACTCACACAGTCCCTTTGTTTAACCTGAGTATTCTATCAAAATAAGAGGTAAGTGTCAATATCCACTTTGCAAAAATTAATATAAATTAAATGGTGGGCGATAGAGGATTCGAACCTCTCACCTCTTCCACGTCAAGGAAGCGCTCTAGCCGAATGAGCTAATCACCCAACAACAAGAACATATTATAGTATATTTATTTACTATAAAATAAATATTTTTATTATAAATCATATTTGGTATAATTATTAGATTACTCTGGAATTATTTAGGATGTAATAATTACGACAATAAAGTACTAGCTTTATAATACTAATAATGATAATTTAGATGTTGTTAGGTGAAGTTTTGACGAGATTGTTTTGAGTCAAGTGTTTGGGAGCTGAAGCGATTGTATAAAATGCGAGATTATACAATCGTTTTTTCTTTTATTTAATGATATTATTGTTTATGAATTGATTAACTTATTATTTAGTGAGGTGTTTTTTCTGTGAATGACGATAAATTATACGCTATGAGGCATTCTTTAGCTCATATCCTTGCTAGCGCTCTTCAACAACTTTATCCAGAGGTTAAATTTGGAGTTGGCCCAGTAATAGAAAATGGATTTTATTATGATGTTTATATAAAAAACAAAAATTTATCTGAAAAAGATTTTCCTGCCATAGAAAAGAAAATGCACGAAATTATTAAGGAAAACCAGCAATTTATCAAATATACTAAAACAATTAATGAGGCTATGGATTGGGCTCATCAAAATGATCAGGTATTCAAACTTGAACTTCTAGAAATCCTAAAAAAATATGGTACTACTTCATATAAAGATATTAAGGTTACCAAAGAGGCGACTACGGGCGTTCAGGAAGTTAGTTTTTACAAGAATGGTGATTTTATCGATTTGTGTAAGGGTCCTCATCTTTCTTCGACCGGAAAAGTTAAAGAATTTAAGTTAGTAAAGATTAGTGGGGCATATTGGAGAGGAGATGCTAAAAATAAACAACTGCAAAGAATTTATGGGGTTGCTTTTGAAACTAAAGAAGAACTTTTAAATTATTTGAAATCCCAAGAAGAAGCTAAAAACAACGATCATCGTAGGTTAGGTCGAGAATTAGATTTATTTACCTTTTCTAATTTAGTTGGTTCAGGTTTGCCTCTTTTTACACCGAGAGGAACTATAATTAGAGAAGAACTTTTAAATTATTCTGCCCAGTTAAGACTGGAAAAAGGTTTTCAGAAAGTTTTCATACCTCATATAACTAGAGATGAACTATATAAAGTATCTGGTCATTTAGATAAGTTTGGAGATGAGTTATTTTTAGTTAGAAGTCAGGAAACGAAAGATAGACTTGTCTTAAAACCAATGAATTGCCCGCACCACAGTCAAATTTATGCGTCACGTCAAAGGTCTTACAGAGATTTACCAATACGCTATCTTGAAACTACTACTGTTTATAGGGATGAAAAAAGTGGAGAATTAGGAGGATTGAATCGAGTAAGATCAATAACTCAAGATGATAGTCATATATTTTGCACTGAAGATCAAATAGAATATGAGATTAATCAAATATTTTTGATGATTAAAGAATTGTACGAACAATTTGATATTCCCCTGAAAGTAAGACTAAGTTTAAAAAATGATCAGAAAAAATATCTTGGAACAGATGAAGTATGGCGAAGAGCCCAAGAAGAACTAGAGAAAGTTATTAATATCAATAAGATGAATTATTTCGTTGCAGAAGGTGAAGCTACTTTTTATGGTCCAAAGATAGATTTTATTGGAGTTGATTCTTTGGATAGAGAGCATCAAGTTGCAACCATTCAATTAGATTTTATTCAACCAATTAGATTTGGTCTGGAATACGATAATATCGATGGATCAAAAAGGAACCCAATTATGATCCATAGCGCATTACTTGGGTCTGTGGAGCGCTTTATGTCTATTTACATCGAACATGTTGGTGGAAAATTTCCGGTATGGGTTGCCCCAGAGCAAATACGTTTCTTGATGTTGAATCAATCTAAGGAAGTTCAAAAGTATGTTAAAAATATTGAAACACAGGTAGCTAAACTTGGCTTAAGAGCTGAGATAGACGATGAAAACAGTTCTATATCTAAAAAAATTAGAAACGCTGAATTAATGAAAATTCCTTATATTGTGGTTATTGGAAATGACGAAGTTAAAACAAATAAGCTATTACCTCGAATTAGGAAGGATTTAATTTTAAATATAAGTCAGAATAACAAATCAATTAGTCTTGAAGATTTTTTAAAACATGTTAAAAACGAACATATTAATCGATCAAAACAATCAACAATCTAATATAGACGTGAAAAATGTTCCTTTAGTTGTCATTTTGGGTGAAACCGCAACGGGTAAGACTGAATTGGCTATAGAAGTAGCTCGTAGAATAAATGGCGAAGTGATCAATGCGGACTCTTGGATAATCCGTAAAGAAGTAAATATTGGTGCAGCTAAACCAAGTGCCTATCAGTTACAACAAGTTAAGCATTATTTAATAGATTGCATTGAGCCAAATCAATACTTTTCTGTGGCTAAGTATAAAGCAATGGCACTATCGACAATAAATAAAATTCATAAAAACCAAAAGATTCCAATAATGGTTGGTGGATCTGGGTTATATATAAATAGTGTTATCTATAACTATACTTTTAGGAAAAATATTCAAGCCAATAAAACATTAAGGAATGATTTAAATCAATTAAGCCAAGAACAACTAAAAGATATTGCAATTTCTCAAAATTTAAATCTAAAAGAAATTGATTCCAATAATAAGCGAAGAATAATTCGGTTGATAGAGACAAATAAGGGTAATATCAATAATGATAAATTAAGAAAAAATACAGTTTTAATAGGGGTTAAAATGGACAAAGACATTCATCAGAAGATGATTATTAAACGAATTGATAACATGATTAAGAAAGGGTTAGAACAAGAAGCTAAAGTTTTATCGAAAAAATATGGATGGGATTCTGAGATTTGTAAGGGTGTTGGCTATGCTCAATGGAAAGATTATTTTAATAATAAACAAAGTTTAGACGATACAAGATTAAAAATTATTCAAGCTACAAAAAATTTAGCTAAAAAACAACGAACATGGTTTAAGAAGAATAATAATATAAAATGGTTTAACTATCCCTTAAATGTAGATACTATTATTGAATATATTACAACAAATGTAAATATATAACTTTGTTTTGACCCAATAATTTGATATCATAGCAATATGATTGAACAATTATTTGGTTCCAAAACCAGAGTTAAACTACTAAAGTTATTCTATGGTAGCCCTAATAGGCAATTTTATGTAAGGGAAATAACTCGAAGGATTGAAGAACAGATAAATTCGGTAAGGAGAGAATTAAGCAATTTGCTTAATATAGGGATTATAGTTTCTGATAGTAATAATAATAAATTATATTATGAAGTTAATCAGAAGTTTAAATTTTATGGCCCTTTATTTGAGATTTTTGGAAAAAATAAAGAAGATGTTAAATTGAGTGATAAAAATAAGGATAACGAGAATTTAAGTAAAGATTATTCAGATCTCAGTGCAATAGGACGAGTCGAACTAGCTCTTTTAACAGGTCAATTTACAAGAGATGAGTCTACGGGAATAGACTTATTGATAATTGGTGAAATTAATCCAAATGCTGCTGCAAAATATGTTTCTTCCTTGGAAGCTCAAGAAAATAAATCGCTTAGGTATTCAATAATGAACATGGACAATTTTCGGTATAGATTAGATATTAGGGACAGATTTGCAAGCACGGTTTTAAATTCTAAAAAACAGATTTTAGTTGATATTTATAACGTTTTAGGTGATCCTAATAATAAATCTGAGGAATAAAATAATGGAAATTCAATATTATGGAGGCAATTGTCTAACGGTTACATACAAGTCAACAAAATTAATAATTGATGACTATTTAGAAGATTTTGGCAAAAAAAGTATTATTAAAAATCAAGACACAGCTATTTATACCGACGAATTGATCACTAATCAAAACAATAATAATTATAATTTATTAATCAATGGTCCCGGAGAATATGAAATTGGTGAGATTTCGGTTATTGGGATTAGATCACGATCTTTCATTGACCAAGATAAAAGTGTTACAATGTATAAATTTACAACACCTGAAGCTAGTATTTTGATTACAGGTAGAATTTTTGGTGAATTTAATGATGAACAGATGGAAAAAATTGGTAAGATTAATGCTCTTATAGTTCCATTAGGAAATAACGGATATTGTCTTGATCCAGTTGGGGGGCTGAAATTAATCAAAGAAATTGAACCAAATATTTTCATTCCGACGTTTTATAAATCGAAAGACTTAAAATATCCGGTTGAAACCTTGTCTTTAGATCAAATAATAACCGAATTAGGCATGGAATCAAGTGAGGCTATTACAAAGTTAAAACTCAAGAAAAACGATATATCGGATTCAATATCTTTGGTAATTCTAGAGCAATCCTAAATAGTAAGCTAGCTATATTATCCAAATAAGACCTAAGCATAGCTATAAGTTACAGATTTTGCTGTATTTATGTCTAATCTTTTGTTTTATATTGCATGTGACAATATTTTAAGCTAGTTCAGAGTTTTATGTAAATCGAGATCAGATTGATTTAGTAGAATCTTTTGTTAATAGATTCTTTTTCTTCAATGTTCTAATAGCTTGAGTACTTAGTTTAAGTGTGACTTTTTTGCCATCTATTTCAATAGTTTTGTGCTGTAAATTGGGTTTCCATACTCTTTTAATATGTCTTTGACTAAAGCTTATTTTGTTACCAAATTGTTTACCTTTTCCCGAAATATCACATACTTGCATTATCTAACCTCAATTTTTAGTTATCTTGTTATAGATATTAAATAAATATAGGGTTAAATTATATTCTTTATTCCCTAAGAAGTCAATTAGATTAGATATTAACCTGATTCGGTTCTTGTGCCAGGACATACTTTCCATCTGGGAGAGTATTTAAAGATAGTTTCTCGTTTAGATTATCTTAGAGCTCTTAAGGTTATTTGTACTAAAGTAAGTAGACAAGTTAAAGAGGAGCCCAACCCATGGAGAGAATATTATGCCGATTAAGATAGAGCCAGTTAGCAGGGCTGGTTAGTGCCAACGATTTAAAAATATGAGTTATCACCCGCCTCTATACTTCACTTATAACTTCAAAACCCTTAAAAAAACTACCCGTAATTGCTAATCCAATAATTTCACCCTGACATTGACCTCGTTGGCGAATCTTTTTGGCCGTTTCATTAAGAGTAGAGCCTGACCCAACCGCATCATCTATAAGCAAAATATTGTTGTACTTATTTTTACCCTCAACAACAATTGTCTCTCTGGCATTTATTATTCGGTCATCAATTTTACTAAGAGTTTTTTGGGGTACAGCCACTGGAGTTTTAACCTTACTAATTACTACTTCTCTTGTATCAAGATTAAGCCTTTTCTGAAGTTGTTTTATTAGCTGAAGTTCTCTTTTAACTGTAGGTGGTATAAACCCTACGCCATCAATATTGAACTTCTTGATTAGTTTTAAGATAGTGGGGTTAACTATATCCGCTAACTGATTGATTAGTTCTCTGTTTTGGCTTTGTTTGGCAAACAACAGAAGTTGTCCGAGTTTTGTTTTACCAAAGATTTCTAGAGCATAAAAATCAATATAGAAAAGCTCATCTAGAGCTATATTGTCAAAACTTGACTTCATTTTGTACATACCATCGATAAGCCCTTGTTTACGATATTTTTGGTATTTACTGATTGTTTCCTGATAGGTGGATGCAGTTTCTATGAGGTCAAGATTTCGTTCCTGACACCACACAGCAAAGCCTTTTAGGCCCTCTAACATCGTCCCTCTTGGAGTGATGTACAAGAAATTATCTTTAATTAATTTTTGGGTAATTTTATCAATAAAACCAAATTTATCTTTGCTTTTTTTGATTGTGCTTGTTTGGGGTGGTATAGAGTAATAGACTTTTGGTGGTTTGCCGGTTTTTACCAATCTACTGTTATCTAGTAGGTATTTCAGTTGTTTACGTACAGCTCGATCGGTTATAGACAAATAATCTACTAACTCAGAACCAGTTACCTGACCATTTTCTTGTATGTATTTAATTATTTTTTGAGATGTATTCACAATACCAGTATAGCATAAAAGTTCCTAATATACTAGGAACTAGGAACACAGTATTTGTTTATCACTATAGTTAATATTTACGTATATAAGTATATGTTCTTAACTTTTAGGTGGGAGGTTGGGGGTATTTATCTTCTGTAATTCATTACATTAATTTAGATAAAGATGAGTAGCTTTAATTTAAAATAGACAATGTTTTTATTATAGTTATTCTTGTATACTGAATACTATTATGTTTGGAAATATGTCTATTTTAGATATTGGTTTATTTTTTGTGTCTATTTTAATCGGGATGACTATACACGAAGCATCTCATGGGTATATGGCTCATTTATTAGGTGATCATACGGCAAAAGACGAGGGTAGGCTAACCCTTAACCCATTAAAAAGTATTGATCTACTAACTACTATTCTACTACCCTTAGTTTTAGTTATTTTTGGTTTAATGCCATTTTTCGTGGCAAAACCAGTAAACATCAATCCCAGAAATTTAAAATTTGATGAATTTGGTTTAGCGCTAGTTGGATTGGCGGGCCCTATATCGAACTTCCTGTTGGCGGTAATTGCTGGAATAATATTTCGCCTTGGTGTAAACAGCCTAAATTATGTTGAGGCCCAATTTTTAGTTTTATTTGCAGAAATTAACATATCACTATTTATTTTTAATCTAATACCCTTTCCACCTCTTGATGGTTCAAGGCTATTGTATGCATTAGCGCCAGAGAACATTAAAGATATTATGAATAAAATTGAATCTCTAGGATTTATTTCAATTTTAATTTTTATGTTATTGATATTTCAATTTATTGCTACACCTGTATTTAATTTAGAATTACATATATTAAATTTTCTGCTGTAATTTTTAATTTGATAAATAAATCAGCAAAACATTATAATTACGCTATGGTCGGGCAATCAAACGTATGATTATCTGATTACATGCGAAAAAGGTAATCCAATATTTAACATAACCGTGGTTGTGTTTTGAGGATAACCACCTAGTCTATTTTGACAGGTTATCTACTTGATACCCGACCTTAAGCTTATTATCAGTATCATAATATAATGTACCTAAGCTTATATAGATTAATTTTAAGGATTTAATGAATAATATATATAAACCAGGCGACAATACTCTTTTAAATAGAACGTTACCTAATAATAGATCAACCCAAAATTTTAATAATCAGTTTAAAAAAGCACCTAGACCTAAAAAATCTAGGAAAAAGAAGGTGCTTATCACCATAATGATAATTCTTATTTTGGTTGTTGCAACCTTCGGATATTTTGGAGCGAAACTCATAGGAAGTATAGATAAAGTTTTTCATGGAAACTTGTTTAGTGATGTCAGCGGACTATTTTCTAATGTTACATTAAGGGGTCAAAACCAAGGTAGGATTAATATTCTATTAGCTGGATATCAGGGAAAGAATAGTGATGAAGGTGCATTAACAGATTCTATTATGGTTATAAGTTTGGATGTTAAAAATAATACAGCCTTTACATACAGTATCCCTAGAGATATATGGTTAAATATCCCGGGTATGGGCCATAATAAAATAAATGCCGCGAACACAAATGCAAATTTTAACCAAAGAGGTTATTTTAGTGGTGGTATGGGTCAATTGCAGCAAATTTTAGAAGAAGATTTTGGAATTCCTATAGATTATTATGCCTTAATTGATTACACGGCTTTTGAAGATGCAGTAAATGCTGTTGGAGGAATTAACGTTAATATACAAAGCCCTGATCCAAGAGGATTATATGATCCAAATGTCGATAAGGCACATGGTGGACCGCTAAAACTTCCTAATGGTGAAGTACATTTAGATGGATTACAGGCCTTAGCCTTGGCTTTGGCAAGAGGTGATTCGCCTTATGCCTATGGTTTTCCATTAAGCGATATAAATAGGACTCAACATCAACGGCAGATGTTGGTTGCCCTTGAACAAAAGGCACTAAGTGTTGGTGTTCTAACAAATCCAATAAAGATTACTAATTTGTTTTCTGCTATAGGGGCAAATATTAAAACAGACCTTTCATTACAAGATGCAATAAAACTTGCTTCCTATGCAAAGAAGGTTAACTTGAATAATATAGGTTCATATGGTTTAAGCTATTCTGGATCGAATGCGTTATTAACTACCTATGTGACTTCTAATGGTCAAGATGCCTTAATTCCTAAATCTGGTTTTGGTCAATTTGGTCAAATTAAACACTACTATCAACAAATTACTTCGTCGAATCCGGTAGTCCAAGAAGGAGCAAGTATTACTGTTCTAAATGCAAGTAATATTTCGGATATGGCTCACCTGGAAGCTAATAAGCTAACAGCTGCTGGTTTTAATGTAACCTATGTAGGAAATGCTGGTAGTTATTATAATCAAAACGCTATTCTTGATAATGTTCCCAATAAAGACACTTATTCAAACGGCTACCTTGAAAAAATATTTAAGGTTAATTCTTCGTCTTCATCAAATTCTTCTACAGAACTGTCGTCAGCAACCGGGTATAGTTCCGATTTTGTTGTAATTATTGGTCAGAACTGGGCTAATTCAAATTAATAGACTTTTATCTAATGGGTGGAGTAGCGGATAATTAATCCCTAAAGATCAAATATCTATCAAAGTTGTCCTCAAAAACTACTAAATCATGGG